>NZ_JBMULZ010000029.1:0-72732 GCF_049534875.1 Uniformispora flossi
ACCGGGCGGACGTAGCCGGTCGACGACGCGGTCGAGGAGGAGCTGCTGCTGTCCGAGGACTTCGCGGTGCTGCTGCTCTGCGACTTGGCGGTCGAGCTGCTCGAACCCTTGTCCTCGGTCAGCTTCGACGCCGACGAGGAGGAGGACGAGGACGAGGAGGAGGACGACGAGGAGGAGGTGGTGGACGTCGAGGCCGCGGCCTTGGTGTCCTCGGTGAGCTTCGCCGCGGCGGTCTTGCCCGACACGCTCAGCTTCTGACCGATCTTGATCAGGTTCGGGTTGCCGCCGATGACGCTGCGGTTGTCCTGGTACAGCTTCTGCCAGCCGCCGGAGACGTGCTGGGAGGCGGCGATCTTCGACAGCGTGTCACCGGAGACCACGGAGTACGTGGCGGCGGTGGTCGTCGCGGCCGGCGCGGACGCCTGCGGACGGGCCTCGGAACGCGACGCGCGGTCCTCGCTCAGCTGCGAGCCGCCCGAGGTGGAGGCCGAGTTGGCGGCAGCCTTCGGGGCGGCCTGCTGGGTGGTCTTGGCGGCCGACGCCGAGGAGCCGGTGTCGAGCGACGGGGTGCCGCTGTTCTTGGTCAGGCCCGCCTTGACGGAGCAGACCGGCCAGGCGCCGGGGCCCTGGCTGGCGAGCACCTTCTCGGCGATCGCGATCTGCTGGTCCTTGGTGGCCAGGTCGGCGCGCGGCGCGTACTGCGTGCCGCCGAACTCCTGCCACGTGGAGTTGGTGAACTGGAGCCCACCGTAGAAACCGTTGCCGGTGTTGATCGACCAGTTGTTGGTCGACTCGCACGCCGCGACCTTGTCCCACGTGCTCACCGGTGCGGCGGAGGCGCTGGTGGCGCCGATCATCGGCGCGGCGATCGCGGCGCCGGTGACACCGGCGGCGGCGATGGCGAAACGGGACTTGGACGTAAGGCGCTTGCGGGTCGCAGACAGCATGAAGTAGTTCCTCTCCCACGCCTGCGAGGTGAGCTGTCGGATTCGGGCTGGAGTTGCCCGGCCAGCCGTCGATGGCCCTGTTCAGGGCGTTCGAGGCATGGCTTCACCCCAAGCCGTCCCGGGCGCGCCGCAGCGCACCGCCGGTCCGGCGGATTTCACCTGGTTCCCCCGCTTCTGCCGTCATCGCTTACTCAGCGGTCCCAGCCCGGCCGGCGGCAGAATTCGGCGTTCCGGCGAGTGGGGTCGGCGTTGCACCGACGAGGACGAAGCTAAACGACGCTTCGCTGAATACCCAAATGCCTTGTCGCCGAAGGCAATCCGAGAAATTTCGGGAATACGGAATATCTCACGGAGGGCGACACGGGCCCTCCGCAGCGTGCGGAAATTCTCACGCACGGCGACGGACCCTGTATCGGCTGTTCGGGAGCGCGACACAGGGCACGCGGACGGTCACACAGGATCAAAAGGTAAAGAGGTGGCAAAGAGCCCAAATCGGATGTTTTCCGACGGTTCATCCGGGCATGACAGGGTCTTCACATGCTGCTCGGCGACCCGCCGAGCGGGGGGCAGGCGTGTGCCCGTCAGGCGCGTGCCACCGACTGGGGGAAAGCGAACACCTGGTCCGGGTCGTAGTGCCGCGCCACCTGCTTCAGCCGCGGCAGATTCCGGCCGTAGTAGGCGGTGCCCCAGTCCGGCAGGCTCGCGTCGATGTAGTTGACGTACGCGCCCGTCGCGCCCAGCGCGGCCAGCCCGTCCCGGATCGCGTCCACCGCCTCGGTGGCCTCTTCCTGGCCGCCAGGGGTGGTGCCGACGTAGACCTGAGCGGTGGCGAGCGCGGAGCGGTGCGGGAAAGCGGTCGCGTCGGGGGCGAGCTGCGCGACGGCGCCGCCCATTGAGTCCAGCAGCAGGTCGATCCCGGTCTGCCCGGCCATCAGCTGCACCATCCGCTGCGGGTCCAGGGCACGGGGGAGCACCCGGGAGACCGCGACGAAGGCGGCCCGGGTCAGCACGCCGCCCTCGGACTGCAGGTGGCACTGCTCGATGGTGTCGTTCGCGCAGCCCGCCATGTACTTCATCGCGTCGAGGTAGGTCTTGGCCTGCACCGAGCGCGACGTCGGCGGCGTGCCGACGGCGGCCACCAGCCGGTCCAGCAGCGGGTCCAGTTCGCTCTGCGGCCCGACGTAGCAGCCGCCCACCCGGCAGGTCGGGGGCGTGCCGCCGGAGACCACGCAGTTCGACCACAGCTCCGGCCGGGCGTCCGCGATCCACTCCTGCCACGCGCCTACCACCGACGGTGTCGAGCCGGGCGGAAAGTGCAGCGAGAAGACGGTGAGCGGGGGAGCGGGCTCGGTACGGAAGGTGAACTGCGTCACCACCCCGAAGTTGCCGCCGCCTCCGCCGCGGAGCGCCCAGTACAGGTCGGGCTCGGAGCACTCCGATGCGGTGCGCACACAGGAATCGGCGGTGACCACCTCGGCCGCGACCAGGCGGTCGCAGGTCAGGCCGTACTTGCGGGCCAGCACGCCCACGCCGCCGCCCAGGGTGAGGCCGCCGACGCCCACCGTCGGGCAGGACCCGGCGGGCAGCAGGCGTCCGGCCTCCGCCAGCGCGGCGTAGACCTCGATCAGCCGCGCGCCCGCGCCGACCTGCGCGGTGCCGTCGTCCAGCACGCGGACCCGCGCCATCGGCCGCAGGTCCATGACCAGGCCGTCGTTCGGCACGCTGTACCCGAGATAGCTGTGGCCGCCGCTGCGGGCCGCGATCGGGACGCCGTGGCCGCGGGCCGCGTCGAGGCAGATCCGCACGTCCTCGGCGGAGGTGCACTGCGCGACGGCGGCCGGGTACTGGGTGTCGTACAGCTCGTTGAAGCCGAGCCGCGCCACGGCATAGCCCTGGTCCTCCGGCAGCAGCAGACGCCCGTCCAGCCGCGCCTTCAGCGCGGACCAGTCCGGCGGTTCGACCGGAGCACCCGGGACGCGACGGCCGGGGACGCGCCGCACCGACGGCGTGCCGGTGGCCGCGGCACCGGCCGCGCCGGTGACGACCATCGCGCCGCCGAGCCCGAGGGCGGTCAGGAAACCGCGTCGATCGATCGTCATGCGCTCACAGCTCCCGGCGATCCGCGCCCACCACGTGCCAACCACGAGGTTTCGTCATTCTGGCCGCCGCCACCCCGGAAAACCGGGCACGGCGCGCGGAATTGCGCCCTTTGGCGGAAGGCCTGATCACTGTTGTGCGGTGCCGTCCGAACTTGGTGCCGCCGCCCGCCGCCCGCCGCCCGCCCGCAGCCGCAGCCGGCGGCACCGGCACCGAACACGTCGTCAAGCTCACCATGTAGCTCACCGCCACGCGTAGGTGATTCGCGGCCGTGTGAACGGGGGCAGTTCTCTTCGCTTGCCGGGCTCGCGACTCTAAGATCATGCGGCCGACCCAGGGGAGGATTCCGTGCCGCACGACGAACAGGCTGCTGCCGTCTGCACTTACCAAATGCCGTGGCTCTTCCGGCTGTGGCTGTTCGTCGGGCTCGGAGTGCTGGCCGGCATGAGCGCATGGTCCGCAGCCGCGGAACTCCGCGCCGGCAGCAGCTATCCAGTGGTCGGCACGTGCATGGTCGTCATAGGAGTGCTCGACGCGTACGTCGTCCTGTGCCGGGTTGCCGACCGGTTGGAGGTGAATGCCGCGGAGATCGTGTGGCGTGCGCCTCTGCGGAGTCGGCGCGTACCGCTGGACCAGGTTCGCTTCGTACGCCCGGGGCTGCTGATGGGTACGTGCGGGATCGACACCGCCGGCTCCCGAGGCCGCGGCTTCCTGGTCTGGGTGCGTCCGAGCCTGGTGGAGTTCGTCGGCGAACTCGTGCGTGTGGCGCCGCAGGTCGAGGTATCGCCCCAGGGGCTGGGCCGCACGACGATCGGGAGAGCGCTCGAGGGGCCGTCCGTCCGGTCGGGCGCCTCTGCCAATTGAGCGCTGTCGTCTTCGGTCGGCCGAATCCCGGGGTATATGTTCAGCGCGCCGCGTCCCCGGTCGTGTCAAGCATCCCCTCGACCAGGTCGGCCGCGTGCCGGGTGCCGCCCTCGGCTCGGGCGGCGGCCTGCAACTGGCGTGATCGTTCCGCGCGTTCCGGGTCGGTCATCAGATCGTGCAGGGCCGTGCGGAGGGCTTCGGGGGTGGCGTCGGGGGTGTCCAGGCGGTGGGCGACGCCGAGTTCGACGAGGCGGTCGGCGTTCATGAACTGCTCGGCGCCTTGCGGGACGGCGATCATGGGGACGCCGGCGTGAAGGCCTTCGCCGCAGCCGCCCATGCCGGCGTGGGTGACAAAGGCGTCGGCTTGGTCGAGGACGGCTCGCTGCGGGATCCAGGAGTGCACGTCGACATTGGCCGGGATGCTGCCGAGTTCGGCGACGTCGGTGTGCTTGCCGATCTGGAGGACGACATGCCAGCCGGGCAGGTCGCCGAAGGCGGCGAGGCACCGGCGGTAGAAGGCGGGGCGGTGTGTGTAGGCCGAGCCGAGCGAGATCAGCAGGATCTTGTCCGCGCCCGCCGGGCGGGTCCAGGCATCCGTGTCCGCGCGGGTGTCGAAGCAGGGGCCGACGAAGGTCACCCGGCCGGGGTCGACACGGTCGGCGTGCGGTTGCATCGCCCGCGGGATCAAGGCGAGGGCCCGCGGGGGCCGGCCGGAAAAGGCGTCCACGTCCGTGGTGGTCGCGCCGCACGTTGCGAGCCAGCGTGCGAACCGGTCCCGGTAGGCCTCGGCACCCGGCAACGTGCGTAGATGGGAGCCGACTTCCTCCTCGTAGCCGTCCCAGCCGACGAACGTCGGGGACAGCTGGAGCAGCGGGCGGCCCTGCGCTTCGGCGAGGGCACGTGCGGCGTAGGCGCCGATGTCGTACAGGTACAGGTCCGCGGGATCGTCGTCGTAGGCCGCGTGCAGTTGCGGAAGCGCCTGGGCGGCGTCGTCGAGGAAGAGGCTCGCGGCGGCGATGGGGTCGTCGGGCCACGCGTTGGTCGCGACGGGCAACGTCGAAGTACACCGGACCAGTTCCGCGCCGCTGGACGCGATGCGGTCGGCTGCGGACGGGTCGTTGGCGTAGGTGACCCGGTGCCCGCGGTCCACCAGCTCGCGGATCAGCGCGAGGCTCGGCAGGACGTGGCTGACGACGGGGATACCGACCATGGCGATGTGGGTGCGACGAGGGGACATGGGGGCGCTCGTTTCGGCCTGGGGAGCGGGTGGCGGGGCGGTGTCAGGCGCGGTCGAGCCGCGCGGCGGCCTCCTCGAGATCGGCCACGGTCCCCGACATGATCGTCCGGACGTGCCGGGTGATGTGCTCCACAGGCCAGTCCCACCACGCCACGGCGAGGAGCCGGGCGATGTCCGCGGCGTCGTAGCGGGTGCGGATGAGCCGGGCGGGGTTGCCGCCGACGATGCCGTAGTCGGGGACGTCGCCGGTGACCACGGCGCCGGCCGCGATGATCGCGCCGTGGCCGATGCGCACCCCGGGCATGACCGTGGCGCCGTGCCCGAACCACACGTCGTTGCCGACGACCGTGTCGCCGCGGCCCGGCAGGCCGGTGATCAGGTCGAAGTGATCCGCCCAGGAACCGCCCATGGTGGGGAACGGGAAGGTGGACGGGCCGTCCATGCGGTGGTTGGCGCCGTTCATGACGAACCGGGTGCCCGTCGCCAGCGCGCAGTACTTCCCGATGACCAGCCGCTCGGGACCGTAGTGATAGAGGACGTTGCGCGTCTCGAACGCGGTCGGGTCGTCCGGATCGTCGTAGTAGGAGAAGTCGCCGACGTCGATCAACGGCGACGTCACCAGCGGCTTGAGCAGGACGACGCGCGGGTGCTCGGGCATCGGGTGGAGCACGGTCGGGTCGGCGGGAATCGGGGGCATCGGGGAGGCGGACCCTTTCCGGTAGCGTTAGAGCGACAACTGTCGCGTTAAGATGCTGGCATGCTTCCGCCTCCTTGATCAACCGGATAATCACTGCCGATGACGAACCCACCTGCCTCTGTCACCGCCGAAGCCGCGCCGGACCGCCGCCCCGGCGGCCGCACGGCCCGCGTCCGTGCCCAGGTCCTCGACGCCGTGCGCGCCGAACTCGCCGAAGGCGGCCACGAGGGCCTCACGATGGAGGGAGTCGCGACCCGGGCCGGCGTGCACCGCGCCACGGTCTACCGGCGCTGGCGCGACGTCGGCGGCCTGCTCGCCGACCTCATAGCCGCGGCCGGCGAGATCGACTGGCAGCCGCCGGACACGGGCTCACTGCGCGGCGATCTGACGGCGCTCAATGCGGAGATCCAGGAATCCCTGGTCGTCAAACCGTCGTTCGCCGTGGCGCTGATGGCCGCCTCGTTCCACTCCGCGCAGGCCGCGCAGGCCCAGACACGGCTGTGGGAGGACCGCTACGCCCAATGCGAGACCATCGTCGAACGCGCCCTCGCACGCGGTGAGTTGCCCGCAGCCCCCACGGACGCCCGAAGCCTGCTGATCGCCGCCACGGCACCGGTCTACCACCAGCTCGTGCTCATGCGCACCGACCCGGACCCGCACCTGCCGGAACGGGCGGCGGAGGCGACGGTGTCGGCGGCCGCGGCGGGTGCTTTCGCGGTCCGGGAGTAAGCCGTCCCTTTCGGGTACTTCGGGCGTGTCCTGGTACCACACGACCGCGAGCCACGAGTTCCACAGGAACGGCTCGTTGGCAGGGTGCAAAAGAGGGAGGCCCGCGCTGAGCCCGGGCCTCCCTCCTTCCTGTGCCGACTCGGCGCCCTACGCCAGCAAGTCGGCCAGGCGGGCGGCGAGTTCTTCCGGAGTGATCGTCTCGATGCCCAGGGACTCGGCCTTGGCGAGTTTGCTGCCGGCCTTTTCGCCCGCGACGACGAGGTGGGTGCGGGCGGAGACGCTGGAGGAGGAGCGGCCGCCGGCCCGGGTGATCAACTCGGTCATCTCGGTGCGGGAGTAGGCGGCGAGGCGCCCGGTCATCCCGCCGGTGACCACGACCGTCATCCCAGCCAGCGGCAGGGCGCTCGTGGACTCGTCGGCGGCGGCTTCCGGGTCGGCGTCCGCGGGGGCCTGGGAGACGAAGCCCGGCTGGTCCATGTTCACGCCCGCGGCAACGAGTTTGTCGATGAGCGGGGCCAGGTCGGCCAGTTCCGCGACGATCACCGGGGCCTTCTCGCTGCCGATACCGTCGACCAGTTCCAAGGCGACCGCGTCGGCGTCGCGGATGGCCTGCATCGAACCGAAGTACGCGGCGATCCGCAGGGACATGGAACGGCCGGTGCCCAGGACGCCCAAGGCGCAGAACACGCGGTTGAGGGGCTTGGCCTTGGCGGCGTCGATCGCGGCCATGAGGTTGTCGGCGCTCTTGTCGCCCATCCGGTCCAGGGTGAGCAGCTGGTCACGGGTGAGCGTGAACAGGTCGGCGAAGTCCTCGATCAGACCCTTGTCGACCAGCTGCACGATGATCTTCTCGCCGAGCCCGTCCATGTCGAGCGCGTCGCGGGCGACGGCGTACCGGATCGCCTCGGTGCGGCCGCAGGCGCGCCCGCGCTCGCAGCGCCAGCGCTCCTGGCTGCGGTCGATGCCGGAGCCGCAGCGCGGGCAGGCCTCGGGGAACTCGATCGGCTGCTCGTCGCCGGTGCGCAGGCCGGCGACCGCGCCTTCGACGCGGGGGATGACCTCGCCCGCGCGGTAGACGATGACGTGGTCGCCGAGCATCAGGCCGCGGCGGGCGATGTCGGCCGGGTTGTGCAGCGTCGCGTACGTGATCGTGGTGCCCGCGACGTCGACCGGTTCGAGGACGGCACGCGGGGCGATCACCCCGGTGCGGCCCACGCTCCACTCCACGGCCCGCAGCACGGTGATCTTCTGCGCCGCCGGGAACTTGTACGCGGTGGCCCAGTGCGGCGTACGGCTGCCGATGCCGGCCTGCGCCTGGTCGGCGGGGCTGTCGGCCTTGATCACCACGCCGTCGAGTTCGAAGTCGAGCTCCGCGCGCAGGGCGCCGATTTTGTGTACGCGTTCCACAACCTCGTCGAGGGTCGCGCAGGCGGTCGTGGCGATCGGCGTGCCGACTGTGGTGCCCAGCCCGAGGTCGGCAAGGCGGGCGACGAGCTGGGTATGGGTGAGATCGCCCAGGCCGGGGATGTCGGTGTGCTCGGGGGCGGTAAGCGCGGCATAGGCCAGGAAGGTCTGCTTGATCCGGTACGCCCGGTCCTTGGCGCGCAGCGAGCCCGAGGACGCGTTGCGGCGGTTGGCGAACGCGGTGGCTCCGTGCGCGGTCCGCAGCTCGTTCGCGGCGGCGAACTGCTCCTCCGTCATGAGGACTTCGCCGCGCACCTCGATCGTGACCGGCTCGGTCAGGGTCAGCGGGATGCCGGCGATGTCGCCGATGGCGTGGGACACGTCTTCGCCGGTGGTCCCGTCGCCGCGGGTGACCAACTGCGTCAGCCGCCCGTCGCGGTAGCGCGCCGCGAGGGCCACCCCGTCGAGCTTGGGCTCCACAGCCCAGCCGGCGACCGCAGCCCCGCCCAGCCGCCGCTCCAACGAGGCCGCCCAAACGGTGAGGTCCTCTTCCGAGAAGACGTTCCCCAGGCTGAGCATCGGCACGGTGTGGGCGATGTCGCCGGTCGTAACACCCCCTCCCACCTGCTGGGACGGGGAATCGGCCGCGACCTGTCCGGGGTGCGCCGACTCCCAACCGGTGATGCCGCGCAGCAGGCGGTCGTACGCGTCGTCGTCCAACCCCGACTCGCCGGCGCCGTAGTAGGCATCGGCAGCCTTCCGCGCCTGTGCGACGGCTTCAAGGTAGGCGGCCTCGTCGGCGAGGTCGATGGCGGGCGCTGCTGCGGAAGGCGTGGTCATGGGACTTATTGTGCTGATCGGCACTGACAGAACAGGGACCTGGTGACGGGTGATCGCTGGTCGAGGCACCGATGCCACGGCGCCCCGGGCACGGTTGTCCGCACGTCGTTGCTCAGGTCAGATTCCACGGGCCGGTGGGGCGGCTGGTGGCGCCGTCGAACTGGACCGTGGTCGCCCGTGCGGTGTCCGGGAGTTCGTAGACGAGATAGCCGCTGAGGGTCTGGGCCGGCGGGATCTTCACATCAGCGGGGAAGCCGGCGCCCGCGCTGACGTGGCCGGGCGTGGACAGGTGCCACTGGCCGTGGTCGTCGACGATGTGCGTACTGAAGACTTGGGACGACGTCAGCGTCTTTGTTCCGGTGTTGGCGATGGTCCATTCGATCGCCACGAAACGGTCGCCGCGCTGCGGAGCCGCGAAGGCGCTCCCGGGATTCGCCGGTGCGGCCGGGTCCACAACCCGGACGAGGGTCGCGGTGAATTCCATGCCTGCGGGGTCCTGCAGGCCGGCGGTGTCGCCCACCCGGAGGCTCGGCGCCGTCGAGGCGCTCGGCGTCGCGGTGTCGCAGCGCTTGCGCCACTCCGCCATCGGGATGTTCGGGTCGGTGCAGCTCATGGCCGCCGGCCCGGCGGCATAGGGGCTGTTGTTGACCTTGGTGCCCGAGGGCCTCGCGTTCGACCCGCCGCTGGAGCAGGCGGCGAGGGTGGTGCTCAGGACACCGGCGACGGCGGCGCAGATGAAAGCACGGGTGCGCATGGATCCCCCTGGTGAGTCGGCGTGGTCATCATGCCAAGCCGGACGCCGGGGGAGCCCACCGGTGGGTGGCGGGAACGGAGTGGGTGACGCCGTAGTCGGCCTTGAGGTGCTCCGGGATGGCGTAGTGCATGACGCGGCCGCGGGTGAGCGAGGACAACTCGAACCGGGTGACCAGCGACCCCACGGCGTCCAGCAGCCACGTGGCCAGCGGAGAGTGGTCCTCCACCGACTGGAGGGCGCCGAGCAGGCTGGGGACGGCCGTGACCGCGGTGTCCCACGCGGTGCGCGGGACATCCAGCCAGTCGGCGCAGGTGTCGCCGATCAGGTGCCGGACCAAGGCGGGGACCAGCGGATCGAGCAGGGTCCCCGGGACGACCTGCTGGTACATCTCGATCAGTTGCCCGGTCAGGCGGGCGCCTTCCGGGCTCGGGCCGAGGTAGCGGGCGAGGTACCCGTCGAGGAAGTCGCGGGCGCTCGTCAGGTCTGTGGGCACGTGTGCCTGGTCGACGCCGAGCATCGCGCCGACCACGCGCCAGGCGTAGAAGTACGCTTCGGCGCCCTCGGTGGTCATGTGGATGTGCAGGCGGTGCAGGCTGTCGAGCACCAGCAGGGAGAACAGCATCTGCCCGCCGATCATGTCCTCTTGGCAGATCGGCACCCCCAACGCCGCACTGTCCCAAAGCCCTTCGCGCCGCAGATGGTGGCGGATGGACGCGTGCAGCAGGCGCACCTTTTGTGCGGCCGGGACGAACCGGCCGCCGGCTTCGAACGCCTCGGGCTGCATCAGGTAGACGGTGAACTGCCCGGTCTCGGCCATCCGCCGCGACGGGTAGTCCAGTGCGTGGCTACAGCTGAGCAACCGTGCCACGTGCGGCACCGCGTAGCAGGCCGGCATCGAGGCGAAGGACAGCGCGGTGGAGATGTGCACGTTGTTGTGCAGAAAGAAGAGCCGGGCCCGCTCCATTTCGCCCCAGTCGACCCAGTCCGGTGCCGCGCCGGTGGTGTGCAGGTACTCGCGGGCCACGTCCGGCAGTCCGTCGGGCGTTTCCTGACCCGCGACGGAGAAGTAGCGCATGAGGGTGTTGAACTTGCCGACCTGGCCGTGCTCGAAGAGCGCGTCCACGGTGGCGTCGGCGAGTTCGTCGCCCAGCAGGCGAAGGCGGTCGGGGGCGGCGGGGGTGTCGGTCGTCATCGCGGCTCCTGCCGTGTCAGTGGTGCCGGGCCGTGGCGGTGTGGGCGAGGTCGGCCAGCGCTTGGGCGGCCGTGGCCGGCAGGCGCTGCCGGTCGAGGGCGCGCAGCGCGGCGCACACCCGTTCGGCGATCAACTGTTCGATGTGGTCCGGCGCCTGGGTGCGGCGCATGATCTCCCGGACGCGGTCCAGGGCCGCGGAATCGTTGCCGCCGCCGGCCCGACCGTCACTGCTGCCGCCACCGCGCCCCCCGCCGAGGAGCCGGCGCAGGTCGCGCCGTTCCGCGGGCGTGGCCCGCCGCCAGGTCTCGGCCAGCAGTGTGGTCGGGCGGCGGGCGACCAGGTCGTCCGCGTTGGCTTTGCCGGTACGCGTCGGGTCGCCGAACAGGCCCAGCACGTCGTCGCGGAGCTGGAACGCCTCGCCCAACGGGACGCCGTACTCGGTGAAGCAGGTGCGCAGGCCCGCGCTTGCCCCGCCCAGCGAGGCGCCGATGAGCAGCGGCTGTTCGACGGTGTACTTGGCGGTCTTGTACCGCACGATCTTCAACGACGCCTCGGTATCCGGCGCCGCGCCCGTGTGCAGGATCTCCAGGCACTCGCCCGCGACCAACTCCCTTGCCAGCAAAGCCCACAGCGGCCGGGCGCGGGACAGATACGCGGCGGGCAGCCCGCTCGCGGCGAACAACTGCCCCGCCCAGGCCATCAGCATGTTGCCGACCAGCATCGCCAGCGCCTCGGCGGCCCCGGCCGGCCGGGCCAGACGCGGCAGTTCCTCGCGCAGCGCCCACTGGGCGGTGGGGCGGCCGTGCCGCTGCCGGCTGCGGTCGATCAGGTCGTCGTGCACCACCGCGGCGGCGTGCACGAGTTCCATGGCGGCGGCCGCGCGTACCACCGCGTCGCCGTCCGCCTGGCCCGCGGCGCGCCAGCCCCAGTAGCAGAACGCGGCGCGCAGCCTTTTGCCGTCGCGGGTCGCCGCGCGCAACTGCCCGCCCACCGGAGCCAGGCCGGCGTCGATGTCGACCAGGTGGGCGATCTCCTGGTCGACGAAGGCGCCCAGTGCGGCGTCCACGCGCGATTTGAAGGCGAGGAGTCCCGGCGTATCAGCCATCGTCGCGGGCCGTCACGTGCCGGGCGATCAGCTCCAGGTAGGCGGGTGGGGCGGCGAAGCGGTCGAGGACGACGCGGCCGCGGGACCGGAGTTCCCCGTGTCCGTCGTCCGCGAGCGCGCCGAGGTCCGCGCGTCCCAGCACCGCGCGGCCGCGTTCGAGTACCGCGCCGAGCCGGTCGAGGGCCAAGTCCGCGAGGCCGGCCGCGAGCAGCAGGGCGTTCCCGGCCGGAACCCCTCTCGACCGTGCCGATTCCGCCATGGCTCCCCCTTTCGGTCTCCGCCGCGGCACCGCGGCGACCCGGTTCCCGAGCCGGTGCCGCGCGGTTCGGACGGCTGATGAGAGCAGTGCCCCGACCGGTTGGTGTGGACGCAGAGGCCGCTCGAAAGAGTGAGAGGGAGGAAGCCGGGGGCTTGTCGGGAGGCATCGTGGGGTGCCCCCGGGCGCGTCGTCCGCCGCACGCGATGCGGTCCGCGCCCGATGGATCACGTCGGCCGGGGCGTCGGCGGGCTGTGCCACGATCGGGTGCCGTCCCAGGAACTCCCCGACGAGAGACGGCGATGGCGACCCATATCTACGGCGTCCGCGTGCTGGATGTCGACCCGAAGGAACTGCGTGTTCGCTTCAAGGTGTTCGCGGTTTACTACGACACCGGAAGCGAGATGTTCCCGCCGGTGCCGGACGACCCCGCGTTCTTCTTCTTCCTGCTGTGGGAGGCCGCGCAACCGCACGCGTCGATGGAGCAGCGCGGCCCGCTGGCGCGGATGCTGGACGTCGACACCATGCTCGACTTCGTGTGGGTCGAGGAGAACGCGCGCCGGTTCGTCTCCCGCATCGAACGGGTCGCCGGCGCGAACCACCCGCCCACACCCGAGCAGTGGGAGCGGCTGCACGACTTCTACTACGAACGCGACGGCGCGTGGAAAGACGAAGACCTGCTGGTGCAGTTCGACTACGACGTGTGGGTCACCGACGAACGGTGCATCGAATCGCTCAAACCCGGCGATGCCTGGGGCTCTGCGATGTTCCCGATGAACGCCGACACGTGGACTGCGGACGACGCCCCGCACATTCCCGACCTGACGAAGCCGGCTCGCCGTATCGCCCCGTTCGCGGGCAAGAAGGGCGACTTCCGACGCAAGCAGATCCGCGATGTGGAGTTCTCCGACGACGGCGCCTACCTGGCGGCGACGACGTGGGACGGGTTCGTGTGGGTGTACGACACTTCCGACTGGTCCGAGGTCGCCCACACGAGGGCCGGGGACCGGAACGTCGCAATGCTGATGTGGGTGCCGGGGGAGCCCGTCCTGACGGTCAAGTCGTACAGCAGGCTGGACGATCCCGAGCCCTTGGAACAGTGGGCCTTCGACGTCCGCAGCGGGCAGGAGACCACCGCGCCGTACCAGCACGGGCACCTGCGGTCGCTCGACGGCGTCCACCGGATCACCCCCAACGGCGGCGCCGAAGGCGGCTACGACCTGCACGCCACCGACACGCTTCCGCAGCGGACGATCGCGCACGCCGCGGGGTGGGACCCGATCCAGTGCAAGGCCTTCTCGGCCGACGGCACACGGCTCTTCCTCGGCGCACAGCAGAACCTCTTCGTCGTCGACCCGGTGACCGCCCGCGTGATCGACCAGGTCCCGGGCGCCTCCGACCGCCTGTTCCACCTGGCCTCGAGCCCGGACGGCACCTACCTGGCCGCCGCCTCCGCCAGCCGCAAGCTCGACTACGCGGGCTCGTTCGGCGGCAAACGCCCGCACGAGCTGTGCGTGTGGCGCACCGCCGACCACCGGATCATCCTGGGCCGCCAGATGACGACCTACGTCAGCGCCCTCGCCTGGTCCCCGGACGGCCGGCAACTCGTCGCCGCCCTCGAACCCTGCGACGAGAACTTCGCCAACGGCAAAAGCGAACTGGCCGTCTTCACCATGGACCCGACGAGCCCGACGGACCCGCCGTTCCCCGAGGCATAACGCGGCAGTACAGGCGGCCGGAACGCGGCTTTGAGTATCGGTACATAGAACACCAGCCACCCCCGCGGCGCTCCCGACCCGGCCGGGCGTCGAGCCCGGCGTACTCGTCAGGGTTACCCGCCTCAGGAACCGAGGAAAGGCATGGTTCGAGCCACCCGCTGTCGGCTCGCGCTGCGATACTGGCGATCATGACGCCCGAAGAGCTTCGTTCCGTCTGCCTGGACTTCAACGGCAGCCGTGAGGAGTTTCCCTTCAATCCCGATGTCTCGGTGTTCAAGGTGGGCAAGAAGGTTTTCGCGTTGTCCTCGTTGGGGGCGGTGCCGCTGACGATCAGCCTCAAATGCGACCCGCAGATCGCGCTGCGGCTGCGGGCCGAGTATCCGGCGATCGTCGGCGGCTACCACCTCAACAAGCGGCATTGGAACACGGTCACCCTGGACGGGACGGTTCCCGAGCAACTGGTCCGCGACATGATCGAGGACTCGTACGACCTGATCGTCGCGCAACTCCCGCGCATGGAGCGGCTGAAGCTCGACTGGCCCGGGGACTCCGCGGAGGCGGGCCGGGAAGACGGGCAAACCGAGGGCTAGGGCAGCGGGGGAGTTGCCCGACGGGTCAGCGGTTCTGGATGGCGTCCATGGCGACGGCGACGCAGAGGCCCAGGCGGCGGTCGAGCGTCGGGTCCGGGAACGTCACCATGTACTGGTCGCGGAGTTTCATCTGGCGTTCGACGTGCAGCAGCGGGGTCTTGGTGTCGTCGCCCGCGAAGTCGAAGTGGTACGTGGGCGCCGGCAGGTAGCCGCCGATGTACGGGATGAAGCCCCACACGCGCCGCAGGATCGCCCCGAACAGGCTGCGCTCCTGACCGGTCGCGCGTTCGAAGCCCGGGCGTTCCAGGTGCCACGTCGAACGCAGGAGCGACTTGCGGAAGTTCTTCGAGAACATGCCCAGCGGGGTGCCGTCGAAGGCGGTCACGTCGTGCTGCGCGTGCATGTCGATGACCTGCCGGGCCTTGAAGCGCGCCAGCTCGTACTGCTTGGTGTCGTCCGTGTAGAGGATGACCTCTTCCTTGAGCTTCCCGCGCTTCTGCTGCGCGTACGCCACGACCGCGCCGTGGGTGCCGTCGGGGTTCACAAGGTGCACGACGTACTGGTTCACGATCAGCCGGAAGTTCTGGCGGATGATGAGCTGGTGCTGTCCCTGGAGCAGGGATATGTCCATGGTTGTAGGCCTCCGCATAAGGGGAATCGCCGTCGCGGCCGCGTCGTGATCAGCGCGATGGTAATGCCTCGGTAATGCGTGTGGCAGGCGGAGGTCATGCCGGGTCTTTGGGCAGTGCCGCGACGAGCGGATGGTCCTGTTGTGCGGTGCGGACCTTCGCGCTTCCGCCGGGGCTGCCGAGGCCCGCGGAGAACTCCGCGTTCGCGGCCTTGAAGTGCTCCAATTCCTCCGGAAGGTCGTCCTCGAAGTAGATCGCTTCGACCGGGCACGCGGGCTCGCAGGCACCGCAGTCGATGCACTCGTCCGGGTGGATGTAGAGCATGCGCTCGCCCTCGTAGATGCAGTCCACGGGGCATGTCTCGACGCATTCCTTGTCCGTGATGTCCACGCAAGGCAACGCAATCACATAGGGCATGGAACTGCCTTCCTTTTCAAAGTCGTTCACGTTTGCCGGAAGAACCGGAAGCACCGGATGGCCGACGCACACGACCGTAGGACCTCAAGTAATGTTGAGTTCAAGGAGGCTGCCCATGACGAGCAACCGGCGCGGCACGGTCCGGGCCCGCCCGGACGATTGGCTGAGCATCGGCGAGGTGAGCGCCCGGACCGGGGCAGCCGTCTCCGCACTGCGCTTCTACGAGGAACTCGGCCTGATCGCGTCCGAGCGCGACGACCGCAACCAGCGCCAGTACCCGCGGCACATGCTGCGCCGCGTCGCGCTGATCGCCGTCGCCAAACGCATCGGCATCCCGCTGCAGGACCTCCGCGAGGCGTTCGCCGATGTGCCGCTCGACCGTCCGCCCAGCCACCAGGAGTGGCAGCGCGCCTCCCGCGGCTGGAAGCGCCGGCTGGAGGAACGCCGGCAGACGATCGAGCGGCTCGAGGCCGAACTGACCGGGTGCATCGGCTGCGGATGCCTCTCGATGAAGGCCTGTGCGCTGCTGAACCCGGACGACACACTCGGCGGCGAGGGCGTCGGCGCCCTGCGCGTGTGAGACCCGGCCCGACGACGCCCGGCCCGATGGCACCCCGAGCCGACAGCACCCCGGGGTCAACGGTCGACCAGCCCTGGACGCGGGGCCTCACCCGTGGATGCTGCGCCGGTGTCGTCGGCGCCGAACGGGCCGCGGGGAAGCATCCTGTCCAGCCACTTCGGCAGCCACCAGTTGGTCCGGCCGAGGAGTGTCATGGTCGCCGGGACCAGCACCATGCGCACGACCGTGGCGTCGATGAAGATCGCGGTGGCCAGGCCGAGCCCGAACATCTTGATGGAGGGGTCCTCGGCGACCGCGAAGGACAGGAAGACCGCCACCATGATGAGGGCGGCCGAAGTGATGATCCGGGCGGTCCCCGAGACGCCTTCGACGATCGCCGTGCGATTGTCGCCGGTGCGCAGGTACTTCTCGCGTACGCGGGACAGGAGGAAGACCTCGTAGTCCATCGACAGGCCGAACAGAATGGCGAAGAGGAACATCGGGATGAACGACACGATCGGAACCGTCGCTTCCAGTCCGATGAGTGCGCCTCCCCACCCCCACTGGAAGACCGCGACCATGATGCCGTAGGCCGCGCCGATGCTCAGCAGATTCATCAGGACCGCCTTGAGCGGTACGAGAATCGAGCGGAACACCAGCATCAGCAGCAGGAACGACATCGCCAACACGGCGGCGACGAACACCGGCAGCCGTTCACTGGTGCGTTGGCCCACATCGGACAGGCTCGCGGCGGCGCCCCCGACGTACGCCCTCGCCGGGCCGTGCCCGATCGCCGTGGGCAGCACGTCGCTGCGCAGCCGGGCGATGGTGTCGGCCGTGGCCTTGTCCTGAGGGCTGGTGGTCGGGAACACCACGACAGTCGCGATGCCGGTGGCCCGATCGACGTGCGCCGGCGCGACGGAGGCGATGCCCGGATCCGCCGCGACCGTGGCGACGAGCCGGTCCAGCGCCCCCGAATCCCCGGCCGGGTCGGCGGCGATGACGAGGGGACCGTTGGTGCCCGGGCCGAACCCGTCGGCGACGAGGTCGTAGGCCCGGCGCTCGGTACGGCTGTGCGGCAGTGAGCCGTCGTCGGGCAGGCCGACGCGCAGCCCGAGCACGGGCAGCGTCGCGGTCAGCAACAGCGCTGCCGCGCCGACCGCGTACGGCACCGGATGCCGGCTGACGTGCCCGATCCAGCGACGCCACCCGGCGGCGTGGGCCGCGCCCGCCGCCGGGTCCCGTCGCCGTGCGAGCCGGCCCGGCTTCCGGTTCTGCAGAGCCCGGCCGATCCGACCGGGCCGGGCCAGGCGTGTGCCGGAGGCGCCGAGGAAGGCCGGCAGCAGCGTCACCGACGCGAGCACCATGATCAGGACGACGATCGAGACGGCGAACCCGCCCACCGTCATGAACGGTACGTTCGCGACCGCCATGCCGAGGATCGAGACGACGACGGTGCCGCCGGCGAAGACCACGGGCCTCCCGGCCGTGGCCACCGCTCGCCCCGCCGCCTCGCGGGGGTCGAGCCCGCGCGCGAGGTGCTCCCGGTGCCTGGCGAGCACGAACAGCGCGTAGTCGATGCCCACTCCGAGCCCGACCATGCTGCCCAGGACCGGGGCGAAGGTCGGGACGTCCGTCACCCCCGCCAGTACCGTCATCGTGGCGACCCCGACCGTCAGCCCGAAGACCGCCATGCCGATCGGCAGCGCGGCGGCGACGAGCGAACCGAACGCCAGGAACAGGATCACGGCCGCGGCGAGGATCCCGATCAGTTCCCTTGCGCCGCCGTCGGGGTCGGAGAAGGCGTAGAAGAGGTTCCCGCCCATCTCGATGCGCAGCGGCAGTTCGGCGCGCAGCCGGTCGCCGAGACCGACGAGGGCGTCGAGGTCGTCGGCCGACAGCCGGCTCTGGTCGGGGTACTGCACCCGGACGACGGCGATCCGCCCGTCGGCCGAGACCAGGCCGCCGCGCACGGTGGTGTCCCCGCCTGCGTCGAGCGCCCCCGCCGGGTCGCTCGTGCCGAGCACGTGCGGCAGCCGCCGCACTTCGGTCTGCAGCCGCGCGAGAGCGGCGCGCGCACTGCCGTGGTCGAAGAACGTCGCACCGCCGTCCAGGGGGGTCACGACCACCTGGGCGGTCATGCCCTCCTGGCCGGTGCCGGCCCGCTCGATCAGGTGCGCTGCCCGTTCGGAGTCCAGTCCCGGAGCGGTCATCGAGTCCGCGGTCCGCCCGCCGACGGCGATCGCGGCGAGGACGGCAAGCGCGGCGGCAGTCAGCCACGCCGCGATCACCCGCCAAGGATGGCGGGCCGCGCCGGCGCCCAAGCGCAACAGGGCTTTCGAGAGCATCGGTTCCTCACATCACCTCGTCGGCCGTCCTGGTGCGGCCGCCGATGCCGAGGTTCGTCGCCACGGCGCTCCGCGGCATCGGCTCGCGGGCCGCGGATCCGTCGGCCCCAGGGCGGGGGCACGCCCCGTCCTTTCGGCCGATGCGCGGCACGCCGCGGTCCCTAGGCTGAGAACTGTGCTGCGAGACGACCTGCGAACCCTGTGGACCGAACCCCGACCGCCCGACGCGCCCGCCCGGGTGTGGCGGGACTGGGCACTGCTCGCCGCGGGCCTGGGTGGCGTGGTGCTGGAGGCCACCCTGCGCGAGAACGTCGTGTGGCGGCCGGTGGCGGTGGTGTTCGCCGTATGGCTGTGCGTGCTGTCCCTGTGGCGACGGCCCCGCCCCCTGGCGATGGTCACGTTGGCGTTCGGCTCGGTGGCCGTGCTCCAGCTGGCCTCGCTGGTGGCCGCATCGGGCGAGCCCGTCGGCCTGGACAGCGGCGTGGTCGTGCTCGCCCTGGTGTACGCGCTGCCCCGGTGGGGATCGGGACGGGACATCGTGCTGGGCAGCACGGTGATCCTCATGGCCTTCGCGCTGTGTGCCGTCACGATCGAAACCCCGGCCGGCGAACAGGCCGCGGGCTTCGTCTTCCTGATGCTGCCCGGCTTGATCGGAGCTGCCGTGCGGTTCCGGGTGACCGCCCGCGAGCGGCAGGTGGACCGGATACGCTCCCGCGAGCGTGAGCAGCTCGCCCGGGAACTGCACGACACGGTGGCCCACCACGTTTCGGCCATCGTGATCCGCGCCCAGGCAGGCCGGGTCCTCGCGGGCACCGACCCGTCCGCCGCCGTCGACGCGCTGGACGGGGTCGAGGAGGAAGGGGCGCGCACGCTGGAGGAAATGCGAGCCATGGTCACCGCGTTGCGCAACCCCGGGGCCGGTGCCGAGCTGGCGCCGCCTGCCGGTGTCGCGGACCTGGAGCGCCTGGTGCGCACCGCGGGTGGTCGCCTCCGGGTCGACCTGGGGCTCGACGGCGAACTGGCCACGCTGCCCCCGGCCGTGGACGCGGCCGTCTACCGCATCGTGCAGGAATCGGTGACCAACGCCATGCGCCACGCGGTCAACGCGACCGAGGTCGTCGTCCGGGTCACCGCGGAACGGCACGCGGTACGGGTGAGCGTGCGCGACAACGGCCACCGCACCGGCCGGGGCCGTGCCGGATACGGACTTGCCGGACTGCGCGAGCGCGCCGCACTCCTCGGCGGCAAACTGCAGGCCGGACCCGGCGCCGAACAGGGCTGGCATGTCGAAGCCGAGCTGCCCCGAGGGAGGACCGAGAACGGTGCCCATCCGCGTCCTCGTCGCTGACGACCAGGCCATCATCCGTACCGGGCTGCGGATCATGCTGAACGCCCAGCCCGATATCGAGGTGGTCGGCGAGGCCGCCGACGGACGGGAAGCGGTCCGCCTGGCCTGCGAACTGCGCCCCGATGTCTGCCTGTTCGACATCCGCATGCCCGTGGTCGACGGGCTCGAGGCCACCCGGTCGGTGGCCGGCCCGGGCGTCGCCGACCCGCCGGCCGTGGTCGTCATCACCACGTTCGACCTCGACGAGTACGTCTACGGCGCGCTGCGGGCCGGCGCCCGCGGATTCCTCCTCAAGGACACGGGACCGGACCTTCTGGCCCAGGCCGTACGGTCGGCGTCGGGTGGTGAGGCGCTCATTGCGCCCAGCGTCACCGTCCGTCTGCTCCAGGCATTCGCGGACCTGCCCGCGGGCCGGCCCGCGGCCCAGCCGGTTTCCCCCGTCACCGCCCGCGAGGAGCAGGTGCTCCTCGCGGTCGCCCGCGGGCTGACCAACACCGAGATCGCCGACGCACTGCACATCAGCCTCAGCACGGTGAAGACGCATCTGGCGAGCCTGATGGCCAAACTCGGCGCCCGCAACCGCGTCGAGATCGCGATGTGGGCCTACGAAACGCGCCGTATCCTCCCCGGAACCTGAGCCCGGTGCCCGGCCATGGCCGTGAGTCCCCGCCCGGACACCAGGGCACCCCTCACCCGTGCGCCTCCCGATAGCGCGCCGTCAAGTCCTCCGGCTCGACGAGCGGATCCGGGTAGCCGTTCCGGTCCGCCTTCGGCACCTTCCACGGCTCGCGCACGGCCCGGTCGGAAACGCCGCTCAGTTCCGGCACCCACTGCCGGACGTACGTCCCGTCCGGGTCGAGGCGCCGTGCCTGCGCGAGCGGGTTGAGCACGCGGTTCGGGCGGGTGTCGTTGCCCGTTCCCGCCATCCACTGCCAGTTCATCTGGTTGTTGGCGATATCCCCGTCGACGAGCAGGGACAGGAAGTGCGCGGCGCCTTCCCGCCAGTCGTGGCGCAGCGTCTTGACGAGGAACGACGCGGTGAGCAGGCGCGCCCGGTTGTGCATCCAGCCCTCCTGTGCGAGTTGCCGCATCCCGGCGTCCACGAGCGGGTAGCCGGTGCGGCCATCGCGCCACGCCTTGGCCTCGGCCTCGTCGCGCACCCAGGTGTCGCCGCGTTTCCGGTAGTCGGTGTCCGCGCAGTCGGGGCGGGCGGCCAGCACCTGGTGGTGGAAGTCGCGCCAGGCCAGCTGGCGGACGAACGCCTCGGCACCCGCGGACTCCTCCGCCGCGGCCTGCGCGGCGATTTCGGTGGCGGACAGGCAGCCGAAGTGCAGGTACGGCGAGATCCGCGACGTGCCGTCGGCGCCCAGCGCGTCGTGCGCCTCGTCGTAGCCGGCGAGGCCGCCGCCGTCCACCCACCGCCGCCACACCCGCCGGCCTTCCGATTCGCCGCCCTTCGGCAGGGCGGGAGACGCCGCCCGGTACGACGGAAGCGCCGTGCCCGAGGCCGATTCCGGTACGTCGAGGCGTGCCGGGGCCGACAGGACCTTGCGGCCCGGCACCGCCGACCACGCGCGCAGGTAGGGCGTGAACACCGCGTAGTGGTCGCGGCTCGTCGGGGTCACCGCGCCCGGGTCGAGAACGGTGAGGCTCCGGCCGTGCACGTGCAGCCGATCGTCGAACGCCGCGCGCAGCTCCTCCTCGCGGTGCGCGGCATGCCGGGTCACTCCGGCGGCGACATGGATGCGCGTGGCACCGGTTTCGGCCATGAGGCGCTTCACCTCGTGGGCCGTGCTGCCCTTGCGGACCACCAGGCGGCCGCCCCGGGAGCGCAACGAGGCGTCGAGGTCGGCGAGGCAGTCGGCGAGGAAGGCCATGCGGTTCGGTGCCGCGAAGGGCGTGCCCGTGATGGCGTCGTCGAGCACGAAGAGCGGTAAGACGTCCGGCCCGTCGGCGAGCGCGGCGTCCAGGACCGGGTTGTCGTGCACGCGCAGGTCCTGGGTGAACAGCACGATCGCGGGCGAAGTGCTGTCGGATTGGCGGGTCATGGGGTCTTTCCGGTAGGGGCGGTCGGGGGGTTCGTCGGAGTAGTGGATGCCGCGACGGCGCGCGCCGCGATGCGTCGTGCCATGCCGCCGAACACGATGGCGTGGAACGGCGAGATGGCCCGCCAGTAGGCGTGTCCGGCGAGGCCTCGGGGGTGGAAGAGCGCGCGTTGCAGGTAGACGCTGCCCCGGCCGCGCGGGTCCGGGCGGACGGACAGTTCGAGCCAGGCCAGGCCGGGCAGCCGCATTTCGGCGCGCAGGCGGAGGAGCCGTCCGGGCTGGATCTCCTCGACCCGCCAGAAGTCCAGCGCGTCTCCGACCCGCAGGCGGTGGGAGTCGCGGCGGCCGCGGCGCAGCCCTACGCCGCCCACCGCGCGGTCCATGACGCCGCGCAGCGACCAGGCGAGGGGGAAGGAGTACCAGCCGTTCTCGCCGCCGATGCCCTCGATCACCGACCAGACCGCGTCGGTCGGGGCGTCGACGGCCCGCTGCCGGATGTCGCGGTACAGGCTGCCGCCCGCCCACGCGGGGTCGGTGGGCAGCGGATCCGCGGGCACCCCGGGGACGGACGCGGACGACCAGCGCGTCGCCACGTCGTCGTCCCGCACGCGCCTGAGGGCCAAGTGCAGGGCCCGGTCGAACCCGGTGAGGCCGCCCGGCGGGTCGGCGATGTGGTCGGCGATGTCGTGTTCGCTGCAGACGACTTCGTGCCGCAGCGATTCCACGAGCGGGCGGGCGAGCGAACTGGGCACCGGTGTCACGAAGCCGACCCAGAGGCTGGACAGCCCGGGGGTGAGGACACCCACGGGGATGATCACCCGCCTGGACAGCCCCTCGGCGGCCGCGTACCGGGTCATCATGTCCCGGTACGTGAGCACTTCGGGGCCGCCGATGTCGAACGCGCGGTTCACCTCGCGCGGCAGATCCGCCGCACCGACGAGGTAGTGCAGGACGTCGCGCACCGCGATCGGCTGCACGGCCGTCCGTACCCACCGCGGGGTGACCATCACCGGCAGCCGCTCGGTGAGATAGCGGAGCATCTCGAACGACGCCGAGCCGGATCCGATGACGACCGCCGCGCGCAGCTCCGCGGTGGGAACACCGCTGGCCCGCAGCACACGCCCGACTTCGGCGCGCGATCTCAGGTGCGGGGACAGCTGCGCCGCGGGCACGCGTGCGGGCAGCAGGCCGCCGAGGTAGACGATGCGGCCGACGCCCGCCGAACGCGCCACGCCGCCGAACGCCCCGGCGGCTTCGCGGTCGAGGCGTTCGAAATCGGTCCCGGTGCCGAGGGAGTGCACGAGGTAGTACGCGACGTCCACCCCATCCAGCGCGGGCCCGAGCGTCGCCGGGGTCAGGACGTCGCCGCGGGCGACGTCCACGCGGTCCCGCCACGGCTGGTCGCGCAGCCGTCCGGGATCCCGGGCCAGACACCGCACCCGGTACCCGGCGTCGAGCAACGCGGGCACGAGACGGCCGCCGATGTAGCCCGTCGCACCGGTCACCAGGCACAGCGGGGCGGATTCCTGAGGAGTTGTTCCAGGTTTACTCATCTTGGTTGCGTATTGTCCCGTGGCGCGGCCCGTTTTCCGTGCAGGCCGGGCCAGTCGGGCGGGGTGAGCCGCCGCAGCCCGTCCGACGCCCGGTCGATCATCCACCGGGCGGCGTCACCGGTTCTCGGACACCGCGGGAACGGTGCCCGCCCGGCCCCCGGGGTGCAGGGAGGCCGGGCGGGCTTGCCGCGCACGGGTGTTCGTGCGGTCCGGCCGGCCGGGTCAGCCGCGGGTGGCCGCCGTGAGTTTGTCCACCTGTGCCTTCACCTGCGCGTCGGGCACGAACTCGGCGCTGTACGAGGTGCTTTCCGGGCGGCCGTCGTACTTGACCAGGTTCGGTCCGACCCGGACGAACTGGAGTGACGCGGACGGCTCCGGGTGGTTCGGGTCCGCCATGTTCTTCGGATCGCCCCACAGCAGGCTGACCCACACCGAGGCGTCGCCCATCTGCGGCTGGTGATCGCCCCACATCACCTGGTACTCGGTCTTCTGGCCCTTGGTGTTCGTGGCGGTCATCTCCAGGCAGTCGTGCGCGTCGCGCAGCTTGGCGACCGCGGCGAGCTGCTTGGAGATCTCGTCCTGGCTCTGGAAGCGCACCAGGTCGAGCGATATCGACGTGTGCTTGTCCGCGGTGGTGGTGAGGATCTCGCCGGCATACGCGGCGGAGGCGGGCTTCGCGCCGGCCATCAGGTCGAGCAGCGGCTGGCACTGCGCGTTCGCGGGGACGGCGGTCATCGTGATGCTGCCGTAGACGTCGCTGGTGTTGGGCTTGGCGGTCCAGCCGGTGCCCATCTCCTGCTGGGTGAGAAGCGCGGCCTTCAGGTCGGCGGAGGTGAGGGCCTTGCTCCCGGCACCGGCCGAGCCGGGGGACGCCGGACCACCCGAGACCGGACCCGAGGCCGGAGCCGACGGCCCGGAAGCCGTCGCGGCGGGCGCGGAGGAGGCCGAGACGGCGGCGTCCCCGGCTTTCTTGTCCTTGTCGTCGGAGCCGAACTTGCAGGCGCTGACGCCGAGCAGCAGGGAAGACGCCAGAGCGGCGTAAGCAAGGCGCGTGCGGGCAGAACGCATCGATGTCCTCTGCGGTGTGTGGTGACGGATCGACCAGTGATCATTGCCGGGGAGAATGTGCCAGAGCCATCGATTTCCCTGCCGAGCGGGGTGGTCCGGCCCCGCCCGCACCGGGCGGCCGAGCACCGTCCGCCGCCTGCGGCGCCGCTCCATCCGGTACGCGCGGATTGTCGCTGATCCCGCGCCGCCTCCCGGTACGGCCTGCCAGCATGAACGCGGCTGCGCGGCGGCGGGCCGGCCGAGGCAGCCGGTGGCCGGGGCGCCAATGTGGCAACAGGACGTCGGAGGACGGTGGATGGCGGAGAACGGGCAGTACACGGGCCGTATTCGGGGCGGCAGTGTGCAGGGCATCGCTTCCGACTTGGACGGTACGCTTGCCCGGACGACGAGCGAGGATCCGAAAGACCCGGTCAGCTGGAACCGGGCCAACGAGATCGCCGTGGCGCGTTACGGCGCCGAGGTGGAGCCCCGGCACCTGGAGGGCCTGCCGGACGGTGCGACGAGTCTGGACGTCGCCGCCCGGCTCGTGGCCGCGGTCGCCGAGCGCGACGCGTCCCGGGTGCCGGCGGTCGAGGAGATGGCGCGCGCGAACGACGAGGCCATGGCCGGGCTCATCCGCGAGCACGGGGTGGCGCCGATGCCGGGTGCGGTGCCGCTGCTCGACCGGCTGACCGAGGCGAACGTCCCCGTCGCGATGGTGACGGCGTCCAGTTCGGGCATCGTCGACGCCGTCGCGAGTGCGATCCCGGGCCTCCGCCACGAGCGTTTCGTCGACATCGTCGCGAACGACACCGAAGGCCTGGCGCAGACGAAGCCCGCGCCGGACCCCTACCTGAAGGCGGCCGGCAACAACGGCTGGAGCCCGGGCAACGTCGTCGCGCTGGAGGACTCCTCGACCGGCGTCGCCTCGGCGGCCGCCGCCGGCATGCCGTTGGTCCACGTCACGGGCGCCGGACCGGTCCGCACGCGGCACGGCCGTATGGAGGTGGCGTCTCTGGATCAGGTAACCCCGGACCACTTGCGCTACTTCGGTGCACTCAACGTGCCCGATGTGCGCACGCCCGACGTGTCCCGGATGGACAAGAGCAACACCAAGCAGGCCGCCCCCAGCCGGCCGCTTTCCGCCGTCATCGGCGCCGCTCCCCGCCCCGCCCGCGCGTTCGCGCCGACCGGCGGCGGGTCGCCCGCGGCAGCCGGCACCACACCCCGCGAAATCCCGGCCGTCCCCGTGCACATCCGGAACGTGCCCGTCCCGCAGGGGCGAGACCGCCTCCACACGGTGGCGCGCGAAATCGGCCTGGGCTGACGCGGCCGTATCGTGACCGCAGCATCCGGCCGCGCGTGACAGGAGGGTCGGCCGGGTTTCCCACGCCCATTTGCGGCTAGCCGCACGGTGAGTGCCCGTCGCGTGTCCGCGGTGGGGCCGTGCGGGCGTGCGTGGAACGCCGCACGGGGCGCAGCCGGTCCGAAGGAGGGCAGATCCCGTGTCAGCAAAGGTTGCCGATTACGTCTTGGAGCGCTTGCGGGACTGGGATGTCGAATACGTATTCGCCTATCCCGGTGACGGGATCAACGGTCTGCTCGCCGCCTGGGGCCGCGCCGAGGACCGGCCCAGGTTCATCCAGGCCCGGCACGAGGAGATGGCCGCGTTCGAGGCGGTGGGCTACGCGAAGTTCTCCGGCAGGCCAGGCGTGTGCGCCGCGACGTCCGGGCCCGGGGCGATCCACCTGCTGAACGGGCTGTACGACGCCAAGCTCGACCACGTCCCGGTGGTGGCCATCGTCGGCCAGACCGACCGAAGTGCGATGGGCGGCTCGTACCAGCAGGAAGTCGACCTGCTCAGCCTCTACAAAGACGTCGCCTCGGCTTACTGCCAGATGGTGACCGTCCCCGAGCAACTGCCCAACGTCCTCGACCGGGCCATCCGCACCGCCGCGGCGCAGCGCACCGTGACCGCCGTGATCATCCCGGCGGACGTGCAGGAGCTGGACTACGAACCTCCCGGGCACGCCTTCAAGATGGTCCCGTCGAGCCTCGGCATGTCGCACTGGGCGCCGGTCCCCGGGGAGGACGACCTGCGCCGAGCCGCGGCGATCCTCAACGAAGGCGAACGCGTCGCGATCCTCGCCGGGCAAGGCGCCCGCGCCGCCCGCGCGCATGTCGAGACGATCGCCGAACTGCTCGGCGCCGGCGTGGCCAAGGCCCTCCTCGGCAAGGACGTCCTGCCGGATACGCTCCCGTACGTCACCGGCTCGATCGGTCTCCTGGGCACCCGCCCCTCGTACGAGATGATGCGCGACTGCGACACCCTGCTGGTCGTCGGATCGAGCTTCCCCTACAGCCAGTTCCTCCCCGAGTTCGGTCAGGCCCGGGCCGTGCAGGTCGATATCGACCCCTTCATGGTGGGCCTGCGCTACCCGTTCGAAGTGAACCTGGTCGGGGACGCCGTCGCGACACTGGAACGGCTGCTGCCGATGCTCGTCCGCAAGGACGACCGCGGCTGGCACGACACCATCCAGGACAACGTCGAGCGGTGGTGGCAGGTCATGGAACGGCGGGCCGCCGTCGACGCCGACCCGATCAACCCCGAGTTCGCCGTCCACGTGCTGGACCACCTGCTGCCCGACGACGCGATCCTCAGCGCGGACTCCGGATCCAGCGCCAACTGGTACGCCCGGCACCTGAAGATGCGCGGCGCCATGCGCGGCTCGCTCTCGGGCACGCTGGCCACCATGGGCCCGGGCGTCCCGTACGCCATCGGCGCCAAGTTCGCGTGCCCGGACCGGCCCGCGATCGCGCTCGTCGGCGACGGGGCGATGCAGATGAACGGCATGGCCGAACTCATCACCATCGCCAAGTACTGGCACGAGTGGGAAGATCCGCGGCTGGTCGTCGGGATCCTCGACAACCGCGACCTCAACCAGGTCACCTGGGAGATGCGCGCCATGCAGGGCGCCCCGCAGTTCCTGCCGTCGCAGCAGCTTCCCGCGGTCGACTACGCCGGGTTCGCCGAGTCGCTCGGCCTGCGCGGCATCGCCGCCGAGGAGCCGGGCGAGGTCGAAGCCGCGTGGGCGGCGGCGCTGAAGGCCGACCGGCCGTGCGTGGTCTCGATCCACACCGACCCCGCCGTGCCGCCCATCCCGCCGCATGCCACCTGGGACCAGATCGAGGCGGCCGCCGCCTCGGTGCTCCGCGGCGACAGCGACCGCGCCGCGATGGTGCGCCAGGGCTTCAAGGCCAAACTGCAGGAGTTCCTGCCCGGAGGCCGGTCATGACCACCGCGGCGCGGGTGGTGGCGAACGTCCGCACCGGCCGCCTGCAGCGGACGATGGCGCTGCTCACCGCGGCCGGGTCCGCGGTGACGGCCGCGTAGGTCTACCCGGAGCACGACCGCGCCGGGCGGCGGCGGACGCAACTACGACTACCGGTACGGCCAAGATCCGCGACCAGTGCTACGCCGGGACCGCCGCCGCCGCTCGGGGCCCGCATCCGCTGGCGGCGGGCGCCCGCCGGGTTCGTCGCGGCCCGGCTGCCGGCCGACGGGCCGGACGTGCACCCGGCGTACACGACGCGCGACGGGCGGGTGCCGCCCGAACGGCATTCCGGCCTTCCGGCGCCGCCTTCCGGCCGATGCCCACCCGTCGGCGCCTGCTCGCCGGTGCCTACTCGGCGAAGTGGCGCAGGATCGCCGCGTTGAAGGCCGGCAGGTCGTCCGGCTTGCGGCTGCTGATCAGCAGGTTCGGCGGGCCCGCGTCGACCACGACCTCGTCGTCGTGCCACACGCCTCCGGCGTTGCGGATGTCCGTGGCCACACTGGGCCACGAGGTGACGGTACGGCCGCGCAGTACGTCCGCTTCGACGAGTGTCCAGGGGCCGTGGCAGATGACCGCGACCGGTTTGCCGGCGTCGAAGAACGCCTTGGCGAACGCGACGGCGTCGGGGCGGGTCCGCAGGTAGTCGGGGTTGGCGACGCCGCCGGGGAGGACGAGGCCCGCGTAGTCGTCGGCCGAGGTGCTGCCGACGGTCGCGTCGACGGGGAACGTGTCGGCGGCGTCGAGGTGGTTGAACCCGCGGATTTTGCCGTCGTCGGTGGACACCAGCCGCGGGGTGCCGCCCGCGGCTTCGACGGCCTCCCACGGGGACGTCAGCTCGACCTGCTCGACACCCTCGGGCGCGACGAGAAACGCGATGGTCATTCCATGGAGTTCGTCGGACATACGGGCCTCCGCTCGGGTTCGGACCCGGGCGCGGCCCGCCCGGGCACTCACCGGGCCGCTATCCGGATCCGCGCCGGTCAATCACCTTTCCCCTGCCCCTGGACCCGGATGAACCGGCCGCGCTCGGGTAGCGGCCCGGGCGAAGGGAGATGAGCGACGATGTCCACCCCACTTGGTGCCCAGGGATTTCCCGCTCCGCCGGACCAGCCTCCGGTACTCGGACACCGCGCGCGGATGCGCCGGGCGCGGCAGTTGGCCTGGGTGGCCCTGTCCGCGCTGGAAGACGACCAGGTCGAGGAGCTGACCCAGCGCCTGGTGCGGCGGATGCGCCTGCTCCCGCCGTTCGGTCCTTCGTACGCCCGCTTCCGGGCGTGCGTGGCGGAGCTGTGCACTCCGATGACCGGACCCCTTGTCGACCGCCTCGCCCGGGACCCGCGCTTCGGCCGGGACACCGCGGCCCGGCTCGTCCGCCGCGGCCTCATGCGAGCGATCGACACCTATCCCGCCGGTTGCGCGACGACTTTCCGCCACCACGCGCTCACGACGATCACGGTCGCACTGAACGCCGCGGAAGCCGACCTTCCGGCGCCGCCCGAATAACCGTCGGGCGTACCGACCACCATCAGCCCCAAGGAGCACAACCATGGCCGTCATCACCAGCCCCCTCGCCGACGATGCCCGCAAAGTCACGGGCGAGGCGCTGCAGGGCGCACTCGTGGACCTGCTCGACCTGTCGCTGGTCGCCAAGCAGGCGCACTGGAACGTCCAAGGCCCCCGGTTCCGCAGCGTGCACCTCCAGCTCGACGAAGTGGTGACCTCGGCTCGGACCTTCGCCGACACGGTGGCCGAACGCGCGGTCGCGATCGGTGTGAACCCGGACGGCCGCGCGGCGACTCTGGCCCGCGACACCGGGGTCCCGGGGATCGCCGAAGGCTGGATCAAGGACACCGACGTGATCACTGCGTTCGTCGAGGCGCATGTCGCCGTCGTCCGGCGGATGCGCGACCGGATCGCCGCCACCGAGGAGCCCGACCCGGTCAGCCAGGATCTGCTGATCACGATTACCGCGGAACTCGAGAAGCAGGCCTGGATGTTCCAGGCCGAGAACAGCTGACCCGCCGCGCATCGCGCCGCCGACCCCGTGCCGGGGCCGGCGGCGCGGGCCTGCGCGGACTCCGACCGGCGGGCTTCAGCCCGGACCCGGCCCCGGCGTGTGGAAAGCGATTTCCTGGGAAGCCGCCCGGCATGATTCCAATCCTTCTGGTTTTCCTGTTGGCGCTGATCCTGTTCGGTGCCGGGTTCGCACTTCACGTGCTGTGGTGGATAGCCCTGGCTGTCCTGGTCATCTGGCTCCTCGGCTTCCTGTTCCGAGGAGCGGGCGCGGGGGGCTCTCGGGGCCGCTGGTACAGGTGGTGATCCGCTTCTCGAGGGGCGCGGCCGACGGGTGTGTCACACCCGCCGGCCGCTCCCCTCGGGAAAGGAGTCCGTCATGGGTCTGCTCGTCGGACTGTTGCGTGCAGTTGCCGGAATCGTTACGGCGCTGCTCGGTGTAGTCGTGGGGCTCGTCGCGGCCGTCGTATGGCTTGTCGGCGCCCTGCTTTGTGTGACGATTCTGCTGATTCCCTTGGGGCTTCCGGTCGTCCGGCTGGCCTCCCGGTTGTTCGGGCTGGCGTGGCGTTTGATGCACATTCCGTGAAAGCCCGGTACGACGACGGCGGAGGGGCCGATATTCGCAAGCCGAACAAGCCGAACAAGCCGAACAAGCCGAACAAGCCGAACAAGCCGAACAAGCCGAACAAGCCGAACAAGCCGAACAAGCCGAAGAAGCCCACCGACCTGCCGATGCGGGCGTGGCGCCAGGTACTGTCCCGAGCCGTCGCCGCGTTCCGCCGCGACCACTTGGGCGACGGCGCCGCGGCACTGACTTACTGGGCGACGCTGTCCCTGTTCCCCGGCATCCTGGTCCTCGTCTCGGTCCTGGGCGTGGTCGGGACCGCCGCCACCCGGCGGATCCTCGACAACCTGGACGACATCGCGCCCGGTGCGGCGCGGGACATCCTCAACGGCGCGGTCACGCAGCTGCAGGCCGGCCGCAGCTCGGGCTCGGTGTACGTGGTGGTGGGGCTCGCCGCGGCGCTGTGGGCGGCCTCCGGTTACGTGGGCGCGTTCATGCGCGTGGCGAACCAGGTGTACGAGGTGTCCGAGGGGCGCCCGTTGCGGAAGACGTTTCTCCACCGCATCGCGGTGACGGCCGGGCTGCTGTGCTCGGCGTGCTTGGCGGCGCTGATCGTGGTCTTCACCGGAGCACCCGCGCGGGGGCTCGGCCACGCTCTCGGCATCGGCGACACCGCGTTGACCGCCTGGTCGTACGCCAAGTGGCCCGTGCTGCTCGTCCTGGTGATGCTGACGCTGGCCGCCTTGTACCGGACGGCCCCGGACACGCGGGACGAGCACATCCGCTGGCTGACGCCCGGAACCGTGGTCGCGGTCGCCGTGTGGCTCGTCGCATCCGCGGCTTTCGCCGCCTACGTGGCGAACTTCAGTTCCTTCAACCGCACTTATGGCGCGCTGGCCGGCGTCGTGATCTTTCTGATCTGGCAGTGGCTGACCAACGTCGCCATCCTCTTCGGCCTCCAGTTCGACGCCGAGCTGGCCCGCGAACGCGCCCGCCGAGGCGGCTCCCCGAACCCGGCCCGCCCGCGCGGCGGCCCGGCTCCGCGGTAGCCGCCAGGCCATACACCGGCTCCGGCAGGGCAAGTTGCACCGCCAGGTGTGAGCGGCACGAATTGCGGCAGCCTCCGGGCATGGACGTGACCTGCTGGAGGTTCTCCATGCATGCCGACCTCGCGATCGCCGGCCCCGCACTCCTGCGCGGCATCGGTGTGTTCACCGCGCGCCGTCTCGGGGCCGTAGGCGGCGCCTTTGTGGCCGCGTTCCTTTTCGCGCTCTTCCGGTCGGCGTTCCGCCGTCTTGTCATTCGCAGATGACGCAGGACAGCTGCATACGATTTGCGAATAAATGTGTTGAAAGCGATAAATCGGCTAGGCGCCCCACATGCGACGTAAACCGAAGGACGTGGCCACATGGCCGAGCAAACGCCTCGCCGAACCAAGAGCGGAAGCAGCGCCCGGAAGTCGAGGGCTGCCGCATCCGGCGTGGGGGCGAAGGATGCCGCCCGGCTCGCCCACGAGTACGTCGACGCGCTCGTGGACCGGCCGGTCGACGGCGTCTCCGGACTGCGCCGGACCGACGACGGCTGGGAGATCAGCATCGACGTCGTGGAGGTGCCGCGGATCCCGGACACCACGAGCCTGTTGGCGACCTACCGCCTCCGGCTCGACAAGCGCGGCGAGCTGGTCGGCTACGACCGGGTCGCACGCTTCCGCCGCAGCGACACCTCGGGCTGACCCGCCCGCCGGTGCCGCCCCACCAACGCAAATCCCGCGACAAGCACGCGGGAACCGACCGAGAAAGGCGGAAGTGCGATGGGTTCGCCCAACCAGCCTGCCACCCGGCAGCGGGACGACGCCGCCCGCTCGGGGAACCTCTACGACGTTCTGGAGCTGATCCTCGACCGAGGAATGGTCATCGACGTCTTCGTCCGGGTGTCGCTGCTCGGACTCGAACTTTTGCAGATCGACGCACGGATCGTCGTGGCCAGCGTCGACACCTACCTGAAATTCGCCGAGGCCACCAACCGGCTCGACCTCGAGCACACCGGACGCCGCTCCACGCTCCCCGGCCTGGTCTCCGACATGACCGAATCCGGCAGCAAGGGCAAGACCGAAGGCGCGATCGGAGGAGCCGTCGACGCGATCTCCGGAAAGGTGCAAAAGGCGGTCGGCAAAGGCGACGACGAGGACGAAGACGACTCCGGCGCGTCCTCGAAGCGCGAACGCGAACCCGAGCACGCGCGGCCGCGGCGCAGGCGGCGGCACACCGACGAAGAGGACGAGTGATGGCCACCTACGTCTACGCCATCATCCCGGCGGACGACGCGCTGCCGGACGTGTCCGGCATCGGCGACCCGCCCGCCCCGCTGCGCCGGATCGCCCGCGGACCGGTCGCCGCGGTCGCCGGCGACGCGCCGCCGGACCTCCGGGCCCGCCGGCGCGACGTCGCGGCGCACCACGAAGTCCTCAGCACACTCGCCGACCGCGGACCCGTCCTGCCGCTGCGCTTCGGCGCCGTCCTCGACGACGACGCGCAGGTCGCCGCCCATCTGGAGGAGCAGGCCACCCGCTACGCCGAAGCTCTGGAACGCCTCGCCGGGACGACGGAGTTCAACGTCAAAGCCGAGTTCGACCTCGACACCGTCCTGCGCGACATCGTGGCCGCCGACGACGGCATCCTGGCCCAGCGCGAAAAGGCGCGGAAGAGCGGAGTCCTCGACGACCAGATGCGCCTGGGCGAACTCGTCTCGAACGCCGTGGCCCGCCGCGAGACCGAGGTCCGGGACCTGCTGCTCCACCGGCTGGCCGACCAAGCGATCGACACGCAGACGGGCCCGGAAGTGGAGAACGTCGCGGCGAACCTGTCCTTCCTCGTCGAACGCGCGAACGCCGACAGCTTTCGGAGCGCGGTGCAGGCACTGGAGGGCAACGTGGGCGACGGCGTGTGGCTGCGCTGCACCGGCCCCCTGCCCGTGTACAGCTTCGCCCCCGACGCCGTACCCGACGCCGTCGAAGGCACCTGACGGAGGCGGGCGAACATCCATGGGCCTGTTCACCGGACTGCTGACACTTCCCCTGACTCCGGTCCGCGGCGTCGTCTGGGTGGCGCGCCGCGTCGAGGACGCGGCCACCGCGGAGATCCGCAACCCGGCCGCGATCCGCGCAGAACTCGCGGAACTGCAACGCGCATTGGCCGAGGGAGAGATCGACGAGGAGACCTACGACAGGCGCGAGGACGCCTTGCTGGAACGTCTCGAGCCGGCGACATACCGGCTCGGATCGAGTGGACCGGCCATACCGGCACGAGACGGGGACGAGGAGGACGAGGAGGAGTCATGAGCAACCGAGCCATTCTCGCCGCGGCAGTGGCGGGCGGTTATGTTCTGGGCCGCACCAAGAAGGGACGTATGGCCATCGGCGTCGGCAGTTATCTGCTGACCAGGCACTACCGCGTCAATCCCAAGGAACTGGTCGCCGCCGGAGCAAAACGACTGGGTGCGGCACCGGAGTTGCAACGCGTCACCGACCGGGTGCGCAAGGACGTGACCGCCGCCGGCAAGTCCGCGCTCACCGCCCAGGTGGAGCGCCGCGTCGGAGCGCTGGCCGACCGGCTCGAGGACCGGGCCGACGAACTGGACAAGTCGCCGTACGAGGGCCGCGCGAAGGACGACGGAGAGTCGGAGTCGTCCGGGCCGTCGCGGTCGGCGAAGTCGGGTAGCTCGGCGAAGTCCGGCAGTGCGTCGAAGTCGGGCAGCGCCGCGAAGTCGAGCGGCTCGTCCAAGTCCACCAAGTCCACCAAGTCCACCAAGTCCGCCGGATCGCCCCGGTCCGCGAAGTCCTCCGGCTCGTCCGGGTCCGCCAAGTCGTCCCGTTCGTCCGGGTCCGCCAAGTCGTCCCGTTCGTCCGGATCGGCCAAGACCACGGGGTCGTCCCGGTCCGCGAAGTCCTCGGGTACGTCCAAGACGGCGAAGTCGTCTTCGTCGTCCTCGTCGCGGAAGAGCCCGTCCGGCGGATCGTCGCGCCGGGGCACGTCCTCGCGGACCGCGTCGCCGAGCCGCACCCGGAGCACGGGGACCCGGTCGCGCAGCACCAAGAAGGAGGACTGAGCCATGGCCACCCGCAGCGAAACCGCCAACGACACCCGCAGCGACTCGGGCAACGGCAGCGCGGACGCGCCCATGGACCGGTTGATGGAAGCCGCCGAGCACTATCTGGCCGCACGTACCTTGCACTTCGTCGAGAACGCCGGACAGCACGTCGTGAACGCCGCCGACAAGATGGCGGAGGGCAACGGTTCCGGACTGCTCTCCGGCCTGGATCTCCCCAAGCCGCATCTCGGCTCGATGGTCGGGCACGTGGCGTCGGCCGGGTTCAGCGGGCTGAAGTCGAAGCTCCAGTCCGGCACAGGCGACGGCATGTCCGGAGCGGCGGGCAAGGTCGCGGAGACGGCCGCCAAAGCCGTCGGAGGGAAGGGCCAGCGCAGCGCCAAGAAGTTCACGCACATCACGGAGGTCATCGACGTCGGCGTTCCCGTGGACGTCGCCTACGACCACTGGACGCGCTACGAGGAGTTCTCCGACTGGTCGAAGGGCGTCCGCAGCGTCGACGAGAAGGGCGACGACGAGAGCAACTGGAAGGTCAAGATCGGTCCCTCCAGCCGCAGCTGGCAGGCCAAAGTGGAGGAGGAGACCGAGGACGAGCGCATTGTCTGGACGTCCGACGGCGCCAAGGGCAGCACGCGCGGCGTGGTGACCTTCCACGAGATCGGCGACCGTCTCACCCGCATCGTGGTCGACGTCGAGTACCACCCGTCCGGTCCGGTCGAGCGGGTCGGCAACCTGTGGCGGGTCGGTGGACGGCGGCTGCGGCTCGACCTCAAGCGCTTCCGCCACCACGTGATGTTCGCCGAAGACCACGAAGGCGACCGGGAAGACCAGGACGACGAGGCCGGCACGGAGGAACCGGAGGACGAGGAGTCGGCCGAGGAAGAGCCTGACGACGACGAGGACGAAGCCGAAGCCCAGGACGAAGACCAAGACGAGGACGAGGACGAGGCGGAAGACGAGGACGAGGCGGAAGACGAAGACGAGGCGGAGGACGAAGAGGACGAAGACGAAGCGGAGGGCGACGAGGAGGAACCGGAAGACGACGAGGACGAGGCCTACGACGAGGACGACGAGTACGACGACGAGTACGACGACGAGGCCGAAGACGAGGACGAGGAAGAAGAGGAAGAGCCCGAAGACGACGAGGAGGACGACGAGGAGGACGAGTACGACGACGAAGACGAAGATGAGGAAGAGGACGAGGAAGAAGCAGAAGAGGACGGCGACCGAGGCAGCCGCCGCTCCCGCACCACGAAACGCCGCTGACCGATGAGTGACGGCACCTACCCCACCCGCCGAGCCGGCCCGTACGACCAAGGCCGGTCCGGCAGCATGCCCGCCCGCGGGGCGCCCTACCCCTCCGAAGGGCCGGTCAACCTCGCCGATCTCCTCGAACGCATCCTGGACAAGGGCATCGTGATCGCCGGCGACATCAAGATCAACCTCGTCGACGTCGAACTGCTCACCATCAAACTGCGCCTGCTCGTCGCCTCGGTCGACCGTGCCAAGGAGATGGGCATCGACTGGTGGGAGCACGACCCGAGCCTCTCCTCCAAAGCCGCCGACCGCCGACTGGCCGAGGAAAATGCCCAGCTGCGCCGCCAGTTGGAGGCACCCGCCGCGGAGTCCGCGGCCGCCGTCGAGTCGGCGGATCCCCGCCTCGTCGACGAGAACCGGCGGCTGCGCCGGATGCTGGCCGAGGCCGAGGGGGAGGGCGGTGCCGAGCACGAGGAGGACGAGTCGTGACTGCCTCCGACACCGCCAGCTACCTCTACGCGGTGGCACACGCGCCGTTGCCCGATGAGGCCCTCACCGGCGTGGCCGGGGTCCACGAAGGCCCCGTGCGGACCGTGGCCGAGGGCACGCTGGCCGCGGTCGTGCAGAGCGTCCCCCGGGAGGAGTTCGGCCCGGAGGCCCTCGAACGGCGGCTCGGCGACATCGCCGAAGTCGAGCGCTTGGTCCGCGCCCACCACCGCGTCGTCCAGGCGGTCGGCGCCGGAACGGCCGTCGTGCCCATGCGCTTGGCCACGCTGTATGCCGACGACGACGGCGTGCGCCGCGTCCTGCAGGACGAGGCCGGACGGCTCGACGCCGCGCTCGCCCGCATCACCGGGCGTGCGGAATGGGGGGTCAAGGCCTACGGCCCGCCCCGCACGGGACGCGGCCGATCCGCCGCCGCGGACGGCGGGACCGGACCCGGCGCCGGCCGGGAATACCTGCTCCGCCGCCGCGCCGAGCGCGCCGAGGCCGAGCGCGCCCACGCCGAACTCCTCGAATCCGTCGTCGAGTTGGACGCCGACCTGCGGGCCGTGGCGGACGACGTCCGGCACCTGCCACCCCGGCCGACACCCGGCGCGGGCGACGCGGCCGACGGCGAAACGAACGTCCTCAACGCGTCCTACCTGGTCGCGCACGAGCGGACCGACGCGTTCGGTGCCGCACTCGCGCGCTGGGCGGACTCCCGATTGCGCCTCGACGTGGGCGGCCCATGGGTGCCGTACTCGTTCACCGCGCCGGAGGAGGGCTCGGACTCCGGAGGCGCCTTCCCGTGACCGCGCCTGCCCTCTCGCTGCCGCCGCCGCTGCCGGACGTCCGCACCGAGGCGACGCTCGTCGACCTGATCGACCGCCTGCTCGCGGGCGGCGTCGTGATCTGCGGGGAACTGACCCTGACCATCGCCGACGTCCCGCTGGTCCGCATCGACCTGCGGGCGCTGATCGCCCCGGCCCCCACCGCCGACGATCGCCGCCCACCGGCGAGCCCCTCGGAGAGCCCACCGCGGAGCCGAACATGACCACGCACAACCCGCTCCCCGGCAGCGAAGGCTGGTGGCCCGACCCCCGCCGCGATCGACACCCCGACGCGCACGGCGACCCACGCCGTCCCTCGCGGCGAAGCCCGTCCGACCGGCACCGCATCGACCTCGACCCGGACGAGGTCGAACGCGACCTGGTCCGCCTCGTCCTGACCCTGGTGGAACTCCTGCGGCAGCTGATGGAACGCCAGGCGCTGCGCCGCGTCGACGCGGGCGAGCTGGACCCCGAGCAGGAGGAGCGGATCGGCCTGACCCTGATGCTGCTGGAAGACCGGATGGACGAGTTGCGCGAACGCTTCGACCTCCGCCCCGAAGACCTCAACATCGACCTGGGGCCGCTGGGTTCTCTGCTGCCGCGCTCGTGAACCGGACTCACGCGTCCGAACGTGCGACTTCCGGCACCCGGATCCCGATCAGGCAGGTGTCGTCCCGCGGATTCGGCGCGCCCAGGTCGCGCATGATGCGCGTGATGCACGCCTGGAGGTCGTCGGAGGGATCCTCGCGCAGGCTCCGCACCAGGCGGGACAGGCCGCGGCCCAAGTCGTCGCCGCGCCGGGCGACGAGGCCGTCGGTGTACATCAGCAGCATGTCGCCGGGGGCCAAGGCCACCGAGCCCGTGCCGTAGTCGGCCTCCAGGGTCGCACCCAGCACCATGCCGCGCGGCGGCTCCAACACCCGCGGCACGCCCGCACGCATGTGCACCGGCGGCGGGTGCCCCGCCTGCGCCCACGTCAGTTCGGTCGTCTTCGGGTCGACGTGGGCGCAGATCGCGGTGGCGATGTAGTCGGAGCGCTGAGAGCAGACCATCTCGTTGAGGCGGCGCAGGATCGTCGCGGGTTCGGCCCCGGTGTAGGCCATCCCGCGCAGGGCGTGCCGAAGCTGGGTCATCGCCGCGGCGGCGGGCAGGCCGTGCCCGGAGACGTCGCCGATCGCGACGAGGGTGCGGCCGTCGGGGAGCGTTGCCGCGTCGTACCAGTCGCCGCCCACCTGGGCACCTTCCGCGGCGGGCACATAGCGGGCGGCGAACCGCACCGCCCGGGGGTCGGAGGTGTCCGGCACGGTCAGCAGGGCCCGCTGGAGCATCCGCACGGCGCGGTGCTCGACGGCGGTGCGCTCGCGCTCCTCGGTGAGCTGCCCGCGGGCCTCGTCGAGCGCCGCCTGGTCGCGGCGCCACGCGCTGACGTCCTGGAGGACGCCGCGGACGGCCACCAGCCCGGACCCGTCCGGTGTGGACACCGGCTCGGCGGCGGCGCGGACCGTGCAGGTGCGCCCGTCCGGCCGGACGACCCGGAACTCCAGTGTCTGCGTGCGCCGTTCGTCGACCAAGGCCTGCGCCATGGCCCGGGCCGCCGGGAGGTCGGCGGGGTCGACCAAGCCGGCGGCGGTGTCCAGATCGGGTACGCCGTCCGCCTCGTCGCGGCCCAGGATGCCGAAGACCTCGGAGGACCACGACAGCTCGCCGCTGCCCACGTCGTAGTCCCAGATCCCGATGTGGGCCAGGCGCTGCGCCTGCGCGAGCTGGGCGCCGCGCCGCTCGTCCTCGTCCTCGATGCGCCAGTTGAGCAGCAGCCCGCCCGGCAACACCGTGGCCCGCATGATCATCGTCGACGAGTGCAGGACTCCGCCGACGACCTCGATGAACTGCTGGGCGGTGCCTTGGTAGGGGATACCGGAGGCCTGCACCCGCAGCAGTTCGCGGAAGATCCCGGACACCACCATGCCCGGGTACAGCTCGGTCATCCGGCCGCCGAGCAGCTGCTCGCCGGTGCGCCCGGCCAGGTCGACGGTGGCCGCGTTGGCGTAGGCCACCCGGAAGTCGACGACGGCTCCGGTGTCGTCGCGCACCGGCCTGAGGATGACCGCCGGATTGAGCAGGCTGTCGAGGAGCGCCCACGGGCTCTCGCCGCCGCCGAGCGGGCCGGGGCCGGGTTCCACGGCGGCCTCCGGTGCCCCCGGTGTCTCCGGTGCCCCCGGTGCGGTCGGAGCCGGCTCAGGCGACGGGACCGCCGTCCCGAGCAGCTCCGCGGCGACGTCGACGAGCTTGCGGTTGGTGTCCTGCGACATCGCCGAGAGCCGGGCGAAGGCATCGTCCGCGGAGCACCCCAGGCGCGCCATGAGCACGCCCTTGGCCTGCTCGATCACGGCACGGCGGCGCATGGCCGTGCGCAGTCCGTCGATCTCGGAGCGCAACCGGTCGACGGTGTCCGCGAGGACCACGGCATCGGCGGGGCGGTCGCGCCGGTCACCCGTCACACGCGGCGCCTATGTCGGTGTAGGTGGGCAGCAGGGGTCCGACCTGGGTCAATTCGATGATGCGCAGAACGTCGTCGCGTGCCGCAGCCAACCGCAGGTCGCCGCCTGCCGCACGCAGCTCCCGCGCGGCAGTGAGCAGCACGCGAAGGCCGGTGGAGTCCATGTATTCGACGGCCGTCATGTCGAGGACGACGCGGCGGATGCCGTCCGAGGCCGGCGCAGCCAACTGCCGCGCCAAGTCGTCGGCAGTCCCGAAGTCGAGGTCGCCGGAAACCGTCACGACACGCCAGCCGTCCTGGAGGGGACGCTGGTCTTCCCCCGTGGGTCCGTCTGGTGCCGGCATCCCGGCTCCTCTCGACGGCGCCTGCTGGGCGCGTGGTTCCGCTGCCTCCAGCGTAGGCCGCCCGGCCGAACCGGGCCGCTCGGCGCCGCGGGCCCTCACGGATCGCGCCGCCGGCGCCGCCGGGACATCCGCCACCCGCAGGCCCGGAACAGCCATAGGAACGCGGTCGCGACGCAGCCGAACCACATGCCCGCCGCGACCGCGACGAGCACGATGTTCCCGGTGCCGCGGGCGGCACCGAGCAGCCCGACGGCGGCCAAGAGCCAGGCGGCGAGGACCCACCCCGGGTGCACGTGCAGCCGGTGCCAGTAGACCGAGGGCAGGCGCCGGAGCGGCGGCCGCATGCGGCACAGGGCGCCGGCCAGGGCGCGGTCCTCGCTCAGGTCGTGCTCGATCTCCGCGAGCAGGCGCCGCTCGCGTGCGGTGAGTCCCGGCCCTTCCACGGTCCGCTCCGGTCATCCCGTCCGGCGTCTAGCTGCCGAGGGCGTTCTGGAGCTGTTTCTTGTTCATCTTCGATCGGCCGTCGATGTTGCGGCGCTTCGCCTCGGCGTAGAGCTGGTCGTAGGTCTGGCCCCCGGCGCCCTTGTGCGAGCGCTGCCCGCCCCGCTTCCCGGAGGACATGTCCTGGGTCGACGACTTGCTCGCGGTCTTGGATTCGCCGTGCCGGGCCCGTTCCTTGTTGACGGTGCGGGCGGCGATCTCCTCGGCCCTCTTCTCGCTCTCGCCGCGATTCTTGGCGCTGTCCTTGATGTGCTCGTACTGGCGTTCCCGTTTCGGGCTGGATCCGCGCGGCATGACACACCTCTCCACGATCGATGCGGCGGCCGTGGTGCCGCCTGCATTCCGCCGCTACCCGCCCGTGCCGGGTTGACGCCTCGTCCGCGCCGCGCCCGGCCGCGGCTGTCTGCGCGACTGCCGCGGGGTCCGGAGGTAGCGTGGGTTAGGCCGTCCGGGGCCGGTCGGTGCGGCTCGGGGGCCGCGGCCGCCCCGTTGTCCGCCGGCCGAATCGAGGCACATCATGTCCGGTGCCGAGCAGGGCCCCCCGCACGAGCCGGGGCGCCCCCGGCGGCACGATCACCACGACGGGATCGGCAACGACGAGCTGCAGCCGCTGCTCGCCGGGCTGACCGCGGTCCGGGACGGCGACTTCACGATCCGTCTGGCGACCGATGCGCCCGACCTGAGCGGCGAGATCGCGGCCGTCTTCAACGGAATGGTCGAGCAGCTGGCCCGGTTCACCGACGAGGTGACCCGGGTGGCACGCGAAGTCGGCAGCGACGGCCGACTCGGCGGCCAGGCCCAAGTGCGCGGAGTCGGCGGCGCGTGGCGCGACCTGACCGACTCGGTGAACGCCATGGCCGACAACCTCACCGGACAGGTGCGCAACATCGCGCTGGTGACCACCGCGGTCGCCAACGGCGACCTGACCAAGAAGATCGACGTCGACGCGCGCGGGGAGATCCTCGAACTGAAGACGACCATCAACACGATGGTCGACCAGCTGTCGTCGTTCGCCGCCGAGGTCACCCGGGTGGCGCGCGAGGTGGGCAGCGAAGGCCGGTTGGGCGGACAGGCCGAAGTCGAAGGCGTGTCGGGGACGTGGAAGCGCCTGACCGAGAACGTCAACGAACTCGCGGGGAACCTCACCCGGCAGGTGCGCGCCATCGCCGAAGTCGCCAGCGCGGTCGCGGAAGGCGACCTGACACGCTCGATCACCGTCGACGCGTCCGGCGAAGTGGCCGAACTCAAAGACAACATCAACACCATGGTCGGGTCGCTGCGCGAGACCACCCGGGCGAACCGCGACCAGAACTGGCTCAAGTCGAACCTGGCACGGATCTCCGGCCTCCTGCAGGGGCGCCGCGACCTGGCGGTGGTCGCCGACGTGGTCATGGACGAGCTGACCCCGCTCGTCTCCGCGCAGTACGGCGCGTTCTACCTCGCCGAGGAAGGCCCGTCGGGCCCGCGGCTGCGGCCCATCGGCGCCTACGGCGCCCGCGTCGCGGACCTCCCGACGCCGGCGTCCGGCGAGTCGCTCGTCGGACAGGCCGCGCGCAGCCGGCGCACCATCACGGTCGACGCGGTGCCCGCCGGCTACCTGGTGTCCTCGGGCCTCGGGCACGCCCCGCCCGCGGCGCTCGTCGTGCTGCCCATCGTCGTCGAAGACCAGGTCGTCGGCGTCATCGAACTGGCGTCGCTCTCCCTGTTCACCGAGGTCCAGCACGCCTTCCTCGACGAGCTGATGGAGAGCGTCGGGGTCGCCATCAACACCATCCTCGCCAACAACCGGACCGACGAACTCCTCGACGAGTCGCAGCGGTTGGCCGTGGAGCTGCAGGCCCGCTCGGAGCAGCTCCAGGACCAGCAGGACGAGCTGCGCCGCTCCAACGACGAACTCGCCGACAAGGCCGGGCTGCTGGCCGAGCAGAATCGCGACATCGAGGCCAAGAACCGGCAGATCGAGCAGGCCCGCCAGGAACTCGAGGACCGGGCACGTCAGTTGACCGCGACCTCGAAGTACAAGTCGGAGTTCCTGGCCAACATGAGCCACGAACTGCGCACGCCGCTCAACAGCCTCCTCGTCCTCGCCCAACTCCTCGCCCAGAACGCGGCCGGGAACCTGACCGCCAAGCAGGTGGAGTACGCGGGCATCATCCACTCGGCCGGCTCCGACCTGCTGCAGCTCATCGACGACATCCTGGACCTGTCCAAGGTGGAGGCCGGGAAGATGGAGATCCATCCCGAGCCCGTCGTGGTACGCGGACTGCTGGACGACTTGGAGGCGGCGTTCCGGCCGATGACCGCGCAGAAGGAGCTCGACCTCGCGTTCACGTCGGCACGCGACGCCCCGGCGGAACTCGTCACCGACGCCGCCCGGCTGCGCCAGGTCCTGCGGAACCTGCTGTCGAACGCGGTGAAGTTCACCGAGAGCGGCGGCGTCGCCCTGTCCGTCGACCGGCCGTCCGCGGAGGAGACCCCCGAGGACGTCGGCACGCCGGGCGAGGTGGTCGCGTTCCGGGTACGGGACAGCGGCATCGGCATCCCGCCGGGCGAACTGGACTCCATCTTCGGTGCGTTCCAGCAGGCGGACGGCACCACGAGCCGCAAGTACGCCGGCACCGGCCTCGGCCTGTCCATCAGCCGCGAGATGGCACAGCTGCTCGGGGGAGCGCTGGCCGCCCGCAGCACGCCGGGGCAGGGCAGCGTCTTCACGCTGTACCTCCCGGTCACCCCGCCCTCGGGCGTCGGTTCTTCCGGTGACCCCGCCCGTGCCGTGGAGGCGGCAGCGGCCGCGACCGAGCCGGTTTCCGCCGCGGCGACGCGCGGACCGCTGGCGGGGCGGACCGTCCTCGTGGTGGACGACGACGCCCGCAACCTGTACGCCATCAGCACCGCCCTCGAACTGCACGGCGCCCGCATCGTCGCGGCGTCCGACGGGCGCGCGGCGGTCGCCGAACTGGCCCGGCACCCGGAGACCGACCTGGTGCTGATGGACGTGATGATGCCGGACATGGACGGCGACGCGGCGACCGCGGCGATCCGCCGCATGCCCGGATACCGGGACGTCCCGATCGTCATGGTCACCGCCAAGGCGATGCCCGGCGACCGGGAGAAGAGCCTCGAGGCCGGTGCGGACGACTACCTGACGAAGCCCGTCGACACCGACGACCTGGTCGCGCACGTCCGCCGGCTGCTGGCCGGGCGCGCCCCGCGTGCGGAATCGTGAACCCGGCACCCGATCCCCGACCCCCGGCGGCGCCCGGGCCCGCGAGCCCTGCCGAGACGGCCCGGCTGACCGCGACCGTGGCCCGGCTGCGCGGCGAACTGCGGGCCGCGGGTGCCGACGCGGACCGGCGGGCGCTGCTGGGCCTCGCCGCGGGCATCCTCGTCGCCCGTCTGGAGTGCACGCCCGCGCAGGCGGCCGAGCGCATCGCCGCACTCGCCGATGCGGCCGGGATCCCTCCGGCGGAGCTGGCCGCGGACATCGTCGGCCGGGACGTGCCCGGCACGGCCGCCGAGGCGGTGCCCGAGGACGTGCCGGCCCCGGAGCGCTTGGCCGCGCGGGCCCGGCTGTGGGGCGCCGAGGCGGCCGCGGCCACCGCGTCCGACGCGGACGACGCGGCCCGCGCCGTGCTGGAGAACGCGATGGCGCCTTTGGGCGCGGCCGCCGTCGCGCTGTGGCACGTCCAGGCGGACGGCGCGCTGCGCCTGGCCGGACAGGCCGGGCTCCCGGCGGGCGAGGCCGCACGCTGGCGGCACGTGCCGCCCGGGGTGGCGACGCTCGCCGGACGGGCGGTCGCGGAGGGGGAGGCGGTCATCGGCCGCGGCGCTGCCCTGGGGCCGGCCGCGGCCGGCCCGGCGGCGCCCCGCGCACCCTCGGCGGCAACCGCCGGCCGGGTCCCGTCCGGTGTCCGGATGGCCGCACCCGCCTTCGCCGGCGGGCGCATCGCGGGCGTCCTGGAAGTCTGCTGGCCGGAGGCCGCCGCCCCGGGCGCCGAGCGCTCCGCGCCGCCGCCCGACGTGGTGCGCCAAGTCGCCGCGATGGCCGACGTGGCCGCGCGAGCCGTGCCCGCCCCCGCGCACCCCGCCCCGCCCGCCGCGGGCGCGGCCGCCGACGTCGCCGACGTCCTCCCGTGCCCGGCCGTGGTCCTGCTGCCTGTGCGGGCCGAGGAGCCGGCCGACGTCGACGACTTCGTCGTGGACCACGCCAACCGGCACTTCGCCGACCCCTCGGGCCGCCCGTGGCCGGAACTCCGCGGGGCACGTCTGACCGAGGCCTATCCGCCGGCCGCCGAGCCGGGGCGGCTCCTCGACCTCGCCCGCCGTGCCTACCGCACGGGCACCCCGGCCACCCTCCGGCTCGCGCCGCCCGCCCCGGGCACCGACACCGGCCCGGACGTCGCCGTCTGGACGGTCGGCGAGGCCGTCGTCGTGTCCTGGCTGCCGGTCGAGGACCGCGCGGGTCGCCTGGCCGACCTGGTCGCCGAGGCGCAACGCATGGTCAGCGTCGGCGGGTTCGAAGAGAACCTCGGCACCGGCGACGTGCTGTGGACCGACGAGGTGTACGCGCTGTTCGGCCTGCCCGACGACGCCCGGCCTCTCGGCCTCCGACAGCTTCCCGCCCACGTCCACCCCGACGACGGCACCGTGGTCGCCCGCTTCCTGCGTACCGTCCTGGACCACGGCCGCCCCGCGTCCGCGGTGCTGCGGCTGCTCCGGCCCGACGGCGCCGTGCGGCACACCCGGATCGTCGCCGCGCCGAGTCCCGGCACGCCCGAGGACACCGGCGTGCGGGTGCGCGGCGCGTACGAGGACGTCACCGCCGAATACGGCACCGCGGTCGCCCTCGCGGCCACCCGCGAACGCCTCGACGAAGCCGAGGAGGAATCCGCGGCCCGCAACCGCCTCGCCCGGCAGCTCCAGGAAGCGATCATGCCGACGGACGCGGAGGCCGGCACGGGAGGCCTGCGCGTCGCCGTCCGCTACCGGCCCGCGCAGGCCGACGCCGCGGTCGGCGGCGACTGGTACGACACCGTCGAACTCCCGGACGGATCCGTGCTGTTGTGCGTCGGTGACATCGCCGGCCACGGCATCGCCGCGGCCACCGGGATGATCGTCCTGCGCAACGCGCTGCGCGGCTTGGCGATGGCCTGCTCCGACCCCGCCCGCCTGATGCACTGGCTCAACGCCGTCGCCTGCCACCCGCTGGGCGCCGTCACCGCCACCGCTGTGTGCGCGGTGTACGACCCGCGGTCGCACACGCTCACCTGGGCTCGTGCCGGGCACCTGCCGCCGCTGTGGGTGCACGGCGACCGTGCCGAGCCGCTGCCCCTCGTCGACGGTCCGATGCTCGGCGCGTTCCCGGAAGCCGAGTACGACGAGCAGCGCATCGCCCTCGCACCCGGCGACACGCTGGTGATGTACACCGACGGGCTCGTGGAACGCCGCGGCAGCTCGGTCTCGGACGGCGTCGCCCGCCTCGCCGCGCTCCTCCCGCGCCGCACCCGGGGCCCGGAGGAACTCCTGGACCGCCTCTTGGCGCTGGGCAACGCCGACACCGACGACGACACGTGCGTGATCGCCGCGCAAGTCCCCGAATAGCGTTCGTCCGCGGCTCAACCCACGCCGTTGTGCGCCGGGCGCGGGCTGCGCAGCGGCACGTCGGCGCGGACGATCTTGCCGCCGGGCACCGGCAGCACTTCGATCCCGCGCGTCAGGCGGGCCACGATGAACAGGCCATATCCGGACGGCGGGCGCATGCGCACGATGCTGACCGGCACGGGTCTGCCGTCCCGCACCGCGACGTGGACGGCGTCCGGGCAGACGACCACGGTCAGCCGGCACGGCCCGGGCGCGTGCCGGCAGGCGTTCGCGACGAGTTCCCCGACGACCATGAGGACGTCCAGCACGGCCGTATTGGCGAGACCGCAGCTCTCCTCCGCGGTCAGGAACCGGCGGGCGGCCCGGCGCGCGCTGCGCACCGAGCCGGGCGTGCCGTCCAGCTCCAGAGCCAGGGTGTCATCGCCCATCCACATGATCATCCAGTGCGAGCGGCGGCCGCGGCCCGCGGCCGGGGTTCGGGGTGTGCCCCGCGGGGCCCGCGGGGTTCGGAGGCTTCGGGGGGTCGGTCCGACTCCAGGATCTCCCGCAGCCGGAGCAGCGTCGCGGTGAGGAGCCGCGAGACGTGCATCTGCGAGATGCCCAGCCGGTCGCCGATCTCGTGTTGCGGCAGGTCGCGCCAGAACCGCATTTCGAGGAGTTGTTGCTCGCGGTAGGGCAGGTCGTGCAGCAGCGGCCGGACGGACTCGCGGAACTCGACCAGGTCGAAGTCCGTCTCTTCGTAGCCGAGCCGGTCCACCGGGCGGGACCGGGTGTGCGACGTGTCGTCGGTCGGGGCGGCGGCGTCGAGCGAGTCGACGAGGTAGGCGTGCCCGGCGTCCCGGGCTTCCAGGACCTCCGCCAGGCTCAGCCCGGCCTCGGCCGCGACCTCGGCCTCGGTGGGCGTGTGTCCGAGCTGCTGCTCCAGCCGGTCGGTGGTCTGCGCGACCGCCAGGAAACGCTCCTGGAGGCTGCGGGCGACATGCACCGGCCACGCGGTGTCCCGGAAGTAGCGCTTGATCTCGCCACTGATGGTGGGGAGCGCGAAGGTCGCGAATTCCACACCGCGCTCGGTGTCGAATGCGTCGATCGCCTTGAGCAGGCCGACGACGCCGGTCTGCAGGACATCTTCGCGGTTGGCGCGGCGGTGGCCGAACTTGCGGGCGGCGTAGCGGACGAGCGGCATGTTCAGCTCGACTATGGTGCCGCGGACGTCGCCGTAGTCGGGGTCTTCGGGTTCGAGTGCGCGCAGCACGCGCAGAAGCCGGTCGCTGATGCGACGGGCCTCGGCCTTGGTGATCTTGCGCAACTCCTGCCGCGTGAAACGCGGCGCGGGCGAAACGTTCGCCTGAGTACGCACCGACATGGTTCTGCTCCTCGCAGGCCATGATCCGCGGTGGCTCGCGGTGCGCTTCGAGCGCCCGTACGGCCTTCTCCGCGGGAGGGCTCCGGTGCGCCCGGCTTCTTCAGACGATAGGTGCCCCGGCACTGAGTGCCTGGCGGGCGGCGCATGTGCCGCCCATTCCGACCGAATCCCGAGGACTCCGGAATATCGATCTACACGCCACCTACCCAGGTTCCGGGAACGAAACCGGATACCGCCGGATTACCGGGCCGAAAGTCACGAGCGACCGGCGAGTGATGCGCCCCGGGCCCGGTCGGCGAGCGCCAGCTGCTGGGCGCGGGTGCAGGCGCCACGCAGCCGGACGAACACGCGGTCTTCCTCGTCCCGTATGTGCGCGGACACGCCGAGCCGCAGGCGTGCCAGCACGCCCGGGTAACGCTCGTCGTCCGGGTCCAGCATCCGCAACTCGTCGATCCGAACGGCGATTTCGTCACGGTCACGACGGCCCTTGACGACCAGGCCCACGCCGCCGGTGACGTGTTCGCGGACGGCGGGGTCGAGACAGGTCTCCGCCACGTCCAGGTGGCGGTCCATCCGGCCGGTCAGCTTCCGGGCGAGCTGCGCCCGCGCCCGGAATTCCGAAGCCTGTTGGAGAGCGGTCAGCAACCGCTCGATCTCGCGGTGCTCGGCGGTGAGTTCGTGGACGATGCCGGGGCGTCGGGCGGGCCCGGGCCCGTCGGCCGGCGCGGGTTGCGCCGGGTGTACGTCCTGCTGTGCCGCCCCGTTCGTGAACATGAGAGCACCTGTTGCCGTTCTGCCTCGGACCGTTTGTTGAAGGCTCGACTTGTCACCCCGGCGGCTGCCCCGCGACCCGCATTCGACACGAAGCGCGACGACGTTTCGCGGGAAGGCACCCGGCTAGCCGCAGGACATGGCACGTATCGGCTACACGATGATGACCGAGCACGCCGGCCCCCGTGAGCTGGTGGAACACGTCGCGCACGCGGAGGAGGCCGGGTTCGACTTCTCGGTGACGTCCGACCACTTCTCGCCCTGGCTCGCCGCACAGGGGCACGCCCCGTACGCATGGACCGTGCTGGGGGCGGCCGCCCAGGCGACCCAGCGCATACCGCTCATGACCTATGTGACCTGTCCTACCCTGCGTTACCACCCCGTCGTGGTCGCGCAGAAGGCCGCCACCCTGCAGTTGCTCTCCGGCGGACGCTTCCGCCTCGGGCTCGGGGCCGGGGAGAACCTCAACGAACACGTGATCGGCCGCGGCTGGCCGCCGCCCCGGATCCGGCACGAGATGCTCGACGAAGCGGTCGAGATCATCCGCGCCCTGTTTGACGGCGGCGAAGTCACCTTCCGCGGGCGCCATTTCGACGCGTCCGGTGCAAAGCTCTGGGACCTCCCCGACGAACCGCCGCCGATCGGCATCGCGATGTCGGGACCGCGCAGCGCGTCCCTGGCCGGACGGCAGGCCGACCTCGGCATCGCCGTCGAACCCGAGAAGGCACTCGTCGACGCGTTCCGGGAAGCCGGCGGCGCCGGCCGGCCGATGGTCGGCCAGCTCCCGGTGTCCTGGGACCCCGACCGCGACGCGGCGGTAGCACGCGCCCACGACCAGTTCCGCTGGTTCGGCGGCGGGTGGCGGGTGAACGCCAATCTGCCCGGGACCCAGGCGTTCGACGACGCCACGCAGTTCGTCCGCAAGGAAGACGTGGCCGCCGGCATCCCCTGCGGCGACGACGTGGACGCTTTCGCGTCCGCGGTCGCGGAGTTCCTGGCGGCGGGCTTCACCGAAGTGGCCTTGGTGCAGATCGGCGGCGACACACAGCACGGGTTCCTCGACTGGGCCCGGCGCCGCCTGCTCCCCGAACTCGCCCGGCTGTGACGCCGCCGCGTCCCCGACCGGACCGGTCGGCGCCGAGGCTTCTCCGAACCGGCACGATTGATCCGGCCCAGCCGGGTAGCCGCTCCGGCATGAATACGCCATCGATACCGCGGCCGGCCGCCGCCCGCGGCGCGACCCGGCGACCGGAGCCCCTGCCCGGGACCCGGCGGGCCGGTATCGGCGGAGCCCTCCTGGCCGGCCACGCCGCCGGGATGCTCCTGTGGTTCGTCGCCCGGGCCGTACGCAAGCACCGGAACCGCCCCACACCGCACGAGGACAGGCCGACGTACAGCGAACACCCGCTGCACTCCGAGCCCCGGCTGCACGCCGTCCCCGAAGTCCGGGACGACTTCGCGCCGCACTTCGTCCTGAAACCCGGCCCGCTCCCCGGCCCCACCGAACCCCGCGAGCCCAACGAGACGCCCCGGGACGGGAAGCGCCGCACCGCCCGGCACCTGGCGGGATTCGGCACCCTCCCCACCCGCCCGCGCCACGACGACGCGTCGTGATCCCACCGCAACCGACAACGCAACCGACAAGGAGCCCGGAATGACCCTCGTCGACCCGGACCACCGGACCGTGAGCGACCTCATGACCCACGAACCGGTCACCGTGAGCCCGCAGACCTCACTGACGGACGCCGCACGCTGCATGCGCGACGGGGACATCGGCGATGTCCTCGTGACCGACGGCGACACGCTGGTCGGCGTGGTCACCGACCGCGACCTGGTGGTCCGCGGCATGGCCGAGCACCGCGACCCCGACGACACCGCCGTCGGCGTCCTGCACAGTGGCGACGTCGTGACACTGGCCCCCGACGACTCGGTCGACCATGCCGTCTACCTGATGCGCAGCCGGGCACTGCGCCGGCTCCCCGTCGTCGACGGCGACCGCGTGGTGGGCATCGTCTCCCTCGGCGACCTCGCCATCGAGCAGGACCCGACCTCCGTGCTCGCCGACATCGGTCTTGCGGATCCGGACGCATGACCGATCCGGCCGCCGGCCCGCACCCCGCCGTGATTCCCCTGGATCGCGCGGCCGATGCGGTCCGGCGGCCGACTCCTGCGGGGCCGGCGCGCCGCCTTGGGCCGCTTCCGCGCGTGCGTGGCGGGAGGGCGCTTCGACGTGGTGCCGGCGAACCCGCCCTACGTGCCCGGACCGGACACCGCCCTGCCGACGCATGGCCCCGCCCTGGTGACCCGGGAACCGGAGCCGTTCGGGCCGGTGATGTCGGCGCGGGCGGCCCATCCGGAGGAACGCGGCCTGATCGCCCCAGGGTGCCGGGAAGAGGAGCTGGTGGTGATCCGTGCGGACCGAGGATGAGTGGGAAGCGCAGCGGGGGACGGGGCGGGCACGCGGTACGCGGTCCGCGGCCAACGGGCGGGGTACGGCACATGTGACGGTCGTTCCACGCGGACCCGCGCTGATGCGCGGACCGGTGGAGGTCGACATGCCGGACGGCGGCACGGCCCGTTCGGACCGCGTGGTGGTGGCCGTCTGCCTCTGCCGGCGGAGCAAACGGATGCCGTGGTGCGATACGAGCCACCGGCGCCCGGCCGCGCGCGCTGTTTCCTAACCGCCCGACACCGCGTCGATCCCGGGCAGCAGCGACGAACGCCCCGCCTGCCAGGCACCCAGCACATGCGCGGTGAAGCGGCTCTCGACGGCGTCCGTGGCCCGGATGCCGAAGACCACGTCGTCGGCCAGTTCCGGTTCGCTGTCGAGCAGGACGTCGAGGACTTCGCGCCGCATCAGTTGTTCGTGCACGGCGTCCGCCTCGATGTGCTCGGTGAAGAAGCGCGCACACGCGGGGTCCTCGACCCCGGCCGCGTCCAGGGCGCGGGCGAGCCTCGCCGCGCTCGGTGGGGTGCTCGCCTCGGCTGCCGCGAAGTGGCCTGCCATCATCGCGCGGCGGGACCGATGCCAGCCGAACAGCGACATCAGGTTCACCACCGCGAGCATGGGCGCAGGGACCCGGTCGAGGTAGGCGCCGTACGCGGCGTCCAGGCCGAGACCGCGCATCAGGTCGGCGAAGAGCACGGCGTGCATGCCGTCCCGGGTTCCGCCGCCGTACTCGTCGAACTCGACGGTCACCACGCCCGCTTTCGCGCGCCCGGACAGCCGGGGGATGAGCAGGGCGTGCGGGTCGGCCTCCTTGAGGTGGTAGACCGACCGGTGGACGACGTACTCCCGCAGCAGATCCGGATCGGGATGCGCAAGCAGGTACTGCGCGAGGCCGGGGTCGTCGTCGGAGTCCGCCGTGAGCAGGCCGGTCAAGGCCGCGTCCACGTCGCCGGGTGCCCCGACGCCGTGGGCGTCGCCGCTGCCCGCGGTGCCGGTGTCCGTGCGGAGCGCACTCAGGAACCGGGTCTCCAGCTCGCCGCGTACCCGGTGCAGGTCCAGGTCCCATTCCCAGTCGGCGTCGACGTCGCGGAAACCGCGGTAATGCAGTTCGTAGCAGGCATAGAGCGCCAATTGGGCGTCCTCGCCCCACGCGTCGGGCGCGTCGGTGCCCAGGGCGTCGACCCCGCTGCCCGGCGGCCGATGCAGCGCACGGATCACCGCGTCGGACACGGGGCCGCGGGCGCGGGGGAGGGGGCCCGTCTCCGGAGGGATTGCCGGGCGTCGTCCGGTCGTCACGGCGGTCATCGCATCCTCCCGCAGTCGGGGGTCGGCCGGGCGAAATCGTGTGCGGTGCCACCGACGACCGCGAGCGGCTCCGGTGGTGGGTCCGGCCGGATGGCCACAACGCCCGCGGCCGCGGCGAGGCCGCCGCGTGCGGCGGCACGGCGCTGCCGGGCCGCACCGGTGCCCTGGCGCACGATGCGGTGTAGGTAGGTCCGCACCAGCTGTCCGTCGCCCGACTCCTCGAGACCGGGCGCGGCGTGCGTCAGCAGCTTGCCGACCAGGGACAACGCGGACGTGGTGCGGCCGTCGGCGAAGTCGACGGCGGGGCCATCCAGCCCGTACCGGGCGGCCGCCCACACCGCCGCCGCGGCGACCCCGTCGCCCGTCGGCGGCGCGGTCCGTCCGGCGGCCAGATCGTGGAGTGCGCGGACGACCAAGGCCCGCGTCAGGCCCGCTTGGAGGACCGCCTCGTCGACGGTCGCGGCGGCGTCCGCGGCCCGGACTTCCACGGTCGGCACGTGCTCGGACGGACGCGCGTACCAGAACGTCATCTGCCGGTCGACCGTCGCGCCCGCGGCCAACTGCGCGTCCATGGCGCGGTCGTAGGCGGCGGCGTCCGCACACCACGGCGGTACGCCCGCGCCCGGGAACCGGCGCTGGCTGACGGCGCGCCAGCTCGCGCAGCCGGAGTCCACCCCGCGCGCGTACGGCGAGTTCGCCGACAAGGCCAGCAACGTCGGCAGCCACGGCCGCAGGTGGTTGACCACGGCGACCGCGGTCTCCCGGTCGGGTACGCCCACGTGCACGTGGCACCCGCACGCGGGGTAGTCGGCGGTCACTCCGGCGTACCGCTCTTCGATCGCGCGGTAGCGCTCGTCCCGGCTCACCGCCAACGGCACGGTGTGGTCGAGCGCGAACCCCGCGGAATGCAGGTCCGCCCCTACCGCCGCAGCGGCCGATGCCAGCGCCGTACGGCTGTCGCGCAGGCCCGCGCGCAGCTCGGCCAATCCGCTCGTGACCGTCGACGCGGTTTCGATCTGGGAGGCCAGCAGCTCGCCCTTGAATTCGGCCGACACCGCCACGGCGGGCACCCGGGCAAGGACGTCGGAGGCCAGCGGGACCGGCCGCTGCGTCGCGGGATCCACGGTGAGGAACTCCTCCTCGACCCCGACCGTGGGCAGCGTGGCGTCGGCCGCTCCGTGCCGTGCGACTCCGTCATGCTCGGTCATGCCGCGGCGGCTACCCGGACGACGGGCTCCGACACCCCTCCCGCGCCCCGCGGTGTCAGCCGCTCTTCGACGTCGGGCCCGGTTCACCGTCGACGAGGGTGAACAGCGGCGTGGTTCCGGTCAGGCGCAGCAGGTCGCGCACCTGCTCCCCGGCGTCGACGGTCAGGGTGCCGCCCCAGTCCTCGAGCCGGCTGCGGGTGTCCAGCAGGATGTGAAGACCGGCGCTGTCGGCGAACGGCACCGCGGCCAAGTCGATGTGCAAGGCCGCCGGGTGGCCGCGCAGCGCGGCGGATACGGCACGCCGCAATTGCGGCGCGGTGTCTTGGTCGAGTTCTCCCGCGACGCACACCTGCACGCGGTGGTCCCCGTCGCGGCGCACGTCGATCGTCAGCAACGCGACCGGGGGCGGGTGCACCGCCGGACCTCCGTCGTGCGGTGAGCGGGACATGGCGTGCCTCCGATGAGGCTGATAACGGGACATTTCCAGCCTGCGGCTCCGGACGGTCACCCGCAAGAGAAAACCGGAAAAATTTCTCAGGTGAGACATATCGGGTAATACACGTCATCATTTACGTATGAGCGAGACTCATGGCGGCTGGACGTTCCTCACGAACCACGCCCGCGTGCTGGCAGCTGTCGCCCGCGACCCGCACGCGCGGGTGCGCGACATCGCCGCGGAATGCCGGCTGACCGAGCGCACCGTGCAGGCCATCATCACCGACCTCGAACAGGACGGTTACCTGACCCGCACCCGCAGCGGCCGCCGCAACACCTACCGGGTGGTCCCGGGCACTCGGCTGCGCCACCCCGCGGACCGCGGCCGCCCCGTCGACCACACCCTCGACTTGAGCCCCGAGCCGGGCACGAACGGCGACGGGCCGGGCAACGGTGCCGCCGCGGCGGCACAGGAAGCCCCGGACGCCGACGCGCCGTCGGAACGCGGCTGACACGCCCGCGGCGCGGGCACGCGTCGACCCGGACCGGCACGGCGGTCCGGGTCTCGTCTCGTCTCGCCTCGTCTCGAGTCGGGTCGGGTCGGGTCAGGGGGTCTGCGGGTCGTCCGGGGACTCCGGGTCCGGGACGTCGGGTTCGGCTTCCGGGGACTCGTCCGGCTCGGGGATCGTGTGCACGGCGGCTTCCTCCGCGGACGCGGCACCCCCGTCGATCCCGACGTCCTCCGCTTCGAGGTCCGCCGCGGTGCGCCCGGGTCCGGGCTCGCTCGCGACCAGGCGCCCCGTGCGCGCGGCACCGGCCTGGTCGTCGACGGGTTCGCCGGCCCCGCCCGGGAGGTCGCCCGTGTCGTCTCCCGCAGGCACCGCCACATCCGGGACTTCGCGCGCCAGCAGGTCGTCGAGCGACTCGCCCGACTCCTGCTCTTCCTGTGTGGTTCCGAAGTCCTCTACCGCAAGCGGCCGTTCCGGAGGCGAATAGCCCTCCTCCATGGTGTCGTCCAGGCTGCGTTCGTCGAGGACGTTCTCCGGATCGAAGGCGTCGTCCGGCGGATTGCCGGTGTCGTCGTTCGAGGGCTGGTAGACGTCGTCGCCCCGTGCGTCGTCCGACATGGCGGCCGTCCTTTCCGTGAGGCTGCGGACGTCCGCGCGGCTACCCGAGGTGCGGGCGGTGAACCGGGGAGCGCGGGTCAGGTCACCGGTTCGGGCGATGGGCCGGGGCCGGGCAGGGGGCCGGGCCGCGGGCCCGGTTCCGGTCCGGGCGCCGGCGGAGGCTCCGGGTCGGGTTCCGGCTGCGGCGGGGCGGGCGGCGCGGGATCGGGTGTGCCGGGTCCCGGAATCGGTCCGGGCAGCGGCCCGGGGCCGGGACCCGGGCCGGGACCGGGGGCGGGCGTGGGGTTCGGCGGGACGGGGTCGTTGGGGGGTGTCGTCATGGCGAGCGCTCCCGGCGGGTGTGGGCACCGGAGTCCGGTGCGGCGTCGGCGTGGGCGAGAAGCTCCAGGAACTCGCCGAAGTCGATCGAATGCGAGCCGTCCGCGTCGTAGCGGCGCAGCAGGTGCTCCACACCGGCCGCTTCCGACGCACAGCCGAGGTCCTTCAGCGCCGCCATCAGCTGTTCGGCGGTGAGGTGCCCGTTCCTCTCGAGGTCGTGGCGCTGGAACGTGTCGAAGTAGCGGACGCGGTCGTCGTGGCTGGTCATGGCCGTTCCCTTCCGGCGGGGCAACGGCACGTGCCGCGGTTGCGCCCTGTCCGCCCGTCGCTACCCGGCTCCGCGCGAAGCATGCCGGGCAGCGGGCGGGCGCAGGTCAGGCGGTCGGCGGGGTGGTCGGCGGCGCAGTCGGCGTCGACGGGGGCGTCGACGGCGGCGGTGTCGCCGTGCCGCGGGGGCGGCGGCGTCGGATGAGCAGGACCGCGGCGATCAGGAGGGCGCCGACGATGCCCACGATGACGGGGAGAATGGTGCCCACGAAGTTGATGACGTCATGGGCGTCCTTGGCGTCGTTCGCCGCGTCGCTCACCGACTTGGGCGTCTGCTGGTAGGTGACGTCCGAGACCGGGAGCAGCGGGAGGAACGCGCCGCTGCCCGGGTCGACGATCCCGGCCACGCGCTGCTGGGCGCGCGCCGTGTCGATCACGATGCCGCTCTCGGGATGGATCCAGAACGTGTCGGTGCTCTCCAGCGTGTAGGCGAGCGGGACCGGGTCGGGCATCGTCTGCAGCAACTGGGCCAGCTGCAGCTTCGCCTGGGGCGTGAGGGTCCCGAGCTGGCCCACGAGTGCCAGGGTCGCCTTCGGGACGGCCGGCGGCAGACTGGCGAGCACCTGGGCGTCGGTGATCCGGGTGGGCGGCAAGTGCGCGTCGTACACGTAAGTGCCGACACCGGACTTGCTCTCCGAACGCGTGTACGTCAGCGGCGTGGTGGTCTCGGTCTCCGGCCGCCAGCCGACGTACGTCTTCTTCAGCGCGCCGAGCGGCCAACTCACCGTCAGACCCTTGGCGTCGACCACCTGCCAGCTCGACGGGTGGCTGGTGGTCGCCTCGAGCGTCTTGCGGTTGACGGCGTACTTCCAGTCCGTCTTCTCGACCGTGGTGCCCGCGGCGGCCGTCGTCCGGCTGTCGCTGACCAGGGCCGTGTTGCCCGAGGTCTTCTCGACCTTCACGGTCCGCTGGACCGTCAACGGGACGTTGGTCTTGATGGCCCCCGCAACGTTGCCCTTCGCGACTTCCTGGGCGTCCACGAGGGTCTTGAAGGTGCCGGCGTAAGAGCGTGTGGTGTCGGTGTCGTCGGGCAGCCGCTTCACATAGTCCGGCGTGACGACGTACGCCAGCACGAATGCCGCGGCGATCAAGGCCAGACCCACCACGACGCCGATGCCGCGGAACACGGTGTTCATCCGCATGATCCGCTCTCCCACTCAAATAGGCCGCTGATCGCGCTCCTGCTTGAGCCCAGTGTTTCCGGGATGCCTCGGTGCCGCTTCCGCTGAGCGCCCGTCCGTGTGACGCGTCCCGCCGTCCGGGTGACGGGCCGCCCGGTCAGCCCAAGTGCGGGTACGGGCCTTGGCGCCAGTCCCCGGAGACGGCACGCCGCACGATGCGCCAGCCGTCCGCGGTTCGGGCGACGTGGTCGTGGTAGCGGACACCGACGACCAGGTTCTCGGGGTGCTCGGTGCCGGCCGGTTCGGCCTTGAAGTGGTAGGCCACCGCGTAGGTCTCGACGTGCACGCCCCCGGTGGCGTCGTCCACGTCGGCGAGCTGGTTACCCATGAAGTGCATGGTGACGGGGAAGAACTCGACACCGGGGCGGAGCTGTTCGAGGTAGGCGTCGATCGGGAGCGCGGCGCGCGAGCCGTCGACGAAGGCGTCGTCGGCGAAGCAGGAGCGGACCAGCGCCCAGTCGCGCCGGTCGATGCCTCGCGCGTACAGGAGGGGAAGGCGCATCGCGGCGTATTCCGCGTCCCGCCGGTCGGTGGGGGTGCTCATCGCCGGGTGGCCTCCAGCCAGTCGAGGGTGCGGCGCAGGCCTTCGTCCAGACGAAGCGGCGTGTGGCCGAGGCGCGCCTTCGTGAGGGCGTCGGTGTAGTAGGGCGTGGGGAAGGTCCGGTTGGCGAGCGCGACCAGGCTGGGTCCGGACGAGCGCTGCAACTCGGCGTCCGCGGCCAGGAGGTCGGCGGTGATGTCGCGTACGCGGTGCTCGGCTCCGGCGAGTTCGCAAGCGCGGTTGAGGAACTCGGCCATGCTGCAGACGTCGTCGGGATGCGCGAACGCCAGGTACTTCTCGCCCGCGACGCCGCGGTCGAGCGCCGCGACGGTGACCGCGGCGACGTCGTCCGCATACGACCACGGAATCGGGAAGTGCACGGTGGCGTCGATGCCGCCGCTCAGCGCGAGCAGGATGCGCAGGTTGTAGCTCGGTGCCTCCAGCGCCCGGCCGGGCACGGGGGAGGGGCCGAACGTGCCGCCGGGGATGACGACGCACGCGTCGAGCCCTTCGGCGGCCCGGCGCATGACCTCCAGGAAGGCGGCCTTCTTGGAGACCGAATAGGGGTCGCCGGGCGGGTCGTCGAGCACCGGGGACTGCTCGCTGAGCGGCCGGTCGGTGTAGTCGAAGTAGGTCGTCGTGCCGAGGGCGACGACGCGCCGGGCGCCTACGTGTGCGGCGGCGTCGAGGATGTGCCCGAGGCCGCCCGTGTTGACCCGCGCGTGCTCGCCGGGATCCTGGTTCGCACCACCGAGGACCGCGGCGGAATGGACGACGAACTCGGCGCCCTTCGCGGCGGCGAGGACGTCCGCGGCGCTGGTGATGTCGCCTTCGGCGAGCGTGACGCCGAGGTCGCGCAGCGGCCCGCTCTCGCTCCCGGGCCGGACCAGCGCCCGGACGTCGTCGCCGCGTTCGCGCAGGCGTCGGCAGATGTTGGCGCCGATCAGTCCGGTGGCTCCGGTGACGAGGACGGTGGGCACGGGCTCCCCTTCCGTTCGGGCGGGTGGCACTGGCACGACGGGAGGCACCCTAATTTTGTTGCTTGAGGAAAGCAATCATTCGGCGAGGTCGCGGGTGCGGCTGTGCGCACGGGCGGGATGCGGCCGTGCCGCTTCGCGGCGGGCGGGGTGCGGCGGCTGCGGTCCGAGTTCCAGGGTCAGGGCGCCGCGGAGCAGGAAACGTGCCCGCTCCAGGGGCAGCGAACCGGCCAGCCAGCGTTCGCTCAGGCCCTCGACGAGGGCGGTCAGCCGCTCGGCCGCGTCGGTCGCGGCCACGGTCGCGACGATTGCGCCGGTGTCCTGGCCGTGGCGGATCAGCGATTCCGCGTCCCGGACCCACCGGGCGGTCGCCTCGCGCACCTGGCGGCCCAGGTCCGGTTCGAAGACGGCGCTCGCCCGGAACTCGCCCCACGCCGTGCTGTTCTCCCGCACCTCGGGGACGTCCTGGAGTTCGAGCAGCAGCATGTCCTCCAGCCGCCCCCGCGGATCCCGGTCCGGGTCGCCGGCGGAACTCGTGTAGCGCTCGGCGCGCTCGTTGATGAACTCCCAGGTGTGCTGCATGAGGCCGGCTCGGTCGCCGAAGTGGTAGTAGACCAGCCCGACGGACACCCCCGCCTCCGTGGCCAGCTCCTCCACCCGCAGGCCGCGCACCCCGCGCCGCGCGATGAGTCCGGCGGCGGTTTCCAAGATCAACGACTGACGGCTCGACACTGTGGCACCCCACCGGGGTGGCGCCCGGCCGCCCCCTCGTGCTGACTGAATATTCAGTCATCGTAGCGTGCGGACAGCCCTGTGATCACGGGAAACGCCGCGGCGGCCGGTGCCCGGGCGGGGCGCGTGGTGCGCCAGGGCCGGACGGTAGGGTGGCGAACCATGGCCCAGGACCGTCGTACCGTGATCATGGAAGCCGCGGCGCGGCTCATCGCCCGCCGTGGGGTCCGGGGCCTGCGCATCGAGGAACTGGCCGCCGAGGCCGGGGTATCCAACGGCCTCATCTACTACCACTTCAAGGACCGCGCCGGAGTCCTGCGCGCCACCCTGGAGTTCATCAACAACCGCGCCGAGCGCTACACGGCCGAGCACGTCGCCGCCGAGCACCTGGCGGACCCGCGCGCGGTGCTGGAGCAGACGCTGCTCCTGGAGTTCCAGGACACCGCCGAGGTGCGGGAGAACAGCACGGCGTGGGGCGAGTTGCGGGCCAGCGCGATGTTCGACGTCCTGCTGCGCGCGGATCTCGCGGAGGCCACACGGGTGTGGGACGGCGAGGTCGCCGACCTGATCGCGGCGGTCCTGCCGGCCGTGCCGGGGGACCGGGCGTTGGAGGCCGCCCAGCGCCTCACGGCACTCCTCGAGGGGCTGAGCGGCCGCTGGCTGAGCGAGGGGCTCACGCTGGACCGGGCCCGCGCGCTGATACTCGGCGCGATCGACGGGGAGCTGGACGCGCTGGGCCGCGCCTGACGGGGCGGCGGCTTCAGCCGATCGACGTGGCGGGGGGCTGACCGGCCGGCGTGCGGGGCGGCGGACCTGCTGACCTGTCGGACCTACTGACCTGTCGGATCGGCTGGCCTGTCAAACCGGCTGACCGCGTGACCGCGTGACCGCGTGATTGCCCGACCGCCCGACCGCCCGACTGGCTGGCCTGCCTGGCCGACTTGGCCGATTTGGTGGGCGAATGACACGCGACGGGCCGATAGATCCCGGTCGATCCGGTGGACTCGAGGGAGTCGACTGCTCGGGCCGGTCTGCCGGTCCCGCACAGTCGATGGCCACGGCCGAGCCCCGCGCCGCTTGGGTGCGCATGGCGCAGCGCAGAAAGCCGCGCGCCCCAAGCGCCACCGCCCGTCAACTCCCGTGACCTGCAAGGGTGGTGGTGGTTATCCCGCCGGTTCTTCGTGTGGGGGTGCGCGTGTCCTGCGGGCGTGGCGGCGGGCGGTGGTGAGGGGGTTGTCTGGCTCGCGGGGGTGTCGGCGGGTTGTGGCGCCGGTTCCTGGTGAGGTGCGCGGGTGCTGTGCGCGTGGCGGTGGGCAGTGGTGAGCTTCGGGTCTGGAGTGCGTCGGGCGGGGGTTGCCTGGCTCGCGGGGGTGCCAGCGGGTGGTGGTGCCGGTTCCTCGTGTGGGGTGCACGCCGTGCCGCGCGCGTGGCGATGGGCGGTGTGAGGCCCGGCACTTTCGTCGTGTGGGGTGCGCGTGTGCTGTGCGCATGGCGGTGGGCGGTGGTGGGACTCGGGTCCGGGGTGTGTCGGGCGTGCTTGTCTGACTCGCGGCGGATGCCGGCGGGTGGTGGTGCCGGTTCCTCGTGTGGGGTGCACGGGTGCTGTGCGCGTGGCGGTGAGCTGTGGCGGGACTCGGGTCTGGGGTGTGCCAAGCATGGCTGCCCGAGTCACGTGGTGGGTGGCGGGTTGTGGCGCCGGTCCTCGTGTGAGGAGTGCGCGTGCTGCACGCGTGGCGGTGGGCGGTGGGCGGTGGTGAGACTCAGGCCCGGGGTGCGTCGGCGTGGTTGCCTGGCTCGCGGCGGATGCCGGCGGGTGGTGGTGCCGGTTCCTCGTGTGGGGTGCACGGGTGCTGTGCCCTTGACGGCGGGCTGTGGCTGGACTCGGGCCTGGGGTGCGCCAAGCCTGGCTGCCTGACTCGTGGGGTGGCGCCGACTCCTCGTGTGGGGAGTGCGCGTGGCGGTTGGCGGTGGTGAGGTCCGGCCCCGGGTGTCGCGTGCCGGGTGGCAGGGTGCGTCGCGCGGCTATCGGTCTTCACGGGCGAACCTGGGCGCACGCCCCGGCCTGTCGGTGGGGGCCGGGGCAGTCCCGTCGCCTTGTCCGTAGCCGAATCCTCTCCGCAGTATTGACTGACTTTTCAGTCAGTGGAACAGTGTGGGCACACCAGGACGGCCCGCCGCCCGGCAGCCCCCGATCGCGGGGCGCGGGGTCGGCAGGCCGGTCCGGTGGCTCGAGAACCGCCGAAACCGCCAGAACCTCCGGGACCGTCCGGCGGGGCGCCGGTGTCGTGCGCGTCCCCGTGCCGCCGCAGCTCCGACGTCCACCCCGAGCGATCGAACCTGGGCGTTTGCTCGCCGCAGTGCCCGTCCAGCCGAGGGTTCGTCTCCAGGGCGTTCGCTCGCCGCTCAGTTCGTCCACCCGAGGGTTCGGGCGCCGCAGTGCCGCCCACCCGGGTGTCCGTTCGCCGCGGTGTTCGGTCACCCCCGGTTCGCCCGCACAGCCCGTCCACCCGAGTCCATCCGTGCCGCCCGACGGCGGAGCTATCACCCGACAGGGAGTCAGCCATGCATGGAGCGCGCAGCAATATCCCCAGCCCCGCATCGGAGGCCGCCGGCGCAGGTCCCTCGCGCCGCAGCGTGCTCGGCGGGGTCCTGCTCGGCGCGGCCGGCCTCGCGGTCGGCGGTCAAGCAGTCCTGGCCCCCGCCGCGCGGGCCGCGGCGGCCCTGCGGGTGCCGTCCGACGACGTCGCGCACGTCCGCACCTGGATGGCGTGGCCTGCGAGTTCCGCCATCTGGGGCCGTCAGCTGACCGGTGTGCATAACGACATCGCCCTGATCGCCAAGACCATCGCCCGGTTCGAGCCGGTGGTCATGTGCGCGCCGGACGCCTCCAGTGCGAGCGCCGCGCGCGCCAAGTGCGGCTCCACGGTCACCGTCATCAGCTCGATCCCCGTCGACGATCTGTGGGCTCGCGACACCGCGCCGGTCTTCCGTACCGACGGGCAAGGCGGCCGCGACGCCATCGGCCTGGGGTTCAACGGTTGGGGGAACAAGCAGACCCATGCCAAGGACGCCCGGGTCGCCGCGAACATCGCCGCCTACGACCGACTCGCCTTCACCCGCGTCGGATTCACCGGCGAGGGCGGCGCGATCGAGACCGACGGCGACGGCACCGTGATGGCCACCGAGTCCAGCCTGGTCAACAGCAACCGCAACCCCGGAATGACCAAGGCGCAGGTCGAGCAGGCCGTGCTGGCCGCCTACGGCGCGACCAAGATGATCTGGGTGCCCGGCATCAAGGGGCAGGACATCACCGACGACCACATCGACGCCACGTCGCGCTTCATCGCCCCCGGTGTCGTCATGGTGCAGGTCCCGCCCGCGAACCGCACCGACATCTGGGCGCAGGACGCCCGCAAGCAGCTCGCGATCCTGTCCGTCGCGACGGACGCCCGCGGGCGCCGCCTTCGGGTCATCCGCATCGACGGCCCGGACACCCTCCGCTCGACGAACCCGGACTTCGTCGACTCCTACGTCAACTTCCACGTCTGCAACGGCGGCGTGGTCATGTCCCAGTTCGGCGACCGGACCAAGGACGAGGCGGCCCGCCAGGTCGTCGCCGCCGCGTACCCCGGCCGCCAGGTGGTGCAGCTCGACACCGACCGCGTCGGCGGCGGTGGCGGCGGCATCCACTGCAGCACCATGCAGGAGCCGGTGCCGTAAACCGTCCTCCCGCATCGAATCGCACCGAACCGCAGCACACCGAACCGAACTGAACTGAACCGCACCGAACCGCACCGCCCCGGGTGTCGGCCGTCTCCGGCGCCCCTCGTACGCCCCTCCCGGAGTTCCCCGTGTCCGCTGTCTCCCCGTCCCGTCGTGCCGTGTTGCGCGGCCTGCTCGGTGCCGGTGCCGTCGTCCTCGGCGCCACCGCCTGTGCCGCCGAGGACGCAACACCCGGCGACTCGGGGGAGACCGCCGGTCCGCAGGCTTCGGGAGGGGCGGCCACGGGCTCTCCCGGGTCTCCGGCCCGCCGGATGGGCGCCGAGTGGGATCGGCACGAGCGCACGTTCATGGCGTGGCCGGCCTCCACCGGGATCTGGGGCGAGGACCTGACCGCGGTACGCGAGGACATCGCCGGGCTGGCCCGTGCGGTCGCCGCGTACGAGCCGGTCGTCGTCCTGGCCGCCGCGAACCAGCAGGACGCCGCGCAGAAGGCGTGCGGGAGCGACACCGAGGTCGTCGCCGTCCCCGTCGACGACCTGTGGGCGCGGGACACCGTGCCGGTGTTCGTCGAGGACGGCGGCACCGTCACCGGGGTCGACTTCAACTTCAACGGCTGGGGGAACAAGCAGCGCCACGACAACGACACCCGGGTCGCCGAGGCCGTCCTCGCGCGCTACGGCATCGACCGCAGCCAAGCACCCCTGGTCGCGGAAGGCGGCTCGTTCGAGACCGACGGCCGCGGCACGCTGCTCGTCACCGAAAGCTCGGTGGTCAACGACAACCGCAACCGGGGCAAGGGCCGGCAGCAGATCGAGGACGAACTCAAGCGGACGCTGGGCGTCACGCGTGTGGTCTGGTTCGCGGGCGTCCGCGGCGAGGACATCACGGACGCGCACGTCGACTGCCTGGCCCGGTACGCCGCGTCCGGGGCCGTCCTGCTGGACACGCCGTTCCCCGGCGGCCCCGCGGACTCGTGGACGCGCGCCGGCGACCAGGCCCGCACCGTGCTCGAGCGCGAGACCGACGCCCAGGGCAAGCGCTTCCAGGTCGTCGACCTCCCGCAGCCCGACCCGGACCTGATCACCGGACGCGGCGACGCGTTCGTGTCCAGCTACGCCAACTTCTATGTGGCCAACGGCGCGTTGTTCATGCCGCGGTTCGGCGACAAGCGCGCCGACGACCGGGCGCGGCAGATCCTGCGCGACCACTTCCCCGGCCGGGAGATCGTGCCCGTCCCGATCGACGCCGTCGCGTCCGGCGGCGGCGGCATCCACTGCGCCACCCACGACCAGCCGGCCGCGCCCGCTGCCCGCTAGACCCCCACCCGGGCAGAACCGCCACCCGGGCAGAACCACCCCCCGGCAGACCGCCACCCCGCCACCCCGCCAGACCGCCGCGAGCCGGCCGCCCCGAGCCGCCCGCTCTGTTTCGCCTGCCCCGAACCACCTGGAGACACCGTGCAGTTGACCCCGACCGAGCGAGATCGGCTGCTGCTGTTCACCGCGGCCGAACTCGCGCGCCGACGCCGCGCCGCCGGGCTGCTGCTGAACATGCCCGAGGCGACCGCGCTGATCGCCGACACCGTCTGCGAGGCGGCCCGCGCCGGGCACCGCTTGGCGGACGCGATCGCGGCCGGGCGCGGCGTGCTCGGCCCGGACGACGTGCTGCCGGGCGTCGTCGACCTCGTCACCGAGGTCTACGTCGAAGCCGTGTTCCCGGACGGCACCCGGCTCGCCGTGGTGGCCGACCCCTTCGGCCATCCCGGCAACGGCGACGCCGCGCCCGGCGCGGTGATCCCGGCGGTCGCGACCGCCCCCGGCCCCGAGCCCGCGCTGCTCCTCGCCGTGCGCAACACCGCGGCGGTCCCGGTCAGCGTCACCTCGCATTTCCACTTCTTCGAAGCCAACCCGCGCCTCCGCTTCGACCGGGCCGCCGCCTACGGCATGCGTCTGGCGGCGCCCGCGGGCGCGTCGACCCGGTTCGACCCCGGGGCCGACGTGCAGGTCGGCCTGGTGCCGATCGGCGGCGCGCGCATCGCGATCGGTTTCGCGGGCTTGGTCGACGGGCCGCTGGACGCCCCGGGCGCCAAAGCAGAGGCGCTGCGCCGCGCGGCGGCCTGCGGCTACCTCGGTGCCGAAGCCGACCAGTCCGCCGGCCGCGCGGACTCCATACCCGGTCCCGAACCCGTGCTCGGAAAGGAACTCCCGTGAGCGGCAGCACTCTTGACGCCCATGACTATGCGGCCGTGCACGGCCCCCGGGCCGGCGACCGGATCCGCCTCGGCGACTCCGGACTCGTCGTCCGCGTGGAGTCCGACGCGCAGGCCCCCGGGGACGAGTTCCTGGCCGGGTTCGGCAAGACCGCCCGCGACGGCCTGCACCTCAAAGCCCTGACGGTGCGTGAGACGTGCGACGTGGTGATCAGCAACGTCGTGGTGATCGACGCGATCCAGGGCATCCGCAAGGTGTCCATCGGCATCCGGGAAGGACGCATCGCGTCGATCGGGCGGGCCGGCAACCCGGACACCCTCGACGGCGTGGACGTCGTCGTGGGCACCGGCACGGCGATCGTGTCCGGCGAGGGCCTTATCGCCACGGCGGGTGCGATCGACACCCACGTCCACCTCCTCAGCCCCCGCATCATGGAGGCGTCCCTGGCGTCGGGCGTGACCACGATCATCGGCCAGGAGTTCGGGCCGCTGTGGGGTGTCGGCGTCAACTCGCCGTGGGCGCTGCGGCACGCCTTCAACTCGTTCGACGCGTGGCCGGTGAACATCGGCTTCCTGGGCCGCGGTTCGGCCTCCGATCCGGCGCCGCTCGTCGAAGCGCTCGCGGAAGGCGGCGCCTGCGGGTTCAAGGTGCACGAGGACATGGGCGCGCACGCCCGCGCCCTCGACACCGCGCTGCGGGTGGCCGAGGACCACGACGTGCAAGTGGCGCTGCACACCGACGGGTTGAACGAATGCCTGTCGGTCGAGGACACGCTGGCGGTGCTGGAAGGCCGCACCATCCACGCCTTCCACATCGAAGGCTGCGGCGGCGGGCACGTCCCGAACGTCCTGAAGATGGCCGGGGTCGCCAACGTCATCGGCTCGTCCACCAACCCCACGCTGCCGTTCGGGCGGGACGCCGTGGCCGAGCACTACGGCATGATCGTCTCGGTCCACGGCCTCAAGACGGACCTGCCCGGCGACGACGCCATGGCGCGCGACCGCATCCGGGCCGGGACGATGGGCGCCGAGGACCTCCTGCACGACCTGGGCGTCATCGGCATCACGTCGTCCGACGCCCAGGGCATGGGCCGCGCGGGGGAGACCGTGCGCCGCACCTTCGCGGTCGCCGGGAAGATGAAGCACGAGTTCGGCCCGGCGGACGGGGACGGGCCGGACGACGACAACGCGCGCGTGCTCCGGTACATCGCGAAGCTCACCATCAACCCGGCCATCGCGCACGGTCTTTCGCACGAGATCGGCTCGATCGAGGTCGGCAAGCTCGCCGACATCGTGCTGTGGCGCCCGGCGGCGTTCGGGGCGAAGCCGCAGATGGTCCTCAAGTCCGGGTTCCCCGCCTACGGCGTCACCGGCGACCCGAACGCCGCCACCGACAACTGCCAGCCCCTGGTGATGGGTCCCCTGTTCGGCGGGCACGGCGCGACGCCGGCCGACCTGTCGGTGGCCTTCGTGAGCCGGGCCGCCGCCGAGTCGGGGTCGGCCGACCGGCCTTACGACGGCATGACCACGCGCCGCCGCCGGGTCGCCGTCCGCGGCACCCGCGGTATCGGCCCCGCCGACATGGTGCACAACGCGCGCACCGGACACGTGCAGGTCGACGCCCGCACCGGCCTGGTGACCCTCGACGGCACCCCGGTGCACTCCGAAGCCGCGGACGAAGTCCCCCTGAACCGGCTGTATTTCCTCTGAGATCCGCCAAACGAACTCCACCGAACGAAACGAGAAGCCCGTGAACTACCGCATGCCCGCCGAGTGGACCCCCCACGACGGCTGCCTCATGGCCTGGCCCACTCGGCCCGAGCTGTGGGGCGACATGTTCGACCACGCCAAGCGCGAGTACGCCGCCGTCGCGCGCGCCATATCCGCGTTCGAGCCCGTCACGATGGTCACCGTCCCCGGCTCGGCCGAAGACGCCCGCGAACTCTGCGGGGACGGCATTCAGATCATCGAACTCCCCATCGACGACTCGTGGTTCCGCGACTCCGGACCGATCTTCGTGCTGGACGAGGCGGGTTCGCGGGCGGGTGTCGACTTCCGCTTCAACTCCTGGGGCGGCAAGCACCACCCGTGGGACGCCGACGACAAGATCGCCGCGGCCCTCACCGACGTGCTCGGCGACCCGCGGATCGGCTCGCACATGATCCTCGAAGGCGGCGCCATCACCGTCGACGGCGAAGGCACCCTCATCACCACCGAGCAGTGCCTGTTGCACCCGAACCGCAATCCGGGGATGAGCCGCGCCGAGATCGAGGCCGAGCTGAAGGCCCGCCTCGGCGTCACCAAAGTCGTCTGGCTGCCGTACGGCGGGCTCCTCGACACCGAGACCGACGGACACGTCGACGGCGTCTGCGCGTTCACCGCACCCGGCAAGGTCATCGTGCAGCTGCCCGCCGACCCGGCACACCCCGACTACGCACGCATGCGGGCGAACCGCGCGGTGCTGGAGGCGTCCACCGACGCCCAGGGGCGGCCGTTCGAGATCACCGACGTCACCCAGGCCGCGTTCGTCGAGTGGGGCGGCCAGGAGATCGAGGTCGGCTACCTCAACTTCTACATCGCCAACGGCGGCGTGGTCGTGCCGGTCGCCGACCACCCGGAGGACGCCGGCGCGCTCGCCGTCATCCAGGCCGCCTTCCCCGACCGCAAGGTCGTCGGAGTCCCGACCCGCACCGTCGCGTTCGGCGGCGGCGGCGTCCACTGCATCACCCAGCAGGTCCCCGCCGCGCACACCCGATGACCACCGAAGGAAACCTCCGATGACGAGACCCGCTCCCCACGCCCGCGGCCGCGCGCGCCACCTGCGCCGGACGGTGCTGCCGGTCGCCGCCGCCGCGGCGGCCTTCGCGATGGTCGCCGGCTGCTCCGGGCCGCCCAAGCACGACCCGGCCCAACAGGCCGCGAACTACCGGCTGTCCCCGGGCACCCCGCCGGCCAAGGGCGACATCGACTCCTACCGCTGGGCGCTGTACGCCGAACCGCTCACCCTGGACTACACCGCGGCGTTCGACTACCCGCAGAACACGGTGCTCTCCAACGTCTGCGAGAGCCTGATGCGCTGGACCCCGCAACTGACCATGGCACCGGGCCTGGCGCAGAAGGCGTCCAACCCGGACCCCACCACCTGGGTGTACGACTTGCGGCCCGGGGTGAAGTTCCACGACGGGTCGGTGATGACCGCCGACGACGTGGTCTACAGCTTCGGCCGCCAGATGGACCCCGAGATCGGCGCCGCGTGGGCCGAGTCGTTCGAGAACGTCGACACGGTCACCGCCACCGGACCGCTCCAGGTCACCGTCAAGCTCAAGCAGGCCGACTCGCTGTTCCCGCAGCTCATGGCCACTGCGGCGGGCGTGGTGGCGAGCAAGAAGGGCGTCGAGGCGGCCGGCAAGGACTACGGCACCACCGGCAGCCTCGACTGCACCGGCCCCTACAAGCTGGGCGACTGGGCCAAGGGCCAGTCGCTCAAGCTGGAGCGCTTCGACGACTACTGGGGCACCAAGGCCAAGGCGAAGACCGTCGAGTTCGCCTTCCTCACCGACGCCTCGGCGCGCACCAACGCGATGCTCAGCGGCGAGGTCGACGGCGGCTTCCTCATCCCCAGCGAAAGCTACGAGCGGCTGCGCACCAGCGGCGCCGGCACCCTGTACTTCGGCGAAGGCCTGAGCACCCTCAACGTCAACGTCACCAGCATGAAGGGCACCCTCGCCGACGTCCGGGTGCGCAAGGCCCTGTCGATGGCGCTGGACCGCCCCGGAATCGTCAAGACCGCCCTCGCGGGCAACGGCACGCCCACCGGCTCGCTCACCCCACGTGCCGCGTGGGCGGGTGCCCCGGCCGATGCGCAGGCCGCCGCGTTCGACCACCTGCCGCCGAGCACGCAGGACATCGAGCAGGCCAAGAAGCTCGTCGAGGAAGCCGGTGCCAAGGGCAAGACGGTGACCGTCGCCACCAGCCCGATCGGCCAGGACGTCTCCCTCGTCGCCACCGCGATCCAGGACGCCGGCACCCGGATCGGCCTCAAGGTCGAGCTGAAGACCATCGCCCCCGACGCGTTCTCGGCGCTGTTCACCGACCCGAAGGCCCGCGAGGGCATCGACATGTTCCCGGAGACGTACTACCTGTCCGTCACCGACCCGGTCGACCTGCTGCGGAACTTCCGCACCGGCGGCTACCAGAACCACGCGGGCTACAGCGACGCCGAGTACGACGCCCTGGTCGCCAGGATCACCGAGACCTACGACCCGGCGCAGCGGTTCGCGCTGGAGGCGAAGCTCCAGCAGAAGGCCGCGGACGACGTGCTGTGGATGCCCATAGCCGAGTGGCCGTCGACGGTCTTCCTGAACAAGAAGATCACCGGCGCGCCGACGACCATCGCCTACATGTACTACCCGTGGGCAGCGGATGTGGGGGCCGCGGGGTGAATTTCGTGAGATTCGCCGTCCGGCGGCTGCTGGAAATGGCCGCCACGCTGCTCGGCGCTTCGTTCGTGGTCTTCGGCGCGATGTACCTCGCGCCGGGCAATCCGGCGAGTTTCCTGCTGGGAGGGCGGTCGGCTTCGCCTGCCGCCCTCGCGGCGATCGACAGGCAGTACCACCTGAACGACCCGTTCATCGAGCAGTATCTGCGCTGGCTCGGCAACATCCTGCGCGGCGACTTCGGCCGGTCGATCGAGTACCGCACCGACGTGTCCCACCTGCTCGCCTCGCGCCTGCCCACCACCCTGCTGCTGGTCGGCATGGCCCTCGTCGTCGTGGTGGTGCTCGGGCTTGCCCTGGGCTGGGCGGGCGCGGTGCGCGGCGGCGCGACCGACTCGGCGATCCTCGTCGGGACCACCTTCGCGATCGGCACCCCGGCGTTCGTCGCGGCGATCCTGCTGCAAGGCTTCTTCGCGGTCGAACTCGGCTGGTTCCCCTCCAGCGGGAGCGGCAGCGGCGACGGCTTCGGCGCCATGCTGTGGCATCTGACGCTCCCGGCCGTCGCGCTCGCGCTCTACCTCGTCGGCATGCTCGCCCGGGTCACACGCAGCGCCATGCTCGAGGAGCTCAATTCCGAACACGTCGCGGTCGCCCGCAGCCGCGGCGTGCCCGAACGCCACGTCATCAGCCGGCACGTCTTCCGCAACGCCCTCGGCGCGGTGCTGACCACCGGCGGACTCATCGTCTCCAGCCTGCTGGTGTGCACCGTCCTCGTCGAGACGGCGTTCAGCGTCGGAGGCATCGGACAACTCCTCGAACTCTCTTCCACCACCAAGGACTTCCCGGTCGCCCAGGCCATCTCCCTCATCATCGTCGGCCTGTTCATGACGGTGAACCTGCTCATCGACCTCCTGCTGCCGGTCGTCGACCCCCGCATCACCCTGGGAGCGAGGGCCACCGCATGAGCATGACGTTGGTACGCCGCCCCGGACTCGCCCGGCTCCGCGCGACCGGCCGCGGCCCCTTGTACCTGGCGAGCGCCGGGTTCGTCGCGCTCGTCGTGACGGTCGCCGTGCTCGCGCCGTGGATCGCCCCCCACGACCCGAACACCGTGGAACTGGGCAACGCGCTCGCCGCGCCGTCCGGGGACCACCTGCTCGGCGTGGACGCGGCCGGCCGCGACACTCTGTCCCGGCTTGTGGAGGGCGCCCGCACTTCGCTCCTGGGCCCGCTCGGCGTCGTGGTGCTGTCCACACTCGCGGGCGGTGCCGTCGGCGTGATCGCCGGATGGCGGGGCGGATGGCTCGACTCGTTCCTGTCCCGCACCACCGAACTCACGCTCGCCTTCCCCGGACTGCTGCTCGCCATCCTGTTCACCTCGGTGTACGGCGAAGGGCTCGTCGCGCCGGTCGTGGCGCTCTCGATTGCGTATCTGCCGTATGTCGCCCGGCTGGCCCGCTCCCTCGTCCTGGCCGAACGCGAACGCCCGTACGTGGCCGCCTACCAGGTGCAAGGCCACTCCGGCACCGACATCTGCCTGCGGCACGTCGTCCCCAACATCGCGCCCGTCGTCCTCGCCCAATGCACCGTCAACTTCGGCTACGCCCTCATCGACCTGGCAGGCCTGTCCTTCCTCGGCCTCGGCGTACCCGCCCTCACCCCGGACTGGGGACGCATGGTCTTCGACGGCAAGTCCGCGATCCAGAGCGGCTACCCGCTGTCCGCGGTCGTCCCCTGCGCCGTGATCATCCTGACCGTCGTCGCGTTCAATGTCGTCGGCGAACGCTGGGCCGACAAGGTCGCCGGGAGGAACCGATGAACACGACCAAGCACAGCCCGGCGGGCAAGACACTCTCCGCGGCCCGCGGGGTTTCCCACGCTGCGCTGGAGATCCGCGGCCTCCGGATGCGCCTGCCGCGCACCGTCCGGCCGGTCCTCGACGACGTCGACCTGACCGTCGGCACGGGGGAGACCGTGGCCTTGGTCGGTGAATCCGGCTCCGGCAAAACCCTCACCTCGCGCGCCGCCCTGCGGCTGCTGCCGGGTGGCGCCACCACGGAAGGCACGGTGCGCGTGGCGGGCGAGGACGTCCTCGCCATGAACACCCGGCAACTGCGCGGCCTGCGCACCCAGACCGCGGCGATGGTCTTCCAGGACCCGCGGGCCGCCATCAACCCGCTGCGCCGCATCGGCGACTTCCTCACCGAGAGCATGCGGCTCAACAAGATCATGACACCGGCTGCCGCGGAAGCCCGCGCGGTCGAACTCCTCGAAGCCGTCGGCCTCACCGCGGACGTGCTGCGCCGCCACCCGGGTCACCTGTCCGGCGGCATGCTGCAACGCGTGATGATCGCCGGCGCGCTCATGGGCGACCCGGCGCTGCTGCTGGCCGACGAGCCCACCACCGCGCTGGACGTCACGACACAGGCCGAGGTCGTCGCTCTGCTCGGCGACCTGCGCGCCCGGTTCGGCACCGGGCTGCTGTTCGTCACCCACGACCTGGGCCTCGCGGCGGCGATCAGCGACCGCGTGTACGTCATGTACGCCGGTCGGATCGCCGAAACCGGGCCCGCGGCATCGGTGTTCGCACGGCCGAGGCACCCGTACACGAAAGCGCTCCTGGACTCGACCCCCAGCCTGGACGCGCCGCAGGGACGACTTGCCGCCATCGACGGGCAACCCCCGGACCTGCGGCAGGAACTGGCGGGCTGCCCGTTCGCGCCGCGCTGCGCTTTCGCCAGCGACCTGTGCAGCACCGAGGCACCCCGGCGCATGCCGGCCCGCGGCGAGCCGGCGCACACCGCCACCTGCCACCACAGCGACCGTCTCGAAGGGAGGCGCGGCGATGCCTGACCCCCTGCTCGAAGTCCGCGGGCTGTGTCGCACGTTCGGCGAGGTGCATGCCGTCGACGAGGTGTCCTTCACGCTCCCCGACGGCGGCTCGCTGGGTATCGTCGGCGAGTCCGGCTCCGGGAAGACCACCACCGCCCGCATCGTCGTGGGCCTCGACCGCGCCGACGCGGGGAGCGTGCGGGTCCGCGGCCAGGAGCGGACGGCGCAGCCCCGCGGGCGCGCCGAGCGCCTGGCCCGGGCCCGCCAGATCCAGATGGTCTTCCAGGACCCCTACCTGTCGCTCGACCCGCGCACCAGCGTCGAAGCCGTGCTCCGCGAGACCCTCAAACTGCACCGGCCCGCCACCGACCCGGCCCCGCGGATCCGCACGCTCCTCGACCAGGTCGGCCTGGGCACCCGGGCCGCCGACGCGCTGCCCCGCGAACTGTCCGGCGGGCAGCGGCAGCGCGTCGCGATCGCCCGGGCGCTCGCCGTCGAGCCCGCCATCCTCGTCCTCGACGAGGCCGTGGCCGCGCTCGACGTGTCGGTACAGGCGCAGATCCTCAACCTCCTCACCGACATCCGCGAGGAGACCCGCATCGGCTACCTGTTCATCACCCACGACCTCGGCGTCGTCCGGTGCGTCACCGACGACGTCATCGTCATGCGCCGCGGCCGGATCGTCGAATCCGGCCGCACCGCCGACGTCCTGGCCCTGCCGAACCACGCCTATACCCGCCTGCTCATGGACTCCGTCCCCCGCCCGGGCTGGGACCCCCACGCCATAGGCGCAGCCCGCCGCGCGCTGCAGGCGAGCGAGCCCGGCACCCTCTGAAAGCCGAACCGGCCGCGGGGGCGCGGGGGGGGTGGGCGAGACGCCGGCCGGGGGGCG
>NZ_JBMULZ010000030.1:0-70829 GCF_049534875.1 Uniformispora flossi
GGGGGGGCGGGGCCCGGGGGTGGGGTGGGGGCCCGGGGGTGGGTCGGCCCGCGGGCCCGGGCCCCCGCCCCCCGCCGCCGGCCCGCCCCCCCGGGGGCGGGGGCCGCCGGGCCCCCCCCGCACCGCGCCCGACCTGGCTTCATGCCGGGTCGGGCGCGGTTTCGGTTTCGGCTTCTGCGTCGGCTTCGGCTTCGGCTTCGGCGGCGTCGAATGCGGGCGCGAGCGGGGCGAGCGCGGCGCGGAGCCGGTCGGGCAGGGATCCGGTGGGGACGACCAGTCCCCCGGCGTCGGCGCTCTCGGTCGGCCGGATCCAGCTCTCCACGGCGATGCGCACGGCCGCGGCCACGCTTGCCGCGAGAACGCGGGCGATCGGCACGTCGGCCCCGCTTCCCAGGCGTTCGGCGAGCACCGCCGTCAGCGGAGGCTCGATGGCGGCGGTGGCGTCGAGGAAGGCGTGCCGGAGCGCGGGGCGGGTGGTGATGAGCAGCAGCTGGGGGGCGTGGTCGTCGGTGGTCGTGTACTGCTCGACCACGGCGTCGGTGACGGCGTCCGCGAGGCGCACGCCCGAAGGTCGGGCGGCGACCGCGGCCGCGATCCGGGCTTCCCGGTCGGCGGTGACCGCGGAGACGATCGCCTGCTCGCGGCTCGCGAAGTAGTTGTTGTAGGTGCGCGGGGAGACTCCGGCGGCCTCCGCGATGTCCTCGACCCGCACGTTGTCGGGCCCGCGTTCCAGGGCCAGGCGCAGCGCGGCTTCGCGCAGTGCCTCGCGGGTGGCCTGCTTCTTCCGGTCCCGCAGCCCCGGCGGTGGTGTCGTCACGGCGCCAGGCTCCCACACGGAACTGCGTGCGCGCAAAATTGCGCGACCGCAAACTTGCGTACACGCACTTTTCTCTGCCAGTCTCGGCCGCCTACCGAGACCGACCGAAGGGGACGCCGCCATGCGGGCACGAGGCATGACCTACGACACCGGATTCGTCGTGCACGGCCGGACCTCCCGGGAGCACTTCGACCCGGCGGTCGTGCGGCGCGAACTCGCGATCATTCGCGACGACTTGCACTGCAACGCGGTGCAGATCATCGGCGGCGACCCGGAGCGCTTGGACATGGCCGCTTCTGCCGCGTCCGAACTCGGGCTGGAGGTCTGGTTCTCCCCCTATCCGCTGGAGCTGGACCCGGAGCAGATCCTCACTCTCTTCCGCGACTGCGCCGAGCGGGCGGAGCGGCTCCGGCAGCAGGGCGCGGAGGTCGTGTTCGTCGCCGGGGTCGAACTCAGCGTCATGAACCGCGGATTCCTGCCAGGCGACAGCGCGGAGGAGCGGGTGGCAGCACTGTTGAGCGATCCCGGGCGTCGGGCCGAAGCGATGCGCGCGGTAGGCGTGCGGGTCAACGATTTCCTCCGCGAGGCCGTGGCCGCGATCCGCGACCACTTCCACGGCAAACTCACCTATGCGTCCATCCAGTTCGAACAGGTCGACTGGACGCCGTTCGACTTCGCGACGTTCGAGCTGATCCGCTCCGCGGAGGTCGCCGACCGCTTCCGGGAGGGAGTGCGGATCTTGGCCCAAGGCCCGAAGCCGCTCGCCATCACCGGCTTCGGCACCGCGGCCTACCGCGGCGCGGGCGACCGCGGCGGCCGGGTGCTGGAAGTCGTCGAGCACAACCCGGAGACAAAGGCCCCGCTTCGCTTGGACGGCGTCTACGAACGCGACGAGCCGGGCCAGGCAGCCTACTTGGCCGAACTCCTGGAGATCTTCGAGTCCGAGGGCGTGGACAGCGCCTTCGTGTACCTGTTCGCCCTGCCCGGGTACCCCCACCGTCCCGACGGCGACCCCCGGGACGACTTGGACCGGGCAAGCCTCGGCATCGTCAAACTCCTCGAAGACCGGCGCGGCGAGACGTACCCCGACATGGAATGGGAACCGAAAGCGGCCTTCAGCGCGGTGGCGCAGCGGTATCGGAAGTGAGGCTCCGGCTTGGGGGTGCGCGGTTCGCCTGGGGGTCGGTCGCCTGAGCCTTGCCTACGGACAGATCCAGCAGTACAGGCGATGCCCGCAGGCGACCGCCCGGTTCGCCAACTCAGCCAGGCTGCGCAGGAAATCGCCCATGTCTTCGATCTGCTCCGCGTCGGGGGCGCTGAAGAACTCTCCCGACGCCGCCCACCCCTGCGCCACTTCGCCCAGCAACTCACGATCGAAGGCAGCCAGCCGGTCCCGGAACACATCGGTGAGCGCCACGCCGACCACCTCACCGTCTCCGACCATGGCAATCAGACATCCGTGGCGGGGGTCGGCCTGGACCTCCGCCTCGGTTCTGCCGGTGACGAGCACCTCGGCAGGCACCAGAGCCACCACGGGATCGATGCCTTTGACCACCAACTCGTCGTACCCGGAGCCAATTGGCTCATCGTCCTCACGCACGACGGCGCGACCGGCATCTTGGTCATCGGCTGCGGCGTAGTAGCCGAACAGGACCCCCATGAGCGTGAGCATTCCATGGGCTGCCGACAGTCAGACGGAACAGAATCCGGTGACCAACTTCTGTGATGCGGCGCGTCCCCTCGGCGCACAGCAGTCGATGAACGAGGGAAACACCAGGTCAGCGGCCTGCACCGACCCGGTTGCCGGGCGAAGGACCCGACCCCACAGAGCCGCGCACCGCGGATGGGATCAGGCGGTGGCGACGGGCGTTGTCTGCGCCAGTGCGATGCGCCAGTCGCCGTTACCGGTGCGCACCACGAGGTAGGTGAGGCTTGCGGTGGTGGGCAGGCGCGTGCTGTCGGAGCCTCGCGCGCCGGGATCCCGTCCGTCCGAAACGTGCTTGATGCAGCTCACGATCGCGCTCCCCGGGTCCACAGCACGAATGTCGACGATTTCTGGTCGGGTGCGTACCTGCGCCAGGGGTGAGGCCAAAGCTGCTGCTCTGACGTGCCGCAGGTCGGCCTTGCCCAGGACCCGCCGTCCGGCGACGTTGACGATGACAACATCGTTGGTGTGCAGGTCGAGGAACGGTTCGAGGTCGTGCTGGCGGCGTTCGGCGTCGGCGACCAGCCTTCGAATCGCGGCCAGTTGTTCGGCGTCGACGTGTTCGACGGGGAAGGTTTGCTCGGGCTGGTTCACGCGTCGGCCTCCTGGTGTTCGCGTGCCTTGGCGGGCGTAAGGCGCTGGGCCAGGAACTGTTCGAACGTCAGCATCTCCGGATGTTGGCGGCGCAGAGCGGGGATGTCGGCCTGGTAGCCCTCTTCGGCGAACCACTCGAACATGCGCTCCTTGATCGGGAGGACTTCCAGGCGGGTGGGCACGCCGGTGATGCGCTGGTAGGTTTCGGCGACCCGGGGGAACGTCAGTTCGTCGCCGGCGAGCGCGAGCGCGTGGCCGACGAACCGGTCCGGGTCGTCGAATGCGTCGGCGGCGAACACGCCGATGTCGTCGGTGGCGATGAACTGCATGGGCCGGACGGGGTCGACCGGCAGCGACAAGACGCGCTCGCCGTCCGTCTTCGCGTAGTGGAGCAGGTTGTTCATGAAGAACACCGGGCGCAGGATGGTGGCGGGCAGGCCGAGGGCCCGGATGTGGCGTTCGATCTCGGCCTTGCTTTCGAAATGGTCGATGCCGGTGCCGCGTTCCGCTCCGTCGACGGAGCTGTACACCAGGTGTGCGACGCGCAGTTCGGCGGCGATGTCCGCCACGGTCTTGCCTTGGCGGACTTCGGCGGCCAGGGTGTGCGGCTCGTACGCCAGTGCTTGAACGCTGAATACCCCTCGGACACCTTCCATCGCTGTGCGGAGTGACGCGGCGTCGTCGAGGTCGCCTTGGACGAGTGCCGCTCCGTGGCGCCGCAGGTCCTGGGCGGCGGGCTGGTCGGGATCACGTACCAGGGCCCGGACTCGTCGGCCGCGTGCGAGCAGTTCGCGTGCGGTGGCGCCGCCTTGGTTGCCGGTGGCGCCGATGACGAGGACGGGTTCGTGTGCAGGCATGGCGAAGCCCTCTCGCCGAATCGGAGTGGATTGCTCCGAATAAGCTAACCCGGAGCGAATCGCTCCGCAAGGCGCACCCTGAGGCCATGCCTCCGTACCGCCCAAACGCGGCCCGCAAGCCCGCGCAGCGCGCAACGACCAGGCGCTCCTGGAAGCGGGAGACGGGCGCATGAGCCTTCGCCTGTGTCCATGACGCAGGTACGACTTTGCCCACGAGAACCGGTTCCGGGGTCGGGTCCTTCGCCCGGCAACCGCGTCGGTGCAGGCCGCTGACCTGGTGTTTCCCTCGTTCATCGACCGCTGTGCGCCGAGGGGATGCGCCGCATCACCAACCGCATCCAAAACCTGGGCCAGAGCCGGAAGCGGCCTCCACGATGACCGTCAGCTCGCACCATACGGTCTTGCCCCCGCCCGCCGGCGTGCCGCTCCGGCAGTCCGCCGGTGCCGGGTAGGCACCCCAGCGGTCCGCGAGCGCGGTCACCAGGGCGAGGCCGCGGCCGGACACGTCGTCGGGCGACGCGTGGCGTGGGCGCGGGAGTTCGGTCGCGCCGTCGGAGACCTCGATGCGGAGCAGGCCGAAGGCGAGGAAGCAGCGCACGGTGATCAAGTCCGGCGACGTGCTGGCCGGTACGGCGGCTCCGTACCGGTAGGCGTTGGTGACCAGTTCGCTGACGAGCAGGGCGGCGGTGTCCGCGGAGTCCGCCGCGATCCCCCACTCGTCCGCGTGTTCGTGGAGCAGCAGCCGAGCCCCGCCGGCGCAGCGTGGGTCGCGGACGAACTGCCACTCGGCTTGGTGGCGGGATTTCGACCATGCGAAGGGTGCGGGGGCGGTCAAGGCCAGGGGGTGCGCGTCCATTGCCGTCCTGGGATCTCGGGGCCGATCGGTGGCCGGCTGCCGCCGATGGCGAATGTGTGGGTTCCGTGCAATCGCCCTCCAGCCTGCGTTTTGCTGCTTAACCTGCTCAGTAGCGACCCGGGTACGCAGCGTGGCGTCCCGGTGGTGTCGAAGGGGAGGAAGGCATGACGGAGACGGGTTCCCAGCCGCCGATGGCGTGGCGGTACTGCGGAAATCAAGTCAAGCTGTGGCGCACCCGCGCGGGCGTCAGTAGGGAGCAACTGGCGGACGAGGCCGGGTACGGCGCCGAGACGATCAAGTCGATGGAACAGGGCCGCCGCCGCGCGACCGTGCACGTGCTGACGATCGCCGACGAGATGTGCGGCGCGAACGGGCTGTTGCTGGCGGCGCAGGACTACTTGAAGCCGGAGAAGTTCCCGCCGCGCACCCGCGAGTTCATGGATGCGGAAGAGGCTGCGATCTCGATCAACTCCTACGAGTTGGGCTTGATCCCGGGGTTGCTGCAAACCGAAGAGTACGCGCGCGCTCTGATCAGCGACTCGTGCCCGCCGCTGGACGACGAGACCATCGACGAACGTGTGGCCGCGCGCATGCAGCGCCAGGAGAAGCTGACGCGCAAGCCCTACGCGCAGTTCGGGTTCATCGTCTACGAGGCCGCGCTGCGCAGCATGGTCGGCGGACGCGACGTGATGAAGCGCCAGTTGCGCCACCTGCGCGAAGTCGGCGTGTTGCGCAATGTCTCCATTCAGGTACTCCGCGCCGACAGCAGCACGACGCTGGGCCTGAGCGGCCCCGTGGTGCTGCTGGAAACAGCCGAACACGAGCAATACGCCTACGTTGAAGGGCCCGAGACGAGCGCCCTCTACTCCTCACCGGAGACGATCCACCAGCTGACTCAGCGTCATGGCATGATGCAGGCGCGAGCCCTCAATGTGGAGGATTCTGCGCGATACATCACGGAGCTAGAGGAGCATCTGTGAACGGCGAACTGGCGTGGCGCAAGTCCAGTCACAGCGACGACCAAGGCGGCAACTGCGTCGAGGTTGCCACCACCTCGGGCCTGATCCTGCTGCGCGACTCCAAGGTCACCGCGGGGCCGCGGCTGGCTATCGGCGCCGACGCCTGGAACGCGCTTCTGTCGGCAACAGCATGCGATCCGAAGGGCTAGGAGAGGGACCGTGAACGGCGAACTCGTCTGGCGCAAATCCAGCTACAGCGACCACCAAGGCGGCGCGTGCGTCGAGGTCGCGTGGCGCAAGTCCAGCTACAGCGATCACCAGGGCGGCGAATGCGTCGAGGTTGCCACCACCGCCCCAGGCCTGATCCTGCTCCGCGATTCCAAGATCACCGCAGGCCCACGGCTGACGGTCGGTCCCACTGCCTGGAACGCCCTCCTGTCCGCAACAGCGCGTGACCTGAAGGCCTGAGCCCACGCAGTCGACGTGTAGTTGCGGATGCATGCCCGCAACTACACCTATACGGCGGTCCGCACGGGGAGGTCCGGCAGTCGCGGCGCCCTGGCCCTCTACCTCGCGCTTTGATGCGCCGCAACGCCCGCAAGAGCGTGCTCGTGAAGTCGCGCAGCACAAAGCTGCTTTCCGCAAAGCGATTTCCGACGCAACGTGCGGGCGTGCGGCCGCGCCGGGCTCCACGCCCCACGGCCCCCAAGCCCTCGGACCCCACCCACCGGGCCCTCCCACGCGAACCGCAGGCCACCGCGGCCCCGCCCCCTACGCCTCGCGCCAAGCCTCCGTCACGCTTCCCTCCACGAAGTGCCACCACCCCTCCCCCTGCCGCCGGACCAGCAGCGCCTTGATCGCTCGCAGATCCGCGCCGGCCGGAACATCGAAGGCAACCAGCGGAAACTCATCGCTGAAAGCCTCGCCGCTCAGGCCGAGCCGGGCCAGGCGTTCGCGTACCGCCGCCGCGCTCCGCCCGAGCGGGCCGTCCGGGACGGGCAGCACGCGGATCGTGCAGCCGCCCGACGACGCGACCTGCGCGACCGCCCAATGCACCCCGTCGCCATCAGTCGTGAACCGCACGATGTCGCCGCAAGCGACCCCGTCCTGCAGGAACGGCACGTTCTCGATCCGTGCCGTATCCGCGCCCATCTGAACCGCCCACAGCCCCTCGCGGTCGTGCGGCAGCCAGCCGTCCCGCGGCACGAATCGGAACCACACCTTGATCAACGGCACTTCGGCCGCGACGGACTCACCTGCACCGGGGACACTCATGGCCGCCATGATCGCGTAGCCGGCACCGGGAGCACGTGCCGGCCTGCGAGCGCCTCACCCTCATACCTTGACGGGCACCGCGATCTCCGCCCCGGTTTTCGCCCGAACCTCGTCCACCCGGACATACGGGGCGAGTTCGACCAGGCGCAACCCCTCCGGAGTGACGTCCAGGACCGCCAGGTCGGTGATGATCCGGTGCACGCAGGCCCGTCCGGTCAGCGGGAGAGTGCAGGTGTCGACGATCTTCGGGCTGCCGTCCTTGGCCGTGTGTTCCATCAGGACGACGACGCGGCGGGCGCCGTGGACCAAGTCCATGGCGCCGCCCATGCCTTTGACCATCTTCCCCGGGATCATCCAGTTCGCGAGGTCGCCGGAAGCGGACACCTGCATCGCGCCGAGGATGGCCATGTCGATGTGGCCGCCGCGGATCATGCCGAAGGACAACGCCGAGTCGAAGCAACTGGCGCCGGACACGAGGGTGACGGTTTCCTTGCCCGCGTTGATCAGATCCGGGTCGACGTCGTAGACGTGCGGGTACGGGCCCACGCCCAGCAGGCCGTTCTCCGACTGCAGGAAGACCTCGACGCCGGGCGGGATGTGGTTGGGGACCAGGGTGGGCAGGCCGATGCCGAGGTTGACGTAGGCGCCGTCGGTGAGTTCGGCGGCGGCGCGCGCCGCCATGAGTTCGCGTGTCCAGGCCATCAGCGTCCCGCCTCCACTCGGATCGTGCGCTTCTCGATGTGCTTGTCGGCGGCCTGCTCCCACGTCAGCGGCACCACGCGCTGCACGAACACGCCCGGCAGGTGGATCTCGTCGGGGTCCAGCTCGCCCGGCCGGACGATCTCCTCGACTTCGGCGATGGTGACGCGCCCGGCCATCGCCGCGAGCGGGTTGAAGTTGCGTGCCGAGCGGTCGAAGACGAGGTTGCCGTGCCGGTCGCCGCGGGCCGCGCGGACCAGCGCGTAGTCGGTGGTGATGCCGCGTTCGAGGATGTACTCGGTGCCGTCGAAGTCGCGGACTTCCTTGGCCGGGGAGGCGACCGCGACGCCGCCGTCGGCGTCGTACCGCCACGGCAGCCCGCCGTCGGCGACCTGGGTGCCGACGCCCGCCGGGGTGTAGAACGCGGGGATGCCGCAGCCGCCCGCGCGCAGCCGTTCGGCCAACGTCCCCTGCGGGACGAGTTCGAGTTCGATCTCGCCCGCCAGGTACTGCCGCGCCAGTTCCTTGTTCTCGCCGACGTACGAGCCCGTGGCGCGCGCGATGCGGCCCGCACCGAGCAGCAGGCCGAGGCCCAGGCCGTCGACGCCGCAGTTGTTGGAGACGACCGCGAGGCCGCCCGCGCCTTGTTCGTAGAGCGCGGCCAGCAGCACGGTCGGGATCCCGCAGAGCCCGAAGCCGCCTACCGCGAGCGTCGCGCCCTCGGGTATGTCCGCGACGGCATCTGCCGCCGATCCGACCACCTTGTCCATGGGGGTGGGGTCCTTTGCTGGGGGACGTGTGCTGGGCGGGACCGCGCCGCCTCGGGAAGTTCGGGGGCGGGGCAGCACGGCACCGGTCGTGCGGTGGTGCAGCAGTGCGGTGGTGCGCTGTGCGATGTGCGATGTGCGGTCCTGCGGTCGTGCGGTGGTGCGCGGCGGCCGGGGCGGGGGGCGCCCCGGCCGGCCGGGTCAGCCGGCGGCGGGCCGGATCCGCCCGGTCACCGCGCCGAAGCCGACCCGGGTGCCGTCCGGGCCGGGCGCGGTGGCCGTGATCACGACTTCGTCGCCGTCCTCCAGGAACCCGCGGGTGGTGCCGTCCGGCAGCTTGAGCGGGTCCTGTCCGTTCCAGGTGATCTCGATGAACGCGCCGCGCCGGTCGCGATCGGGGCCGCTGACCGTGCCGGACGCATAGAGGTCGCCGGTGCGCAGCGATGCGCCGTTGACCGTCATGTGGGCGAGCTGCTGCGCGGCCGTCCAGTACATGCCCTTGAACGGCGGCCGCGAGATCTCGTGCCCGTTGAGGGCGACCGCGATGTCCAGGTCGAGCCCGGCCGGTGCGGCGGCCGCGTCGTCGAGGTAGGGCAGCAGCGGCACGTCGCGGGCGGGCGGTGCGACCCACGCTTCGGCGAGGGCGTCGAGCGGGACGATCCACGGGGAGACCGACGTCGCGAACGACTTGCCGAGGAACGGGCCGAGCGGCACGTACTCCCAGGCCTGGATGTCGCGCGCCGACCAGTCGTTGACCAGGCACACGCCGAACACGTGGTCGCGGAAGTCGGCCAGGGCGACGGGCTCGCCGAGCTTGGACGGGGTGCCGACGACGAATCCGACCTCGGCTTCGATGTCCAGGCGCCGCGACGGCCCGAACGTCGGCGCGGCGTCCGCGGGGGCCTTGCGCTGCCCGGACGGGCGAACGACGTCGGTGCCGGACACCACGACCGTCCCGGAGCGGCCGTGGTAGCCGATCGGCAGGTGCTTCCAGTTCGGGGTGAGCGGCTCGGAGTCGGGGCGGAAGATCCGGCCGAGGTTGGTCGCGTGGTCTTCCGACGCGTAGAAGTCGACGTAGTCGGCGACCTCGAACGGCAGGTGCAGGCGCGCGTCCTGAAGCGGGGTCAGGTTCGGCAGCACGTCGTGCCGGTAGCCGGGGTCGGTGAGCCAGGCGGTGATCTCCGCGCGCACGGTCGTCCACACCGGGCGTCCGGCGGCCATCAGCGGGTTGAGCGTGGCCGCGGACAGCAGGGCGGCGTGGTCCGATCCGGTGGCCTGGGCGACGGCGCCCGCGTCGAGGACCGCGTTCCCGACGGCGACGCCGACGCGCGGCGACGGGTCCTCGGTCGTGGTGAAGACGCCGTACGGGAGATTGTGGATGCCGAAGGGCGAATCGGCGGCGACCGTACTGGCCGGCAGCCAAGTGGACGTCACGGGTGCTCCTGGGATTCCGGGGTCGGGCGGGCAGCGGATTCCGGCTTGTCTACGCGCGGCGACCGTAGCGCGGTTGCCCCCGGCGGGGCGACAAACCCCAGGTCGACGAGGTCGGCGAGGGGGTCCTCGATGCTGCACGAGCCGAACGCGGTGAACCGGGTGCGGGCGGCGGCGAGCGCCGCGGGCGTCTGCTCGCGCAGCAGCGCGACGAGTTCGGTGTCCTCGCTGCGGAGCAGTCCTTCGGCGATCTCGGGGCCTTCGTCGTTCTCCATACCGGCCGCGGCGACCAGCACGTTGAGGAACCCGTGGTGCACGAACCCGGTGTCCGGGTCGGTGTGCCGGAGCGCGTTGTGCAGACCGGCGGTGAGCTTGAACGGCAGGCGGCGGTCGACGCACCCGGCGAGGAACGCGGCGAGCGCGGGCGCGCTCGGGAACGCGCCGGCGGTGGTGCCGCCGGTGCGGAACTTCGCCCGGTGCCGGGTCCCGGCGAGGGCGCCCAGTGCCGCGTCCAGGTCGGCATCCGCCGGGATCTCGACGGCGCCGGCCACGTCTTCGGGCACGTGCTCGTGGTACGCGGCGACGATCGCCTCCGGCGTGCCGCCCGCGGTCTCCACGCCGTCGAGCACCAGGCCGGGCGTGCCGATGACCGCGGCCACGGCCGGTCCGACGCCCTCGGCACCGCCGGGGACCACGACGGCGACCCGCAGGGGGCGTTGCGGGTCGGCGAGCGCGACCAGGCCGGGGAGCTTGGCGGCGGAGACCAGGAACGGGCCGACCAGGTCGGCGTACCAGGCCTCGCGGTGCCGGTGGTGGGCTTCGACCGCGTCCGCGAGCGGGAGGTTGCCGGGCGGGAAGATCGCGGCGTCGTCGACGAGGCCGTGGAACAGGGCGGGGATGGTGCCGGGCGCGGCGGCGAGCGGGTCGTCGCCGTGTACCGGGTCGGGGGTGGTGGTCACGAGGCGGGCTCCCGTCCCGACCAGGTCCACGCATAGGCCGGGTCTTCCGCGGCGAGGCCGCCTTCGCCGAGTTCCAGAGGGCGGAAAGTGTCCACCATGACCGCGAGTTCGTCGAAGAAGTGGACGCCGATGCTGCGCTCGTACGCGCCCGGCTGCGGGCCGTGCGCGTGGCCGCCGGGGTGCAGGGAGATCGAGCCCTGGCCGATGCCGGAGCCCTTGCGGGCTTCGTAGTTGCCGCCGCAGTAGAACATGACTTCGTCCGAGTCCACGTTCGAGTGGTAGTACGGCACCGGGATCGACAGCGGGTGATAGTCCACCTTGCGCGGCACGAAATTGCAGATCACGAAGTTGTCACCCTCGAATACCTGGTGCACGGGCGGCGGCTGGTGCACGCGCCCGGTGATCGGCTCGAAGTCGGCGACGTTGAACGCGTACGGGTACAGGCAGCCGTCCCAGCCGACCACGTCGAACGGGTGATGCGGGTACGTGTACCGCGTGCCGACCGGGGCGCCCTGCGCGCCGCGGTGCTTGACCAGCACGTCGACGTCCACGCCTTCGGCGACGAAGGGCTCGTCGGGGCCGCGGAGGTCGCGTTCGCAGTAGGGCGCGTGTTCGAGGAACTGGCCGTACTTGGACAGGTAGCGCTTGGCCGGGCTGATATGGCTGTTCGCCTCGATGCAGTACGCGCGCAGCGGCTCCTCGCCGGTCGGCACCCAGCGGTGCGTGGTGGCGCGCGGGAGCAGCACGTAGTCGCCCTGGCCGACGGTGAGCGCCCCGAAGACGGTCTCGACGACGGCGTTGCCGGACTCGACGTAGACGCATTCGTCGCCGAGCGCGTTGCGGTACAGCGGGCTCGCGGCGGTCGCGACGACGTAGGAGATCCGCACGTCGGCGTTGCCCAGGACCAGGCGGCGGCCGGTGACGGCGTCCGCCCCGTCCTGCCCCGCGAACAGCGTGTGCAGCTTGAGGTGCCGCGGCTTGAGCGGGTGGTTGGGTGTGGTGGCCTGGTCGGGCAGCTCCCAGGCCGCGGCATCGACGATCGCCGACGGGATGTGGCGGTGGTAGAGGAGCGAGGAGTCGGAGAAGAAGCCTTCCTCGCCCATCAGCTCCTCGTAGTAGAGGCCGCCGTCGGGGGTGCGGTGCTGGGTGTGCCTTTTGTGCGGCACCGACCCGAGCCGCCGGTAGTAGGCCATGACGTCACACCCTCGATTCGTGCGCGGCGGTGCTGCGGTGCGCTCTTGCCGGGGCGGTGCCCCGACGGTGGAGCGATATGCGTGCTTGCGTGCCGGGTTGCGGAACGCCTGCCTGTGCCCGTTCCCGGGTGGCGGGAGATCCAACCGGGAAACTCTGTAAAACCTTTTACTAATTCGGAGCGTAGCACCGGGGATGATGGCCGACCAGCCCCGCGCGAGCCCGCTTGACGCGACGGCGACGCCGGGCGATTCTGGGTGTATGACATTTGTAAGACAGAGTGGAGGTGAGCGATGAGTGCCGCCGCAGCGTCCCGGAAGAAGGCCGAGAAACCGGCGGCCGCAGCGCACGCCCGGCTGCCGCAGGGGGGCGAACCGGGCCCGAGCAAGCTGGCCCAGGTCCGGCTCCGGCCCGACGAACTCGACGCGCTGCACGAAGTCATGCGCGTGCTCGATCTCAGCTCGACCTCGGAAGCGCTGCGCGAGGGGCTGCGGTTGCTCTCCCGCGAGGCCGCCGAAGTCGGAGCGGCCCGGGAACTGCGCGCGTTCTACGCCGGACAGCCCGCACCCCTGCCCGCGGGGACGGCCGACGTCGACGAGGACGAACTCGCGGAAGCGGACCGGATGCAGTGGTGACACCCGGTAACGCCTTGCGCGGCGAGGTATGGGTTTGCGCACTGCCCCAGCCCGTGGGCCCGCACCCCGTCGTCATTCTGACCGTGAACCGAATCGCCGAGCCGCTGTCCGCCGTGACCGTCGCGGTGGTCACGGGAACAGCCGGGCCGGCAGTCACACATATCCCTCTCGGGACCGAGTCAGGACTGACCAAGTACGCCGAGTCCTACGTCAACTGCACGGACCTCCACACCGTGGCCAAGCCGAGGCTCCGGCGGCGGCTCGGCTTGCTGGCACCGGCCGAACTACGGCAGGTCGAGAACTCGGTGCGCTTGATCCTCGGGCTCCAGCACTGATGCGCAGGCAGCGCGCCGACCTTCCGCGTCGGCGCGCCCGGGGTTCGCGGACCGGGCGCGTACCCTGACCGGGTGCCCGACCCCGCCGCTCCCCCCGCCGGACCTGCTGCCGGCTCTGCTTCCGGACCTGCCGAGTTCGCCGCGTCCGCCGTGCCCGATCGCGGCCCCGACGGGCCGGATGCGGCCGCGGGCGTCGACTTCCTGTCCTTCGTCGACTTCGCGGTGCGCCGCGCGGCGGAGCTGCAGCCCGGGCAGGACGGCGCCGCGCAGCGGCTGATCCTGCTGCTGAACCGGGTGGCGAGCGTGGTGACGTACGACCTCGAATCCGCCGTCCACCGGCCGCACGGGTGGACGTGGTCGGGCTTCCGGCTGCTCAACGTGCTGTACCTGGCGGGGCCGACCGAGGGAAAGCGGATCGCCGCGATGTCCGGCATGAGCCGCGCCGCGGTGTCCAGCCTCGCCAACACGCTGGAGAAGCAGGGGCTCGTCACCCGCGAACAGGCGGCACACGACGGACGCGCGGTCACCCTGCGGCTCACCGCCTCCGGCGAGGCGGCGATGTCGGCCGCCTACCGCGAGCACAACGCCCGCGAACGCCGGTGGGCCGACGGCCTCACCGAGGCCGAGTGCGAGACCCTCACCGCCCTGCTCGGCAAGCTGGCCGCACACGCGACGAGCGACTGGGTGCGGCGGCGGGACTGACCGCGGGACGGCCGGCTTCCCCGGGCCGAAAAAATTCTCCGGGAAATTTCGCCGGCCGTGTCGAGAACGCGCGGCGTGCTCCGTCCCCGGGCTGAACGCGGCCACACTGGGTCGCACCAGCACCGAGGAGAACCACCATGGCCAAGTACCTGCTGCTGAAGCACTACCGCGGCGCTCCGGACCCGGTCAACAACGTGCCGATGGACCAGTGGACGCCTGAGGAGGTCACCGCGCACATCAAGTACATGAACGACTTCGCGGCCCGGCTCGAAGCCACCGGCGAGTTCGTCGACGCCCAGGCGCTCGCCCCCGAGGGCACGTGGGTCAGCTACGACGGCGAGGGCCGCCCGCCGGCCACCGACGGCCCCTTCGCCGAGACCAAGGACCTGGTCGCGGGCTGGATGGTCATCGACGTCGACAGCTACGAACGCGCCGTCGAACTGGCCGGCGAGCTGTCCGCGGCCCCCGGCGCGGGCGGCAAGCCGATCCACGAGTGGCTCGAACTGCGGCCGTTCCTCACCGCGGCACCCACCGTCACGGAGTGACCGTGCCGATGGACGAGGCGCTGATCCGGCGTCTCACGCCGCACGTGCTGGGCATCCTCGTCCGCCGCGGAGCAGACTTCGCGGCGGCCGAGGACGCCGTCCAGGAAGCGCTGATCGAGGCGATACGGAGCTGGCCGGCCGACCCCCCGCGGGATCCGAAGGGCTGGCTGGTCACCGTCGCCTGGCGCAAGTTCCTCGACGCGGCCCGGGCCGACGCCGCCCGGCGGCGGCGCGAGGACCTCGTCGACGAGGAACCGGCGCCGGGGCCCGCGCGCGAGGCGGACGACACGCTCCGGCTGTACTTCCTGTGCGCGCACCCATCGCTGACCCCGGCGTCCGCGGTGGCGCTGACGCTGCGTGCGGTCGGGGGTCTGACGACCCGGCAGATCGCCCAGGCGTATTTGGTGCCCGAGGCGACGATGGCGCAGCGGATCAGCCGGGCGAAGCGCACGGTGTCCGGTGTGCGGCTCGACCAGCCGGGCGACGTGGCCACCGTGCTGCGGGTGCTCTACCTGGTCTTCAACGAGGGCTACTCCGGGGACGTCGACCTCGCCGCCGAGGCCATCCGGCTCACTCGGCAGCTCGCGGCGGGCATCGACCACCCGGAAGTCGCGGGACTGCTCGCGCTGATGCTGCTCCACCACGCCCGGCGCGCGGCCCGCACGGCGCCGGACGGCAGCCTGGTCCCGCTCGCCGAACAGGACCGGAGCCGCTGGGACACGGCAGCGATCGCCGAGGGAGTGGTGGTGCTCCAGGCCGCGCTCGCCCGCGACCGGCTCGGCGAGTTCCAGGCCCAGGCCGCAATCGCGGCACTGCACGCCGACGCGCCGAGGGCGGAGGAGACCGACTGGGTCCAGATCGTCGAGTGGTACGACGAACTTGCCGCGCTCACCGACAACCCGGTGGTCCGCCTCAACCGCGCGGTGGCGGTGGGCGAGGCCGACGGCCCACGCGCGGGCCTGGCGGAACTGGCCACCCTGGACGCCACGCTCCCCCGCTACACGGCGGCGTCGGCCTACCTCCACGAACGCGCCGGCGACACGGACACCGCGGCGCGCCTGTACGCGGAAGCCGCCCTCCACGCCCCGAACCTGGCGGAACGGAACCACCTGACGCGGGAGGCGGCCCGGTTGAACACGCGGGGGCGGGGCTGAGGAAGGGGGCGACGCGGCGGCGTCGCGCTCGGTTTCCTGCGGACAGGGACGGTTCGCCGGCGCGGGCTTCGGGTCGCCGGGGCGGCTGGGGCGGATCCGCGCCGCGGACAGGACGGCGACGCCCTCGGCGGGCGCCGGACGCAGCTCCATCGCGGGCGGCGGGGCGGCAGCGCGAGGGGGCGTGAGCCCATCTCGCGCACCCCCTCCGCACAGCCCGCCCGGACCGCGCCGCCGTCGGCACGGCAACCGCACGGGGTCCCGGTCCGCTCCGGCGCGCGCCCTCCGGGTGCCCGAAATCGCGCTCCCCCGCTGCCCGGTCCCCGCCGCCCCGGGACACCCCGACCGCACGCCGCCACGCCCTGGCGCTCGGCGAACAAACCGATCCCCCCACCCCCACCTGCGCACCCCCGAACCCGACCTGACCCGCGCCCCGGCGACACCGCGCGGTGCCGCACCCTCGTCGCCCCGAAATCGCGTAACCCCACAGCGCAGCCTGCGCCGACGCAGCGGCCACCCACGCGCGCGGCCCGGCGCAACACCACGCCGTCCGTCCCTTCCGACTCGGCCACCGCGAATCTCTGCCCGCGTCCTCCCTTCCCCACCTGTTCACTCGAACGAGGCAGCGGTTCGCGACTCTTCGCGTTCAAGTGCTTACTATCAGTGCCATGGCGGCGACTCTGCCCGGTTCGGGCAGCCCTCGGCCGCGCTCTCGTCGGGGCGGAACCCCCGCGGGTGGCGCCGCGGTGGGGCGCGCGCGAGCGCAGTCGGAAGCCGCAGCGCCCGAGCTGTCGCCACGTCGGGGCACGGCGCGTCGGGGCACAGCGCGTCGGGGCGAAGCCGACACCTCCGCGTCGAAGCGTGCCCGGCGCGGCCTCCCGCGCCTCCTCGTCGCCGTCGCACTGGCCGCCGTCGCGCTGCTCACGCTGGCGCACGGTTTGGCATGTGCGCCGCACGGGGCCTCCGGCGGGTCGGATCACACGAGCGTCCTCGCCAACCCGGTCTCCGCCGCCCTGCCGATCGCGCCGCATGCCGCACCGCGCGGTACGGCGCACTTCGATACGCGGCCCGCCCCGCCCCGGCACGGCGGCTTCTTCGCCTACGCCCCGCTGCCCGACGCCGCCGTCCCCCGCGACGCGCTCGACGCGCTCGCGCCCGACGTCTTCCCGCCCGGCCGGGCCGTCCCGGACACCGGCGCCGACGGCCCCTGGTCGGTCACCGCCGCGGCCAACCACACCCGCACCCCGGACGACGGCACCCGCGTCGGCGACCTCGGCACCGACCGGACCACCGACTCCGACGCCGACCGGGCCCTCAACCCCCGTACCGCCGACCGCGCCCAGGCCCGCACGGGATCGCCGTACGCTCCCCCCACCAACACGATCCGTGTCGCCGCCGCGGTGGCCGGGGTGACCGCGCACAGCGCCGCCTCGGCGCACCCGGCCGACACCCCGGCCGCCGCGGCGCCCGACGGCCCGGCCGACGGCACCGGCGAGCCCGCCGAACTCCCCTGCGACACCCCGGCGGGCTGTGCCCGCCAAGCCGTGCCGAACACCGCCGCTCCACCCCTCGGCGGTGCGTCGCCGCTCCTGCCGCCGCCGCCCGTCGCCGCCGACCCGTCCGGCGACCCGGGGCCGCTCGCCCCGCTGGCCCGGCAGCGTTGTGTGAAGCGGGCATTGCCCGGGCACCGCCCCGTCCTCGACCTCGTCTGCGTGAGCCGGACCTGACCGGCGGCGCCGTCACGCGCCGCCGCCCCGTCCCGCCCCGTTCACGCTCACCGTCCAGAGGACCCCATGCACCGCACCGCCCTGTCTTCCGCCCTGCCCGCGACGCCCCTGCCCGCGACGCCCCTGCCCCCAACGCCCTTGCCCGCGACAGCCCTGCCCACGACGACCCTGCCCACGTCCGCCCACGCCACGGGCGATGCCCCGGAACAGCCCGGCCGCCTCCCCGTCCCCGTCCGCACTCCCGCCGGCCTGGTCGGCAACACCCCGGTGCTGTGCATCGGCGCGCCGCTCGCCCCTTCCGGCCGGTCGTTCTGGGCCAAGCTCGAAGGCGCCAACCCCGGCGGCATCAAGGACCGCGCCGCGCTGCACATGGTCGCCCGCGCCAGGGCGCGCGGCGTGCTGGCGCCGGGCGCGCGGATCGTCGAGTCGACGTCGGGCACGCTCGGCCTCGGGCTGGCGCTCGCCGGGCTGACGCACGGGCACCCGGTCACGCTGGTCACCGATCCGGGCATGGAGCCGCCGCTGCTGGGGCAGTTGCGGGCGTACGGCGCGGACGTCCAGGTCGTCGACCGCCCGCACGACCAGGGCGGCTGGCAGCGGGCCCGCTGCGAACGCGTCGCCGAACTGCTCGCCGCCGAACCGGGCGCGTGGTGCCCGGACCAGTACGGCAACCCGGACAGCGTCGACGCCTACACCGCCCTCGGCCTCGAACTCGCCGCGCAGCTCGGCCGGGTGGACGTGCTGGTCGCCGCGGTCGGCACCGGCGGCCACTCGGCCGGCACCGCGCGCACGCTGCGGTCGCTGAGCCCGGGGCTGCGGCTGGTGGGCGTCGACTCGGTCCGCTCGACGATCTTCGGCCAGCCCGCCGGGCCGCGGCTGATGCGCGGTCTGGGCAGCAGCATCCATCCGGGCAACGTCGACCACGACGCGTTCGACGAGGTGCACTGGGTCGCACCCGCGGAAGCGGTGTGGGCGTGCCGGGCGTTGGCCCGGCACCACCGGGCGAGCGGCGGCTGGAGCGTCGGCGCCGTGGCCTTGGTCGCCGGGCGGCTCGCGGGCGAACTGCCGCCGCACACCCGGATCGCCGCGGTGTTCCCGGACGGCATGCACCGCTACTGCGGCACCGTCTTCGACGACGCCTGGTGCGCCGCCCGCGGCCTGACCGCGACCGCGCCGCCGGAACCCCCGCTCACCCTGCACGACCCGGGTACCGAGATCGCCGAGCGCTGGACCCGCTGGACCCGCCGCCCCACCCCGGAGGCCGCGGCATGACCGCCCGACCGGAAAGCGGCCCGAACCCGACGGGCCGCACGCGCGGGAACCTTGCCTCGGGTCCGACCGGCCACGCCGACAGCCCAGCCGCCCCCGACGCATCCACCGCGGGGCCCGCCGCCGCCCACGCGGCACCGTCCGCGGCCGGGCCTGCCCCCCAAGCCGACCCCAAACCCGCCCTCCCCCTCAGCACCACTTGGCGCGCCTTCCCCGTCCCCCTCCGCTTCCTGATGGTCAACCAATTCACCATCAACGCGGGCTTCTACATGCTCATGCCGTACCTGGCCGCGCATCTCGCGGGCCCGCTCGGACTGGCCGGCTGGGCGGTCGGCTTCGTGCTGGGCGTGCGCAACCTGAGCCAGCAGGGGCTGTTCCTGCTCGGCGGCGCGCTCGCCGACCGGTACGGCCGCAAGCCGATGATCGTCGCCGGCTGCCTCCTGCGCACCGGCGGGTTCGCGCTGCTCGCGGTGGCGACGTCGCTGCCCGCGCTGGTGGCCGCCTCCGCGGCCACCGGCTTCGCGGGGGCGCTGTTCAATCCCGCGGTGCGCGCGACGGTGGCGGATCAGGCGGGCGACCGCCGTGTGGAGGCGTTCTCCGTCTTCAACCTCTTCTACCAGGCGGGCATGTTCGCCGGGCCGCTCATCGGACTCGCCCTGCTGGCCTTTGAATTCCGTTGGGTCGCCGCCGGAGCCGCGGTGCTGTTCGCGGTGCTGAGTGTGTGTCAGATCCTGTTGCTGCCGCGTGACGCGAAGCCCGCGGCCGGGCGCGTCGGGGTGCTGGCGTCCTGGCGCGAGGTGTTCGCCAACCGCCGCTTCCTGGCCTTCTCCGCGGCGATGACCGGCACCTACGTGCTGTCCTTCCAGGTCTACCTGGCGCTCCCGCTCCAAGCCGAGCGGGCGTTCGGCGACGCCGGGGACACCGCCACGACCGCGCTGTTCGCGGTATCCGCACTTACCGGCGTGCTGGCGCAAGGCCGGCTCACCGCATATGCCCGCGCCCGCTGGTCGCCCGGCCGGGCGATCGCACACGGCGCGGCGCTGATGGGCGCCGCGTTCGTCCCGCTGCTGCTGTCCGGCGGCCTGGCGGCGCTGCTCGCGACGACGGCGCTGCTGGCCGCGGGGTCGGCGCTCGCCTACCCGTTCGAGATGGACACCGTCGTGCGGCTGTCCGGCGGCCGGCTCGTCGCCACCCACTACGGCCTCTACAACACCGTGTGCGGAGTCGGCATCACCGTCGGCACGATCGGCACCGGCGCACTGTGGGACGCGTCCGCGCGCGCCGGGCTGACCGCGCTGCCGTGGCTGCTGATGGCGGCGACGGGCCTCGGGTGCGCCGCGTGTGTGGCGGCGTTGGACCGGTCGGGGCGGCTCAGGCTCGCGCACTCCCCCGGATGATCGGCTTTGCCGGGGCCGGGTTGCGGCCGAGGACCACGTCCTCGGCCGCGACGTCGGCGAATCCGGCCCGCTCGAACGCGGCCACCGGGTCGCGGGTCAGCAGGCAGCCGCCGAACAGCCGCTTCCACACCGGCTCGATGCGCTGCTGCGTGCGCCGCGCCTTCGCCGACGGCGCGCCGACGTGCTCGATGAACAGCACCTTGCCGCCCGGCTTCAGCACCCGCTTGGCCTCGGCCACGGCCTTGTCCAGGTCGGCGACGGAGCACAGCACGAGGGTGAACACGACGGTGTCGAACTGCCCGTCGGCGTACGGAATCCGCTCCGCCGGGGCGGGCATCAGCTCGACCGGCACCGGCGCGCGGTCGAGCCGGGTGCGCAGCACCTTGAGCATGGCCGGGTCGGGTTCGACGACGCTGAGCCGGTCGGCGTTGACGTAGTGCGGCAGGTTCCCGCCCGTCCCGGCGCCGATCTCCAGTACCTTGCCGGTCGCCTCGGCCAGCAGCGCGGCCCGTACTTCGGCGAACCCCGCCCGGTCGGTGACGTCGCAGAGGCGGCGGTAGAAGACGGCGAAGACGGGGTGGCTGCGCACGGGGCGCGCGGTGGTTGCGTCGGCCATGCCCCGAACGTACGCCCCCGCATGCGCTCCCGGGAGGCCCTTGCGCAAGCGCCCGGCCCGGGGCCCGAGCCCGCGTGCGCCGGGGGTCGGGGGCGGGGGCCGGAACATTCCGCCGTTGAGCTTGGTTGAATGGTCAAGGACCTGCGGCGCGGGTCCGGTTTCGTGTGCTCGGGTGCCGTGGGAAGTGGGACGAAAGTGCTGGTTGAGGTCTACAGCGACATAGCGTGTCCGTGGTGCTACGTCGGGAAGCGCCGGTTCGAGAAGGCGCTCGCCGAGTTCGCCGGTGCGGACGCCATCGAGGTGGTCTACCGCCCGTACCAGCTCGACCCGACGACGCCGGAGCAGGCGGCGCCGCTGTCCGAGCATCTCGCGGCGAAGTTCGGCGCCGACGCGCTGCCGGCGATGCACGCGCGGCTGAACGAGGTCGGCATGGGCGAAGGCATTTCCTTCGACTTCGACAAGGCGCTGTCGGCGAACACGTTCACCGGGCACCGGCTGCTGTGGCATGCGCTCGACGCGTACGGCCGCGACACCCAGGCCGCGCTCAAGGACCGCCTGCTGAAGGCCTACTTCAGCGAGGGCGCGAACGTCGGCGACCACGCGCAGCTGGTGGATGCGGCCGTGGAGGCGGGCATGGACCGCGACCGCACCGCGGCGTTCCTGGCGTCCGACGCGGGCGTCGAGGAGACCCGCCGGGAGATCGACGAGGCGCGGCAGATCGGCGTGACGGCCGTGCCGACGTTCGTGTTCGCGGGCAAGTGGGCGGTGCAGGGCGCGCAGGAGACCGAGACGTTCGCGCGGGTCCTCGCCCAGGTCACCGAGCAGGTCGCGGCCGAGGCCCCCGCCGCCGCCGAAGCAGCCAAGCCCGGCGAGGCAGGCGACGACTGCGCGGACGGCGCCTGCGCGGTCTGATCCGCGGCGACAACCGGAATTCCGCGTCCCCGACGGCCCGTCCACCCGACACCGAGGTGGGCGGGCCGTCGAGGTGTGCCGCGCGGACGGTGCTCAGCCACCCTCCCCGCGGCCCCGCGCCGGCGCCGGGGCGGCTCCCCTGAGCCCCGGATCCGGCGCGCGGTCCGGCGGAAGACCCGTCGTTCACAGCCGCTTCGCGTAGCCGATCCCCGCCGCGTCCCAGTACGCGGTCTGCGCGGCGAGCCGGGCGCGGAAGCCGTCCCAGCCCCGCGCGTCCCGCGGCGACCACGCGGTCTCGGCGACCCCGGCCAGGCGTGGGAAGACCAGGTATTCGGCATCGGCCACCGAGGTCACCGTCTCGCCCCACAGCGCCGCCTCGACGCCGAGCACCGCGTCCTCGGGAACGCCGTCGAGGTGCGTCGCGGGCTCCCATTCGTACGACTGCCGCACGTCGACGGTGCCCGCCCACGTGAGCCCGAGCCGCTCGCCGCCCGCGTACGCCATGTCGAGGTAGGTGTGGTCGGCGGGCGCCAGGACGACCTTGGCTCCGCCCCGGGCCGCCGCGGCGACCCGGTCGGCGTCCTTGCCGGACTGGTTCCAGTACTCCAGCACCGCGCCGGGCACCGGTGCCGCGTCCGCGAGCTGGTGCCACGCCATGACGCGTTTCCCGTGCCGCTCCACGACGGCCTGTGCGCGGGCCATGAACCGCGCGTACGCGTCCTTCGGCAGGGTGTGGGCCTCGTCGCCGCCGATGTGCAGGTACGGACCGGGAGTGAGCGCCGCGATCTGCCCGACGACCTCGTCGACGAACGCGTACGTCTTCTCGCTGTCCACGCACAGCGCGCTGAACCCCACCTTGACGCCGGTGTACGGCGTGTACGTGCCCCCGTCGCAGCCGAGTTCGGGATACGCGACCAGGGCCGCGTTCGTGTGCCCCGGCATGTCGATCTCCGGCACGACGGTCACGAACCGCTCCGCCGCATAGGCGACGACCGCACGGTAGTCGTCCTGCGTCCAGAACCCGCCCGGCCCGCCCCCGACTTGGGTCGCCGCACCGACACCGGTCAGGTTCGGGCGCCCGTCGATCGCGATGCGCCAGCCCTGGTCGTCGGTGAGGTGCAGGTGCAGGGTGTTGAACTTGTAGCGCGCCAGATGGTCGACGAAGCGGCGCGCTTCCGCGGGCGTGAAGTAGTGCCGTGCGAGGTCCAGTGAGAAGCCGCGGTACGCATAGCGCGGCCGGTCGGCGACACTGCCGCCGGGCACCGTCCACCCGTCGGCCGGCGCGCCGGCCGCGGACTCGACCGCGGCGGGCAGCAGTTGGCGGAGCGTGGCGACACCGAAGAACAAACCCGCCGGGCGTGCCGCACGGATGGCGACGCCCGCCGCGGTGACGTCGAGCCGGTAGTCCTCCTCGCCGTCCCGGTCGAGTGCGCTCGGTTCCAGCGCGAGGGTGATCCCGGCGGGCGCGTCGGAGGCCTCGACGGGCAGCGGGTAGCCGGTGGCGCGGCGCAGCAGTCCGGCCAGGAACTCGCCTACGCCGGCGGCCTCCGCGGATCCGGGTGCGGTGTGGATGCGGGTGTCGGGGGCGAGCACCCAGGCGACCCCGGGCGCCGCCGCGGCCCGCACGGGCACCGGGACGAGGGCGGAATATCCGGCGGTGGAGGGCACGTTCGACTGCTCCTTGCCCGGCTCGGCGGGGGTGGACGGGGGCGCCCCCGGCTCGGACGACGAGCAGGCCACCGTTCCGGCCGCCGCGAGCAGGAGCACGGCGAGCAGGACGGAGGCGTGCAGCGACGGCATGCGCAAGGGACCTCCCCCGACGGGCGACCACAATTGGTCCAGACCACCTTAGGGGAAGGCGGGCCCGTGATCCACCGCACCGGGGTCCGGAAGTCGCCGCGAAGTCGCCGGAACCAGCGGGGAATGCCCCCCGGGAGAACGCCGACCGGGCCGGGCCCCCGAGGCATCCGCCCCGCGGTCCCGGCCCGGTTCCGGCCGTCTCTCCGTCTCTTCGTCTCTCCGTCACCCCGCGATCCGCGATCCGCGATCCGTCAGCCCTGCACGACGCGGATCTCCAGCGTCGTCCACGCCCCGATGTGCACGCGGAACCCGTCCCGCAGGACGATCGGCACGTTGGCGTCGATGGCCTCCTCGCCGCCGTTGATCGTCGTCCCGTTGCGCGAGCCCGGGTCGACCAGCGTCCAGCCGATGCCCTCCTGGTGCATGAACACCACGTGCAGGTGCGAGATGCCCGGATCGGACGGCGGGCCCGACAGGTCGATCTCCGGTGCCCCGGACGCCGTCTCGGTGGTGCGGCGGCGGCCGACCCGCATGCGCGAGCCCTGGAGATACACCGGACGCGGCTCGTGGTACGGCGGGAACCGCATGCCGCTCGCGTCCGGCCCGCCTTGCGCCACGACCCGTTGGAAGTACTCGTGGTCGGCGGTGATCGTCACGATCCACAGCGCGTCGGCGACGGGCGGCTGGGGCGGCATGGGGACAAAGGGGTCCGGCCCCGGCATGACCGGGGGCGGGAAAACCGGCCCGGGATCGGTCGGCGGCAGAGGAGGGTGCACAGGGGGATAGAGGTCCGGCCCCGGACCCGGCCCCGGATCCGGAGGCGGGAAAACCGGCCCGGGATCAATCGGCGGCAGAGGATGCACAGGGGGGTAGGGGTCCGGCCCGGGACCTGGCCCCGGGTCCGGAGGGGGAGGCTGAGGCGGGAAGATCGGCCCGGGATCGGTCGACGGCTGCTCCTGGAACTGGTGGCCGCATGCTTCGCAGAACAGCCAGCCGCCGGTGCGTGGCGTGTTGCACACCGGGCAGTGCTCGGTGAACGGCGGGAAGGGCGGCGGCCCGAAACCGTCGCCCGGTTCCGTCCGGAGGCCGCACTCGTCGCAGTAGCCGTCGTCGGCGAGCGAGTAGTGGCCGCGCGGGCAAATCGCCATGTCAGCGCCTCCTTCTTCCGTGACGACGACGCGCGGCACGGGGCCGCCGGTTCGGGCGTTTCGGGCCATCATGCCGGTTGGGTCCGACCGGCCCACCGGCGCGGTCCCGTACCCGGGCCCGCGCCGGCTCCCGGCTCACGACTTGGGACGCAGCCGGGACGTCTTGACCGAGTCGGTGTCCAGCCGCATCTCGTCCTCCACGGACACCTTGCTGCGGTCCTTGAGCTTGATCGTGCCGGTCACCGGCTCCACCTCGACCAGGTTGCGGAGCAGCTTGGCGGTGTCCTCGTCCTGGGCTTCGGCGGCCAGCGCGTAGGCGCGGCCCAGTTTGGCGGTGGCCTCGTCGTCGTCGCCCTGGCGACGGGCTTCGAGGCCGCCCTGGATGGCGGCGGCGAGTTCCGCGCGGCCGGTGTACATGGCCACTTCGCGGCTGATCTTGGTGGAGAGTTCCTCGTTGTCGGTCCACTCGCCGAACACGCCGATCCGGGTGAGTTCGGTCTCGGAGCCGTCGGGGCCGCGCGACACCAGGCTGACGAGCGCGACGCGCACCCGGTCGTTGAGGTCGGCGGGCCGGACTTCCAGGCAGATGTGGTAGTCGCGGCTCTCGGCGCCCCACGAGCCGGTCGGGTAGTCCCCGATGTTCGTCCCGGCGTCGGCGCGGCGGTCGGTGAGGTCCTCGATGGTGGGCCGGACCTGTTTGACGAACCGGACCTTCGCGGTGCCGGGGGTGCGGACCCGCAGCGCGACGTCCGCGACGGCCTTGCCCATCGCGTTCTCGATCATCGCGGTGAAGTCCTCGACGAGCTTCGCCGGTTCGGCGACCAGGTCGAGCGAGCCGAGCAGCCCGGACGCGACCTTGCGCAGCTCGGACACCACCCAGTCGGTGCCCACGCCGCGGCAGTCGCACGTGAACACACCCTCGCAGGCCTGGATCGCGGCCTCCAGGTCGGCTTCGGTCTCGCTCTCGTCCTTGCCGTCGGTGAGCAGGATCGCGTGCCGGATGGTGTGCGGATACGGCTCCAGCAGCCGCTTGGCCGCCGTCAGCCACGCCCCCATGGCGGTGCCGCCGCGGGCCCGCAGCCGGTCGACGGCGCGCTTGGCCTCGGCGCGCGTGGTCTGGTCGAGGACGACGAGCCGCTCGTCCTGCGGGTACACCATCGTCGCCATGCCGGTGCCGGACACCACCGCGAACAGCGTGCCGTCGCGCATCGTGTCGATGGCCGCCTTGGTGGCCTGCTTGGCGGCGATCAGCTTGGTTCCGGGAAAGTCCATCGACCCGGACGTGTCGACGAGGATCACCTGAGCGGCCTGGCTCGTCACCGGCACCCCGGTCGCGCCCGCGCCGGACGCGGTGACCTGGGCTATCGCATGGACGACCTGGCCGCCTAGCGGCACGTATTCGTTCTGGAAGACCTGGACGTCGAAATCGGGCACGCCGGGCGTGCTCGGATTGGCGGCCATGGGCGGCTACTCCTTGGGGTCCGGCCCGGCCTGACCGGCGGGCGGGATGGGGACGTGAGCGGCGGGCGGGTAGGGCACCAGCACCACCGTGATGTTGTCGGCGCCGCCGGACTGGAGCGCGTAGTCGGTCAAGGCCCGGGCGGCGCGCAGCGGCTGGGAAAGCCCGTACGGCAGCGCGAACGCGGACAGCGTCGCGGCGGCCTGCACGTAGTTCCACAGCCCGTCGCTGCACAGCAGCACCGCGCCGGGGTTGTTCGGACGCATGGTCATGACGCGGGCCCGGACTTCGCCGGCGTCGGCGCCGAGCCACGACACGATCGCGTGCGCGCGCTGGTCGGCGTAGGCCTGGGCCTCGGTGAGCTGGCCGCACGCCACCATGCGCGCGGCCCACGAGTCGTCCTCGGTGAGCAGCACGGACGGGGTCGGCAGCCGCAGCGTGTCCTCGACGGGCGCGGGCTCGTCGAGGGCGCCGTCGCGGCCGGTCCCGCCGCCGGGCGCGTCCGGCATGGCGATGCGCACCGGCTCGTGGTCGGGTTCCGGTGCCGGGTGCAGGGCAACGCCCCCGCCGCGGGCGGGCAGCGTCGCGTCGCCTTCGGCCACCGGGAGTTCGTCGGCGGAGAGCCAGTAGGCGCGGCTGTCGCCGACCCAGCCGATCGTCACCGACGACGGAGTGACGACCGCCGAGACGTACGTGCAGGCGGGTGCGTTGCCGTCCGGATCACCGGGCCCGGCCAGCCGGGCCACCGCGCTCGCCGCGGCCGCGGCCGCCGCCCGGGTGGCCGCCTCGGGCCCCGCTCCGCCGCGCAGCGCGGACACGAGCGCGGCGCAGGCCGACCGGACCGCGGTCGCGGACGCCTCGTCAGGACGCGGCGACGACGACACACCGTCGCAGACCACCGCCACCACCGTGGGCCCGCCGCCGTGCGCGGACGGCACGACCTGGACGGCCATGGCGTCCTCGTTGCGCCGGTGCCGCAGCCCGCGGTCGCTGACGCCCGCGGTGATCTTCAGGTCGGTCTCGACCGAGTCGCGCGGGTTGAACTCCCGGCCGCACGCCTCGCACCAGCCGTCCGGGGAAATCGACGCGGTCCGGCAGAACCGGCACGTCGCACCCGCGAACTCGCCGCGGCGCGGCGCGCGTTCGGCGACCGGCGGAGGCGGCGCGGCACGGCGCAGGTCGTAACCGCAGGCCTCGCAGAACAGATGGCCCGGCTGAGGCACCACACCGCAGTTCGGGCAGGACTCGCCCGACCCGTCGGGCACGGCCTGCGCGGGGACCGTCGGCTCGACGGACGCCGCGGGCGACCCGGACGCCGGGGACGCCGGGGGCGGGGCGCCTGGCACCCATCCCATGGCGCTCACACCCATGTCCTCGGTCGGACCTCGTTGGCCATGTCCACCAGTGCCACCCGTTCTTCCATGCTGTCGACGTGCCGTGCCATCGAGCGGTACGTGCGTTCCAACGCGAACCGCAGCGACCGCTCCTCCAACGCGCTGCCCAGGACCGGACCGGCCTGCCCCGTGGCGCCCGCGCTGCCGTGCGTGACCCAGTCCAGGGCGGCGCGCAGCAGCACGGCGGCGAGCCGGTCGTGCGCCTCGCCTTCCAGCGGCAGCGCCGTCAAGTGCCCCGAGGCCTGCACCAGGTCGATCTCCAGGTGGTCCACCGGGTCGCGGTCGCAGACCCGCGTGCGGAGCGCGGCGGTCTGCGCGGCGACGTGGTAGGCGGACGTGTCCGGCACCGATTCCAGGGTGGCGACCGCGCCGGGGCGGTCGGCGAGCGCCTGACGGCACCGCGCGAGGCCGAACGCGGCGCTCACGTACGACCGGTCGGTGCGCCACACGCCGTCGTACTCGCGGGCCGCGTCCGCGTGCCGCCCGACGAGCTCCAGGCACAGCCCGAGGGCCAGGCGCGGGGCACGCTCACCGGGCAGCAGGGCGCGGACCGCGTCGAACGCGCCGAGGGCGTCCGCGTTGCGGCCCTCCGCGAGCGCCGCGAGGCCGCGGTACCACAGCAGCCGCCAGTCGTCCGGGTCGATGTCGTCGAGGAACGCCTCGGCACGCACGATCTGGCCGCGTTCGATGCAGACGTACGCCAGCCGCAGCGTCGACTCCGGCGTGCTCACCCCCGCCGCGGTCAGCGCGGCCAGCAACTCGTCGGGATCGTTGGTCGGCAGCGACGCGAGCAGGCCCGCCGCCGGGTCCGAGGGATCGACGCGCGGCACGGGCAGGCCCGCGGCGAGCGCGCTCGGCTTCGGCGCGGCCGGATCGTCCCACGCGGTCATGTCCGGGTGCCCGACCCGCGTCTCCGGACCGAACAGCCCGGACAGCGCGGGCTTCGGCTCGCCGCTGCGCGCGGCGACGACCTCGCGCAGCACGCCCAGGCACTGCTCGGCCATGTCCGCCGCGGACGCGAACCGCTGCGCCGCGTCCGGGTGCGTGGCGCGCAGCAGCAGCCGGTGGTACGACTCGAACTCCTGGAACAGCGGCACTTCGCTCGCCGGCGGGAGCGAGTGCTTCCACTTCTTGGTGAAGTTCGCGAACGGGAAGCTCAGCACCGCCATCGACCGCCCGACCGTGTACAGGTCGGACTCCGGGCTGGGGCCGTCGCGTTCGATCTCCGGCGCCTGGTAGCCGACGGTGCCGTAGATCGCGCCGTACTCGTCGTCGATCTGCCGCACGGCGCCCATGTCGATCAGCTTGAGCTGGTCGTCGGTCTGGATGACGTTGTCCGGCTTGAAGTCGCAGTAGACCAGGCCGCGGCTGTGCAGGTGGCCGAACGCGGGCAGGATCTCGATCATGTAGGCGAGCACCTGGTCGAGCGGCAGCACCGCACGCCGGTCCTGCGTCTCGGTGCGGCGGCGCTCCAGCAGGTCCTTGAGGGACATGCCGCCGACGTACTCCATGACGATGTACGGCTCTTGGTCGCCCGTGTACTTGTCCACGTGCGAGACGACGTTGCGGATGTTCACGATGTTGGCGTGCTGAATCTGCGCGAGCGCCCGCTGCTCGGCCACGGCCGCCTCGCGGGCGTCCGTGTCGTTGCTGCCGAGCAGGCCCTTGAGCACGACCCAGGCGTCGTGCACGACCCTGTCGATGGCCAGGTAGACCCAGCCGAAGCCGCCGCGGGCCAGGCAGCCGACCACTTCGTACTGGTTGCCGACCACATCGCCGGGTTCCAGCTTGGGTGCGAACGAATACGGCGTGCGGTCGTACGGGCAGAAGCCGTTGGCGATGCCCGGCTTGCCGTCCCGGCCGCGGCCGACCGGCCGCCCGCAGGCCTCGTTCCGGCAGAACCGGCGCTCTTCGGGGATCGCCGGGTCGCGCATGAGTATCGACGCGGGGTCGCGGACCGGCACCGCCGGGATCTCCACGATGCCCGCGCCGAGGCGCCGCCCGGTGGGCACCGCGCCGGTGCGCCGCGACGTCCGGCCCGAGGTGCGCCCGGTGCCGGTACGCCCCGACGACGCGGTCCCCGAACCGGTCCCGCTCGCGGACGTGCCCGTCCCTCCGCCGGTCGTGGCCGGTTGGAGCGGGGCGCGCCCGCAGTCCTCGCAGTACCCGTCGGCGTCGATCTCGCCAGTCCCGCAGTCGGGCCGGTTACAGATCGCCATGGTCCTTGCCCTCCCCCTGCGTCGACCGCACTATTCCGGCGGCAGTGTCCCGGTTTCCTCCGGGTATCGGACGAACGCCACGGGAAGCGGCGGAAGTTCCCCCGCCCGTGGTAACGGCGTCCTGGTAATCCGCGACCAGCCGGGCGGCGTGGTCGAGGTCGCACGGCGCGCGCCACAGCGCGTCGTACGCCTGCTGGTGCAGCACCTCCAGCGCGGCGTCCTCGCCGCGGCCGCGGCCGCCCGCCATCGCACGGTACGCCTGGAGCAGGCCGCGGAGTTCGTCGCGGCGCGCCAGCAGCGCGTCGAGGTCGGTCCGGGCCGCACGCAGGCGTTCCGCGGCCCCCACAAGGTCCCGTTCCAGCGCGCTGAGCTGCGCGGACAACTGCGGCCACGCGTCACGCCGGCGCAGGTCCGCGACCTGCGCGGTGCGCGCCCGCAACGGCGGGGACTGCGGGGTGATTTCCGGCAGTCCACGGGCGATCCGGGCGCTCACGTGGGCGCGGCGCCGGTGCGCTTCGGCTTCGTCGGCGGCGAGCACGTCGACGAGGCCGGCGACGCGCTGCATGCGTTCCTCGTAGCGTTCCTGGAGCAGCTTGAGCTGCCGCAGCCCGTCGCGGACGCCCGCCAGGTCGCGGTCCAGGGCGGCCAGGTCGACACTGCCGAGGCGGGCGTCGGGGCGGGCTCCGGCGAACCGCAGCGGGTCGGCGGCGACCAAGTGCCGGGCCTCGTCGAGGCGTTTGCGCACGTCGGCGACCACACGGGCCTCGACGGCGAGCGCCGCGGCACCGCCGAGGCGGTCGACGAGCGCGGCCGCCTCGGTCGCGGACGCTTCGACGCGGTCCAGGCGCGGCAGGATCTGCGTCCACACCTCGTCGACGGCGGCCACGAGTTCGGTCGCGCGCCGCCACACCTGGTTCATCTCGGAGACGAGCGCGTCGAAGGTCACCCTCCGCACCCCGGCCTGGGGATCGACGAGGTCGCGCTGGGCGATCGGCACCTCGACCCCGGGCACCACGATCGACGGGCCCGTCAGCAGGCGTGCCATCTCGTCGAGTTCGGTGCGCGAGGGGCGGGAGCGGCGGGCCCGCAGGGTGCGGACCTCGTCGAGGACGGCGCCGTAGGCGGCGTACAGTTCCCACAGGCGGGCGATGTCCGCGCGGCACGCGGCCCAGCGGTCCCGGGTGCGGCCGTCCAGTGCGGCGCCTTCCAGGAGCCGGCGGCCGGGGTGCTCGTCGAGCGCCATCAGGCCGGCCGAGATCCCGTCGGACTCGGACTCCAGCCGGGCGACGGCCTGGTCGACGTCGTCGCGCGTCCACATCGGGTCGGGTGCGGTCACGGCTGGTCCCGCCAGGAAGTCACCGCGGGCGGCTTCGGGTCGGCGTCGTTGAGCGAGTTCCCGATGTACTTCCGGTAGAGGTCCTTCCAGGTGCCGTCGGCGCGGAGCTTGGCGAGGACGCCGTTGACGTACCGCACGAAGTCCGGGTTCTCCTTGGCGATCGCCATGGCATAAGGCTCATGGCTGACCGGAGGTCCGACCACCTCGGTGAACACCGGGTCCTGCGCCTGGAGCCCGGCGAGGATCGTGTCGTCGGTCGAGACCCCGTCGGCCTCGCCCTTCTGGAGCTTGACCAGGCAGTCCGCCCACGTGTCGCCGGTCACCGGAACGATGCCGGTGAACGGCGGCTGCTTGATGCGCGTGAACGACGTCGAGCCGTCGAGCGCGCAGACCCGCAGACCGGTCATGCCGGCCAAGCCCTGCCGCTTGACCGCGGCCGGGAGCGCCGGGTCCTTCTGCACGAGCACCTCCTGCCCGGCCCGGAAATACACGTCGGAGAAGTCGACCTTCTGGCGGCGCACGCAGTCCACGGTCATCGTCATCGCCACGATGTCGACCGTCCCGTCGGCCACCATGGGCACCCGGTCGGCGTTCTTCAGCACCCGGAAGCGGATCCGGCCGTCGTTCGCGTCGCCGAAGATCGCCTTGGCGATCTCGCGGAGCAGGTCGACGTCGAAGCCCTTGAGGCGGCCGTCGGCCGGATCCACGTACCCGAACGGATAGGTGCTCTGGTCGACGCCCGCGGTGAAGTAGCCATGCGACTTGATGCGCTGCAACAACGAACCGTCCGGGAACGACGTCGGCAGCACCGCGGTCGGCTTCAGGCTGAGCTCGGGGTTGCCGCAGTTCGGCGTCGGCCCGGGTTCGGGGGTGCCGGCGGCCTGCGGACGCGCGGCCTGCGCGGCACTGATGGGCGAGGGATCACCCGTCGTGGACGTTCCGCAGGCGGAGGCGAGGAGCACGGAGGCAGTTGCGGCGAAAGCGAGAGCTGCCCGGGTGCGGGTCGTCCTCTTCCGGCCGCGAGCGGCGGCGGTCCTGGTCATCGGTACTCCCCCAACCTCCGCCGCATGCCGTCGACGATCCCCACCGCGGCGAGCACGGCGAGCACGACCACGCCGACGCCCAACCCGGCGAGCTCGTCCCGGCCTTGCTTGACCGACTTCTCGAAGTCGGCCTGGTCCTTCTTGATCGCGTCGGCCAACGCGCCGTCGGCCCGGTCGAACGCCGTCTGCGAGCCGCCCTTGTCGCCGATGACCTCGGCCACCGCGCCCGCGTAGTCGACGTTCTGGTATCTGGTGTTCACGCCTGTGTGCGCGGTTATCCAGTCCCCCACCGCGCCGCGCGCCTTGTCGATGTCGGCGAGCGTCGCCGGGTCGCCCGCGGACAGCCTCGCCGCCTCGCCGAGCAGGCGCTTCTCCGGCGCCGGGTCGCCGGTGCTGCCGGACAGGTCGTCGAACTCGCCCTTGAGATCCGCCTCGTACTTGCCGTTGTCGGTGCCGCGCTGCACCAGGATCTGGCCTTCGTCGCCGCGCGCCCGCAGCACCGCGAACCGGGCCGCGGACAGTGCCTCCACCGGCCGCCACCCGCCGTCCCGGCTGTCCGTGAACCGGTCGCGCGCACTCGACAATCCGACACTCACCCACACCAGCAGCGCCGCCACCGACAGGCAGGCCAGCAGCAGCCCCGGGTTGAACACCCGCTTCGTCCGGCGCGCCAACCACACCTGCGCGACCACGAGCGCCGCCAACGCCAGCGCCCCGGCGGCCATCGCCGCCACGGGTATGCCGGTGGCCCGGTCGTGGTCCCGACGCAGTTGCTTGCCGGCCTCCTCGTGCAGGGCCGCAGCGTCGACCAGGATCACGTCCTGCATCTGCTTCGACGCGGCCCTCAGCCACGCCGGACCGACCGTGTGACCTTGCCGCGTCTCGGTCTTCGCCCGGGCGACGTCCTCCCGGTACTGCGGCACCTCGACCGACAGCCGGGACAGCAACTCGGCGACATTGCCCGTGGCGCCCGCGGACGACGCGGCGATCAGGGTGCGCTGCGCGCTGTCCATGTCCTGCTCGTAGCGGTCGCGCAGCGCGGGCTTCTCGATGCCGCCGGACAGCAGCGCGGCGGCCGCGGTCGCGTCGGCGTCCGCCAACGACCGGTACAGCTCCTGTGTGCGCACCGCCAGCGGCTCACTGCGCGTCGCGACCCGCTCCGCGGCATCCGACCGCTCCTTGACCGCCACGAACCCGAACACCCCGGCCAGCAGCGCCAGCACGACGAGCACCACCCCGGTCGAAGCCAACCGGCCCGGCGTCGTACGCGCCACACGCACGACCCGCCGCACCCACCGGCCCCGCGTCCGCGGCTGGACCGCACTCGCTTCCGGCTGCGCCACCGCCATGACCACCCTGCGACCTCCCCCAACCTGCCGACTGCCCCACCGAACCGGAAGCCCCCACCCCGAAGCTATCGCGGCCCTTGGCCATTGCTTCGATGGTCTTCCCTCAATCCCGGTTGAGTACCACAACTCATCCCGGTCACCGGGCCGATCCGCCATCGTGGCCGCATGACGTCGAACCTGCCGAGGCACCGCGAGCGCACCGAACGCGAGTTCATCGACGAGCCCCGCGCCCACGGCCCGCTGATCATGCTCGCGGTCGTCCTGTTCCTGGCCGGCGGCTTCCTGTTCCTCGAGTTCCTCTCCCAGGCGCTGTCGCCCGACGCCACGTGGGCCCAAGTGTGCCTGTGGACGTCCCTCGCCTCCACCGTCCTCGCCGCCGGCATCACCATCAAAATCACCGCCCACACCGCCCGCCAGGACCGCCGCTGACCAGGCAAGGAATCCCGATGACCCCCGCTGCCGCCCGCGGCCCGGTCGAACTCGTCCAGGCCCTGCACCCCCACGACGTCCCGGCTTCCCTCGCCCGCGAACTGACCGACTGCTGGATCACCGTCGCCAACGCCGGCGGCGCCGTCGGCTTCGCCTTCCCACCCGTCGACCGCGCCCAAGTCTCGCCCGTCGCCGCCGAACTCGTGGCCGGCCTCGACCCCGCCTACAGCCGCCTTCTCCTCGCCAAGGTCGACGGCCGTCTCGCCGGATGGCTCAGCCTCACCCGCCACCGCGACCCCCTGGTCCGCCACTGGGGCACCGTCCAACGCGTCCAGACCCACCCCGACCACCGGGGCCGCGGCATCGCCACCGCCTTGATGGACCGCATCCGCGCCATCGCCCGCGACGAGATGGCCCTGGCACAACTCCACCTGACCGCCCGCGGCGGCGAAGGCCTCGAAGCGTTCTACAACCGCCTGGGCTGGACGGAAATCGGCCGTTGGCCCGACGCCCTCCGCTTCGCCCACGGCGACCGCGACGAGGTCCTGATGCTCCTCGCCCCGCTGTAACAGCCCCGTCGCGGCCGCCGTGTCAGCGCCGTGTCAGGGCCGTCTCAGCGCCGTCTCAGCGCTGTCCTCCGTCCCCTCCGCCGCTGTCAGCGGCATGTGCGGGCCGTATCAGGGCCGCCCGGCACCTTGGTTCTCGTCGGAAGAACAGCGCCGGCGGCCGCCAAGGCCGCCGGCCGACGGAACGGAGGAGCACATGACCTACGCCATCGAAGCCGAAGGGCTGGTCAAGCGGTACGGGAAGACCACCGCACTGGCCGGGATCGACCTGGTCGCGGAGCAGGGCACGGTGCTGTCACTGCTCGGCCCGAACGGCGCCGGGAAGACCACCACCACGCGGGTGCTGGCCACACTGGTCACCCCCGACGCGGGCCGCGCCCGGGTCGCCGGGTTCGACGTCGTCGAGCAGTCGGCGGAGGTGCGGCGGCTGATCGGCCTGACCGGGCAGTACGCCTCGGTCGACGAGGAGATGACCGGGTTCGAGAACCTGCTGCTCCTCGGACGGCTGCTCGACCTGTCGCGGGCCGACGCCAAGGCTCGGGCGAGCGAGCTGCTCGAACGCTTCCAGCTCAGCGAGGCCGGGGGCCGCCCGCCCGGCACCTACTCGGGCGGTATGCGCCGCCGCCTCGACCTGGCCGCGAGCCTCGTCGGACGCCCGCAGTTCCTCTACCTCGACGAGCCCACCACCGGGCTCGACCCGCGCAGCCGCGGCGACGTGTGGGACCTGGTGCGCGGCCTGGTCCGCGACGAAGGCGTCACCGTGCTGCTCACCACGCAGTACCTCGACGAGGCCGACCAGCTCGCCGACGACATCGCCGTCATCGACCAGGGCCGCGTCATCGCCAACGGCACCGCTGCCGCGCTCAAGGCGCAGGTCGGCGAGCAGAGCCTGGAGATCCGGCCCGAGGACCCGGCCCGCGCCGAGGACACCGCGGCGATCCTCGCCGAGCTGGCCGGCCGCAAGCCCGACCTCCGCAACGGCCTGGTCACCGTCGCCGTCGCGGACCCGGGGCTCCTCACGGCCGTCGTCCGGCGCCTGGACGACGCCGGCATCCGGGCCACCGAACTCGCCCTGCGGCTGCCGAGCCTGGACGAGGTCTTCCTCGAACTCACCGGTCACCGCAGCGGCGCGGACGCCGCCGACGGCACCGAAGCCGACAAGGCCGCCTGACCCGCACCCCGATCACCCACAAGCCGCACACAAGCCGCACACCTGCCGCACACCGAGAAGGAGTCCCCCATGACCACCACTCTCCCCACCCGCGAAGCCACCCCCACGCCCGTCGCCCCCGCCCCGGCTCCCGCGCGCCGCCGGGCCGACCCGTTCGCGGTGGTCCGCCACACCCTCACGCTCACCTGGCGAAACCTGGTACGGCTCAAGCATCAACCCGAACAACTGATCGACCTGACACTCCAACCGGTGATCTTCACCGTCATGTTCGTCTACCTGTTCGGCGGCGCGATCGAAGGCAGCACGCACGAGTACCTGCAGTTCGCGCTGCCGGGCATCCTCGTGCAGACCGTCGTGTTCGCGTCGCTCGGCACCGGTGTCGGGCTGTGCGAGGACATCTCCAAGGGCGTGTTCGACCGCTTCCGGTCGCTGCCGATCTCCCGGTGGGCACCCCTCGCCGGCGCCGTCGTCGGCGACCTGTGCCGGTACGTCGTGGCGATCGCCGTCGTGTTCGGCTTCGGCTCCGCGATCGGCTTCCGCGTGCAGACCGGCCCGATGGAGACGGCCGCCGCGATCGGGCTCGTGCTGGTGTTCTCGTTCGCGATGTCCTGGATCTTCGCGCTGCTCGGCGTCGTCATGCGCAACCCCCGCAGCGTCCAGGGCACCGCGATGCTCGTCGGCTTCCCGCTGACCTTCGGCGCGAACATCTTCGCCAAGACCGAGACGATGCCGGGCTGGCTCCAGGCCTGGGTCAAGCTCAACCCGGTCACGCACCTGACCACCGCGATCCGCAACCTGCTCGTCGACGGCGGCCCGGTCGCGACCGACGCGCTGATCACCCTCGGCTGGTCGGCCGGCATGTTCGCGGTCTTCGCCCCGCTCACGGTCCGCGTCTACCGCAACAAGTCCTGACCGGACACCCGTGCCATGCCCCGCCCCCGGCGGAGAACCCGCACCACCGGAACCACCGGACCCGCGCAACCCCCCGCGACGGCGGCCCGAGACGACCTCGGTCCGCCGTTGCGGCGTCGGCACTCAACTGTTCCGCATCAGCTCTTCCGCCTCGGCCGGCGGCAACGCCGCCCCACGGGCGAACTCCCGGTCGAACACCTCGGGCGGCAGCGCCGCGCGCACCTCGCCGGTGATGCGCACGACGTCGGGATGCCCCAAATCCGGATGCCCGCGCAGTGTGACGGCCGCGCCGAGGAGCAGCGCCGCGCGCTCCGGATCGCCTTCGGTCTGCGCCCACCACGCCAGGCCCTCGGCCACCCCGGCGGTGATCGGCATGTCGCGGGTGTCCAGCGCCACCATGGTCGCCCGGTCGAGCGCGTCCCGGGCGGCCGTCCGGTCGCCCTTGCTGTCGGCGATGTAGGCGATCCCCAGGAACATCCGCGCCGAGACCTGCCCGGGCCGGCTGTGGGACCGCTCCATTTCGCCCAGGGCCTTGGCGAACAGCCGGTCAGCCTCCGCGAGATCGCCCATCAGCCGGGCGATGTCGGCGGCTCCCGCGTACGCGAGCATCATCCCGCCCGCCGTCTCCCCGTCCGTCGCCACCCGCGCGGCCTCGTCGACGTCCGCCTGCGCCCCGGCCCGGTCGCCGGTGACGATCCGCAGCAGGCTGCGCCGGATAAGCAGCATGGGCATGTCCTCGGGCGCGCCGAGTTCGCGGACCAGGCCGAGGCCTTCGCCGATCGCCGCGATCGCGTCGTCGAGGCGTCCGGTGTACGCGTACACCTCCGAGAGTCCGGCGACGGCCGACGAATGCCCCCAGCGTTCGCCGAGTTCGGCGAACTGGGCGCGGGCGGCGCGCAGCCAGCGCAGGCCGGCTTCGGTCATGCCGACGTTGACGGCGAGGTGCCCGCGGATCAGGTCGTGGAAGCCGCGGGTCCACGGGTCGCTGTAGTACGCCGGGTCCGGTTCGAGTTCCTTGGCGCTGAAGGTGCCGAGGTGATAGTCGCGCAACGCCGCGGTCAGCGCGCGCATCAGGCGAAGCGTCGGGGGCATCGCCTCGGGGGCGAAGTGGCGGACGTGCCAGCGGGCGCGCATGAGCCAGCGCAGCGCATCCGGTTCGCGGCCGCTGACGGCCAGCGTCATGCCGTAGAACCACTCGGCGTTGGCCCGGTCGGTGGTGACCTCGTCGTACGGCAGCGCCAGCGCCTCGGCCATCCAGGTGCGGGCTTCGCGGTGGTAGCCGCGGATCTGCCAGTACCAGCCGAGCCGGGCGACGATCACCAGGGCCGACGTGGTGTCGGTGCGGTCGACGGCGTAGCGCAGCGCGGCGGCGATGTTGTCGTGTTCGGCGCCGACCGCGGCGAGTCCGGCGAGTTGGCCGCGCCCGCGCAGCTCCGGTTCGACGGCGTCGAGCATCGCCTTGCACCAGACGAGGTGGCGGGCGCCCGTGGTCTCGGTCTCGTCGGCGCGCTCGCGGTGTTCGGCGGCGAACGCGGCGATGGTCTCCAGCATGCGGTAGCGGGGTTCGCCGGTGCCGAAGACGTCGACGAGGGATTTGTCGACGAGTCCGGTGAGCAGGTCGAGGACGTCGTCGCGGTGCACGACGTCGCCGTCGGGCAGGACTTCCTCGGCGGCGTCCAGGGTGGCGCCGCCGGCGAACACGGACAGGCGGCGCAGCACGGCGCGTTCGCGGTCGTCGAGGAGGTCCCAGCTCCATTCGACGACGGCGCGGAGTGTCTGGTGGCGGGGCATCGCGGTGCGGTTTCCGCCGGTCAGCAGCCGGAAGCGGTCGTCGAGGCGGGTGGCGATCTGCTGCGGGGAGAGCGCGCGGGTGCGGGCGGCGGCGAGTTCGATCGCGAGGGGCATGCCGTCGAGGCGGCGGCAGATCTCCACGACGGCGGCGAGGTTCGCGTCGTCGACGGCGAGGCCGGGGCGGACGGCGGAAGCACGGTCGGCGAACAGGCGGACGGCCGGGTAGCGCATCGCTTCGTCGGCACCGGCGCTGCTCGGCGGCAGCGCCAACGGGCCGAGCGGGTAGAGGGTTTCGCCCAGGACGCCGAGCGGCTCCCGGGTCGAGGTGAGGATGTGCAGGGAGGGGACTTCGCCGAGCAGGAAATCGGCGATCTCCGCGGTGGCGCCGACGAGGTGCTCGCAGTTGTCCAGGATCAGCAACGCCGGGCGCCGGGACAGGGTTTCGACGACCCGGGACAGCGCGTCGCGACCGCGCGTCTTGCCGGTGGTGGTCTCCAGCAGGTCGCCGAGGATCCCGACGTCGCGCCGCCCGAGCGCGGCGACGATCGCGTGCGGGATGTCGAGCGGATCGTGCACGGGCGCGAGTTCCACGAACCACACGCCACCGGGGTAGTCGGGCAGCCGCTCACGCCCGGTCTCCACGGTGATCCGCGTCTTCCCGGCACCCCCGGGCCCGACCACCGACACCAACCGCGACTCGGCCAACAGCCCGGCCAGCTTCGCCCGCTCGTCCACCCGCCCGACGAAGCTGGTGAGGCGAAGCGTGAGGTTGGTGGACGGGGTGGTGGCCTCGCGGGTGCCGGAGGCGTCCGACGAGCCGCCGGGCGCGAACGCCGGGGAAGTGTTGCCCGCGCCGGGTTCCTGCGCGGGCCCGGTGCCGACCCGGCCACCGGTCTGCCCGCCCGCAGCCGGTTCCGCGACGCTTCCCCCCGCGCCTGCCGCGCCGCCCTTCGACGGTGCCCCGCCCAAACCGCCCGCGCGAGCCGGGGTGCTGCCGTCCGGGGCCTCCACGGGCGCCGCGGCACCGAGGCCGCTCGCCACCCGCGCCGCACGGTCGCCCTGCGCGACGGTGTCCGCAGAGACAGAGGGATTGGTGGTGGCGGGGCTGGTGGCGGTGGAGCTGGTGGGCGGCACCGATATGGCCACCACCGTCCGCTCGCCTCGCAGTACCGCCAAGTGCACGGCGTCCAGTTCCGGCGACGGGTCGATGCCCAGTTCCTCCGCAAGGCGGTCACGCAAGGCCTGGTAGGCGGAGAGCGCGTCGGCGCGGCGGCCGACCGTGTCGAGGGCGGCGACCAGCTGTCCGTGCAGGCGTTCGCGGAGCGGGTGTTCGGCGGCCAGTTGTTCGAGTTCGGCGACGGCTTCGTGGGCGCGGCCGAGCCGGAGCCGGGCGTCGATGCGGTCCTCGACCGCGGTCAGCCGCATTTCCTCGAGGCGCGCCGCGGGGCCGACCGCCCACGCGGCGCCCGCCGCGTCGGCGAGCGCGGGCCCGCGCCACAGCGCGAGCGCGGCGGTGAGGTGCCGGTCGGCGGCGGCGAGGTCCCCGGCGGCCAGAAACGTGCGTCCGTCGGCGGCGGACCGTTCGAAACGGTGCACGTCGACGGCGTCCGGTTCGACGGCCAGTGTGTAACCGGCGGGGCCCGAGCGGATCCGGTGGGTGCCGAGCATGCGCCGCAGCCGGGACACGAGCGACTGCAGTGCGTTCGCCGCGCCGCCGGGTTCGTCCGCGTCCCAGACCGCGTGGACGAGCCGGTCGGCCGGGACCGGCCGGCCGGCGTCGAGGGCGAGGCGGGTCAGGAGCACGCGCAGGCGTGCGCCGGAGACCGCGAGGGGCCCCCCTTCGTCGTCCCGCACCTGAAGCGGGCCCAGTACCGAGACATGCACACCCCCACTCTTCCAGGTGGCCCACTCTTCCCGGTGAAAACGGGGGCCGGGGGCGGCACGGCGCGGGCCCGCCGCGTCGCCCCGGACTCGGGACCGGGGTGCCGCGGACGCGCTTCAGGCCGGAACGATCATCGTGAGAATTCACCCGCGCGGGTAATTCAGATCACCCTTTGTGGTGAATTCCCGGGGTGATTTGCCTCAGTGTCCGGGGGCCCGCGAGTCGAGGCCGCCGAGGAATTCGGTCCATGCCGCGGGGTCGACGGCGAGGATCGGGCCGCGGACCTTCTTCGAATCACGGATGGCGACGAAGGCGCCGTCGGGGCGGGCCTCCACGCAGTTGTTCGCGCCGCCGCTGAAGCTGCTGCGGCGCCAGCCCGACCCGGGGTGAACTGCGGCGACGGGGGCCGCGGCCGGGTCGGCCGAAGGAACGGAAAGTGCGGGATCGTGCTGTGCGTTGCTCAAGACAATTCCTTTGCAGCGTGCTCGATCATGGACGATGAGTCCCCGTACGAGAGCGCGGAAGCGCGGATGTCCTCGAACATCCGGTGATAGACGCGGACGTGTTCGGGTTCCTCGAGATAGAGGCTACTCGTGCGCGTGTCGACAACCACCACGTCCAGATCGGAAAGTGCGGGGAAATCGATGACGGCGAACGCCCCTTCGATGGCGGGGTGTGCGCCGCACGCGAACGGCAGGACTTGGATGCGGATGTTCGGCCGCGTCGCGGCCTCGGCCAGGTGCAGGAGTTGGGCGCGCATGCTCTCGCGCCCGCCGACGTGCTGGCGCAGCACGGCCTCGCCGAGGACGAGGGTGAGCTGGAACGCCGGTTCGCCGTCCGGCCCGGTCCGGTCGAGGATCGACTGGCGGGCGGCGCGCACCCGCACGAGCGTGTCGACCTCGTCGGGCGCCAGGTCGTCGCGGACCGACGAGATGACCGCGCGGGCGTAGTCGGGGGTCTGCAACAGGCCGGGGACGAGCGACAGTTCGAAACCGCGCATGCCCGAAGCGTCGGCTTCGAGGCTGAGCAGCTCGGTGTACGACGGCGGCAGCACCGACGAGTAACTGCGCCACCACCCGCGCTTTTTGGCCTCGCGGGAGAGGGTGAGCAGCGACTCGCGCTCGGCGTCGTCGTCGACGGCGTACAGGTCGAGGAGGATCCGCAGGTCTACCGGCCGCACACCGCTGCGGCCGAGTTCGATGCGGCTGACTTTGGAGTCGGAGCACTCCAGGCGGGCCGCGACGTGTTCGAGGCTGAGGCCTCGGGCTTCGCGCAGGCGCCGGAGTTCGGTGCCGAGCCGACGCTGGCGGACGGTGGGGTTGGGGGCTAAGGCCACGATGCACCTCCAGGGCGTTGTGCGTACGTGCCGGGTCGTGCCTATGTGCCGGTTGGTCTTCCGCGTGCCCGGCGGGCTCCGCGCCCGCGTTCCGGCGCGGGCCGGCCGCGTTGCGCGACAACGTGGGCGGGGGGACAGTGTGCACCACGATGGGCGGCTTCGTGGCCAGTACGAACAATCACCCGACAATCCAAAGATGGGAGTTGCAGGGTTGGTGGTCGCACGGCACGCTGAATGTCCGATCTGACCCACCGTTGTCTCAGGGTCACTCTCGGTCGCCCCGACGGCTTCATGCCCGGCCTTGAGGACCCCCGATCCCACGCACGCCATGCGTGTCCCCACGGAGGAAGACCATGCCGGTGATGGCGGAAGACGTCCGTCACTATTGCGTCCAGCTCGCCGCCTCGGACCGAGGGGTGAGCCGCAGCCGCCGCGCCGCGGAACACACCTTGCGTAGCTGGGGACTTGGCGAACTCGGCGATGTCGCAAGCCTCTTATTGAGCGAGTTGCTCACCAACGTGCTGGTCCACGTGGGACCGGGAGCGTGGCATTCGCTGACGCTCCGGCACGACGGCGCGCGCCTGCGCGTGGAGGTACGGGACGCCAGTTCGCGCCTGCCGGCCGCGCGCGGCGGCGGGCTGGACGACGAGTTCGGCCGCGGGCTGGCGCTCGTCGAGTGCCTCGCCGCGGCGTGGGGAGCCGAGGAAACCCCGAGCGGCAAGGTCGTGTGGTTCACCCTGGAGAGCGACGCCCCGTTCCACTCTCAGGAGTGAATCGCGCGTCCCCGCGCCGCTTCGCCTCCGCGCGGTGTCAGCTTCCCCTCGGCAGGCACTCTTCGGCGAACGCCATCACCCGGAGGTGGTAGGCGCGGGCCGCGTAATGCAGGCTCAGGTTGTGCCCGACGCCGGGCTGCGTGTGGAGTTCCACGCGCGGGGCCTGGCCGAGCAGCCGCCCGGCTTCGTCGAGGACGGCAGGGCCGGCCTGGTTGGAGCTTTCGAACTCGGCGACCGTCCAGTGCACCGGCACCCGGACCTTGCCGAGGACGCCCGGCAGGGTCAGCGGGTTGTCGCGGGCGTCGACGAACTCGGCGGTCGGGACGGGCGCCCCGATGCGGCCGTCGCGGCTCAGCAGCCCCGGGTCGTACGAGCCGGGCGGCCCGAAGAACGTCTCCGGCCCGGTCCCGGGTGCGCGCATCGGCGGCACGAATTCCCGGTCGGTCGGCACCAGCGCCATCGCCTCGGCTTTCGCGGGGCTGTACCGCAGCGGGACGCCGCCGACGGCCATGCCGAGCAGGTCGCGCCCGGCGTCCGCGGCACCCATGCGCAGCGCGAGGATCCCGCCCATGGAGTGCGCGGCGAGGAAGACCCCGGCGCCGTAGTCCGCGCCGAGGTAGGCGGGCAGCACGTCCAGGAGCGCGAAGAGCAGGTCGGCTTGGCCGTCCAGGTTCACGCGGGCGCGGGCGTCGCGGGCGGACTCGCCGTAGCCGGGGCGGTCGACGGCCAGCACGGTCCAGCCGAGCGAGGCGCCGAGCAGCGGCAGCGACGCGTCCGGCGCGTTGTCCCGGTGCCAGTACGCGGCGCGCGATCCGCCGCCGTGCAAGGCAAGCACGGTGCCGCGCGCGGCACCGCCGTCCGGGCGCGCGAGCAGCCCCGACAAGTGCACCCCGGCGACTTCGAAACGCACCGTCTCGACGTGGCTCACGCGTGTGACCTCCGATGATTCCTTCCTCGTCGATCACACCACATCACCGTCGGGGACCTGACCCGGGGCTCCCGGTTCCGGCCCGCCGACCTGCCGATTTCCCCTGTTCGGCCCGCGCCGGCCGGGTCGCTTGCAGGTCGCTTGCAGGTCGCACCGTTCAGCTCGCGTCGGCGAGCGCCTTGTCCCACACCTCGTGCCAGTGCGCCACCGCCGATTCGCCCATCCCGACGACCATGGTGTCCAGGCCGGCGGAGAATCCCCGCTGGCAGGCTTCCGCGCCCGGGAAGTCCTCGTTGACCAGCACGCCCTTGTTGGTCTCGTGGTTGATGCGGGCCGTCGCGATGCTCCGCTCGTCGAGCGGCTCCCAGGTGCCCTCGGTCATGTGGATCACCGACTCGCCGGGCACCTGCCCCGGGTAGACGCGCAGCATCGTGGTGCTCAGCGGGCTCTCGATCAGCACGGTCGACGGGCTGACGGTCTGCACGTTGACCATCGGCAGCCGGGCCGGCCACTGCTCCTCGGGCACCACGGCGAGGCCTTCGAAGCCGCCCGCGATGGGCACCGCGAAGCGGGTGTGCGGGCCGAACGTGTCGACGATGCCGTGGTTGAGCACGAGGCCGTTGATGGTCGCCTTGTGCAGGAAGGGGATGTGGTAGCCCTCCAGGTTGATGTCGACGGTCAGCTTCCAGTTGGCGCGCAGCCGGAAGGTCTCGCTGACGACGGCGCGCGTCCGGTCGTAGGGGAACCCGGCGAAGGCGTCCTCGACGTCGGCCAGCGCGCCCTCGACCTCGACGTCCGGCCGCAGGCCGACCACGATCAGGCCCGCGGACACCGCCACCGGCAGCCGCTTGAGGCCGAACTCGGCCGGGTCGATGCCCGGGAACTGCTGCCGCGCGGGCAGCCCGACGAGCGCGCCGCGGCCGTCGAACTGCCAGCCGTGGTAGCTGCACAGGAAGCGGCGGGCGGTGCCGCAGCCGGTGCCCGAGGTGCCTTCGCGGTCGGCGGACTCGTCGGCGACCGGCTTGCCGCGGTGCGTGCAGGCGTTGAGGAACGCGTGCAGCTCCCCGTCCTCGTCGCGGGTCACCAGGACCGGCACGCCGTCGACGTCGCGGGCCAGGAAGTCGCCGGGCTCGGCGACCTCGCCCGCCCAGCCCACCACCTGCGGCGTGCGCCGGAACAGGACCTCGCGCTCGCGGGCCAGTCGCTCCGGGTCGGTGAACACCGACGCGTCCACGCGCAGCGGGGCCTCGCCGAGATCGAGGGTGCGTGCTTCCAGGTGCCCGATGATGCGGCGCGCGGTGGCGACGACGTCGGCGTGCTTCATGGCGGACCCCCTGGGTGGGCGTGGTTCGACCGGTCCGGTCGCCCCGGCGCTGAATAATGAGAGTTCATTATGTGGAGGGGTTGCCGACCGAGTCAACGAGCTTCCCGGGCGGCCGCTCCGCCCGGCCGCCCCCGGCCGCTCCGCGGGCTCGCCGCCGCCTACCGCCCGACCGGTGCCAGCGTCGCCGCCAGGAACATGTCCACCAGGTTCCCCACGAACAGCTCCGGCGCGATCTGGGTTGGCTTGCCCTCGTGCTCCAGCAGCCGGGCCCGGTCCGCCAACGCGTGCAGCACCATCGAGCCGCCGACCCGCATCCGCTCCGGGCGCAGCACCGCGGGGACGCCGCGGCCGTGCTTCCAGATCCGCGCGTACGCCTCGTCGGCCGCCGTCGCGTCGAGCAGCTCGCGGACCTCCGGCGCGCTGCGCGACGGATCCGCCATCAGCTCGGCCACGATGCGCAGGAACGCGCGGCCGCGCCAGTCCCCCTCCAGGAACCCGGCCAGCGGCAGCACGAACGCCTCGGCCGCGCGCCGCACCTTCTCCGGATGGGCGTCGGCGACCCCCAGCAGCTCGTCGCGGCGCTCCCGCAATTGCGCGAGATGGCGTTCCAGCAGCGCCCGCAGCAGCCCCTCCCGGGACCGGAAGTGGTACTGGAGTGCCGACGCGTTGCGTTGCCCCGCGGCCGTGTTGATCTCGTTGAGCGACACCGCGGCGATACCGCGCTCGGCGAACAGCCGCGCGGCACTGTCGAGCAGCTCGCGCCGCGTCGCTTCCGGATTGCGTCCCACGAGCATTGAAACTAACGGACGCCCTTCTTAATGTGCACTCATCAATTGCGGCTGCTCCCCCGCAGCGCATCCCTCGCACGCTTGTCCATCGCACGGCCTCTCCCGCAGGAGGGCCCTGCGGGAGAGGACCCCACCTCATGGGCACCCCGCTGTTCGCCATATCCGCCGACTCGCACGTCACCGAGCCGGGCGACTGCTACGTCGACCGCATCGACCCGCGCTTCCGCGACCGCGCCCCCGTGGCCGCGACCGACCCGCGCATGGGCGCCGTCATGGAGATCGACAACGGCCGCAACCGCATCCCCTACGGGATGGTCGCCGCCGCCGGACGCCCGCCCGAGACCGTCGGCCCGTTCGAGTTCACCGACTGGGAGCAGCTCCATCCCGGCGGCTGGGACCCGGCCGCGCGCCTCGCCGAGCAGGACCGCGACGGCGTCGCCGCGGAGGTCATCTACCCGTCCGTCGGCATGCTGCTGTGCAACCACCCCGACGCGGACTACAAAAAGGCCTGCTTCGATGCCTACAACCTGTGGATGGCCGAGGCGTTCTGCGCCCACGCGCCGGACCGGCTCATCGGCGTGGGGCAGACCGCGCTGCGCAGCGTCGCCGAAGGCGTCGAGGACTTCCGGCGCATCAAGGAACTCGGGCTGCGCGGCGTCATGATGCCGGGACACGCCGCCGCGGAAAGCGAGATCGGCGACTACGACAACCCGGCGTGGGACCCGCTGTGGCGCGCCGCGGCCGAACTCGGGCTGCCCGTCGCGTTCCACATCCTCACGTCCGGCAACGACCAGATCGGCGGAGCGCAGTACCGCGGCCCGAAGATGAACAGCTTCCTGGGCATCATGCGCGGCTGCCAGGACGTCATCGGCACGATGGTGTTCGGCGGCGTCTTCGACCGCGTGCCGGACCTCAAAGTCGTGTGCGTGGAAGCCGACGCGGGATGGATGCCGCACTGGATGTACCGCGCCGACCACGCCGTCAAGTACCACCACAACTGGCTCGGCGACCGCGCACTCGCACGCCTTCCCAGCGAATACGTGCGCGACCACATCCACCTCACGTTCCAGGACGACGCCGTCGCGTTCCGCGTCGCCGACCTCATGGACCACCGGCGCCTGATGTGGGCCAGCGACCACCCGCACTCCGACTCGACGTTCCCGCATTCGCAGGACGTCCTCGCGGAGCACACCGCGCACCTGGGCGACGAGGTCCGCGACGCCATCCTGTGGCGCAACTGCGCCGACCTGTACGGGCTCTCGCTCGACGGCCGGCAGGCACAGCACGCACAGCAGGCACAGCAGGCACAGCAGGCACAGCAGGCACAGCAAGCAGCGCACGGAAGGGGCACCGACGCATGACCGCAGACCTGGTGATCACCGGCGGAACCGTGGTGGACGGCACCGGGGCCGCGCCCTATGCGGCGGACGTCGCCGTCACCGGCGGCCGCATCACCGCGATCGGCACCGGCCTGACCGGCCGCCGCACCCTCGACGCGACCGGCCACGTCGTCGCACCCGGCTTCATCGACATCCACACGCACTACGACGCGCAGGTGTTCTGGGACCCGGCCCTCACCCCGTCCTGCTTCCACGGCGTCACCACCGTCGTCGCCGGCAACTGCGGCTTCTCCATCGCCCCCACGCGCCCCGAACACCACGACGTGATCGCGCGCACACTGGAGAACGTCGAGGACATGGACGTCGCCACACTCGCCGCCGGAATCCCTTGGGACTTCGTCGACTTCGGCGAGTACCTGGACTCCGTGGAACGCCGTGGCGTGGGCCTCAACTACACGGCCTACATCGGCCACACCGCCCTGCGGCTGTACGTCATGGGCATGGACGCCTACGAACGCGCCGCCGACGAGGCGGAGATCACCCGCATGTCCGAGGTGCTGCGCGCCGCCCTGCGGGCAGGCGCGGCGGGCTTCGCGACCAGCTTCGCCCCCACGCACCGCGGCATCGATGGCAAGCCGGTGCCGAGCCGCCTCGCGGACCGCGCCGAGATCGACGCGCTGCTCGCCGTCGTCCGCGAAGAGCGGCGCGGGATCGTGGAGTTCACGCCCGGCGAGCAGCTCGGGGTGCCGGATCTGTACGACATCCAGCCCGGTGTCGGAGTGCCGTTCACGTACACGGCCCTGATGACCACGCCGGCCGGCTCCCACAACCGGCTCGTCGCGCTGAACCGCGCCGGGTGGGAGAAGGGCGCGCAGGTGTGGCCGCAGGTCAGCCCGCGACCGCTGACCTTCTCCTTCAGCCTCGTGGAGCCGTTCACCCTCAACTCCAACCCGGCCTTCGGCGAACTCATGGCCGGCGGCGTCGCGGAACGCCGATCCGCCTACGCCGACCCGGAGTTCCGCAAGCGCGCCCGCGCGGCGTGGGAGAAGGAGGGCGCGTTCCTGGTGCCGCGCTGGGGCACCTACCTCGTCGACGAGGCGCCCGCCAACCCGGACCTGGTCGGACGGCACCTCGACGCGATCGCCGCCGAGCGCGGCGGCGACCCGTTCGACGTCCTCCTTGACCTGGCCCTGCAGGAGCCGGACTTGGGCCTGCGCATGCGCTGCATCCTGGCCAACGACGACGTCGACGCCCTGCTCGGTATCCTCACCGAGGAGCACTGCACCCTCGGCCTGTCCGACGCGGGCGCCCACGTCGGACAGCTCTGCGACGCCCCCCAGGCCACCGACTACCTCGGCAAGTGGGTCCGCGAGCGGTCGCTGATGCCGATCGAAACGGCCGTACGCAAACTCACCGGCGTGCAGGCCGACCTCCTGGGCCTGACCGACCGCGGCTACCTGCGCCCCGACTGCTGGGCCGACATCGTCGTCTTCGACCCGGCCACCGTCGCCCCGGGCCCGGTCCGCCGCGTCCGCGACTTCCCCGCCGACGGCGAACGCCTCACCGCCGACCAGCCCACCGGAATCCGCCACGTCATCGTCAACGGCACCCCGATCCAGGTCGACGGGGCCAGGGAAGACGAGGCAGGCCTGCCGGGCCAGGTGGTCCGGGTTCCGGTGCGGGACTGAGTCCGGGCGGCGCCGGGCACCTCCGACCCTCAGTCGGCGGTGCCCGGCGGCGCAATCCACCGCATCGGCTGACCGGTGATGGCGGCGATCATGTCGTAGTCCCCGTCGTAGTGGAGCACCGTTACGCCGTGACGCTCGGCGGTCGCGGCAATCAGCAGATCTGGCAGGGACAATGCTCGATGTATGCCCTTGGCGACGGCCAAGTGCCGAACGTCGATCGCGCGATCCCAGACCTCGTCGGGCATGGGCAGATGGTCGAATCCGCGCAGCCACTCACGCATGCGCAGCGCCTCGCCGACGTTGCGCGCCGAGTACATGACTTCCATTTCGACCGGGCCGCACACGGCCAACCCGCCGCGTTCGCTCAACTCGTCGAGCAGCAACCTCGCTTGGGGCTTCGCCCGGCGTTGGAGCGCCGAAGTATCGAGTAAGTAGGAGTCGGTCATGCGGCACCTGTGCCCGCATCACGGGCGTCATAGGTGAGATCGATCTCGCCGCTGTCGATCGCCGCGAAGAACTCGTCGCGCAGCCGCTTCTTCACCGCTTCTTCCATGGCGGCGCGCACCGCGGCCGCCTTGGTCTTCGTGCCGTACAGACGCATGGCCGCGGCCGGCGTGGGGAGCGGCTATGCTGTCCCTGCTCGCGAACTGTGCAGTTCGCATGGAGGGCGCCCTTTGGCCGGGGCGCCCTCCGTTTTTTTGCGGGCGTTTCCTGCGGCCGGGGTGCGTCAGGTGAGCAGGGACCAGGCGTCGGCGACGATGCGGTCGAGGTCGGGGTGCTCGGGCTTCCAGCCGAGGAGGGTGCGGGCGCGGTCCGCGGAGGCGACGAGGACGGCGGGGTCGCCCGCGCGGCGGGGGGCGTCGACGGCGGGGATCGGGTGGCCGGTGACGCGGCGGCACGCCTCGATCACTTCGCGTACCGAGAAACCGATGCCGTTGCCCAGGTTGCAGATCTCGTGGACACCGGGGGCGGCGGCGTCGAGGGCGAGCAGGTGGGCGCGCGCGAGGTCGGCGATGTGGATGTAGTCGCGGATGCAGGTGCCGTCGGGGGTCGGCCAGTCGGTGCCGTAGACGGACACGTGGTCGCGCGTGCCCTGGGCGACCTGGAGGACGAGCGGGATCAGGTGGGTCTCGACGGTGTGCCGTTCCCCGAGGCCGGCGTGGGCGCCCGCGACGTTGAAGTAGCGCAGCGACACCGCGGCGAGGCCGTAGGCCTGCGCGTAGGAGCCGATCATGTGGTCCACGGCCAGCTTGGACGCGCCGTACGGGTTCGTCGGCCGGGTCTCCGCCGTCTCCGCGATCGGCACCTCGACGGGGTCGCCGTAGGTCGCGGCCGTCGAGGAGAACACGAAACGCGGCACGTCGTGCTCGCGGACGGCGTCCAGCAGGGCGAGGGAGCCCGCCACGTTGTTGCCCCAGTACCTGGCCGGCGCATCGACGGACTCGCCGACGAGGGACTTCGCCGCGAAGTGCAGCACCCCGTCGTACGCCGCCGCGGCCAGCACCGGCCCGGCCTCGGTGATGTGCGCCTCGACGAACGCCGCCCCGGCCGGCACCGCGTCGCGGTGGCCGGTGGACAGGTCGTCGAGGACCGTCACGTCATGCCCGGCGCCGAGCAGCATCGCCGTCGTCACCGAGCCGATGTATCCGGCGCCACCGGTCACGAGGAGTCGCATCAGTTTGTTCCCTTTCGTCGACCCGGCTCGAGGACAGTAAATCGTGCCGGGGAGAGGTGAGAGAACCGTGAGGACGGCCGGACCGCCTGCTGCAGGGACGGGCCGGGGATGTAGGCGGTGACCAGCCACGGCGGGTCGGCATCGGGATCGGCCTCGACCACTTGTGCGGTGTGGAACCCGCCGACCCGGCGGGCTGCCTCGACCTCGGTGGCGAACCGGCGCCGGAATCCGGGATCGCCGGGCAGTTCGGGCCGGACCAGCTTGACCGCGACGGGGGCCGCCGAGAGAGCGGCCCAGGAAGACCTGCCCCATCCCGCCGCCGCCGAGCCGCCCCTCCAGGGGGGATTGTCGTGCATCGAGGTCCGATTCAGGGCGAGGTTGCGGCAAGGCTTCTGGAGGAACCGACGGGTGGGATCGTGGCACCGGCAACTGCGGTCGGCTCGGCCTCCCCCACGCCTGCCTCCTCCGCCATCAACTGCTCGGCCCGCAGCGCGTCCCCCGCCACCACCGTCGTCAGCCGTCCCCCGCCCGCCAACGCACACACCGCGCGTCCCGGCACGCTCGGCAGCCGCGGCGCGAGGTCGGGGACGTCCGGGTACCGCAGTTCGGTCCCGACCACCGTGCCCCCGCACGTGCCGGCAGGCCCGCGCCACCCGGGCTTGGCCGCCGGCCCGTACGCCGCCTGCTGGCGCAGCAGCACCCGGCCCTCGGCGCTCACGTCCCACCGCGACAGGGCATCGCCGCACGGCTCGAACGCCCTTCCGAGCACCAGCGTTTCACGCATCAGCAGCCGGGTCGCCCGCCCCAGCGTGACCCGCACCGCGGACTCGTAGCGCGCCCCCGCGGCCACCACCACCGGCTCCGGCAGCCACGCCAGTTCGCCGCCGTCCTCGACGTCGATCTCCACCCGCTGCCGGGCCGCCGCGCCGGTGCCCGGCAGGACGACGGACGCCGCGGCGGTGCGCACCGTCAGCCGGGCCCCGGCCCCGACCTCGATGCGCACCGCCAGCTCGTCACCGCCGAGCGGCCCCGCCGCCCCGCCGACGAACACGACCTCCGCGCCGGAACCCGGCACCGCCGCGACCCGGGGCAGCAACGGCGCCCGCCCCTGCAGCACCACGATCCGGCTCCCCGTACCCTGCCCGCTCGGCGCCGTTTCCGCCCGTACGACGGCCACAGCTTCCACGCGTCACCCGGCCGATCGCGCGGACTCGACCGGATCCGCCACCACCGGCACCGCCACTCCCGACTGCCACGCCGCCAACTGCGCCCGCACCCACGCCACCACCGGGGCCGCCCCGTCCGCGCCGCCGCGCAGCGACAGGAACACCACCGGTGTCCCGGGCCGCATGCGCTCCGCGTCGCGGGCCATCACGCCCAGGTCCGCGCCGACCATCGGCGCCAGGTCCGTCTTGTTGATCACGAGCAGGTCGGAGCGCATCACCCCGGGCCCGCCCTTGCGCGGCACCTTGTCGCCGCCGGATACGTCGATGACGAACAGCTGCACGTCGGCGAGGCCGCGGCTGAACGTCATGGTCAGGTTGTCGCCGCCGGACTCGACGAGCATCAACTCCACGTCGCTGTGCGCCGCTTCGAGATCTTCGACAGCGTCGAGGTTGCCGCTGATGTCGTCGCGTACCGCGGTGTGCGGACAGCAGCCGGTCCGCACCGCGGCGATCCGGTCCGCCGCGAGGACGCCGGCCGCCCGCAGGAAGTCGGCGTCCTCGGTGGTGTAGATGTCGTTGGTCACGACCGCCAGCGACACGTCCCCGGCCAACGCCCGGCACAGCGCCGCCACCAGTGCGGTCTTGCCGGACCCGACCGGTCCTCCGATCCCGATCCGCAGCGCCCGCGATCCGGGGGCGTCGGGCGCGGAGCCGTGTGCGCGGCCCCCGTTGCCGGGGTTGTGTTCGACGTGGGCCATGACGGCGCCTCCTGGAAGGGCTATGGGGCTCGGTCCGAGGTGGGATAACCAGTGGACGCCCCTCAGCCGACCGCCTCACGACGCAAAGTGCACGACCTCCTCGTGTTCGTGCAGCTCCGCGCTCACGTCGAGGCCGGGCGTCGACCAGGCGGGCAGCCGGTCCCAGTCGCGGTCGGCCATCACCGTCCGCGCCGCCGCGACCGCTTCCGCCGCGACCTGGTCGCAGTGCCCGGTCATTTCGGCGAGGACGACGGTGACCGCGATCGGGTCGAACGACAGGAGCTTCACCGCGGCCGAGGCCGGGCCGTTGACGGTGTGCGTCGCCGCGAGGACGGCCGCGCCGTGGGCGTCGAGCCGGGCCCGGGTCGCCGCGGCGCCGAGCACCACCGCATGGTGCGGGGAGACGCCGAGCGCCGTCCACGGGTCCTCCGGCCACGCGGCGCGCGCGATGCGGCGCAGCGCGCGGCCTTGCGCGCGGGAAGAGGCGCGGGCCGGGGCGGACGGGGTGCGGGCGTCGAGTTCCGCGTCGAGTTCGTTCCACGGCGCGTCGGCCGGCACCGCGTACGGTCCGGCGGCCAGGGCCGCGCAGGCGGCGAACGCGGCCTGCACCGTGCCGGCGCCGTAGAGGCGGCCGAGGAGGAAGTCGGTGAGTGTGTCGAGGTCGTGGACGTCGCCGCGGGCCACCGCGTTTTCCAGTCCGCCGGAGTGGGCGTGTCCGCCCGCGGGGAGTCGTGAGTCGCCGAGGAGAAGGAGTCCCGCCCCCATGATGTACCACCCCAAACTTCAAGTACCGTTCGAAGCCGTCGATTCCGGTCCTGGCCGGTCACCGCTGCCGATTGGCCATGTGCGTGTCGCGGCCCCTTGCGGGCCCGCCCTGCACGGTCAGGCTACCTGTCGGTTGTTAACGGAAGGCAGCCGGGTCAGAACAGGAAGTAACGCTGCGCCATCGGCAAAGCGGCAGCGGGCTCCGATTCCACCTTCTCGCCGTCGATGCGCACGGCGAACGTCCCGGGGTCGACCTCGATGCGCGGGGTCGCGTCGTTGAGCGGCATGGCGCTCTTGCCGCGGGCGCGCACGTCGGCGACCGGAACGAGTCTGCGGCGTACCGCGAGGCGGTCCGCGAGGCCGGCGTCGAGCGCCGCCGGCGCGACGAAATGCACGCTCGTGGCACGGGCGTTCGCGGCGCCGAACATCGGCCGCGGCAGCACCGGCTGCGGGGTGGGGATGGACGCGTTGGCGTCCCCCATCGCGGCGTGCGCGATCGCCCCGCCCTTGAGCACGAGGTGCGGGCGCACACCGAAGAACGCGGGCTCCCACAGCACCAGATCGGCGAGCTTGCCGACCGCGACCGACCCGATCTCGTCGTCGAGGCCGTGCGCGACGGCCGGGCAGATCGTGTACTTCGCGATGTACCGGCGTGCCCGGAGGTTGTCGGATGCACCGTCACCGGGGAGCGCACCGCGCCGCACCTTGTTGACGTGCGCGGTCTGCCACGTCCGCAGCACGGTCTCGCCGACTCGGCCCATGGCCTGGCTGTCCGATCCGATCATCGAGATCGCGCCCAGGTCGTGCAGCACGTCCTCGGCGGCGATCGTCGACGGCCGGATCCGGGATTCCGCGAAGGCCAGATCCTCCGGCACCGACGGGTTGAGGTGGTGGCACACCATCAGCATGTCGAGGTGTTCCTCGACCGTGTTGACGGTGTGCGGCCGGGTCGGGTTCGTCGACGACGGAAGGATGTTCGGCAGCGCCGCGACCGTGATGATGTCGGGCGCGTGCCCGCCGCCGGCACCTTCCGTGTGGTACGCGTGGATCGTCCGGTCCCCGATCGCCGCCAACGTGCCTTCGACGAAGCCGGTTTCGTTGAGTGTGTCGCTGTGCAGCGCGACCTGCACGCCCGAGGCTTCGGCGACGCGCAGGCTGGCGTCGATCACCGCGGGGGTCGAACCCCAGTCCTCGTGCACCTTGAACCCGGCCGCGCCGGAGCGCAGTTGCTCCCACAGTGCGGCGTCCGAGACGGTATTGCCCTTGCCGAGGAGTACGAAGTTGATCGGGACGTCGTCCAGTGCTTCGAGCATCCGGGCGAGATGCCACGCGCCGGGCGTGACCGTCGTCGCCTTGCTGCCTTCCGCGGGTCCGGTGCCGCCGCCGATCATCGTGGTCACGCCCGCACCGAGCGCCTCGGCGAACTGCTGCGGGCAGATGAGGTGGACGTGGCAGTCGACGGCGCCCGCGGTGAGGATCCGCCCGTTGCCGGAGATCACCTCGGTGGACGGGCCGATCACCAGGTCGGGGTGCACGCCGTCCATGGTGTCCGGGTTCCCGGCCTTGCCGATGCCGCAGATCCGGCCGTCGCGAATGCCGACGTCGGCCTTGACCACACCCCAGTGGTCGAGGATGACGGCGCCGGTGACCACCGTGTCCGGTGCGCCTTCCGCACGGGTCACGGCGGATTGGCCCATCGACTCGCGGATCACCTTGCCGCCGCCGAAGATCGCCTCGTCGCCGCCCGCACCGCGCGGACGGCAGAGGTCTTCGGTCACTTCGACGATCAGGTCGGTGTCGGCGAGCCGGATGCGGTCGCCGGTGGTCGGGCCGTAGAGCAGCGCGTAGCGGTGCCGGTCGATCGCGCTCATGCGACCGCCCCGTCGGCGGGATCGGCTTCCGTCGGCGGTGCCGGTGCCACCGCGTCGAGGGTGCCCCCGCGGCCGTCCTTCAGCCCGGGGACGACGCGGGCACCGGCGATCGGCACCAGCTCCACCTCGCGGACCACGCCCGGCTCGAACCGCACGGCCGTGCCGGCGGGGACGTGCAGCCGCCGCCCCCACGCCGCCGCCCGGTCGAAGTCGAGCGCGTCGTTGGCCGCCGGGAAGTGCAGATGCGAACCGATCTGCACCGGCCGGTCCCCCGTGTTGAGAACCCGCAGCGCGGTGACCGGACGGCCCGGGTTGAGCGGCACCGGCCCCTCGCCGAGCAGGACTTCACCGGGCACCACGGGCCCGGGCGACGCGGCAGGGCGGACCCGGCCGCGAGGCCGGGCGGTTGCCGGTCCGGAGCCGGGTCCGACGCCGTTGGCGGACCCGGAACCGTTCGGGGACGCGCCGCCGCGACCGGCGGTCACGGGATCGGGTGGTGCACCGTCACCAGCTTGGTGCCGTCCGGGAACGTCGCCTCCACCTGCACCTCCCCGAGCATCTCGGGGACGCCGTCCATGACGTCGTCCCGGCCGAGCACGTGCCGGCCTGCCTCCTGGAGATCCGCCACACCGCGCCCGTCGCGGGCCCCCTCGAGGAGGAACGACGACAGGACGGCGATCGACTCCGGATAGTTGAGCCGCAGACCGCGGGCTCGGCGCCGACGCGCCAGGTCGGCCGCGTACGAGAGCATCAGCCGCTCCTGTTCGTGCGGTGTGAGCAGCACGCGCGGGTCCCCCGTTCTTCCGATCGACCGGTGCCTCCTGGCTTGCCCACGAGAATCCCCGGCCCGTGTTTCCCTCCGGTGCGGCCGTTGTTACCGACAGGTATCCAACTGCTCACGCTCCCGGTCGGGTTCGCATACGTCCCAGTCTGTCCGGACTGCGGTGCCGGGCGCGGCGGACGCGCCCGGCACGAACGGGTGATCACGATCGGGTGAGATTCTGCCTTGTTCTGCCTTGTTCTGTTTTGTTCTGCTTTGTTTGGCTTTACTCGGCTTTGCTGGTCTTTCCGTCCGCCGCTGTTGCCGGTGTCGCGACGTCAGAACCCTTCGCCCGGGGGCGCCTCGATCGCATCCGCCGGCGCGAACCCGAACACTTGCCCGTAGAACCACAGCTCCGCTTCACGCGCGCGGATGATGTTCTCCGCCTTCCGGAACCCGTGCTGCTCGCCCTCGAATGCCAGGTACACATACGGCAGGCCCTTGTCACGCACCGCACCCACGATCATCTCGGCCTGCGACGGCGGCACGACCTCGTCCTCCAGGCCCTGGAACACCGCGAGCGGGCAGTCGATGCCGTCGACGTGGTTGATCGGCGAACGCTCCGCGTACACCCCCGCCTTGTCCGGGTACGGCCCGACCAGCCCGTCCAGGTACCGCGATTCGAACTTGTGCGTGTCCCGGGCGAGTGCCGCCAGGTCCGCGACGCCGAAATGGCTCGCGCCCGCCTGGAACGTGTCGCCGAACGCCAGCGCGGCCAACGTGGTGAACCCGCCCGCGGAACCGCCGCGGATCGCCAGCTTTCCCGGGTCGACCACCCCCGTGTCGGCGAGGTGGCGTGCCGCCGCCTGGCAGTCCTCGACGTCGACGACGCCCCAGGCACCGTCGAGGAGTTCCCGATAGGGGCGGCCGTAGCCGGTGCTGCCGCCGTAGTTGACGTCGACGAACGCGAACCCGCGGGTCGTCCAGTACTGGATGTTCAGCGTCAGCATCGCCCGCGTCATCGACGTCGGCCCGCCGTGGATCGACACGATCAGCGGCGGCAGCGTCCCTTCGGGCGCCTGAACCTTTGCGTGCCGGGGCCGGTACAGGATCGCGTACGCCGTGCGCCCGCCCGCGGACGGGAACGCGATCGGCTCGGGCACCGCCACCCACTCCGGCCCGATCACCGGTTGCTGCGCCGGGCGCAGGCGTTCCAGGAGGGCGTGCGCACCGTCGACGTCCTGGCCGCCGGCGAGCGGCTGCGTATCGTCGATCTCCGCGGCCACGCCGCCGGCTTCCACCGCGGGCTGCGGCAGCGACACCCCGAGCGGTTCGGCGGGCTCGGCGGGGCCGGCACCGACGAGCACCACGTCCGGGCCGCCCGCCGGGCCCGCGACGACCTCGTCCATCCAGGTCAGCCCGGTGACCAGGGCCTGCGGGGCGAGTTCCGGACGGGCCGGGTCGGCGACGGCCAGATCGCACAGGCCGTCGCGGACCAGCCGGCACGCGATCCGGCCGTCCGGCAGGAACGCGAACACCCGCATGCCGAGGGACCACTGCGGACCGCCGATCTCCGCGTCGACCGGCGCGACGACCTCGACCTGCCCGCCCGCGCCCACCCGGTGCAGGTTCCACCACCCGCCGCGGCGGTCCGAGGCAAACCACAGCGCGCCGTCCGGCCCCCACGTCGGCTGGACCACCGACTCGCCGGGACCGCCCGCGACGACCTCGCCGTCGCCGAGCGCCGGGCCGCCTTCGGGGGCGGTGCCGACGGGGGCGACGACGAGTTCGGTGGCGTCCCACGGCATGTCCGGGTGGTTCCACTGCGTCCAGGCGAGCGCCGAACCGTCGGGGGCGACCTGCGGCGACGACACGAAGTCCGGCCCGGTCACCAGCACCCGGACGCCGCCCGGGTCCGCGGCCGCAGACCCGTCCAGCGGGAACGCGACGATCTCGTTGACCGCCTCGCCGTGCGCGGCGACGGTGTCGGGCGCGTGGCTCTCCCGGACCGCGACCACCCACGCCCGGTCGCCCCACACGCCCGCGGGCACGATCTGGGTGGCGCCGTAGCGGAACCCGTGCGGGACGGGCGGCTCCGGGGTGACCGGCACCGCGGCGTCGGCCGCGACGCCCGGGTCGAGGCGGTAGACGCGCTGGTCGGACCAGTTCGCGTAGACCAGGACGCCGCCCCGCACGTTCCAGGCGTCGCCGCCGTACTCGTGCACCCGGGTACGCGCCGACACCCCGTCGGCCAGCATGTCGGTACGCGTGCCGTCCGGCGTGCGGCGCACGATCTGCTCACGCCCGCCCTCGGACGGACGCGCCTCGGACCACCACACGTCGGCGCCGTCCACGCGCACTTCGAGCGGCACCGCGACGCCGGCGACCAGCGACTCCGCGGTGACCGGTGACGGCCAGGAGCCGTACGGGAGTTCGGTGTGTGTCGTCATGGGGTGATTCTGTCGCGTCCCGGAGCGGCACGGGGTGACGTGGGGCGGACGACACGGTGGGGTGGGGGTGGGCGGGGGGTGGTTTGGGGTGCCGGGGAGGCGAGTTGGTCGGTCGGGACGGACCGGCCGGGCGGGTTGGCAGGGCGAGACGGGCGTGTGGGGTCAGTCGGCGCGGCCGGATCCGGACGGTGCATCGGCGCCGTTCGGCGAGGCAGGTCGGCTCCGCGCGGGCTTCACGCGTCGGCGGGGCGCGTTGGCCGGTCGGCACGCACAGGCCGGGCAGATCGGCACGGCGGCAAAGGGGCAAGACGGGGCCTGTGGGATCCGGCGGTGCGGCCGAGTCGGGCGGCGCGGAGGCCGGCCGGCGACGCAGGCCGACTCGGCACGGGCACCGCCAGCCGGCGAGGCCGCGGAGCGAGTTGATGCGTCGGCACGCACAGGCCAGACGGGTCGCCCAGGCAAGACGGGGCCTGTGGGATCCGGCGGTGCGGCCAAGTCGGGCGGCGCGGAGGCCGGCCGGCGACGCAGGCCGACTCGGCGCCGGCACCGCCAGCCGACGAGGCCGCGGAGCGAGTTGACGCGTCGGCACGCACCGACCAGACGGGTCGCCCAGGCAACACGGGGCCTGTGGGATCCACCGTGCGGCCGAGTCGGGGCGGCGCGGAGGCCGGCCGGCGACGCAGGCCGGCCCCCGCGCCGGCCGGCCTGCGTCGCCGGCGCCGCCAGTCGGCGGCGCAGCAGGGCGAGTTGGTTGGTCAGCACGCAGCGGCCAGACGGGTCGCCCGCCGAAACGGGGCGTGAGGTCGGTCGGCGTCGCCGGGTCGGACGGTGGCTCAGGCTGTCGGCGAGGTGGGTCGGCTCGGGCGCGAGCAGCAAGGGTCTGCGGCTGCTGCCCCGGCCGTCTTCGGAACTCCTCGGCCGCGGAGCGCGCGCCGCTGCCGCAGCCGAGGGGGCACTTGGTCGTGTCGGCCGGGCTGAGCCCGGCTACGCCCGGCTCGACTCGCCGCCGCCCCGGATCGACCCGACCCCGGTCCGTTCAGCCCGACCCGACGCGGCCTGACTCGACGTGGCGCGGGCCCACTCGACCGACTCGGGACGACCCGCCCCGGCAGCGTCGAACACCGTCCTCGCCGCCGGAGGGAAAACCCGCTCGCACCTGCCCGCCCCCACGGCGGACAATGGGGGAATGCCGACAGATCTCGATATCCGCGGCTCGGTGGTGCCCGCGGCCGAGCTGTCCTGGCGTTTCTCGCGCTCCTCCGGGCCCGGCGGGCAATCCGTCAACACGACGGACAGCCGCGCCGAAGTGTCCTTCGACCTGGCCGCGACCACGTCGCTGCCGGAGTTGCTGAAGACGCGGGCACTGCACAACCTCGCTGACCGGCTCGTCGACGGCGTCCTGACCGTCGCCGCATCCGAACAGCGTTCCCAACTGATGAACCGGCAGGCCGCCCAACGCCGCCTCGCCGAACTCCTCGTCACCGCCACCGCACCGCCCCCGCCGCCCCGCCGCCCGACCCGCCCCAGCCGCCGGGCGAAACAACGCCGACTGACGGAGAAACACCAACGCTCCGAGGTCAAACGGCTACGCAAGTCCCCCGACGACTGACGCTGCTCCGGCCGGGAGGTGACAAAGTCCGGTGGCCGCGCCGCGGCCGCCCCATCGACGGGCCACGCCGACGACCACACTCGCCGCCTGCAGCCAACGCGAGCCCTCGACCGGCAAGCGCCCCCGCCACCCCACGCCCCCGCACTCGCCCGACGCGCCCGCCCACGCCACCAGCTCCGGGACCCGCATGAGCCAGTACTACGACCTCGGCGACCGGACCCTCTGGAATCCGTCCAACGGCGCGTCCCGGCTGTTCCTGCGCGAAGTGGCGGTCTTCGAGGCGGAACTCGGCGTCCCGTCCGGCCTCGGCCCGATGGAGAACGACGCGTGCGAAGTCGACCCGGCCGCGCTCGGCGTCTTCGTCGACGCGCTGGTGGACCGGCACCGGCGGATCAGGCACGCGGTCATGCACGCGCTGTCCGAAGGCTTCGTCGCCACGATGCTGGTCCTCGCGGAGCGTGCGGGTGTCGGAGTGCGGTGGGAGTCGGCCGAGTCGGACCCGGCCGCGGCAGCTCACGACGTGCAGGCCGGCCCCGCGGTCGGTCGTCCCTCCCAGGTCGCGGTCGATCGCGCGCTGCGCCGCAAAGCTCAAGAGCTGTCCCGATTCATGACGGTCTGACAGGCCGTAACGCGGGCGGATGACGACAAAGTCGACCAGAAAAGCGCCGTCGGATGTCATTCGCAATCAGCCGCGGAGAACCGCACGTACCGCATCGCGGGGCGCCCCACACTGGCCGTCCACGTCCTTCCGCACATCGGAGGATTTCCCGGATGCGCCGTCCTTTCGCGGCAGCCTGCCACGCGTCGGCTTCGACAGCGCGCCAGGCCGCGGCTCCCCTCGCAGGCCCCCCGGCCGCCGACCGCCCCGTGCGGCGCCGGAGACCGTGGTGAGCGCCGCGGGGCGCCCCGGATCGCGCCGCGCGGCGCACCGGGAGCGCGCCGAGGCGCGGCTGCGCCGTACCGCCGACGTACCCGCCGCGTCCCGCGGCGTGCCGGTCCCGGCGCCGCGGTCCGCGCCCCCCGGTCCGGTGCTGGTGCGGTGGACGCTGCCGCCCGTGCTCGCCGCGGTGCCCGAAGTCCGGCACCGGTTGCGCGATCTCCTCCGCGGCTGGCGGGTCGACGACGAACTGACCGACACCCTGCTGCTGGCCGCGACCGAACTGGTGTCCAACTCGGTCCGCCACGCCGCGGTGCTGACCGAGCAGGTCCGCGTGACCTGCGCGATCGCGCACGGGCGAATCCGGCTCGACGTCAGCGACGACCATCCCTTTCGGCCGCGCGCGTTGATGGACACCGGCATGGACGCGGAGGACGGCCGCGGGCTGTTCATCGTCAAGCTGACGATCGCGGAAGCGCACGGCGTGATCGACGTCCTGGCCTCGGAGACCGGCAAAACGATCCGGATCCGCGTGCCGCTGCCCCTCTAGCGTCGGACGAAGCGGACGGGGCGGACGGAGCGGCCGAGCACAGGGGTCGGGCCGGTCAGACGGGAACGACCCGGATCGGCGCCGACTCCCACGACCGGCTCACCTGGCCGAGGCGCCGCACCGGCTCCCCCGCGAGTTCGATCCGCTCCACCTTGCGGACGAACGCGTTGAGCAGCGTCTTCGCCTCCAGGCGCGCCAGCGCCTGACCCGGACAGTTGTGCGCGCCCGAGCCGAACGCCAGGTGGTCCACCGGGTTCCGGCCCACGTCGAACCGGTCCGGGTCCGCCCACTTGCGCCCGTCGCGGTTCGCCGAGCCGAACAGCAGCATCGCCCGCGAGCCGGCCGGGACCGGCACGCCGCCGACGTCCGCGTCCCGCACCACGGTACGGAAGAACGCCTGCACGGGGGCGTCGTACCGGAGCACCTCCTCGAACACGCCGGGGATCAGCGCCGGGTTCTCCCGCAGCGCCTTCCACTGGTCGGGGTGTTCGGCGAGGAGCACGAGCATCTGCGCGAGGGCGTCGGACGCCGTGCCCATGCCGGAGACCAGGAACGTCATGATCACCGACATCGCCTCGACCTCGTTCACCTCCCCGCGGTCGGCCGCCTCGAAGACCTTGGCGCCCATGCCGTCCGGATCGAGGTTCTCGCGCGTGACAACCTCGGACACGTACGTGATGAGGTCCGCGAGCAGCGGCTGCGCGGCCGCGGAACGCTCGTTGTCCGGGCCGAAGTTGTCGAACACGGCGGCCGCCCAGCGCGGCAGCGGCTCACGGCCCTGCACCGGCAGGCCCACCAGGTCGCCGAGCACGTCGACGGGGAACGTGCGGCCCCAGTCGGCCACCGCGTCGAACGTGCCGCGCGTCAGCAGGTCCGCGACCAAGTCCTCGGCGCGGACCCGGATCATGTCCCCGAGCTTCGGCAGGTGCCGCGGACCCAACTGGGCGCCCATCAAACGCCGGTACCGCTCCAGGTCCGGCGGGTCGATGCTGCTCGGCAGCCCGGCCTCGACCGGGTCCGCGATCGGACGCAGGCCGATACCGCCCACGGACGAGAACGTCTCGTGGTCGCGCAGTGCCTCGCGCACGTCCGCGTACCGGCCGATCGCCCACACGTCGTGGCGCGGCAGGTGCACCGCCGGACCGGCTTCCCGGATCCGCGCCCACGCCGGGTACGGGTCGGCCAGCACATCGTCCGCGAACGGGTCGAAGGCGGCAGCGAAGCCCGGGTCGACGCCCGGGCCGGCCTCAAGCGTGCGTTCGGCGGTATCCCCCTGGGCAGGCTGCGTGGTCACGACGCACCTTCTTCCTCGGCCCGTGGCGGCGGACCGTAGACGTCCCGGCGCGAAGGAAGGAGCAGTGCGGGGCAGAGGCCGGGAGAACGCTGGGAGCACGGTAATGGCTTTCCGGGGCCGCCAGAAGGGGTTTGTTTCGGACACCCCTCCGGGCGGGCCCCGATACGCGGCCGTTCCTTGGGCTGTGCGTTCCCTCGTGGCTTTCCCTCGTGGCTTTCCCTCGTGGCTTTCCCGCGCTGCCTTCTCCCGGCCCGGTTGCTGCCGACGCGACTACTCCCCGCCGGGCTTCCCCCGCCCGGTCGCTCCCGTCGTTCCCGTCGCTACCGGCCCCGGTGCTCAGCGGAACGCGTCGAATCCCGTCAGTGCCTTGCCGATCACCAACGTGTGCATCTCGGACGTGCCCTCGTACGTCAGCACCGATTCGAGGTTCGTCACGTGCCGCATGATCGGATACTCCAGCGAGATCCCGTTGGCGCCCAGGATCGTGCGGGACGTCCGGCAGATCTCGATGGCTTCCCGGACGTTGTTGAGCTTGCCGAAACTCACCTGCTCCGGCCGCAGCGTCCCGGCGTCCTTGCGGCGGCCGATGTGCAGGGCGAGCAGCAGGCCCTTGTGGAGTTCGAGCGCCATGTCCGCGAACTTGGCCTGGGTGAGCTGGAACCCGCCGATCGGCTTTCCGAACTGCTCGCGCGTCCGGCTGTAGTCGAGCGCCGCTTCCAGACAGGTCCGGGCGGCGCCGAGGGAACCCCACACGATCCCGAACCGCGCCTCGTTGAGACAGCTCAACGGCCCGCGCATACCGGTCACCTCGGGCAGCACCGCATCCGCGGGCAGCCGCACGTCGTCCAGCACCAGTTCGCTGGTCACCGACGCGCGCAGCGACATCTTGTGGTGGATGTCGTGCGCCGAGAACCCGTCGGTGCCGGTCGGCACCACGAACCCGCGGATGCCCGCGTCGGTACGCGCCCACACCACCGCCACGGACGCCACCGAGCCGTTGGTGATCCACATCTTGCGGCCGTTCAGCACCCAGTCGGTGCCGTCGCGCTTGGCGTACGTCCGCATCGACGCCGGATCCGACCCGTGGTCCGGCTCGGTCAGCCCGAAACAGCCGATCGCCTCACCCGCCGCCATGCGCGGCAGCCACTCCTCCTTCTGCGCCTCGGACCCGAACCGGTGGATCGCGAACATCGCCAGCGACCCCTGCACCGACACCAGCGACCTCAGCCCCGAATCGCAGGCCTCGAATTCCAGACAGGCCAGGCCGTACTGCACGGCCGACGCGCCGGTGCAGCCGTAGCCCTCCAGATGCATGCCGAACGCACCGATCCGGCCGATCTCGACGGCGAGCTCCCGGATCCCGGGCAGCTCACCGCGCTCGAACCAGTCCGCCACATACGGCGCGACCCGGTCGGCACAGAACCGCCGCACGGTATCCCGGACGGCCAGTTCTTCGGCATCGAACAAGTCGTCGATCCCCAGCGGATCGCGCGGATCGATCGGCGCGAGCGCCATACGTGCCTCCCAGGGCCAGGTCGAACGGTCTTCCGGCACACCACCGCACCGGGCCCGGCACCGGCGCTCCGCCCGTCCATCCGTCCGGACCCGCCGCACCCGACCCGGCCGGAAACGACCGGGCAGAACAAGTGACGGCCCCTTGCTACCACCCGGTTCACCCGGCTGTCTGCGGGGAACACCCGAACGCTGCGAGGGACCGCCGCAACGTCCGCTTCGGCATCCGGGCCGCCGGTCACCCGCGGACCCCGACCCTTCCGATCAGGTCCGGACCGGCGACGCATCCGGACGACGCGGACCACCACCCGATCCCGGAACCGAGCGCCGCCGGCCACCGCGGCACCGCATCCGCTACCGCTTCACACGCCTTTCTCCCGGTTCGGTGCGCGTGTGCCTGCGTGTGGACTTCGTGTGACTGCGTGGGTTGGCGTGGGTTGGCTTGGGTTGGCTTGGGTTGGCTTGGGTTGGCTTGGGATTGCTGCCGTTGCCCGGTCGCCGTCGCGAACCGTGCAGCCGCAACGAAGCACCATCGCGCGTCCTTCGCTCAGCCAACGCGCTGCGGGACCGGGTCGTGCCCTCCCTCATGGCCGGGGTTGCAGCGGGACAAGCGGCGGAGGGTGAGCCGGGTGCCGCGCCAGGCGCCGTGGCGCTGCAGGGACTGGGCGGCGTAGGTCGAACAGCTGGGGGTGTAGCGGCATATCGGTTCGGGCTTGCGGGGGCTGAGGGACAGCCGGTACCAGCGGACCGCGCGGAAGAGCGTGCGGGCGGCACGGCCCCGGGGCAGGACACGGTCGGTCTGCGACAGCGGCTTGCCGTGCGCGGCGGTGCGGATCGGGCGGCCGACCAGCGCGCGGATCGCCGACCACAGCACGACGAACGGCAGCACGAGGACGATGCGGAGCAGGCAGGGGTCGCAGCCCCCGCAGCCGTCACCGCCGCCCCCACCTCCGCCGCGGCTGCCGCCACCGCCGCCACCGCCGAAGCAGCCGTCGCCGTCTTTACGGCCGCCACCTCCGCCCTTGCCGCCGGGCATGCAGCCGCAACCGTCCTTGTCACCCCCGGAGTTCCCACCGGAGCCGCCGACGTTGGCATCACCGGACGGACTGCGGTCGGCAGCCCCCGACGACGAGCTGCCCTGGCCGCGGCCCCCACCGAACGGACCGTCGCCCCGCGCCGAGTCACCCCGCCCGTCCCGGCCACCGCGCCCACCGCCACCGCCACCCGGCCAGGAGCCGGGGCCGTCCCCGGTCCCGCTCTCGTCGAGGATCACATCGAGCACGTCGTCGCCGTCGTCGTCGGGCCCGCACGGGTTCGCACACGGATTCCGGTACGGCTCACGGCAGTCCCGCCGGTGCTGCACCGGCTGCTGCCCGCCCGCGCCGTACGGATTGCCCCCGCCCGCGGCCCCGCCGCCGAACGGATTCCCTGTGTGCGCCATTGCTCGACCCTTTCCTCCCCGTCAACCCGGCACCGAGCGACCCCGCCTGCCCCGACACCTTGCCAGAGGCCCCGACAAGCCCATCGGTTCCCCGCGAATTTTGCCGGGTACGCCCCCCGATCACACAACCGACCGATCCGGAACACGCGAGCACCGCGGCAGCTCCGAAACGGTGCGCAACGGCAGAAGAAGCGCACCGATGCGTACGGTCGACGTTCGCGCCTCGGCCCTGTCCGTCACCGCGTCGCGAACTCCGGGCCGAACTACATGAATCGTCAACATCGCGGCAACAAGCGATTCCTAGCCTCAAAACAGCCACGGAGGAGTAGCCGCGGCGTGTCCCACATCAGGACACGCCGCCGACGCATGCGCTCACGGGCCCGTTCGACAGACGCGTGTTCACGACGGTCGGCGTGCCTCGGCGCCGACACGACGGAGACAGCAATGAGCACGCCCGACGCCGCGACCAGCCCCGAACCGCCGAACCCCGCGCTGGAGAGCGCCATTCGCCAGGCGACGGACGGCCCGTGGTGGGCCGGCTTCCACACGGGAATCGCCGAACTGCGCGGACGCCTCGCCGCCGCGCGGCAGGCGTCCGCGCCGTCGGCGCCCTCGCCCGACGTAGGAGCAGCCGCGGCTGCCGACTTGTCGTCGGCGGTCCACGCGATCGTGCAGGCCGATCCGCCTGCCCCGGGGGCGCCGTCGACTCATGAGGAACGCCGCGCCGAGGCGGTGCGTTCGGGTCTCCGAACGACGCTCGGCCATGTCACGGTGCTGGCGCACCGGGACGCGCAAGCCGCGATCGCGGCCGCGGATGCCGCGCCACCGCGCGCGCCGTACGTCGGCGAGGACGAGGGCTCCCGGATCGACGTCGCGTACAGCAACCCCCACTACGGCGCCTACGACGCCGCCCAACAGACGGTGACACAAGGCGCGGCGACACAGCTCGCCACGTTGCGGGAACGCGTCGAGACCGTGCGCACCGCCACCGCCGCACTTGCCGAGCGGGCGGCTGCCGGCGCCCGCCCGGTCGACCGGCTCCGCGCACACGCCCAACTCGGCAATATCCAGGCCCACATGCACGGGCTCACCGCGCACTACCGGAACGAGGTCCTCTCCCGAGGTCCCGCCCAGGCCAAGACCGCCGAGAAGTCCCCGGGCTGACCGGCCGCGTTCGTCCCGAACCACGGAGACCGCGTCACGGCACAGCATGTTCGCGGTGACGGTCGACGAGACGGCACGCCACACGCCCCGTGAACGGCGGCACAACGCCGGGACCGCCGCACGAGCAGGGAAGAGACGGCGGCAGGCCGTCGGCCGGGACGGAGACTGGACGGAGAGCATCCCGACCGACACCCGCGCCCACCGCACCCCGCGGCGGGCGCCGGGCACGGACGGCGGCGGGCCATCGCCCGGAACGGCCTCCGTCCCGACCGACAACCGCACGCCCGCCGCCGTCGCCAGCCGCCGTGGCACCTACCGGCGTCGCCGCCTACAGCCGCCTAACCTCGACACCTACTTCTTCGGCGACGGATTCCTCCGCATCTCCTTGTGGATCACCTTCCACTGCCGCGCCCGTTCCGCCCGCAGGCGCTGGTCGGTCCGCGAAGCGATCCACTCCGCTTCCCGCCGCAGCTTGCGGTAGCTCTCCAGGCGGCGTTCCGGGAGCGCTCCGGTCTCCACCGCGTCGAGGACCGCGCAGCCGGGTTCGGCGACGTGGGTGCAGTCGGTGAAGCGACAGTCGGCGGCGTACCCCTCGATGTCGGCGAACGCCAGGTCCAGGCCGTCCTCGACGTCGTAGAGGCCGACGCCGCGCAGGCCCGGGGTGTCGACGAGGACGCCCCCGCCGGGCAGCGGCACGAGTTCGCGCCAGGTGGTGGTGTGCCGGCCCTTGCCGTCCTGGCGGACGGCGCCGGTTTCCAGGTCGGCCCCGGTCAACGCCGCCGCGAGGGTCGACTTGCCGGCGCCCGACGTCCCGATGAGGGCGACGGTGCGGCCGCTCGCCAGCGCGGCCAGGACGTCGAGGCCGACGCCGTCGACCGCGCTGACAACCAGGACATCCGCGCCCGGGGCGGACGTTTCGACGTCGGCCCGGACGTCGTCCGCATCGTCCACCGTGTCGGCCTTGGTGAGGACGACGGCCGGCTGGGCGCCGGAGTCCCAGGCGACCGCGAGGAGGCGTTCGATGCGGCCCAGGTCGGGTTCGACGTCGAGGCCCACGACGACCAGGACGAGGTCGACGTTCGCCGCGAGCACCTGGCCTTCGGAGCGGGCGGACGCCGACGACCGCGTGACCGCGGTACGCCGGGTCAGCAGCGCCTCGACCGCGGTGCCGTCGGCGGTGAGCACGGCCCAGTCGCCCGTGCACGGCACTCCGCCGGTGCCGTGCGCGGCGCGCACGGTGCCGGCGGCGGTGACGACCTCGCACAGCGAGCGGTCGACGCGCGAGACCCGGCCGACGGCGAGACCGCGGTCCGCGTACGGCGCGAACTCGGCGTCACGGTCGGCGTCCCAGCCCAGGGCGACGAGCACCGCCGGACCGGCGGACAGGTCGGCGGAAGCCGACGAGGACAGAACGGAAGGAGATCCGAAAGAGAATTCGGAGATCACGTCGGGAGACCCTTCGAAACGGGTCCCTGCGAAAGCCGTATGCGGACGGAGCCGCTAGAAGGCCGGGACCCGGAGGTGTGTGGTGGACGCGAAAGCGGGGCCGCGCACAACGGCCACAGTCCAGGCGACGTTGCTCTTCACGGTCTCCACCTCCCCACTCTCCACAGCTCGACAGGTCAACGGCACGAAGCCGACACACAGACTACGGGGATCCCCGACCCGGATCCACTCCTTTTCCCGGTCCCCGCACAAGCGCCGCACACACCGAACACACGCACACACCGCACACAGCGAGCGTCAGCGCCGCCCACGCAACGGCCGACCGGATACAGCAGCCGGATCCCTACCGGCTCTCCCGCCGCACATGATCGTCCGGCCCCGCATTCGTCGGCCGCACCGGCGGCCACAGCTGCTCGTCGAGCGACAGCCCCGGCGGCGTCTGCCCCAGCGGAAGCTGCACCGGCGGCGGCCCCGCGTCGATGCGGTGGTTGCCGTTGCGCGTCTCGGGCGGCTTGCCGCGCGACGGGTAGTTGGCCCAGCGCTCGGGGAACTCCGACGGCGGTTCGTCCGCGTCCGCGCCGTCCGGCGCGATGAGGTCGACGGTCTCGTCGGCCGGGTCGGCCGGGTCCCAGTCGCCCGGGAGCCCGCGGTGCCGGCCCGCGCGGCGGACGGTCGCCATCGCGCGGGCGATCTCCGCGGCGGCCTCTTCCTTCTCCTTCTCGGCACGCGCCTGCGCGGTCTCCTCGCTCGGCCAGACCTGGTCGATGGCGGCGTTCATCGCCGCGCCGATGAGGATCGCCATCGCGGCGAAGTACATCCACATGAGCACCGCGACAGGTGCCGCAAGCGACCCGTAGACGGTCGGGCCGTCGACGGTCGTCGCGAGGTACACGCGCAGCAGGAAGCTGCCGAGGATGCACAGCAGCAGGGCGACCAGCGCGCCCGGGATGTCCTCGCGCCACGGCGTCCGCACCGGCACGGACACGTGGTAGAGCGTGGTGAGGAAGCACACCGACAGCACGACCAGCACAGGCCAGTACAAGATGTGCACCGTCCCCGCGAAGTGCGGGAACGCCTTCACCACCAGATCGGGCCCGGCCAGCAGCAGCGGGATCAGGAACATGCCGAGCAGCAGCCCGACCGTGTAGAGCGTGAACGAGAGCACCCGGGTGCGGACGATGCCGCGCTTCCCGGAGAGCCCGTACATGATCGTGATCGTGTCGATGTACACGTTGAGCGCGCGTGACCCGGACCACAACGCGATCACGAAGCCGACCGAGATGATGTCCGCGCGCCCCGACGCGAAGACGTCGTTGACGAGCGGCACGACGACTTGGTCGACGCTCTTCTGCGACAGCACGCTGCCGCTCGCGTCGATGATGTCCTGCTTGAACCCGTCGATGGTGCTCTGCCCGAGCAGCCCCTGGAGGTAGCCGATGGTGCCGGCGAGGCCGAGCAGCAGCGGCGGCAGCGAGAGCAGCATGAAGAAGCCGGCCTCCGCGGCCAGGCCCGTCACCCGGTTCTCGTAGCACGAGATGAACGTCTCGCGGACTATCCGCCAGAGAGCGCTCCGCAACCGGATGCGGCCGGGACCGCGGACCGGCGACCGTTCTTTCTTGTCCGCTGCCACGGTTCTAAAGTATCGGGCATGGGCCGCCCTACCCACGTAGTCGCCAACCAGCCTCCTCCGCTCACCGGATACGACGTCTTCGGCGCCGACGTGGCGCTCGTCGACGCGGTCTCCCGACACGCCCCCGGCGCCGACCTCGGACGGCTCCACGAGCTGGGCCGGCTGGCCGGCGGCGAGACCGCCCAGGAGTGGGGCCGGCTCGCCAACACCCACACGCCGGTGCTGCGCACCCACGACCGCTTCGGCAACCGCATCGACGAGGTCGAGTTCCACCCCGCCTGGCACGACCTGATGCGCACCGCCGTCGGCTACGGCCTCGCGGGCGCGCCGTGGACGAGCAAGGAGCCCGCGCCGCACGTGTGGCGCGCCGCCGCGTTCCTGACGTGGAGTCAGGCCGAGGGCGGGCACGGCTGCCCGATCTCCATGACCTACGCCGCGATCCCGGCGATCCGCACCGACCCGGTGCTCGCCGCCGAGTGGGAGCCGCGCCTGGCCTCCACCGCCTATGGCGACCAGCTCCTCCGCGAACCCGGCACCAAGCCCGGCTGCCTGGCCGGCATGGGCATGACCGAGAAGCAGGGCGGCACGGACGTCCGGGCGAACACCACAGAAGCCGTGCCGCTCGCCGCGGACGGCGAGTACCTGCTGACCGGGCACAAGTGGTTCTGCTCGGCCCCCATGTGCGACGTGTTCCTGGTGCTGGCGCAGGCGCCGGGCGGGCTGACGTGCTTCCTGGTGCCGCGGGTGCTGCCCGACGGCAGCCGCAACGTGTTCGCGCTGCAGCGCCTCAAGGACAAGCTGGGCAACAAGTCCAACGCCTCGTCCGAGGTCGAGTTCGACGGCACGTGGGCGCGGCGCCTCGGCGACGAGGGCCGCGGGGTGTCCACGATCATCGGCATGGTGTCGGCGACGCGCCTGGACTGCACGATCGGCTCGGCCGCGCTCATGCGGCGCGCGGTCGCGGAGGCCGTCCACCACGCCGCCTACCGGCACGTCGGCGGGAAGGCCCTCGTCGACCAGCCGCTGATGACGAACGTGCTGGCGGACCTGGCGGTCGAGTCCGAGGCCGCGACGACGCTGGCGATCCGGATGGCCGCCGCGTACGGCAGCAGCGAGCCCCGGGAACAGGCGCTGTTCCGCATCGCGGTCGCCGTGTCCAAGTACTGGACGACGAAGCGCGGCATCGCGGTCGCCGCGGAAGCGATGGAGTGCCTGGGCGGCAACGGCTACGTCGAGGACGGCGGCATGCCCCGCCTCTACCGCGAGGCCCCGGTGAACGCGATCTGGGAGGGCTCCGGCAACGTGCAGGCGCTCGACGTGCTGCGCGCGCTGCGCCGCGAGCCGGCCTGCCTGGACGCCTTCCTCCTGGAACTCGGCACCGCCCGCGGCACCGACCACCGCTACGACGCGGCGGTCCGCGACTTCCTCACCGAGCTGGCCGACCTGGACGGCATCGAGGTCCGGGCCCGCCGCCTGGTGGAGCGGATGGCGCTGCTGCTGGAGGCATCGGTGCTGCTGCGCTGGTCGACGCCGGAGGTGGCCGACGCGTTCTGCGCATCAAGGCTGGGCGGCGAAGGCGGCCTGATGTTCGGCACGCTCCCGCGCGGCGTCGACGCCGCGTCGATCGTCGCGCGCACCCGCCCACTGCTTCCGTCCGGAATCTGACCGGCCGGACGCGGCCGGACACACGGAGCCGGCGGCCTCCGCACAGGTGCGGGGGGCGCCGGGCGGGGGGGGGGCGGGCCCGGGGGCCACTACGCGGGGGGGCGGGCGGAGGGGGAGGAGC
>NZ_JBMULZ010000031.1:0-15036 GCF_049534875.1 Uniformispora flossi
CAGCCTCGGCTACCGCACACCCGTCGAATACGAAGCCGCACTCGCGGCCTGACCACCACAACGACGGTGTCCGTCAAATCGGATCAAGCTCACCATGACCAACACTCACCATCGAGTCACAATGCGAGTGATCGGTTGCGCGCCCGCGTGAGCGCCACGTAGAGCTTGCGATGGTCCTCATTCTCCCGGTTCAGACCCGAGCGTAGAGCTAGCGTATCGCTGTTCTCGAGTCGCACGGCGACGGTGTCCCACTCGCGCCCCTTGGCTTGATGCGTGGTCAATCCGAGCACAAGTCCGTCGACGGGGCGGAGCAGGCGGGCTCGCAGCTGCTGCAGGCGATTGATGTGATCGGGGTGCCTCCGCGGCATCTTGACCGGAGACTCGGCGGCGATCACGGCCGAAAGATCCGCGAGCGTGACGGCAAGATCATCGCTATCGGCAAGTTGCACGAGGAGCGCGTCCAGGTGAGGTTCCAGACGGACGCGTGAATGCGCTTCGAATCCGGCACTGCCGCCACATGGTGCCACGCGCCGCCGATGCCGGCCTCACAGCAGGCACGTTCAGGGTTCGGACGGCATCCGGCGAATCACCGTCGACAAGGATCCCCGGTACGTCGTCCCAAGAGCGGATACGGTGCCGACGAACGGGCCGGGCCCGTGCTTGAGGCTGCTGACGTAGTTCTCGGGCAGGAGAACGCTGTCACCTACTTCCAGCGGCTTCTCGCCCCGCCAACGGTAGGCGTAACGACCCACTTGGACGACCTGGTAGCCATCGAGTTCGTAGTAGCGGGCATCTTCATCCGCCTTCTGCTCAAGCTCCCTGACACGCCGCTCAAGCGATTCGATCCGCATCTTTGCGCGACTCGCCCCCGACGCGCTTCCCGCGGCCCATCCCTCGCTGTACCCACGACGATGCGCTTCGGCCACCGCACGGTCTTGCTCGGTGGCATGAGTGGTGCATGCCACGTCTGACCCGGACAACCGGATCTTGCAAGGCTTGCCAGCCCGCGTCAGTCGGCCGCAAGTTCGTATCCCTGGTTCCGTCATTTGTGCCCCCCGGCGTCGTGGCCCCACCGAGCCAGTCGATGCGCCAACGGTACCGATGGCCGCCAGAGTTGCGTTGGATTCCAAGAACATCGTCCATCGGAACCGTCGGGTGATGCCGCCCACGGCCTCAAGATTTCGACGTGCAGGCCGTTGCCGTCCGCAAAGACAAAGCGGCAACAAGGCAAGCCAGGCCGATTCTGGCGGCTTGCGTTGTGCTAGGCGAACATGCAGCTCAGAGGCGGCGAGCGTGGTCCTGCAAAGGTCGTTGGACGATCCGCATCGGCTTCAGATGCCGCGCCCGTACCGGGTCACGTCCGGTGAGTCGGTATCCCGTGTTCGAGGTAGTCGGTCAGGCCGCTTCTGCGAGCATCGATGCCTACGGCGACTCGACGTGCGAGACGGGGGATGGTGAGTCCCGGCACTTGGTCGGCGTCGTAGAAGTCGTAACTGCGGAGCTCGTCCGCCTGCAGCGTGATCTGCTGGAGTTGGGCCGTGCTCAGATGGCCGCCGTCGAAGAGGTAGAGGACCTTGTCTCCCTCTCCCGGGTTGGGCGCCCAGTCAACGACTAGGAGGCGGCCGATGGCGGGCCGGATCCCCAACTCTTCGTGGACCTCGCGGACGCAGGCTTGGAGTGGGGACTCGCCTTCTTCGACGTAGCCGCCGGGGATGTCTCGGTAGTCCTTGTACGACGGTTCGACGAGGAGGACTCGGTCGGCTTCGTCGAAGAACAGAGCGCCGGCCGCCATGCGGGGGCGGGCCATCTCTCTGTGTTTGTGTTCGCTCACGGAGCGGACTCTAGCCGCCGCGGACGATGCGGAGTCTGTTAGCCAGGTCGGCGAGTGGTTGGGAAGGGCGGCCCCTGGTGCCGCGTATCCAGCCGACGACGAGCTCTCGGCTCACGTAGTGGTGACGCACCTGCTCAGGTGCGGCGCGTTCGGCATCCAACAGAACGGCCAACGCTTCGTCAGTCCGGTTCCAAGCGCTCAGGGCTTTGGCAACTTCCAGACTGTGCCGCACGCGTCGTTCCACGGGCATGCCGCTGGTGTCGATCCGAAGGCCCCGGTCGGCGGCGATCTGGATGTCGCCCAGTTCGCTGGCGGTTGCTACGCGGTGGATGGCGACATTGGTCGGACCGAACGCCGTCCACAGGTGATTGGCATCGGCGCCGAGTCGTCGCGCGGTCTCGTCGGCTTCGCGAAGGAAACTCTGAGCGGTCGTCCGGTCGTCGGCGCGTGCGGCTGCCATCGCGCCTGCCAGGAACAGGGTGCCGTACGCGGAGAGGTACTCGTCGCCGGCGCTACCCAACTCGGGCTGCATTACGGCCGCGGCATCGCGCACCAGTTGAACCGCTGCCGTGAACCGGCCTGTGGCGAGGAGACAATGCGCGACCGCGCGGAAGAGGGATCCAGTGACTGCGCTGTCGCCGCTGTGCTGCGCGGCTGCGAGACCGCGATCGGCGGCGATCCACGCAAGCTCAGGTTCGCCGATTTTCCCAAGCACCATGGCCGCTCCGTGGTAGGCGAGGGCGAGTAGAGCGAATGCCTCCGCTTGTTCATGCCCAGAGTAGGTACGGGATGCGGCCAAGGCATCGGCAAGCACACGGGGGAGGCGTCCGGTGGCGAAGCCGTAGCGGGAAGCTTGGTAAGCATCGAGGACGTCGCCCACGTGCGCGCGAAGCGGCTGGAGAGCGGGCGGTTCGTCGTCGGGTGTGGCACCCAGCAGAGGGGTGAGTTGCTTGTAGTTCATCAGCGCCTCGCGCAGTGCAGGGACTGTGCAATTGCCGCCGTCAGCCGACCACTCCACGAGCGCTGGTTCGGCGAGTAAGTCGCCGAGCGAGACGTCGAGGGCATCGGCGAGGGACGTGATCACCGAGAGACGGTCGAGTTCGATCCGATTGTTCTCCGCTTTGCTCAACCAGTCCGTGGTGCGGCCGACAAGACCCGCTAGGACCGATTGCGACAATCCGCGTCGGCGTCGGTACCAAGCGACGCGTTCTCCGATGGTGAGGCTCTGAGTCATCCCGCGCATGCCGTGATCATCACCGCCCCGTCTGAGCGGACCCCGGAAGGATTTTCCAGGGTGCCTCCGAGTGCCCGAACTACTGTCGCGGCAGACCGAGAAACCCGGTGGCTAATGCCAGCAACTCGTCTCGCACCAGCCGCCTTTGGTTTGTGGCGGCACCGTACTGCGCGGCGGCCGCAGAAGGGGGACGTCGAGATGAGCAAGAACCATACGGAGGCCGCGCCGGTTCCGGGGGAGACCGTGGAGACGGTGTACGGGCGTCAGCGGGTGACCGCGGTGATCGAGATGCCGCTGCTGGAGCCGACGGTCTACCTCCAGTCCGTGGACGGGGGCCAGGAATGGTCGGTCTCGGTGGCGCAGTTCTCGAACCTCCTTGTCGTCGCGGACGGGGAGTGACCGTGCTCGCCCCGGTGCCATACGGGTTCGCCGTTGAGCCCACCTGTGAAGAAGTTGCAGCTGCCCACAGGCGGATTGCGACGGTGGCTGGCACTTGGAGTCTGTTGCACGGTGACGCGCTCGCTGATCTGAAGCTGTGCGCTGCGGAGTTGGCCGCGCACTCGTTCCACGAGGTCGGCAGGCCGTTCACGATGCGGCTTTCATGGACTGGCCGCCGAGCCCGGGTCGAGGCCGCCGATCCATCCCCGTACTTGCCGGAGCGGCCGACTCCGGGCACGGGCCTGTATGTCGTGGCGCAGATCGCGGCCGCATGGGGTGCCGAGAGGGCTCCGGCAGGACGGGTGATGTGGTTCGAGATCGCTCCCGACCCGCTCGACTCCGGCCGCCGGCTGGCGGCGCGGATCCGTGCAGCGAAGCCGTTTGTGCAGCTCGGCGCAGTGGCCACTCCCCGCGCCCTCTAGACCGCTGCGGCCGGGGGCACCCCCACGACCCTCGGCCGCAGCGCACCAATGATCGGCAGGCACTCGACGCGCCGCAGTCCGGCAGGAGCGGCCGACTTCGAAATCTCCTCAGCAGAAAGGGGTCCTCAAGTGGGCTCATTGGACGGGGGACGGCCGGGCGCCGGCCCGACGGTCAGCGTCGTCGTCGCAGTACGCGGCAACATCGCTGCCTTGGAGGGCCTCGCCGCCGCAGTACACAGCCAGAGCATCGGCACCGAGATCGAGTTGATCGTGGTGGACAACCATCAGGTCCCGGCCCTGGCCCAGGGCGCTGTTCGGCTGGGACCGATGGCGTGCCGGGTCGTCCATGAGCCCATTCCGGGCCTGTCGCAGGCCCGGAACACCGGGATCCGGGCGAGCCGTGGCGACTTCGTGTTGATCACCGATCCCGACGCCCGGCCGACGGCAGGCTGGGCCGCTGCCATGGTTCGGGCCCTCGAATGCACGGGCGCGTACATGGCAGGTGGTCGGGTTGTGCCCCGCTTCACCGGCACCTCGCTCGCTGGCATGTCGCCGGAGTTGTTGCAGTGGTTCGTTCCGCCGCGGTGGCCCGACGTCACGGTCGAGCTGGCCGCGCCGTATTGGGTGGTCGGCTGCAACCTCGGCTTTCGACGGCTCCCGCAGCCGCGATTCGACACGCGGCTGGGCGTGGTCGAGCGGCGGCACCTCAGTTGCGAGGAATGGGAGTTGGCCGTCCGTGCCCAGCGTGACGGGCTGCGCGTGGTGGTGGTTCCGGACGCTGTCGCGCACCGGGCGATCCACCCGGCTGACCTCACCACGCGGGCAGTGGCCGCTCGGGCGTGGTGGCACGGCGTCTCGGTCGCCCGGCTCCTGGCAATCCACCCCGACGCCGAGATCTACGACAGCGACCGGCTCCGCGACACCGTGACGCGGTCTCGACTCGGTCGCCCCGCGGGCTGGCAGGTCGCCGTGGCGGATGTCCTGCGGATCGTCGGCCTGCGCGTCGAACGCCGACGGCTGTCCCGAACCGGCCTGTCCGTACTCGCTGAAGACCGAAGCACGGCAACGCGACAGGATTTCCTGGAGGGGATCGATCATGGATGACACCCCAGTTGCGGTCGGCCTGAACCTCGGGCACGACGGTGGATGCGCGCTCATCGCCGGGGACACGGTGGTGGCCGTCGCCGAGGAACGGCTGAACCGAACCCGCTACTCCTCCGGTTGGCACGCTGCGCTCGCGTACTGCCTGGACGCCGCCGATCTCAAGCTTGCCGACGTCGACACGGTGGTGTTCTCCTGCGTCGGCCCCCGCCTGGGGCCGGGTTACACGGGCGGCCTGGACCGGTACGGGGTGCCTGCGGACCGGATCGTGTCGGTCGACCACCACCTGTCCCACGCCTACGGCGCCTTCTGCCTTTCCGGAGCCGACGAGGCCCTGGTCGTGGTTGCGGACGGCTCCGGCAACGACAACCAGACCGAGAGCTACTTCCTCGCCGACCGTGCCGGGATCAGCCGCGTCGGCGGGAACCGGGAGGGCCGTCCGCGCGCCGGCGGGATCGGCGCGACGTACGAGGCCGTCACCAACTGGCTCGGGTTCGACGGCCAGGAGTCCGGCAAAACGATGGCACTCGCCTCGTACGGTGACCCGAAGGCCATCGGCGCCCACCTGTTCGACCTGATCGGCACCAAGGTCGAAGGCCGCCTCACGCGGACCCACGACCGGGGCCTGGCCGAGTTTGCGGCACGAGCCGGAATCGACCTGGGCACCGCGCATACTTGGGATCCGCCGCGCGCCCGGGACCTGGCGGCATGGGTGCAGTCCCAGACAGAGGACATCCTCGTCGAGGTTGTCCTGCGACTGCTGGCCGAGCACCCGCGCGCCACCGTGTGCTTCGCGGGCGGGGTAGCGATGAACTGCGTGGCGAACGAAGTACTCCGGCGCCGCACCGGCGTCCGTTTGTTCGTGCCGCCTCCGGCTTCCGACCGTGGCCAGGCGCTGGGCAACGCGCTGTACGGCATGCACCGGCTCACCGGCGCCGTGCCGAGGATGCCGCTGGGTGGCCGGGACGCGTTCGGTCGCACGTACACGCCCGACGAGATCGGACTCGCGCTGCGTCGCCATCCGCGCTCGGGCCTGGTCGAGCGGCACCCGAACCATCCCTTCACGTGGCGGACGGAATCGGACCCGGCTGCCGCGGCAGCCGAACTCCTCGCGCAAGGCAAACTGGTCGGCTGGTTCGACGGAGGCAGCGAACTCGGCGCGCGTGCGCTCGGCTCACGCAGCATCCTCGCCGACCCCCGCCGCGCCGCCACCCGAGACGTACTCAACCTCCGCATCAAGCACCGCGAGTACTTCCGGCCCTTCGCCCCCGCGGTCCTTGCCGAGCGCGCCGGCGACTGGTTCGACATGGGCTGGGACAGCCCGTACATGCTGTTCGCCCCGCCGGTCCGCCTCGACTGCCGAGACGATCTGGGCGCGGTCACCCACGTGGACGGAACCGCTCGCGTGCAGACCGTCGACGCGCAGGCGCACCCGCGCTTCCACCGGCTCATCAGCTGCTTTGGCGAGCTCACGGGGGTACCCGTCGTGCTGAACACGTCGTTCAACAACTGCGAGCCCATCGTGGAGACCCCGGCGGACGCGGTCGCCACGTTCTCCCACACCGCGCTCGACGCCCTCGTCTTCGGCGACGGCTTCGTAGCGGAGAAGACCGATGGCTGACACGCCCGCGGGACGACCGTTGCGGGTCGCGGTGCTGTTCGACACCGCCGGCTTCCAGCGGTCCCTGCCGCTGACCGGCGCCGCCGCACGCACCCTCTACCTGAACGCGGCCCTGGCCGAGGCCGGAGCGGACGTAACGCTGCTGCTTTGCGACCTCAACCCGCGCTCTGTCCCGACCCGCCATTGGCCGTTCCCGGTGCACTACCTGCCCTACGAAGCCTTATACGAGGACACCGGCGCGCTGACCGCACAGGTCCGGGAACTGGAGCCGGACATCCTGGTGATGTCCAACACGCAGCTGACCGTCCGCTACGGCCGCGCCCTGGCCGACGCGGGCGGAGCCGCGCTCGTGTACGAGATGCACGACGACGAAGCCGTGCTCGCCCGGACGATCGGCAGCGGGGAATGGGCGGTTCGGCAGGACGCAGTGCTCCAGGCCACCGCTGTCGCAGCCGCCGACGCCGTCGTCGCGTTCACGCCCAGGGATGCCGAATTGGCAACCGCGCTGCGGGCACGGGCAGTGCACGTCCTGCCGTGCGGCGTCGATCCCGGCCCGCGGCCCGACTACACACGCGAGCAGCCTGGACGGACCGCGTTCGTCGGCAACTTGTTCTACGAACCCAACGCCCGAGCCGCAGTGTTCCTGCGCAACCGCCTGGCCCCCACCCTCGCCGCGGTCGGCGGCTCCGTCGACATGTACGGCCGCTACCCCGCGGGCCTGCGCAAACTTGCGGCGGGCAGCGCCATGAGACTGCACGGACCGGTGCCCGATCTGCGCGGCGCACTGGCCACGGCCCAAGTCGGCGTGGCCCCATTGGATTCGGGCGGCGGCATGAAGCTCAAGGTGCTCCAGTACCTGGCCGCCGGCCTCGCGGTCGTCGGCACCCCGGAAGCATTCGCCGGCCTGCCCGACCCGGGCAACTTCGCCTTGATCTCCGCGCACCCGGACATGGCCGACCTCCCCGACCTGGTCACCCGACTCACCGACGACCAGCAGCTCCGGCGGCGCCTGGGTAACGCCGGCCGTCGCCTCGCCCAGTGCGAATTCTCCTGGACCGCCATCGCGGCGCGCGCTCTGGACGCCTACCGCCGTACTGCCGCCCGCACGAGTCTTGCGGGCGCACCAGTGATGAAACCGGAAATTCGGGTGTTGGCAGGCGAACCCCCATACTGGCTGCGCGAATGGCGCACCCGGCAGAAGACGAGGACTTCCATGGGCGAGACCACCCCTGTCGGCCACGGCGCGCAACACCCCGTGCTCGCCCAACTGGCCACCGAAATCGACTGCGCACGCCAAGCCGCCGAGTCGGCACTGGACATCGCCTTCGACCAGGACGCCATCGTCGGCTACGGCGGCCGCAGCATGGTTTTCCTTGCCGAGAAGGCCGTCTTGAAGGTGTACACGCACCGTCCGGCCGAACGCGCCGAGCGCGAAGTCACCGGACTCACCGCCGCGGCACAGGCCGCAGGGCTCAGGGTGCCCGAAGTCCTCGGCCACGACACTGTGGACGGCGCGCTGGCCTGGGTGAGCGCCACCCGCCTCGACGGCACCGCCCCGACCGACCCCGACGACGCGCAGGCCACAGCCACACTCGGTACCACCGCCGCGCGCCTGCACGCCATTCCCGTCGCCGCCCTGGACGGTCTGCCGCCGTTCGGGCGCACCATCCGGCCGATGCCCGACGACGACCACCCCGTCCGCCATCGGTTGACCACGGTGCTGGCGGCCATCGAAGCGGCTGAGCAGAACGCCTGCGTTCCAGGGTTCGTCCACGGCGACTACTCCGCCCGCAACCTCCTCCTTGCCGAAGCGCTGGACCCTGGGCTCATCGACTTCGAGGGCTGCGGAATCGGCTGCGTGTACGAAGACCTGACCAACCTCTACGTCCAAAACTGCCTCATCGGTGGCCGCGATCCGCACCTCGCGCTGGCCGCCTACCAGTCCGAGAGCCACCGCCTCGGCCGGCCCACCGACGTGGACACCCGCCACCTGCTGTTCCACACGGCCAGATACTTCCGCTGGGCCCTCCAGTGGGCGCCCGAGATCGACACCGAACTCGCCGAGCAGATCGCTGTGCTCGCGCCGCGTGTCCTGGACGGCCTCGAAGCCGACGGCAGACCGTCCCTGTGATCGCGCTCGACGGCATGCCCGGGGCCGGGAAGACCACCGCGCTACGTTGCCTCCACCAGGCGCTGCCACAGCAGGTGATCATCCACCCTGAGGCCCACCCCACCGACGAGTCCCGCCCGGACGCCGAGATCGCACGGGAGCTACTTGCCGAGGCCCAGCGCCGTCGGGACGCCGCCCAGCGCCTGCGCCACGACCGCCCCGAGCTTCTCTTCGCCTCCGACCGCTGCCACATCGGAGTCCTGGCCTACCGCCACGCCTCGATGGCCACAGGGCAGGGGACTCAACAGGATTTCGAGCATGCTCTGGAGCTTGCCGCCGCGTTCGGACTGACCACCCCTGGCGCCAGCGAGCGGATCCTCGTGCTGCTGATCGACCCCACCGAATCCACGGCTCGCCGGAGCGCCCACGCCCACGACGCACGCTACCGCCGCTGGTTCGACCGCGACTTCCTGACCGCCTACCACCACTTCCTCACCAATCTGGCCGACTGGCTCCCCGAGGACAGCTTCACCCTCCACGACGCAGCCGCCACGTCCACGTGGTCCATCCTCACGGCTGCCCTGCCACACCACATCCGCGCACAAATCCCGTCGGGCGCCGCCCAGCCATCAGCCTGACGGCGGCCATCGTGCGTCTGGCGATTCGAGTCATCGTCGCCAAGATCGGCAGCGCGGCCCTCACCTGGAAGCATGGAAGCCATGGACAACCTTCGCCTGCGCGAAGCCGCGCGCGTGATCGTCCTCGACGAGAACGCGCGCGTGCTGCTGCTCCGGTACGACGAACAGGGCGGCTTCTGGGCCACCCCCGGCGGCGGAGTCGAGCCAGGTGAGGCCACAGAAGCAGCAGCGCTGCGCGAAACGCATGAAGAACTGGGGATTCGTCTCCTGGTTGCCGGGCCTGCCGTGGCAGTACGTACGAAGGAACTTCAGTTCGGCAACGAACGCGTTCGGCAGACGGAGACGTACTACCTGGCGACCGTCGCGGCCGACTCCATCGACCTCACACCGGCCAACCACCCCGACACCATCCGCGAACGCCGCTGGTGGACCGTCGACGAGCTCACAAGAACTGATGCCACGGTATATCCGACCGGACTGGCCAACGTCATCAGCCGCTACCTCGTCAATGGCGTTCCTACGAAACCCATCACGCTGACTGGGTGACTCGTTGAGTGGATGTGCCGACATGGGGCGGGCGCTCCGCCCGGTCTTCCGGTCGCGGCGTGATTCTCAAGGGAGCGGGTGGGTTCCGGACGTGATCCCGAACCCACATAGTGCGGGCGTTGGGTTGCCACACCGGTAGACGCAGCGGTCCTAACCGTTGGCCTCGGCTCGACGCCGAAGCTGGTCGACATAGTCGGTGCGTAGGACATGGCGTGTCTGCGGACGCTTTCCGGCGTTGATGTCCTGCACGTACTTGGCTAGGCGCTGCGGGTTCCGGCCAGACCACCCATTGGCGAGTGCCCAGCCCTGCATCGCTTCACCGTCGAGCCGAATGCCCGCATCGTGGAGGGCGAGGAGGGTGCCGACGACCATGTCTTTCTCGTGCCCCGCTGAGATCGTGTTGTTGTGGTTGATCGTCAGAGTGAGGCTCTTCATCGCCTCAGCAACGACCTTGTCGAGTGCTGGTGTCAACTGCTGCCACGCTGAGCCGTCACCCAGGATCTCCGGCGCCACGGCCGAAACCCAGGGCCGGATGGCCTCGTCGCTCCACGTGATCACGCAGAGTGCGCGGATACGGCCTCCGCCGGATTCCACCAGCTTGCCGATGCCATCCATGTCCGGCCACGCCATCAATACGGGGCCCATGGTGTGGAGGAAGGCCCCGCCACGCGCGGTCACGTGCTCAACGTTGGAGTGCCTGGAGACCAACCGTTCGAGCTGCCTGCAGTTGGCAAGGTTGGACTTCAGGCTCGTCCACACGGTGAGTGTGTCGTGCTCCTCCAGGTGTTCGCAGCACCAGTCGACGGCCGCGTCCACGCCTTCATCGTCGTAACTCGCAACCGCTGTCGGGTAGCCGACGTTTCGATCGAACATCTCCGCTCCAGGCGCCGAGGCTCTGAAGGCACCACGGTACGTGCGGCTGCCGACACGCGACGCCTCGGCGCGAACGAGCGAATGCAGCCTGCCAGCGGAGCAGACGAATAGCTCGCCGACTAGGGAACGACCGTGGCCCCGGCGAACCACGCCCGCGCTACGCTTGAGGCTTCCTCGGGAAGGTCCGACAGGAAGACCACGGCAAGGTTGTTCACCGCCCGCGAGCAGCACACGTAGAAGAGGTTGCGGGAGCGTTCTGTACGTTCCGGCTTGTCTGTGCCGGCCATCATCTTGCCGATGTGGAACTGTGTCCACGAGCCGTCTTCGATCAGCACGACGACGTTTGGGAACTCGTCACCCTTGACACCGTGTTGCGTGGCGAACGGGGTCTGCTCATTTCGGAATCGGCAGATCGCGGCCATCTCCTGGTAGGCGACCGCCCGAAGGTCTTGCGCGAACTTCACGCTGGCTTGCCCGGCTTCGTCGAGATCGGTGCGCTCGAAGTCGCGTTCTATGGCTCGGATCCGGGCCGGTTTGCGCAGCAGGTCTTGTCGGGAGGCGAAGTCGACGACGTCCCCGATGGTGCCAGTGTTGCGAAGGGCACAGAGTGTTTTTAGCCGGGCAACCACTGCTGCCTTCTGCTCGTGGCGGGTCACCCACGTTCCGGCCAAGCCCAAGAGACGGCCGAGTTCCCCGTACTCCTGGTCTGAGTATGCCTGCGTGATGTGCTCGATTTCCGCTGCATACTTGGCGTATGGCTCGCTGGCGTCGAGCAGGTCGTCCCGCGCAAAGGAGTGCTGGTCGGCATACACCTTCAGCAGGTTGGCGTAGTCCAGGGTGCCTGCAATGCCTCGGTGGGTCAGCTGAAGATACTTAGACTCCTCGTCGTTCCACCCACGCTCGGACAGGAGTTGCCGAGCCGCGGCCAGGCGTTCCGCTGCGCTTGAGATTGCGCTGTTCAGGAGCAGCAAGACCTCGCCGTTACGAGAAGGACCAGCTACGTGTTGCTGGAGCTCGGGCCGTATGTGGTTGAGCAGGGTGACGACTGGCTGTGAGCAGCGGTAGTTCTCGAACTTCGTGATGCGCCTGAGCCTGGGATGTTCCACCTTGCCAATTCCGGTTCGGTAGATCTTCTGCATAGAGTCGCCGAAGAGTCCGATGACGCAGGTCGTGTCAGGAATGACCGCGACATGATTGAGCAGGATGTCGAGGGTTGTCGGCGACGTGTCCTGGTACTCGTCGACGAAGATCACGGGAAATCGGTCGGCAACGATCCTGGCCAGCTTGGGATAGCGGGTGACCATCCGGCTTGCTAGTGCGAGTACGTCGTCGTGACCGATCTCACCGTGGGCGAACCGGCGTCCGCGGTCGCTGTAGATGATCTGTGTCCCAGGTGGCAGCGCAGACTCGAGGTCTTCGGTTGGGCGCCGCAATGTCATGTTGTGCGTGAGGAGTTCTGTGCGGAGCGGGTCCTGGAAATTGCTGATGACATGCCAGAGGAACTCGTGGATGGTGCCGACGTACACCCGAGGATCGGCAGCGATGCGCTCGCTGATCTGCTGCTTGGCCACGTTGGTGAACGTGATACAGGCTATGAGGCGGCGGGTCCGGCTGAGTTCGGTCCCGCGCACGTCCAGAAGGTGGCGCAGTCCGTGCACGAGTGCCGTTGTCTTGCCCGACCCCGCACCCGCTTCGACGAGAAAGCTCTCGTTGCCGTCGAGTGCCGCCTCGACCTCAGCAATCGCATCTATGACAGCCACTGGAGACCTTCGGCGATGTAACGGGGAACGGCCCAGCGGTCCAAGAGCATGACATCGAACGCGAAGTCGGTCTTCTTGCGGCCGATCCTCTTGGCGATCGCTGCCGCCTGCGCTTCGATCTCGGCGGCACCCAATGCCGCTCCGGTCTCATCCTGGAACACGGAGGCCAGCTCCATACGGCCGCTGCTCGCGGCGAGTTCGGCACAGTTCGCGAGGATGAAGGCATCTTCGAAGCTCCGCGCACACGGCCTGTCGGCACCTTCGGGCACTTGGTACGCCACGCGCACCTGCCCTCGGACCTTGTTGACGTCGTCCGACTCGATGAGGGCTCGGACGAGTTTCTCGCCCGGCAGCCACTCCTTTAGGGTCTGGTTCGAAGTCACCGCGTCCGGCGCGTCGGTGGCGCATTTGCGACCGCGGCCGTGCGGCTCAACCGAGTCGAGGTCGGTCACGATCAAGGTCCGGACACCTAGGAACCCCAGCAACTCGCGAAATCGCAGGGCGTACCCGTCGCCGACCTCGACCACCGATATGTACTGGTTGGCGAGACTGGGCGCACTCCGGCGAATCATCTCGGGCAGGAGCAACCGCTCGGCGGTCCCCTCGATCAGGATCACCTTGTCGGCGAAGAACATGTCGCATCGCCGCAGCTCCATGTACTGCTGCAGGAAGCGGAGAGTCTCGTCGCCGTCCACTTCCTGGTGCACTCGCTGTCGGAAGCGGGACAGGTCTTTGATGACGATACCTGTGCCGGTCGAGTCGAAGTACCGAACGCACGAGAATGAGCAACTTGCGACGATATGCGAGGAATGCGTCGTTATGACAACCTGAACGTTCCAACCTTCGAGACCACGGATGAACTCGCGGATATTTCGGATGAACGTCTCCTGCATCTGCGGATGCAGGTGGGCCTCGGGCTCCTCGATGAAGAGCAGCTGCAGCGCTGGCTGCGGCTCCTCCCGGACGTAGTCCGCGTGAAATCCGATGATCTGCAGGATGGTGAAGATGAGCTTGCTGTAGCCGAGCCCGTTGTGCCCCTCCGGGAGATGAGTTCCGTCGGGGCCCGAGGGGTACTGGATCCGGGTGCTCCCTCGCATCAGCCCCGCCCCCTCGATTGAGGAGACGACACGGGGCCGCTGGATCGGTGAGATCGACTCGACCCCGAAGTCCTGCAGTGACCGGAACAGCGGGCCGAAGAGCGTCTCGTAGTTGTCGTCGAGCGTCTTGGACACCTCGGTGAGTGCGGACTCGATGTTCGCGATGCTCAGATTCTGGATGTCCAGATCGCTGTTGGCTTTGTAGAACGCCTCGAAGGTCCGCGACAGGTTGCGAGTCTTGTCCGAGGGTGTGTCGTCGAACTTGTTCTGTGCGTAGATGAACTTGGCGGAGAGCACGCTCATCGCCGTTCCGCGGGTGATGGACCGCCGACCCGTCGAGCCCTCGGTCGTGTCTACAGCCCAATACTCAGGCTTGAAGTACCGCAGGAACCTCCGGCCCAGAAACTTGTCGGCCGCGTCGGACCCGTGCTGGCTCGCAGTGTGGAAGTCGGCCAGGAACTGGTTGGGGTGGGCGACCGTCAGTTCGGACACGACCTTGACCTCGTGGCAGTCCTCGTCGAGATCAAGAATCAACTCCGAGACGGGTGCAAGGCTCTCGTCTTCGTCGTAGGCGATCGTGATGGCGAGGCTGATCGCTGGGAGGAGTTCCACGGCGCGGGCGAGCAGGGATTCAGCCTGCTCGAGGCGGCCGGCACCACGTTGCCCCTGGGACTGGGTGTAGATGACGAGTGCCGCCTTGATGTCCGCGATGCGTGACACGGGGAAGTCTTCGAGGACGAACTCGACATCGCCGGAGTAGAACTTCTCGAAGACGTTGACGAACGACGTCTTGCCGCTGTTGTTCCGTCCGACCACCAGAGTTGTCAGTTCGTCGAGTCGGATCTCCACCTGCTCCAGCGCACGGAAGTTGGTGATGACCGCATCCGTCATACGCACTCGAGCATCCCCATCGTCCGCGGCCACGTCGTCGCTGCTGTGACGGTGCCTGCCCCACGAGCCCCAGGCGCCTCTTCAGCAGTATTGGGCATCTCGCAGGCAGAGACCCGCAGTTCCGGGAAACAGGCAGACCTCTGGTTGGACGGCGTATCGGCGAGCCGGGCCAACAGCTCCAGGCGCGGGTAGAGGTCACCGAAGTTCGGTGACCGGCGGCAACGGTGCCTTTGCTGACCGCTTGGCCGACTGGTCTTGTCCCCCTATGGCTGGCTGCGTGGCCACGCCCGAACCACAGCGAACACGGCAGGACGGCAAGAGGGCTGATCAGGGCATTTGGCGGGCAACTGCAACCAGAACTGCAACCAAGACGACGTCGGCCCCCCCCCCCGCCCCGGTGGGGGGCGGTGTTTATTAAAAAAAAAAACCAACCCCCCAACACCAGTTAAAAAAAGTCAATTATAAAAAAAAACA
>NZ_JBMULZ010000031.1:15046-66181 GCF_049534875.1 Uniformispora flossi
TGAACCCCCAACTGCCACGACTCCCACGACGGCCCCCACCCAAGCTGCGGCGGGGGCCGACGTTTCGCCTGTTCAGGCTGGCGGAGGATACGAGATTCGAACTCGTGAGGGGTTGCCCCCAACACGCTTTCCAAGCGTGCGCCCTAGGCCACTAGGCGAATCCTCCGCCGGATAGCTTACCGGAGGCTGCGGGGTGGTTGCGCACGAGTATCCGGATGGGGGGCCGGGAGGGGTCGCCGGTGGCGTGCGGGGTTCGCTGCGGCGGGTCGGCTCGGGGGTGGTGGGTCGCCGCTTCCACCCGGTCGCCTCGGGCGTCGTCGCCGTCGCCTCGGCCGTCACCGCCGTCACCGCCGTCACCCGGGATGGCATCCGGCGGCGCGCGCCCCGTCCGCCCGCCTTCGTCCCGCCCGAGCGCTGCAGACCCGTCCGTCGTGGGCCTCGCCGCCGCGGCACCGCACCCTCGGCCGGGACCCGTCGCGCCGCGCCCGTGCCGGGTGGCAGCGAGCCGGTCCTCTCGTCGGGTAGTGTGGCCTCCGGACCCCCCGTGTGGCGGCATCCTGCTAAACCCCCCCAGGGCCGGAAGGCAGCAAGGGTAGGCGGGCTCTGTCGGGTGCGCGGGGGGTCTTTGCATGCCCGGAGGATTGTTCGCGGGAATAGCCGCGGGATCGTCCACAGCGGCCGACGCCCGCCCCGTCGGTCCGGGCCGGTTCGGGTTGCGCCGAACGCGGCATGGCTCCGGATGTCTCCCGGCCCGGCTATCGTCGACGTCGTGTCGCTTGCGCTCTACCGTCGCTACCGCCCCGAGACCTATGCCGAGGTCATCGGGCAGGAGCACGTGACCGATCCGCTCCAGCAGGCCCTCCGCAACAACCGCGTGAACCACGCGTATTTGTTCAGCGGGCCGCGCGGGTGCGGCAAGACCACGAGCGCGCGCATTCTGGCGCGGTGCCTCAACTGCGAGCAGGGGCCGACGCCGACGCCGTGCGGCGAGTGCCAGTCGTGCCAGGATCTGGCGCGCGGCGGGCCCGGCAGCATCGACGTCATCGAGATCGACGCCGCGTCGCACGGTGGTGTGGACGATGCGCGCGACCTGCGGGAGAAGGCGTTCTTCGCGCCGGTCAGCTCGCGGTTCAAGATCTACATCATCGACGAGGCCCACATGGTCACGTCGGCGGGCTTCAACGCGCTGCTCAAGGTGGTCGAGGAGCCGCCGGAGCACCTGAAGTTCATTTTCGCGACGACCGAGCCCGAGAAGGTCATCGGGACGATCCGCTCGCGCACCCACCACTACCCCTTCCGCCTGGTGCCGCCCGGCGTGCTGCGCGACTACCTGGAAAAGGTGTGCGCGGAAGAGGACGTCCAGGTCGAGAAGGCCGTGTTCCCGCTGGTCGTGCAGGCCGGCGCGGGGTCGGTCCGCGACTCGATGTCGGTGATGGACCAGCTGCTGGCCGGTGCCGACGAGCAGGGCGTGACGTACGCCATGGCCACGTCGCTCCTCGGCTACACCGACCGCGCGCTGATGGACGAGATCACCGACGCGTTCGGCGGCCGGGACGGTGCCGCCGCCTTCCAGGTCGTCGACCGGGTCATCGAGGGCGGTTACGACCCGCGCCGGTTCGTCGCCGACCTGCTGGTACGCCTCCGCGACCTGGTCATCCTCGCCGCCGTCCCGGACGCCGCGGACAAGGGGCTCATCGACGTCCCCGGCGACCAGCTCGAGCGCATGGTCGGGCAGGCCCGCGCCTTCGGCCAAGCGGAACTCACCCGGGCCGCGGACATCGTCAATACCGGCCTGACCGAGATGCGCGGTGCCACGTCGCCCCGGCTCCAGCTCGAACTCATCTGCGCGCGCGTCCTGTTGCCGGGTGCGGACGCGGGCGACCAGGCCTTCGGCGCGCGGCTCGACCGGCTGGAGCGGCGGGTCGAACTCGGCGTGCCGGCGTCCGGGGGTGCGGGGTTCGCCCCCTCAGCCCCGTCGGCCCCGTCCGCCGCGGACTTCGAAGACGCCCCGCCGGTGTCCCGGCCCGCCCCGCGCCCCCAGGCTCCGGAACCGGCGGCTCCGGCTCCGGCTCCCCGCCAGGCAGCCCCGCCGCCCGCCGCCGCACCGGCCCCGCAGCCGTCCGGCCGCGCCCCCGGCGCTTGGCCGTCGTCCTCGCGCGCGCCCCAGCAGGCGGCTCCGCCGCAGGCGGCCGCACCACAGTCCGCCCCGGCAGCCCAGACGGCCCAGACGGCCCAGGCGCCGAGCGCGCCCGCACCGCAGGGCTCGGCCCCGCAGGCCGGGGGCGGAGACGTCAACCGGGTACGCGGCATGTGGCCGCAGATCATCGACGCGGTCAAGGGCCGCAAGCGTGTGACGTGGATGCTGCTGCAGCGGGCGTCCGTGGCCGGGTTCGACGGCAAGACGCTCCAGGTCGCCTTCGAGAACGCGGGCACCCGGGACGGGTTCGTCAACAGCGGACACGACGAGGTGCTGCGCCAGGCGATCATCGATGCGTTCGCCCTCGACTGGCGCATCGAAGCCATCGTCGACCCCGGCTCGGGCGGCGGCGGCCCGGCCCCGTACGGCGGCAATTCGGGCGGCGGCGGCCGCGGATTCGCCCCCGCCCCCGCGCAGCCCCCCGCCCCGCCGCAGCCCGCGGCCCCGGCCCCGTCCACCGGCGGCTGGCCGGCCACGTCCCGTGCCCCGCAGGACACGCCGCCCCCGCAGGCGGCCCCGCCGCCCCCGGAACCGGAGCCCCAGGCCCCGCCGCCGGACGACTACGTCCCGCCGGAGTACGCGCCGCCGCCGGTTGCCCCGGAAGACGACATCGCCGCGTACGACGACGAGGACATCGCGGACGACGCCTTCACCAGCCACGAACTCCTCGTCCGCGAACTCGGCGCCACGGTGATCGAGGAAACCCGCAACATGTAAGGCACGGCGGGACCGCTCCGCACCCGGAGGCCCGGGGGGCGGGCGGCTCAACCAGCACCGCAGGAATGCCGCGGCCGACGGCACACCTGACGCAGGGCTTGGCCGCTGCCACCCGAAACAGGCGGCGCCGGACCGACCTGGGACGACGCGCCATGCGACGGGCGTGGACAGGCAGGCGAGGGCGCACGCACGTCGGCGGCCCTTGCGCAGCCGCCCCTCGGCGAGGACACCCCTGGCCTGGCCCCGCCCGCAGCGGCGCAGGGTCCGGCCCCGCCTCAGAGACGCGACGTCTGGCCCGCCCTCGTCGAAGTCCCCGGACGCCGCGACCAACCCCGCACACGCGAGGGACCGCCGCTGAACCGGGCGCCGGACGCGTTGTAGGTCGAGCCGACAGCCGACAGCCGACAGCCGACAGCCGACAGCCAGGTCAGCCCGCACGCTCAGCCCGCCGAATCCGCCGCAGGGGGCGCCACGCGCCACACCCTCATGCCCCCGCGTGCCCAACAGCCCCACCGCGCCCGCCCCAGCACCTGCGCGGCCCGTCGAAGCTCGGGCATCAGTCGCCCACGTCGGCACCGACCCGCACCCCACCCCGACTCCCCGCCTCCCGCCCCCCACCCCGACTCCCCACCCCCCCCGCACGCGCCCCCGTCGCGCCCCCCGCGCCCCGGCCCGGCGTGCCTCCGGGCACCTCCGGTCGGCCCGACGCCGTAGGCTCGAGCCGTACGCGCAGCCCTGTTCTTTCCGGGCTGCCCAGACCGCGACGAAGGGTGCCCCTGGTGTTTCCCGGTGGTGGCCAGCCCGACATGCAGCAGTTGCTGCAGCAGGCGCAGAAGATGCAGCAGGACCTGATGGCCGCGCAGGAAGAACTCGCGCGGACGCAGGTGAAGGGCACCGCGGGTGGCGGGCTCGTCACCGCGACGGTGAGCGGCGCCGGTGAGCTGCTGGCTCTGGAGATCTCGCCCGACGCGGTGGATCCTGAGGACACGGAGACGCTCGGCGACCTGATCGTCGCCGCGGTGCGCGACGCGAACCGCGCGGCGACCGAGCTGGCGTCCCGGGCGATGGGCCCGCTGGCCCAGGGCCTGGGCGGCGGCGGTCTCGGCGGCGGCTTGGGACTGCCGGGCATGTAGCCGGTCCGGTCCGGTGCGTGCGGCGGCGGTGGAGCGACACCGCGGCCACCGCCCGCACCCGGGCCGCGACGGTCCGCAGCCGACGGCGAAAACCGGAAGCGGAAACCGAAGCGAAAACCGGAGGCGAAAACCGCCACCTGCCCGAGCCTTGATGCGGCCACTACACCTCCCGTAATACAAAAGAAGACGAGAGACATCGACCCGAGGAGCGACCCAAGGTGTACGAAGGCGCCGTTCAGGACCTCATCGACGAGTTGGGCAGGCTGCCCGGCGTCGGTCCGAAGAGCGCGCAGCGGATCGCCTTCCACCTGCTCGCCGCCGACCCCGCCGACGTGCGCCGCCTGGTGAACGCGCTGGTGGAGGTCAAGGACAAGGTGCGGTTCTGCACGGTCTGCGGCAACGTCGCCGAGGCCGAGCAGTGCCGGATCTGCCTCGACCCGCGCCGCGATCCCGCGGTGATCTGCGTGGTCGAGGAGTCCAAGGACGTGGTCGCGGTGGAGAAGACCCGCGAGTTCCGCGGTCGCTACCACGTGCTCGGCGGGGCGATCAGCCCGATCGAGGGGGTGGGTCCGGACGACCTGCGCATCCGCGAGCTCATGACGCGGCTGGCGGACGGGACCGTGACCGAACTCATCCTCGCGACCGACCCGAATCTGGAAGGAGAGGCGACCGCGACGTACCTGGCCCGCCTCTGCAAGCCGATGGGTCTCAAAGTGACCCGGCTGGCCAGCGGGCTGCCGGTGGGGGGCGACCTGGAGTACGCCGACGAGGTGACCCTCGGGCGTGCCTTTGAGGGGAGACGACTGCTCGATGTCTGACGACCTGACCGACTTCACCGCGGAAATCGCCGACCAGATCGAGAGCTTCGTGGTGGCCGTCACGGAGGTGGCCAAGGGCGAGGAGCCCGGGGCGGCCGTGTCGATGCTGCTGCTCGAGGTGTCTCAGCTGATGCTCGCGGGCGGCCGTCTCGGCGCGATCGCCGACGTGCTGCCCGACGAGCGGTTCGAGCCGGATTCCGGCCCGGACCCCGACGTGGACGCGCTGCGCAGCGACCTTTCGGAGCTGCTCGAACCCATCGACGTCTACTACGAGGTGTTCGACCCGTACGTCCCGCGCCCGAAGCCGGTCGCGTTCCGGATCTCCGACGACATGGCGGACGTCGTCACCGACCTCATGCACGGTCTGGCGCACCACCGCGCCGGCCGGACGACCGAGGCACTTTGGTGGTGGCAGTTCTCCTACCTGGCGAACTGGGGCGCCACGGCCAGCGCCGTGCTGCGCGCGCTGCAGGCGGTCGTCGCGCACGCGCGGCTGGACGCGGCGGTGGGCGACGGTGTCGAGGCGGCGGTGGACGACGCGTTGGGCAACGAGCTGGCGGACCAGCTGGCCGAGCAGCTGGACGACGCGGTGGTGCTGGGCGGGCCGCCGCAGAAGGGCTGACGCCGGACGCGAGCGGCCGCGGCCGGGTCCGTCCCGAACGGAGCCGCCGCAGGTTTTCGCGCCCGGCCCGGCCGCCGCGCCACATTTCGTCGCTTTCGCGGGACAGTGTTCAAAAAGTGATACGAACGTCTCACTATGTGAATAGAACGTGGCGGTTGCGGTGGCCTCGTTAGACTGTCCCGACTGCAGCCAAAACGAACCGAGGAGCGCACGTGGGCCTTGTCGTGCAGAAGTACGGAGGCTCCTCCGTGGCCGATGCCGACGGCATCAAGCGCGTCGCCAAGCGGATCGTCGACACCAAGAAGATGGGCCACGAGGTGGTCGTGGTGGTGTCCGCGATGGGTGACACGACGGACGAGCTGATCGACCTCGCCCAGCAGGTGAGCCCCATTCCTGCCGGCCGCGAGCTGGACATGCTGCTCACTTCCGGTGAGCGGATCTCGATGGCGCTGCTGGCGATGGCGATCAAAAACCTCGGTGTCGAGGCGCGGTCGTTCACGGGCAGCCAGGCCGGTGTGATCACCGACTCTGTGCACAACAAAGCACGCATCATCGACGTGACGCCCGGCCGGATCCGCTCGGCGCTCGACGAGGACGCGGTCGCGATCGTGGCCGGCTTCCAGGGTGTCTCGCAGGACACCAAGGACATCACCACGCTGGGCCGCGGCGGCTCGGACACCACGGCGGTCGCGCTGGCCGCCGCGCTGGACGCCGAGGTCTGCGAGATCTACACGGACGTCGACGGCGTGTTCACCGCCGACCCCCGGGTGGTCAAGAAGGCTCGCAAGATCAACGCGATCAGCTACCAGGAGATGCTGGAGCTGGCCGCGAGCGGTTCGAAGGTGCTGCACCTGCGCTGCGTCGAGTACGCGCGCCGCTACAACATGCCCGTCCACGTGCGGTCGTCCTTCTCCGGACACCAGGGCACGTGGGTACGAAGCCAGTCCGAAGGGGACGACGTGGAGCAGGCGATCATCTCCGGTGTCGCCCACGACACCAGCGAGGCCAAGGTCACCGTGGTCGGGGTCCCGGACAAGCCGGGCGAGGCCGCGAAGATCTTCCGCACGATCGCGGATGCCGAGATCAACATCGACATGGTCGTGCAGAACGTGTCGGCCGCGTCCACCGGGCGCACGGACATCTCCTTCACGCTCCCGATGACCGACGGCCACAAGGCCATCGAGTCGCTGACCAAGATCCAGGACGAGATCGGCTTCGAGTCGCTCCGCTACGACGACCAGATCGGCAAGATCTCGCTGGTCGGCGCCGGCATGCGGTCGCACCCCGGGGTCACGGCGGAGTTCTTCGAGGCGCTGTCGAACGCGGGCGTCAACATCGAGCTGATCTCCACGTCGGAGATCCGCATCTCGGTGGTGTGCCGCGCGGACCAGGTGCCCACCGCCATCCAGGCCGTCCACACCGCCTTCGGTCTCGACGCCGAAACCGAAGAGGCCGTCGTCTACGGAGGTACCGGCCGATGAGCACCACCCGCAAGCCCACTCTCGCCCTGGTCGGCGCGACCGGTGCGGTCGGCTCGGTCATGCTCGAGCTGCTGTCGACCCGGCAGGACGTGTGGGGCGAGATCCGGCTGATCGCGTCGCCGCGTTCGGCCGGCAAGAAGCTCGTCGTGCGCGGCGAAGAGGTCGAGGTCGTCGCGCTCTCCGAGGAGTGCTTCGAGGGCGTCGACGTCGCGATGTTCGACGTGCCGGACGAGGTCTCCGCGCAGTGGGCGCCGATCGCCGCCGCCAAGGGCGCCGTCGCGGTCGACAACTCCGGCGCGTTCCGGATGGATCCCGAGGTCCCGCTGGTCGTCCCCGAGGTGAACCCGGCCGCGGCGCGCCTCCGCCCGCGCGGCATCATCTCGAACCCGAACTGCACGACGCTGAGCATGGTCGTCGCGCTGGGCGCGCTGCACGCCGAACTCGGCCTGCGCGAGCTGGTCGTGTCGTCGTACCAGGCGGCGTCCGGCGCCGGTCAGCCGGGCATCGACACGCTGCGCGAGCAGCTGGCGAAGGTCGCCGGGTCGGCGACGCTGGGCACCCAGCCGGGCGACGTGCGGCGCGCGGTGGGCGACTTCGGGCCGTTCCCGGCGCCGCTCGCGCTCAACGTGGTGCCGTGGGCGGGCTCGCTCAAGGACGGCGGCTGGTCGTCCGAGGAGCTGAAGGTCCGCAACGAGTCGCGCAAGATCCTCGGGCTGCCGGACCTCAAGGTGTCCGCGACCTGTGTGCGCGTCCCGGTGGTCACGACGCACTCGCTCGCCGTGCACGCGGTGTTCGAGCGGGACGTCACGGTCGCGCGCGCCCACGAGATCCTCGCCGAAGCCCCGGGTGTCGTGCTGTGCGACGACCCGGAGAACGGCGAGTTCCCGACGCCGGCCGACGTGGTCGGCACCGACCCGACCTGGGTCGGCCGGGTGCGCCAGGCGCTGGACTTCCCGAACACGCTGGACATGTTCATGTGCGGCGACAACCTGCGGAAGGGCGCGGCGCTCAACACCGCGCAGATCGCGGAGCTGATCGCGGCGGAACTGACCGCCCAGGAGGGCTGACCGCAGCCCCGGGCCGACGACGGCCGGCGCCCCTCCCGTGCGGAGGGACGCCGGCCGTCGGCATGCCGGGGGACCGGACCCGGCGAACCCCTCTCCTGACGGCGCGTCAACCAGTAGCGTGTGGGGCGCGGATCGGGGGGAGGCCGGTACGGACTTCCCGGCACTTCCGTACAACCTTCCGGGGACATCGGCTGTCTAACGTTCGTGGCGGAGTTGGTGGGGGTGGAACCACGGGTCGAGCGGGGCGTCGTCCGCCCGCCGCACCCGCCTGCCGAGGTGTCGGCGGGCGGTGATTCCCTCACGTGGGTGTCGGCACCGGACGCGGCGGCGGGGGTGGCGTTCGGATCGGCGGCGGGAGCGGCGGTGGCCTCAGACGAGGGCGTTTCCGTCGACCTGCTCACCGAGACATACCGCAGGCACTATCCGACGCTGCTGCGGCTGGCCGCGCTGCTCCTGGACGACCCGCATTCGTGCGAGGACGTCGTGCAGGAGGCGTTCGTCCGGGTGCACGTGGCCCGGCACCGGCTCCGGGAACCCGACAAGACGCTTGCGTACCTGCGGCAGACTGTCGTGAACCTCTCGCGGTCTACTCTGCGGCGGAGGCTTATGGCGCTGCGCCTGATGCCCCGGCCGACCGCCGACGAGCCGGCGGCGGAGGAGGGCGCGCACAGCGTGCTCGAACGCGACGCCCTCGTGCGCGTGCTGAGGGACCTGCCCAGGCGGCAGCGGGAAGTGATCGTGCTGCGCTACTACGCGGATCTGACGGAGGTTCAGGTGGCTGACCTGCTTGGACTGTCGGTGGGTTCGGTGAAGGCGTACGGCTCGCGAGGGCTCGAGGCACTGCGGGCCCGGATGGAGACGTCGTGACCGCGATGAACGAGGGCCCGGGTCGGCCGGGCGGTTCGTCCGGCGAACTGCCGGACGGCCTGTCCGAGGAGGTGCGCCGCCGTCTGCACGACGCGGTGGCCGATATCCAGCCCGCCCCGGGCGCGCTCGAACGGCTGCGCGTCGCGGTGCCCGCCCGGCGTCGCCGCCGACGGGCCGCGGGGGCGACCGCGCTGGCCACGGTGGCGGTGCTGGCCATCGCGACGCCGGTGGTGCGCACCGCGGTGCTCAGCGACCAGACGTCCCAGAAGAGTGCAAAAACGTCCTCTCAGTCGTCCGCGGGCGGCGGCCAGAACGACCAGGGCGAGAACGACGACGACCAGGAGAGCCGCGGCACCGACGGCTCGTCGGGAGTGGCCGGGTCGAACGGCAACGGTGCCAAACCGCGCACGACCGGGGGCCCGCAGGCGACCGCGACGACGACGGTCGTCGTCGCGCCGGTCCTGCCGACGGCCACGGCGACCGCCACCGCGTCGCCGACCGCCACCGCGACCTCGACGCTGCCGACCGGGGCCCAGGCGTGCGAGGTGAAGGACCTCGAGCAGGGCTCCGGCACGACGCTGGCGGCGCCCGGTTCGGACGGCATCGCGTACGGCGTGCTCGAGGTGCGGAACGTGTCCCGGCGGGACTGCTCGGTCTCCGGGGCGGGGATCGTGCTGGTCGCCGCCGCGCCGGGCAATCCGCCGGTGCAGGTGCAGGTGAAGTTCCACGAAGCGGGCGACCTGGCGGTCCGGCTGCCCTCGGTGACCGCGCCGACCGCGCCGCTGACGGTCCGGGCGGGCGCGGCGTACGAGTTCCAGTTCGCGTGGCTGCCGACGCGCGGCACCGGCGCCAACGGCAGCTGCACGCCGGGCGACGGCCAGGCCGGGCCGCCGCCGCCGATTCCGTCGCTCGCGTACATGCTGGCGGACGGCGGGGTGAAGATGGCCGAGGTGCCGCTGACCCCGGCGTGCGGCGGGGTGGTGTACCGGACCGAGGTGTATCCGGTGGGGGCGTTCCCGCGCGCCGCGGGCTGACGGTTACCGTGGTGGGGTGCGACACCGCTTCCTGCTGCAGCCCCGATGGCTGGCGTTCCACGTCCTGGTACTGGTCGCCGTCCCGGTGTGCGCGGCGCTCGGCCTGTGGCAGTTCCACCGCTACAACGAGCACAAGAGCAGCGGGCCGTCCGCGGCCCAGGCCGCCGCCGAGCCGCCCGTCGCGCTGGCCGAGCGGCTGCGCAACGGCACGGTGGTGACGCCGGACGATCGCGGCGGCACCGTCGAGGTGTCCGGCCGGTTCGACGCCGCGCACCAGCTCGTCGTGGTCGACCGCACGCTGGACGGGCGCAAGGGCAGCTATGTCCTCACCCCGTTCCAGCCCGCGTCCGGCGGCCCGGCCGTCCCCGTCGTGCGGGGCTGGCTGGAAGGCACCCAGGCTCCCGCGCCGCCCGCGGGCGAGGTGCGGCTGACCGGTCGCCTGGAGCTGTCCGAGACCGAGCACGGCTCCGGCATCGACCGGATCGCGGGCCTGCCCGCCGGGCAGGTCTCGCTGATCAGCACGCCCGAGCTGGTCAACGTGCTGCCGTACCCGATCTACGACGGCTACGTCGCGCTCACCGCGCAGGATCCGGCCGGCGATGCCGTGCTGCAGCCGGTGCCGCCCGCGAAGGAGCAGAAGAGCAACGGGATTTCCGGGCGGGCATGGCAGAACCTCGGGTACACCGCGCAATGGTTCGTGTTCGCGGGCGCGTCGGTGTTCCTGTGGTGGCGGGTGGTGCGCCGCGAGATCGAGGAGCGCCAGGAAGCGGAAGAGGCCGCGCTGCTGCGCGAGTTGGGCTTGGAGCCGGAGGGCGCGCCCGCGGAGGCGTAGCGGAGGCGACGACGAGGGCGGGTGCGGCCGGTGGCCGCACCCGCCCTCGCGTGTTCAGCGGCGCGGCAGGTGGCGGGCCACGAAGTCGAGTTCCTTGCGGACCTGGCGGATCCGCTCCTCGACGACGGCCGAGCCGTGGCCCGCGTCGTACCGGTAGACCTCGTGCACCACGCCGAGGGCGGCCAGGCGCGCGACGTAGTTCTCGATCTGCCGGATCGGGCAGCGCGGGTCGTTGACGCCGGCGCTGATGAAGACCGGCACGCCGACGTTCTCGACGTAGGTGATCGGGGACGCCTTGGCGTAGCGCTCCGGGACCTCGTCGGGCGAGCCGCCGATCAGCGTGCGGTCCATCGCCTTGAGGCCTTCCATCTCGTCCTCGTAGGCGGCGACGTAGTCGGCGACCGGCACCGCGGCGAGGCCGAGCGCCCAGTCCCCGGCCTGCACGCCGAGGCCGAGGAGCGTCAGGTAGCCGCCCCACGAGCCGCCGGACAGCACGAGCCGTTCGGGGTCGGCGAGCCCGGACTCGACCGCCCAGGCGCGGACCGCGGCGATGTCCTCCAGCTCGGTCAGGCCGACGTTCTGCCGCAGCGCGTCAGACCACGCCTTGCCGTAGCCGGTCGAGCCGCGGTAATTGACCCGGACCACGGCGAACCCGTGGTCGACCCACACGGCGACGCCGGGGGCGAAGTGGTCGCCGTCGTGAGCGGCGGGGCCGCCGTGCACTTCGAAGACCGTCGGGAACGGGCCCACGCCGACCGGACGGGACACCAGCGCGTGGATCGCGCCGCCGGGCCCTTCCACCCACGCGTCCTCCACGGGCACCGACCCGGGGGCGCGTTCGCCCGGCGGCACGAGCACGGTGCCGCCGCCGGTGGAGCGCAGTTCGCTGGGGCGTTCCCCGCTCGACCACAGGTATTCGACGGTGCCGTCGGGGCGGGCGCCCGCGCCGAGCACGGTGCCGGGCGGGGTCTCCAAGCGCTCCAGGGTGCCGGTGGCGAGTTCGTACCGGTACAGCTCGGAGCGGGCGTGGTGCTCGTGCTCGACGAGGATCGCGCTCGCGTCCGGGTACCAGTCGACCGCGACGTCGCCGGGCAGGCCGAGGTCGATGTCCTGCTCCTCGCCGGTGAGCGGGTTCCAGATCAGCGGCTCCCAGCGGCCGCGGCGCTGGTGCCGGACCAGGACGCGCGAGTCGCCGAGGATCGGCGCGAACCCGGTCGCTTCCAGACCGGAGGCCGGGGGTTCGCCGGGCACGCCGTCGTGCAGGTCGGCGACCAGTGTGCCGTCCAGGCGCACGGCGCGCAGCGAGGGGTGCATGGTGTCGCCGTGCTCGCTGTGCTCGATGACGAGCAGCGTGTCGTCTTCGGACAGCGCGGAGACGCCTGCCGACTCGCGGTGCCGGTAAATGGTGACCGGGTCGGTGCCGGGGCGGACGACGTGGACGGTGGAACCGTCTTCGTCGGTCGAGCGGCCGACCACGGCGAGGCCGTCGGCGCCGATGGTGAGGCCGACCGGGTAGGCCGGAGCGAGTCCCGGTGCGGCTTCCTCGTCGGGCCCGCCTTCGAAGCGCTGCCGCATCCACACCCCGAACTCGTCACCGTCGGTGTCCGCGAACCACCAGATCCACGTGCCGGTCGGGTCGATGCACGCGGTCGTGGTGCCGTTGGGACGATCGGTGACCTGCCGTTGTGCACCGGTGAACCGGTCCCACGCGTAGATCTCGTACCGGCCCGAGGCGTTCGACAGGAACACCGAGCGGTCGGGGGCATGTTCGGCCCAGTCGGGCAGGGACACGCGGGGCGCCCGGAACCGCCGTTCCCAGGCGGGGGCGGCGGGTTCCGCTGCGGCGGGGCGGGGTGCGGTGTCGGGACCTTCTGCGGTCGCCAATGGCGCGGAGTCGGACATGCGGTCCATTGAACTACGCGGGATCGCCCCGCCGCGCGGCCTCTGCGCGCCGCAGGGCAGCCGGAAACCGGCCACCGTGATTCCGCTCGGCCCGGGCGAACGCCTTGCGGCCCGGCGCACCGGGTGTCCGGTTTCCGTCAGTCGTCCGTGCGTCCGCGGGATAGCCGGGGGCGGTGGTGCGACCCGTACGCTGCCGTCCGGCGGGGCCGTTTGCGCCCCGCATCCGTTTCCGAGGGGAATCCTCTTCAGTGCGAGCCAATCGTTCACGCCGTGCGGTCGTGATCGCCGCCGTCGGCGCCATAGCCGTCTACTCCGGAATCCAGCTGGCGGATGCGTCGTCGTCCGGTTCCGGAAGTTCCGCGACGGCCGCGGCCACGGCGGACCCGACGCCGGGTCCGTCCGCCGAGGCGGCCGCGGACGCGGCGGCCGGCACGGGCCTGACCGGGCCGGTGGAAGGCGACGACGCCAACGCGATCGCCGAGGGCGGCCCCGCGGCGTTCAGCGCAGCGGTCACCGCGGCGGCCCCGCCGTCGGGCCTCGGCTGGAAGTCGAACGCGGCGACCAACCTGATGACCACGGGCTACACGTTCAAGTTCCGCGACCAGCGGGCGGCGGACTGGCTCGGCCCCTACGTGAAGTCGATCGCGGCGCAGATGTCGCAGATCACCAACATCCGCTACACCGTCGACACGCACCCGGTGGGCACCGCCTACCAGCGCGCGGCCGGGGACGTGCTGGTGATGCTGCACAACCGGCCGTGCAAGCCGACCGGCGGCTCGGGCATTTCCACCAGCTACAAGGGCGTCACCGACGGCAGCGGCGCGGCCAACTTCAGCTGCGGCTTCTACTGGTACAACGGCAACAAGACGACGGTCAGCGGCGAGGCGTGGATCGACTCCGAGTTCCTCACCTCGACCGGCGCACCGCGCGCGGACTGGGGCGGCGCGACGTTCTTCAAGAACCACATCGCCCACGAACTCGGCCACACGATGGGCCTGGCGCACGCGAACAACTCGACCCGGGAAGGCGACTGCGCGAAGGGCACGGACGCCGGCGAACTGCCGGTGATGTGCCGCCCGTCGACCGCGTACAAGGACCGCGCGGCGGGTCGCTACGTCCAGCAGTTCGACCTGCAGGGCCTGCGCACGCTGGCCGCGAACGGCGGCGCGAAGCCGCCGGCGCAGGGCCCGGTCGTCGGCGTCGGCGGCAAGTGCCTCGACGCCCGCGGCGGCAAGTCGGCCGACGGGACCCAGGTCCAGATCTACAAGTGCAACAACACCGCTGCGCAGTCGTGGATCCTCAACGCCGACGGCAGCATCAACATCCTGGGCAAGTGCCTGGACAACTACTCCAACAAGAGCGTGGACAAGAACAAGATCCAGCTCTACACCTGCAACGGGTCGGCGGCCCAGAAGTGGGCCGTCAACGCCAAGGGCCAGATCGTGCACGTGGCTTCCGGCAAGGTGCTGGACGTGACCGGGGGGAAGACCACGGACGGCACGGCGGTTCAGCTCTACAAGGCGACCACCGGCAAGAACCAGCTGTGGACGGTGCCGAAGGCCTGACCGGCCGACGGCGCGCGGCGCGGCCCCGTCCCCCGACCCGGGGGGCGGGGCCGCTCCCATGTCCCGGCGTCAGTCGCCGGGCTGCCGCTGCCGGGCCTGCCAGCGCTCCAGCATGCCCGCCAGCTCCTGCTGCATGAACGTGAAGAACTCCACGGTTTCGATGAGGCGTTCGCCCGCCCCGGTGGCCGGGCCGACCGCGTCGACGCCGGTGCGCAGAGTGGCTTCCCAGCGGGAGAGGATCCGGTCGCGGTTGGCGATGGCCTGGTAGAGCTGGTCGTTGCGGACCCGATAGCGCTCGCGCCGGGTACCGGGCTCGCGTTCGCGGGCGATCATGCCGACCTGTGACAGGTAGCGGACCGCGCCGGAGACGGCCGCGGGGCTGATGCGCAGCCGGGCGGAGAGGTCGGCGGAGCCGAGGACGCCGTCCTCGGACGCCAGCAGGGCGGCGAACACGCGGGCCGGCATGCGCGGCATGCCGGCTTCGGCCATGTCGCCCGCAAACCGCTCGACGAATGCGTCGACCGCATCCCCGGGTCCTGGGGGTGTGCTCACCGCCGGCCTCGCTCTCTGTCCCCGTTGCTCCTCGGCACGCACCGGTCAGCCTATCGGGCTTATGCACTTTCTTAATCTTCACGATTTTCTGAATCCAGAGTAGATTGCGGAGGCATGGACACCGCAATCCGCACGGCGGCGCTGCGCAAGACGTTCGGCCGTACCGTCGCCCTCGACGGGCTCGATCTGGAGGTGCGCACAGGGGAGGTGCACGGGTTCCTCGGGCCCAACGGGGCGGGCAAGTCGACCACGATCCGGGTCCTGCTCGGCCTGCTGCGCGCGGACGGGGGCACCGCGGAACTCCTCGGCGGCGACCCGTGGCGGGACGCGGTGGCCCTGCACCGGCGGCTCGCGTACGTGCCGGGCGACGTGACGCTGTGGCGCAACCTGACCGGCGGCGAGGTCATCGACCTGCTCGGCCGGCTGCGCGGCGGCCTCGACCCGGCGCGGCGCGCGACACTCGTGGACCGCTTCGAGCTGGACCCGACCAAGAAGGGCCGGGCCTACTCCAAGGGCAACCGGCAGAAGGTGGCGCTCGTCGCGGCGTTCGCCTCGGACGTCGACCTGCTCGTCCTCGACGAGCCGACCTCCGGGCTCGACCCGCTGATGGAGGAGGTGTTCCAGCAGTGCGTGGCCGACGAGCGCGAACGCGGCCGCACCGTGCTGCTGTCCAGCCACATCCTCAGCGAGGTCGAAGCGCTGTGCGACCGGGTGAGCATCATCCGGCAGGGCCGCACGGTGGAAACCGGCACGCTCGCCGAACTGCGGCACCTGACCCGTACCTCCGTGACCGCCGAACTCGCGGGCCCGCCGAACGGATTGGCAGACGTCGCCGGCGTGCACGACCTGGCCGTCGAAGGGCACCGGGTGCGGCTCCAGGCGGACAGCGACCGCATCGGCGACGTCCTCGCGGTCCTCGGCGCCTCCGGTATCCGCAGCCTGACCAGCACCCCGCCGACCCTGGAGGAACTGTTCCTCCGGCACTACCAAGACGACGGAACCGACCAAGCCGACCAAGCCGACCAAGCCGACCAAGCCGACCAAGCCGACCAAGCCGACGGAACCGAGACGGCCGCCGCCCCGCGGAACGGATCCGCCCGATGAGCGCCTACGCGGCCACCGGCACCCTCGGCCGGCTCGCCCTGCGCCGCGACCGCGCGATGATCGCGGCCTGGGTCGCCGGCCTGACCGCCGTCGTGCTCGCCACCGGAAGCTCGTTCGGCAGCCTCTACGACACCGCGCAGAAGCGCGCCGACCTGGCCGCGAGCATGAACGGCAACGCGTCGCTGCGCGCCTTCTACGGTCCGATGTTCGGCTGGGACGGCACCGGCGCGCTCACCGCGTGGCGGTTCACCGTGCTCGGGGCCGCCCTGACCGGCCTGATGGCCGCGTTCGTCGTGGTGCGGCACACGCGCGACGACGAGGAGTCCGGCCGCCAGGAACTGGTGTCCGCGGGCGCCGTCGGCCGACGCGCCCCGCTGACCGCGGCCCTCGGCACCGCGATCGGCGCCGGATTCGCGGTCGGGCTGTGCGTCGCGCTCGGCAGTGCCGCGAACGGCGGCTCCGTCGCCGGGGCCGCGGTGTTCGGCCTCGATCTGGCCGCCGGGGCGGCGGTTTTCGCGGGCGTTGCCGCGGTCGCCGCGCAGGTGGCCGAGACGGGGCGCGGGGCCCGCGGGATCGCGGGCGCGGTGCTGGCCGCGGCGTACCTCCTGCGTGCGGCGGGGGACGCGGCGACCGACGACGCCTCGTCGCCGCTGGTGTGGGTGTCGCCGCTCGGCTGGATCGAGAACACCCGGCCGTACGCCGGGGACCGCTGGTGGGTGCTCCTGCTGCCGTTCGCGTTCGCCGCGGTCTGCGCGGCCGCCGCCTACGCCCTGGCCGCCCGCCGCGATGTCGGCGCCGGACTGGTCGCCGGCCGTCCCGGCCCCCCGGCCGCCGCGCCCTCGCTCGCCGGGCCGTTCGCGCTCGCCTGGCGGCTGCACCGCGGCGCGCTCGCCGCCTGGGCGGGCGGCTTCGCGGTCGCCGGGATCGTCTACGGCGCCGTCGCGGGCAGCGTCGCCGACCTGGTCAAGGACAACCAGGGCGTCGTCGACGTCATCGAGCGCATGGGCGGGCAGGCCGGCATCACCGACGCCTTCCTGGCGAGCGCGATGGCGCTGATGGGGATCCTCGCCGCCGTCTACGCGGTGCAGTGCGTGCTCCGCATGCGCGGCGAGGAGACCTCCGGCCGCGCCGAACCCGTCCTCGCCGGGGCCGTCGGACGCCTGCGGTGGGCGGGCAGCCACCTGGTCTTCGCGGCCGCCGGGCCGGTGCTGCTGCTGGCGGTCGGCGGACTCGCCACCGGTCTGGCGCACGGCGCGCAGATCGGCGGACTCGTCGGTGCGGCGGTGGCGCAGACGCCCGCGGTGTGGGCGGTCGCGGCGGCGGCCGCCGCGGTGTTCGGGCTGTTGCCGCGCGCGATGGCCGCGGTCTGGGTGCTCGTCGCGCTGTGCGTGCTGCTCGGCATGGTCGGCGACGCCCTGCAGTTGCCGCAGCCGGTGATGGACCTGTCGCCGTTCACCCACCTGCCGAAACTGCCGGGCGGGGACGTGGAGTTGCTGCCGTACGCCCTGCTCACCGCGGTCGCGGGGCTGCTCGGCGCGGCGGCGTTCGCCGGAACCCGGCGCCGCGACCTCGGAGGCTGACGGCACCGCGTCGGGACACCCGGGCGAGCCCCTCCCTGCGGCGTGCCCGGCAGCGGCGGAAGCTCCGGCTATCGGTTCTCGGCCGCCGTGTCGGGGGCGAGCATGCCGAGCGCGTTCTCGTGGGTGCCGACGACGTGGCGGCGGGCGAGTTCGGCGGCTTGTTCGGCGTCGCGGGAGGCGATCGCGGCGTAGAGGCGCTCGTGCTCGCCGCACATCGCGGCGCCGTCTTCCGGGGTCGAGGTCAGCCGGAACAGCCGGCGGAGCCGCCCGTCGAGCGGTGTCATCAGGTCCTTGAGCAGCGGGTTGCCGGACATGTCGACGATCTGCTGGTGGAAGTCCGCGTTGAGGGCGACGGCCTCGCGCAGCCGCCCGGCCTCCGCTGCGCGGCGCGAGCGCTCGACGATGCGTTCGAGGGCGCGGAGTTCGGCGTCGCTCGCGTGGGTGGCGGCCAGTCCCGCGGCGAGCGCTTCGAGCGACTCGCGGACGGCGAAGAAGTGCCGCGCGTCCTCCGGCCCGAAGTCCGCGACGACCGCGCCCTTGCGGGGCTGTATCGCGACGAAGCCCTCGGTCTCGAGGCGCTGCATGGCCTCGCGGACCGGGATCCGGGAGACGCCCAGCTCCTCGGCGATCTCGCGTTCGACGAGCCGGTGGCCGGCCGGGTACTGCCCTTCGATGATGCGTTCGCGCAGCTCGACGTACGCCTGGTCGCGCAGGGACCGGTGCGCGTCGCCCATGTTCGGGCGGTCGGCGGTGGTGCGCGGGCTCATGGGCGTACTCCAGACGTGGGCGCGGTGCGGCCGGGCGGGCTCCGGCCTCCCGATCATTCCAGATGATTTCCGCAACAGACCGTTGCTTGGTATTCGGTATACCAGTTACGGTAGCCGCCGCCCGCCTCGGACACCTCCCGGAGCGCGCCCGCAGACCCGACAACGACCGCCCGCCGGCCCGCCGCAGCCGCCATGCGGCCCGCAATCGCCCCGCCACCGCCCCGAGGAGAGCCATGCCGACGCCGTACGAACCGTCCGTGTTGCGCAACGCGACACTGCCCGACGGCACCCGCGCCGACGTATGCCTCGCCGACGGCGTGATCACGGAGATCCGGGCCGCCGCCGAGCCCACCGACCCCACCGACCCCACCGACCCCACGGGACCCGCCCAGCCCGCCCAGCCGCCCGCCGACGCGGTCGACCTGGCCGGCGCGCTGCTCATGCCGGCGTTCGTCGACGGCCACGCGCACCTGGACAAGACGTTCCTCGGCTCCCCGTGGCAGCCGCACCTGCCCGTCGCCGACCTGCGTACCCAGATCGCCGCGGAGCGGGAGCTGCGCCGCCGGATCCCGGTCCCGGTCGAGGAACGCGCCATGACGCTGGCCCGCCGCATGTCCGCGCTCGGCACCGGGCACGTGCGCTCGCACGTCGACATCGACCCGGACGTCGGCCTCGACGGCCTGCACGCGCTCCTCGCCGTGCGCGAGGCCTGCCGCGACTTCCTCGGCATCCAGCTCGTCGCCTTCCCGCAGAGCGGCGTGGTGACCGCGCCGGGCGTCGCCGACCTGCTGGACGCCGCGCTGCGCGAGGGCGCCGAGCTGATCGGCGGCCTCGACCCGGCCGGGTTCGACGGCGACGTCGCCGGACAACTCGACGTCGTCTTCGGCCTCGCCGAGCGGCACGGCGCGGGCATCGACATCCACCTGCACGACGGCGGCACGACCGGCACCGGGCAGCTGCGCGAAATCGCCCGGCGCACCGCCGCGCTCGGCCTCGGCGGCCGCGTCGCGGTCAGCCACGCGTACGCGCTCGGCCAGGTCGACGACGCCGAAGTGGCGCGCACCGCCGAGCCCCTGGCCGCGGCCGGGGTCGCGATCATGACGAACGGCCCGGCCGGGACCATGCCGCCCGTGCTGCGGCTGCGCGACCTGGGCGTGCGGGTCTTCGCCGGCTCGGACAACATCCGCGACGCGTGGTGGCCCTACGGCACCGGCGACATGCTCGAACGTTCCACGATCATCGGCCTGCAGGGCGACCTCATGACCGACGACGACCTGCGCTACGCCGCCTCCCTCGCCACCGGCAACGCCGCTGCCGTCCTCGGCCTCACCGGCTACGGCCTGGCCGAAGGCGCCCGCGCCGACTTGGTCGTGGTCGACGCCGCGTCCGTCCCAGAAGCCGTCGCCGGACACCCGCCGCGCCTGCTCGTCCTGCACGGCGGCCGCGTCGTCGCGGACCACCGCCCGCCGCACCGCGGCTGACGTACCCCCCTTCCCACGCGCACTGCCGCTCCGCCCCCCCGGAGGTCCCTGCCATGACCACCCCCGCTCCGCCGTCCGCACCGCCCGAGAAGGCGGTGTCCGGTGACCCCGAGTCCGCCGGCCGCAAGCTGGCGAGCGGCCAGATAGGCACCGCCGACCTGGTCTTCTTCGTCGTCGCGGCGGCCGCGCCGCTCACCGTGCTGGCCGGTGTCGCACCGTTCGCGATCGGCGTCGGCGGTGCCGGGACGCCCCTGGGCTACCTGGTGTCCGGCGTGCTCCTCGCGCTGTTCGCCGCCGGGTTCACCGCGATGAGCATGTACGTCCGCAACGCGGGCGCGTTCTACGCCTACGTGGCGCGCGGCCTGGGCCGGACACTGGGCGTGGCCACGGCCTACGTCGCCGTCGTCGCGTACAACCTGATCACCCCCGGTGTAGCCGCCGCCTTCGGCTACTTCGGCGCGAACTACCTGAACGAGCGTGCGGGCACCGACATCCCGTGGTGGGTGCTCGCGGGCGTGTGCATCGCCGCCACCGGCGTGCTCGGCTGGCTGCGCGTCACACTGAGCGCCAAGGTCCTCGGGGTCGCGCTCGTCCTCGAAGTGCTGTCGCTGGTGCTCATGGAGTTCGGCATCCTCAAGGACCGCGGCGGCGCGGCCTTCGACCTCGGCTCGTTCGACCCGGGGACGCTCACGCACGGCGGCATCGCGAGCATGTTCGTCCTGGTCATCGGTGCGTTCACGGGCTTCGAGGCGACCGCGATCTACGCGGAGGAGGCCAAGGAGCCGCGCCGCACGGTGCCGCGCGCGACCTTCGTCGCCATCGGCTTCCTGGCGGTGTTCTACGCCCTGGGCGTGTGGATGATCATGGGCGCCTACGGTACCGACCAGGCCGTCGCGCTCGCGCAGGCCGCCGACGGGCCCGACCTGACGTTCAACGCGGCCGGCGCGCACGTCGGCACGTGGCTCGCGGACAGCATGGAAGTACTCATCATCGTCAGCGCGTTCGCCTCGACGCTCGCGTTCCACAACGCCGGCGCGCGGTACATGTACGCACTCGGCCGCGAAGGCCTGCTGCCGCGGTCCCTCGGCCGGGTGTCCGGCAAGCACGGCTCGCCCGGTGCCGCGGTCCTCGCGCAGAGCGGCTTCAACGTGCTGCTCATCGCGGTGGGCGTGCTGCTCGCGGCGGACCCGTACGCCGAGGTGTTCCTCTGGAGCAACAGCGTCGGCGTCCTGGGCGTCATGGTCATGCAGGCGCTCGCCGCGCTCGCGGTGTGGGCGTTCTTCCGTCGCGACCGACGCGGGATGTCCGCGTTCCGCGTGGTGTGGGCGCCGCTGATCTCGTGCCTCGGACTCGTGGTGCTGAGCGTGCTCGCGGTGCTGCACTTCGACCTGCTCACCGGCAAGACCGGCACGGTCAACACCGTGCTGCTCGTGCCGCTGCCCGTCGTGGCGGTGGCCGGCGTGCTCGTGGCCCTGCGGATCCGGCGGCGCGACCCGGCCCGCTACGCGCGGCTCACCGAGGTGGACGTGGAACGCGACTGAACCGGGGGAGCACGGCAGCACGGGCCGGTCCCGCGGCGGATTCCCGCCGCGGGACCGGCCCGTTGCCGTAGACCCGCGGCAGCTACCCGAGCTTGCCGTGGCGCGCGACGACCCGGCCGCCGCGGACGACCATCCGGCGCTCGGGCAGATCCACCACCACCTGCGGCACACACTCGCCCTCGACCAGCATGAAGTCCGCGGGGGAGCCGGGCGTGAAGTCGACGCGCGGCAGCCCGACCAGCACCGCCCCGCCGTCCGCCGCCAATGCCAGGCACGCTTCCAGCTCCTCGTCGAGCCGCGCGTCGACAGCCCAGCCGAGCAGATGCGCCCGGTGCAGCATGTCGGCGTTGCCGAACGGGCTCCACGAGTCCCGCACGCCGTCCGAACCCAGGCCCACGAGCACGCCCCGCGCCGCGAGTTCGCGGAACGGCAGCACCGTCGACTCGCCCAGCGCCGCGGTGGTCAGCGACACCCCGGCGTCCGCCAACGTGCCTGCGGCTTCATCGAGTTCGCGTTCGCCGAGGGCGGCCAGGCAGAAGGCGTGGCTGACCGTCACCCGGCCGGCCAGGCCGAGCGCGCGGGTGCGGGCGCAGATGTCGTACAGCGGGGCCAGGCCGGTCTCGCCGGTGTCGTGGATGTGGATGTCCACGCCGGTGCCGTAGCGCTCGGCGATCCCGAAGACGGTGTCGAGTTGCCCCTGCTGGTCCCCGTCGAAGCCCGCCGGGTCGAGACCGCCGACGGCGTCCGCCAGGCCCGCGCGCACCGCTTCCTCCAACAGCGCGGCCGTGCCGGGGGTGCGCTGGAGGCCGTGCTGCGGGAAGGCGACGATCTGCACGTCCAGCACGCCGAGCAGGGCCTCGCGGGCAGCGGCGACACCGTCGAGCGGACCGAGGCCGTAGGCCGGGGCGACGTCCACATGCGCCCGCACCGCGCGGGTGCCTTGCGCGGCCGCGTGGGACAGGAGCCGCAGAGCGCGCTCGCCGACTGGCGTCTCCTGCGAGCGGTACAGGTCGACGTCGCCTTGCACGTACTCGGCGAGGCCGGAGGCCGGGCGGCGGCTGTACCAGGGCTCCCCCCAGGCCGTCTTGTCCGGATGGATGTGCGCGTCGACCAGCGTCGGCAGCGCGATCATGCCCCGGCCGTCCACCACCTCGGCGACCGCGCCCACCGGCATGCTGTCCGCGAACACCCCGTCGACGACCACCAGTTCGACGGGCGCACCGCCCGCCGGGCGGACGTCGCGGAACACGGTGACGGTACTGGGGTGGGGCATGGCCGGCCTGCTCTCGCTCACGGTCCGGCGCATCGGCCGGGACACTTCTCTCCCCTCTGGTATACCAAATCGGGGGAGCGGTGCCGGGCGGCGGAGGACCGCGGTCACGCGGTCGTCGCAGCGCGAACCCGGCGCGGGACTCTCCCGGGCGCCGGAGCGGAACGGTGCGGCCGATTCCCTTGCGTCACCGATTTCCCTGCGTCACCGATTCCCGCCGCGCACGATGGCCTCCCGGGCGCGATCGGCGAGGGCGACCGCCGTGCCGTGGCGGTTGTCGACGACGAAGTGCGGTGTCACAGGCCGCATCTCCGGGTCCAGGCCGGCGGCGTAGGTGTCCCAGTTCCGCAGCTTCCCGGCATCGCGCGGAGTCCCGCGGAACTCGATGTGCTCCCGCATCGACGCCGGGTCGGAGGCTACCCAGACGCTGTGCAGCGTGACGTGCTCGGCCGCGCACCGGTCGGTGAGTCCGCGCATCCACTCCGGGTTCGAGAACTGCCCGACGAAGGGCGCGTCCAGGATCACCGAGACGCCGCAGCGGAGGTTGTCCCAGGCGGTGTCCATCAGGCACCGGTACTCGTAGGGCCGCACGTGCTCGGTGTACAGCTCCGAATGCCGATCGTCCGGGTCCGCGCCGTAAGCCCGCAGGAGTTGCTCGACCATCGGCCGGGTGAGGGTGTCCTTGTCGAGGACGGCCCACGCGGTGACCATCCCGAGGAACCGGGCGAGTTCCGACTTCCCGGACCCGGCGTACCCGCCCACCAGGGTCAGCGTCGTCCGACGCCGGGAGAGACCCGCACCACGACGCCGCCGCCATGCGCCGACCACGTCGTTACGGAAATCGGCGGCGGACACCTCGGGCACGCCCGGCGCGACCACCGCCAGCACGGAGCCGACTGCCTGCTCGCCGACGTCCGCCGACGAGCCCGGCGGATGCGGTTCGGCCGCCGGCGGGGTGTCCCCCGGCACCGGATTCCGCCACCCCAGCCGGGATTCGTCCGACTGGTAGAGCAGGCAGTAGGCCCGCCGCTCATGCGGATTCGGGTACGCCGCGCCGACCTCGTGGGCCGCCAACGTCGGGGCGTCCGCCGCCAGGTCCCAGTGGTGCCGCCGGGCAATGCCGCGCAGTTCGCGCGCGGCATCCTCCGCCGTCAGCCCCAGTGCCTCACGCGCCTTGCGGAGGGCCGCCGGATCCCAGCCCCGGCGCTCCCGAGCCATCGCACCTCCCCGGCTTGGTGGGGTTCAACGTAGAACACCGCGACGCCAGGTCGGGCCCGTCAGCCGATGCGCGCAGCACCAACAGGCGCTCCCTGACTTCCGTTTGTTCCTTCCGTGTGACCGTGTCACCGGATGGTGACAGCGCTGTCGTGGGTCGACGACGCCCGTATCCCCGCGGTCGGCGGCCGGTTCATAGTGATCAGGCAAGGACCGAGGGGCCGGGAAAGTTCAGGCCCCAACCGTGCGCTACCAAGGGGCTTTTCATGTTCGGCAACCGTCGCAAGGCACTCCTCCTCTCCGCCGCCGTCCTCGGCGGCGCGATGCTGACGACCGCGTGCCAGAACTCCGACTCGGGCGCCGCACAGGGAAGTTCCTCCAACGCATCGGCAGGCCAGGGGGCAGCCGCGGCCGGTTCCTCGTCCGCCGGCGGCAACCAGGGCGGGAACCAGAGCGGCAATCAGGTGAGCAACCAGGGAAGCGGCAAGGACTCCGCAGGCAAGTCCTCGGCGGGGAACAGCTCGGGCGGCCAGGGTGCGGCGGCCGGCTCCGGCTCCGGCTCCGGCTCGGGTTCAGGCTCGGGTTCCGGTGCGGATTCCGGCAGCGGCAAGAACGCGAAGTGCCGCACCGACGAGCTGAAGATCACCGCCATGGACAGCACCATCTCCGACGACAGGGAAGGCACCGTCGCGGTCACGCTGAAGAACACCGGCAGCCGGACCTGCGCGATATCCGGCTACGCGGGCGTCGACCTGAAGACCAACGCAGGCACGCTGTCCGCGGTGCGCAACGGCGACCCTGTCGTCCAGGGCACCCTCAAGAGCGGCGAGTCGGTCTCCTTCGGCATCTTCTACCCGGTCAACGACACCGGCGGCTCCGGCGTCCGCATCACCGGGCTCGTGGTGACCCCGCCCGACGAGACGAAGAGCGTCACCCTCCCGTGGCCGGGCGGCGCCAGCCTGCCCGTCACCGAAAGCGCCGGCACCCCGGTCAAGGTCGGCCCCATCGGCAGCGCGGGTCAGGGCGGCTGACCGGCACACGACGGCCGACAACGCCCTTGGGCGGCGGGGGCCGCGGGGGAGTGGGGGAGCTTCATGGGCCTGCCAGTCGGCCGGCCACCACGCGGTACCGCGACGCCGCGTTCACGCTGCGGTCCGCCGTGGAGGCCGAGACGGCCCGCCGTGCGAAAGCCCTGTCGGCTTCGATGTGCCTCGCGTGCCACTACCACCGGTACGAACTCGGGCCGACCAAGGAGCAGTTGTCCCATTGGCGGGCCGAAATCGATTCGGTGCTCGACCGTTTGGACGATAGCCGCGCGTCCGCCAACGAACCTGTGTTATCACTCGGGGGTGTGTGTGGGCTCCGGCCCGCACCGGGGCCGGGCCGGCGGAAGGGGACCTCCCGTGACCACCACATCTCGGGGCGCGGTCATCGCCGCCGAGCAGGAAGCGGTAGACCACGCTTACGCCTGCTACGAATCGGCTCTGGCGGACATGGGCCCGGATGCCGCCGCGGCGGCGTCCGCGAGCGGCAAGGACAGCGTCGCGGTGCGCCGTGCCGCAGAAGCCCGGGTCGAGGCATACGGCGGGCTGGACGGCGAGGCGCTGGTGATCAGCCGCGTCGACGTCCACGAGTCGAACGCACAGCCCGAAACCTGGTACATCGGACGACGGCTGGTTCGCGACGCGAACGGCGACATCGTCGTCGTCTCGTGGACCGACCCGACCGCCGCCGCCTGGCGCAGTGCCCTGCCCGAGTCGCCGGGCGACGTGCGCCTGCGGAGGCAATTGCGGTGCACCGAACGACTCGTCGAGGACTACTTCGACGAGATCGTCCTGGACACGCCCGCAGCGGTCGCCAGGAGAGGCGAACGGGCGGAGCAGGAGGACTGGGCCGAGGATCCGACGGGCAGTCGCGCGGACGACCGCGGCGATGCTTCCGGGGTGGGCACAGGCCCGGAAGAGACTGCGTCTCTCGGTCCGGAGCGGGCACGCGTGCCGTCACCGCGCGATGTCGGGCGGCAGGCGCGGAAGAAGCCGCGCCAGGTGGACGAATACCTCCTGCGCGAACTCCACCGCTCCCGCAGCGGACGCATGCGCGACATTGTCGAAACGATCCGCCGCGACCAGATGGCCCTGGTCACCGACGACCCGACGGGTGTTCTCGTCGTGCAAGGCGGGCCGGGTACCGGCAAGTCCGCGGTGGGCCTGCACCGCGTCACTTGGCTGGTGGACAACGGACACTTCCCTCCTCAGGAGATCCTCGTCGTCGGCCCGCACCGGCGCTTCCTCGACTACGTCGGGAGTGTGCTGCCGGCCCTCGGCACCCGGAATGTCACGTCGGTCCAGCTCGAACGTCTGTGGGACGGCGAGGTGCGGGGCACCGACTCCCGAGAGGCGCGACGCGTCAAGTCGGACGAACGGATGGCCGAAGTGCTGCGCCGCCGCGTCGAGGCGGAGTGCCGGCCAGAGGCGGTCGACGGGCTTCTGGAGGAAGCCTTCCGTGAGTCCGACGAGCCGTCCTTTGCCGTCGGCATCGGCAGCAAGTACTTGCGGCTGCGGCGCTCGGAGGTCCTCGATCTCGCACGCGAGACTCGCGACGAAGCGGGTGCGTATCGGGTAAAGCGGCTGCGGTTCCGCAGCCGCCTCGTAGACGCGCTTCTTCGTGCCGCCGCCGACGCGACCCCGGGCCGGCGGCGGGACAGCACGCTCAGGGCGGACCTGGAGCGCCACCGGCAGGTCATTGCTCTTGTCGAACGGGTGTGGCCCGCCCTCAGCCCCGAGGAAGCGCTGCGCAGTCTGCTGAACTCCACCGACCGGCTGAGGGAATGCGCAGCGGGCATTCTCGAAGACGCGGAGCAGGCCGCGCTGCGTCGGCCGCGTGCCAAGTCCGCGGCGGACGAGCCGTGGACGCTCGACGACCTGGTGTGCCTCGAAGAGCTTCGGCACCTCATCGCGGGAGATACCCCGCCGCGCCACCGGCACATCGTCGTCGACGAGGCGCAGGATCTGACGCCGATGCAGGCACGCTCGTTGAGTAAGCGGTGCCCCACCGGATCGATGACCGTGCTCGGTGACCTGACGCAGGCAACCGGCCCCCACACATACGCCGACTGGGACAGGCTTGCCAGGTTGCTCTCCGGCACCGGAGAGGCATGGCGCATCGCGGAGCTGGGCGTCAGCTACCGGGTGCCGGAACAGATCATGGCGTACGTGGCGCCCGTCGCGCGTGCTATCGGGCCCGAACTGCCTTTCCCCACAGCGGTTCGCCGCGTAGACGGAGACGCGGTGCGGTCGACCGCGGCCGACGTCGACACGTTGCCGGACGTGGCTCTCGCACGGGTCCGCCGACTGATCGGTACCGACGATCGTACGTTCCGATCGATCGCGGTGATCGGGCCCGACGACTCGCCGCTGCCGGACGCGTTCCGCAGTCGGTTGGACGCCGCCGGAGACATGACTCCGGAGGCACGCCAGTCGGTATCGGTGCTCGCGGCTTCGCACGCCAAGGGAATGGAGTTCGACCACGTCGTACTTCTGGAACCGGCGGCTGTCGCCGCGGACGAACAGGTCGGGTTGCGGCTGCTGTACGTGGCTCTCACCCGCAGTACGCAGACACTCACCATCGTGCACGCGGCACCACTGCCCGAGCCGCTTGCCGCCCACGACGTGGGGACGGACAGCCCGCCCGCGGCGGTGTCGCCTGGGGTCGGCGACAGCGTGCGCGTGCGGGTCTTGGACGGGGGCACCGGGTCGCATCGCAGAGTTCGAAGCGTGTCACCAGCGATGGATCGTCCCCTGCTGCTCGTCGTGAGGCACGGGACACCGCCGCCTCAGGTGGGCAGCGAACTGGACTGCTGGATCGTCCGGCAAGAAGCCCACGTCAGCATGGTGAGCGCGAGCGACTTCGGACGTCGGCCGATCGCGCCGGGCACAGTGAAGCGCTACGCGGGCGCGCTATCCCTGCTCGGCGAGCTTGCCGCCGGACGCACCGTCGACTCTGCCGACTCCGCCGCGAGGCTGTCCGAGCTGCGGGGGCTGGCCAACCGCTGTCTGAGCCGGGACCAGCCCGATTGGCTCACCGTTTGGCGGCTCCTCGGACAGCCGGACACAACCCGGCTGAAGGATTTGGTTGCCCTCACCCAGGCCGCGCGGAGCTGGGTGATGTCAGGTGATCCCGAAATTGCGCACCGGCTCCGGATCGATCCCCGATGGGAGGCGTGGAGCACCGCCTTCCATATCGCGGGACAGCATTTGCGGAGCCATGAGCAGGCCGGATCTCGAAGCGGCAGCGTCGAGGGCAGCTCACTCACCGCCGTCAACGCCGAGGGAGCCGCGGCGTTGGACGGAACACCGCGCCAACCCGTGCGCGAGCCCGGATCCGAGAGCCCTTCGAACGTCGCACCGCCGTCCGAAGGACGTTCATCTGAGGAGATTCAACTGAAGCCGTCAACGGGTCGACCCGACCTGGTGAACCCGGATGCAGCGCCGGAAAATTGGCGCGAAGCGCTGCTTCACGACCTCACGGCCGCGGTGGCCGCGGACCGTAACTGCAACGTGCACGAAGCGGTACGCCACGAGTTGCAGGCTGCCCTGCTCCGCTCCGGGATGCGCCCGTTCGACTCCCCTGTCCTGGACGTCGGCCTGGAGAGTGCCCAGGGCACGGTCGTCTACGAAGTACTCGGTACAGGACGTACGGGATATGCGGACCTGCGCGCCGGTGCCGTGCGGCTGCACGAGGTGCGAAGCCTTCTTCCGCAGGCCACAGCCCGTCTCTACCTGGTTCTTGCCGAATCTCCCAAGGAGGACTGGAGCGCGGACGCCGTGCGAGACGTGCTGGGTGTGCACGTGGTCTGGCGTACGACGCGAGGTTGGGAGGGAGAAGACGCGGACGCCGCCCTGGGCCTCGGCTGAGGGGCGTCACGCGGCCGGCACGAGAGGGCGCCTGCTGCCCTCGACCCTGCGCACGGCTCGTGACATGAGTGAGGCCCTGACCCGCTTCCGCGGATCAGGGCCTCACTCGTACATCTCACGTCGGGGTGGCGGGATTTGAACCCACGACCTCTTCGTCCCGAACGAAGCGCGCTACCAAGCTGCGCCACACCCCGTTTGATGCGCGTTTAGCTTAGCGGACCCGGGGGCTCAGGCGAAATCCGGTTTAGGAGGACGGGAACGTGCAGGTCAGGGCGAGGGGAGCGGCAGGCGACGGGGTGGGCGGAAGAGTCGCTCGAACGGCCGGAGGCGGGCCGAGTAGCGCACGTCACACCCTTTCCCCGCCGACCGGCGGTGGCGCTCCCCGCCAGCCCGCCCCGGACCCGCCGGAGCCGGACTGCCTCCGCCTTACCCCGCCGTCAGCGTCATCAGCGTCGCCTCGGGTGGGCAGGCGAAGCGGAAGCGTGCGTACCGCGACGTTCCGCAGCCCGCCGACACGTGGAGGTAGGTCTCGTTGCCGCCCGACGCGTAGCGCGAGAGGCCCTTGGCGCGTTTGCGGTCGAGGTCGCAGTTGGTGGCGAGGGCGCCGTAGAAGGGGACGCAGACCTGGCCGCCGTGGGTGTGGCCGGCGATGACGAGGGGGTAGCCCTCGGCGGTGAAGGCGTCCAGGGCGCGCAGGTAGGGGGCGTGGACGACGGCGAGGGACAGGTCCGCCGCGTGGTCGGGGCCGCCGGCGACGAGTTCGTAGCGGTCGCGGTCGATGTGCGGGTCGTCGAGGCCGACGAGTTCGATGTCGCAGCCGTCGAGCTTGAGGCGGCCGCGGGCGTTGTTGAGGTTCTCCCAGCCGACCTGGTCGAAGCCGTCGCGGAGTTCCGTCCACGGGTTCTCGGGGCCGTGGGTGCGGGTGCCGTCGTCGCGGCGGAGGTAGCCGGTGGGGTCCTTGCGGCGGGGGCCGAAGTAGTCGTTCGAGCCGAAGACGTACGCGCCGGGCAGCTCCATCAGCGGCGCCAGCGCGTCGAGGGTCTCCGGGACGGCTTCCGGGTCGGACAGGTTGTCACCGGTGTTCAGCACGAAGTCCGGACGAAGCGCGGCGAGTCGGCGCAGCCAGTCCTGCTTCTTGCGCTGGCCCGACACCATGTGGATGTCGGACACGTGGAGCACCCGCAGCGGGCGCATGCCTTTCGGGAGAACGGGCACCTCGACGCGCCGCAGCCGGAACGACCGGGCTTCGTAGGCGGAGGCGTAGGTCAGGCAGGCGGCCCCGGTGGCGGCGATCCCCAGCGGCAGCGCAAACTTCGTTCGCATTCTTCCCATGGTTCCAGAGCCGGGCCGTAGGAGGGAGCCGCCGGATGTTCCGGTTGTGTACGAGTGCGGCCGCGACGCCCGTCCCTTGCACGGCAGCTCCTCCCCACCGCCGGTCCCGAAAAGCGGTTGTGCCCAAAACCCGTGAGGTGTCCTGCGGGGCGGCTGCGACACTGGGGGCATGAGTACCTTCAAGAGCCGCCTCCAGAACGACCTCACCGAGTCCATCCGCGCGCGGGACGAGCTGCGTTCCTCGACGCTGCGGCTGACGCTGACCGCGGTGACGAACGAGGAGGTCGCGGGCAAGGAGGCCCGGGAGCTGTCCGACGACGAGGTGCTGAAGATCGTCGTCCGCGAGGCGAAGAAGCGCCGTGAGGCCGCCGAGGCGTTCGACCAGGGCAACCGCCCCGAGCAGGCCGCGCGCGAGCGCGCCGAAGGCGAGATTCTCGCCGAATACCTGCCGAAGCAGCTCGACGACGCCGAGCTGAAGAGCATCGTGGCCGCGGCGATCGCCGAGCTGGGCGTGTCGGGCCCGTCGGCGATGGGGCAGGTCATGAAGGTCGTGCGGCCGAAGGTCGGCGACCGCGCGGAGGGCGGCCGCATCGCCGCGGAGATCAAGGGGCAGCTCGGCAGCTGAGCGCATGCCGTCCGGGCACAGCCGGGCAGCCGAGCGCGAGCCGCCTCCAGGTCCACGAAGGACCCGGGCCGAGCCGCGCACGAGAAAGCGCCGGTGGGATTCCTCCCACCGGCGCTTTCGCCGTTCCGCTCGACCGCGCGCCCGCGGCTATGGCCTGGCCGCGGGCGCGCGGGCGGGGGTCACCCGCCCGTGGTCGTGTCCTGCGTCCGCGGGTTGCCCGGCAGTCCCGGGAATCCCGGGAAGGTCGGGGTGGTCGGGTCCGTCGGCTTGTCCGGCTTCCCGGGCTTGCCGGGCTTGTTGTCGCCGGGCTTGTTCTGGTTCTGGTCCGGCTTGCCCGGGTCCGGCGTGGCCGCGTGCTGGTCGACCTGCGGCGGGATCGCCCCGTCCGGCGGCGCGGTGAAGCTGATCTTCTGGGCGCCCGCCAGCGCGGCGGTCATGGCGTTCTTCCAGATCGGCGCCGGGATGCTGCCGCCGAAGACTTGGTAGACGCGCTTGCCGCCGATCACGATGCCGCCGTCCGGCTCCATCGTGGTCGGCTTCAGCGGGTTGCCGACCCACACCGCGGTGGACAGCTGCGGGGTGTAGCCGACGAACCAGGCGTTGGTCTTCTCGTCCGTGGTACCGGTCTTGCCGGCGTTGTCGCGGTCGCTCAGGCCGGCCTTGCTGCCCGTGCCGCTTTCCGTGACGCCCGCCAGCAGCTGGTTGATTATGTCCGCGTTCTCGGGCTTGATCAGCTGGTGGCAGTTGGCGCTCGGCGGGGTGATCTTGGTGCCGTCCAGCCGCGAGACCTCGGTGATGGCGACCGGGGAGCAGTACTTGCCGCGTGCCGCGAAGGTCGCGTACGCGTTCGCCATCGCCAGCGGGGTGACGGTCTCCGAGCCCAGGGTCAGCGACGGGATCTCCTGCAGCGGCTTGCCGTCGCCGCGGGTGACGCCCATGCTCTGCGCCATCGTGGAGACCGGGCAGATGCCGACCTGCTGCTCGAGCTTCACGAAGTACGTGTTGACCGAGAGCTTCATCGCCGACTGCATGTCGAAGGTGCCGAACTCCGACTCCGACTCGTTCTTGAGGCCCTGCTTGCCGTCCCACTCGGCCGGCTTGACGCTGCCCGTGCAGGTCTTGAAGGACTGGTCGCTCAACTTCACGACCGACGACGTCGTCGTGTCCTTGAAGTCGGGCTTGATCCCCGCCTCGAGCGCGGCGGCCGCGGTGATCGGCTTGAAGGTCGACCCCGGCTGGAAGCCGAGTGCCGACCCGCCCATCGACGACCCGACCGAGTAGTTGATCGTCGTCTCGTTGGCGGTGTCCTCGAACCCGTACGGCCGGCTCTGCGCCATCGCCTTGATCTGCCCGGTGCCCGGTTCGACCATCACCACCGCGTCGGCGACGGTCTCCTTCTGCAGCACGCCCTTGGTGGCCGCGTTGTACGCCGCCTCCTGCATCTTCGGGTCGAGCGTGGTCTTGATCCGCAGACCGCCCGCGCGCCAGAGCGCGTCGCGCTCCTCCTTGGTCTTGCCGAACGCCGGGTCGTTGCGCACCACGTTCTTGACGTAGTCGCAGAAGAACGACGAGCCGTTCGTGTTGTTGGCCGCGATGCAGCCGTTGGTGAGCGGCTGGACCTTGAGGTTCAGCTCGGTCGCCTTGGCCGCGTCCACGTCCTGCTGGGTGGCCGCGCCGACCTCGACCATGCGCTGCAGCACGATGTTGCGGCGGTCCTTGGCCGTCTGCGGGTTGCGGATCGGGTCGTACTTCGTCGGCGCGTTGACGATGCCGGCGAGCAGCGCGGCCTCGGGCAGCGTGAGGTCCTTGGCGTGCTTGCCGTAGTAGCGGTACGCCGCCGCCTCGATGCCGAACGCGCGCTGGCCGAACGGGATGATGTTGAGGTAGCGGGTCAGGATCTCGTTCTTGCTGAACCGCTGCTCCATCCCGATCGCGTACTTGAGCTCCTTGATCTTGCGGGACAGCTCCTGCTTGGTGGCGTCCGCGACCTTGGCGGGGTCGTCGCCGGCCAGCTCGACGAAGATGTTCTTCACGTACTGCTGGGTGAGGCTCGACCCGCCCTGCGTCTCGCCGCCGGACTGGTTCTTGACCAGCGCGCGGAGGGTGCCCTTGAGGTCGATCGGCCCGTGCTCGTAGAACCGCGAGTCCTCGATCGCCACGATCGCCTTCTTCATGACGTCGGCGATCTGGTCGTAGTTCACGATGATGCGGTAACGGTCGTAGACCGTGGCCAGGGTGTTCCCCGAGCTGTCGTAGATGTACGACGGCTGGGCGAGGAACGGCGCCTCCAGCTCGTTCGGGAAGTCGTCGAAGTTCTCCGCACCGGCCTTCGCCGCCAAGCCGAGGCCGCCGACGATCGGCAGGGCGACGCCCGCGAGCAACGCGCCCGCCAGAACAGCCGCGCCGACGAACGCCGCGATGCGCCCGGTGAAGCCTATGAACGACGGGGGGCGTAGCGGTCCACGACCTGAGGTGCCAGGGCGGGACTTGCCGGAGGGGGTTGGGGCCATGCGGCAAAGACTACGTGGCGAAACTTGCCGCACGGCGGAGGTACTTCACCTAGTCTGTAACAGCAGCCGGGGGACAGCTCCCACCAACCCGTTCACTCGTACGAGTGAATTCGGGCCAACGCGGGAGGTTCCCGGCAACCGGACCGGGGTGCCGTGTCGAGGCAAATCCACAGGTCGCGCAAGGGTTTTCACCCGCATGGGTGGGCTCATATTCGCGCATAGTCCGTCCGGGTCATGGATGACCGCCCAGTAGGGGCTGTTGCGCGGGCCCGTCTTTTCGTAGCGTCCTGCTTGGCAACGGGATTTCCCGTCGCCGCCGTAGGGGGAGCCTCGAATCGGGAGAGGACGGCACCAGCATGAGCTGGGTTACCGACTGGAACGCACTGGCCGCGTGCCGCGCCAGCGATCCGGATGAGCTGTTCGTGCAGGGGGCGGCCCAGAATCGCGCAAAGGCCGTATGCACCGGATGTCCGGTGCGTACCGAATGCCTGGCCGACGCCCTCGACAATCGGGTCGAGTTCGGGGTCTGGGGAGGGATGACGGAACGCGAAAGGCGGGCTCTGCTCCGCCGGCGGCCGACCGTCACCTCGTGGCGCAGGCTCCTGGAGACCGCGCGAGAAGAATACGAGCGGGAAATCCATGCGGATTATCCGGAGAGCATCGGTCTGCGCGCGGCAGGCTGACGGTTCCCCGGGACAACATCCCGCCGCCCGGAATATCCGGATAGCGGGTCACATCGGAACATCGGCCGCACACCGTGGCGGCAGACGCGCCGGCTGAGCACCATCGCACGCACCATCCGCCGGTCCGCCGAGCTTGGGAGTCAGGCCCCGGCTCGGGGACCGGGGTGGAGCGTCGGCCGACCGCGTCCGCCGGTGCCCTCGGTGCCGCGGACGGTACGCGTATGCCCGCGGCGGGCAGGCCGGCCGGTCAGGCTGTTCGGCTTGTTCGGCTTGTTCGGACTGCTCGGGCTGTGCGCGCGGTTCATGCTGTTCACGCTGTTCATGCCGTTCATGCCAGGTGTCCGCCGATGCTGCGCAGCCCGTCGAGGTCGTGCACGTCGCCCGGCAGCGCCGGCACTTCGACCACCGGCACGTCCGGGTGGATCGACGTGAAGCGCGTGCGCACGCGCTCCTCACGGCCGATCATGCGCAGCCGTTCGGCGTGCAGGGTGAGGAGTCCGGCGACGAGCCGGAGGTCGTCGGCCGACGGGGCGTCGCCGGCGGGTTCCTCGTCGTCGTAGGTGTCTTCGTCGTAGGTGTCTTCGTCGTACGCGCGCTCGTACAGCGTTTCCGCGGCGGCCATGCTCCGCTCCGCGGAGAGCTGCCCGGCGCCGGTGCCGTGCACGCGGTTGAGCACGAGTCCGGCGAGCGGCATCGACTCGGCGTCGAGGCGTTCCACGAAGTAGGCGGCTTCGCGCAGCGCGTCCTTCTCCGGGGCGGCGACCACCAGGAACGCCGTGCCGGGGGCCTGGAGCAGTTTGTACGTGGCGTCCGCGCGCTTGCGGAACCCGCCGAAGGTGGTGTCGAGCGCGGCGACGAACGTCTGGATGTCGGTGAGCAGGTGCGCCCCGACGACCTTGTTGAGCGCCCCGGTCATCAGCCCCATGCCCGCGGACAGGAACTTGAGCGCGCCGCGTCCGCCGACCTTCGCGGGCGCGGACAGGATGCGGATCAGCCGCCCGTCGAGGAACGAGCCGAGGCGCTGCGGCGCGTCGAGGAAGTCGAGCGCGGAGCGGGACGGCGGGGTGTCGACGACGATGAGGTCCCAGTCCCCGCCGCCGTGCAGCTGGCCGAGCTTCTCCATGGCCATGTATTCCTGCGTGCCCGCGAAGCTGGACGACAGCGACTGGTAGAAGGGGTTCTCCAGGATCTGCCGGGCGCGCTCGCGGTCCGCGTGCTGTTCGACGATCTCGTCGAACGTGCGCTTCATGTCGAGCATCATGGCGTGCAGGCTGCCGCCCTTGGTCTCGTCGACGCCGCCCACCCGGCGCGGCGTGTTGTCGAGTTCGGTCAGCCCCATCGACTGCGCGAGGCGGCGCGCCGGGTCGATCGTCAGCACGACGACGTCGCGGCCGCGTTCGGCGGCGCGCAGGCCGAGCGCGGCGGCGGTCGTGGTCTTGCCGACGCCGCCGGAGCCGCAGCACACGACGATGCGGGTCGCCGGGTCGTCGATGAGCGGGTCGAGTTCCAGCTGCCGGGCGGAGAACCCGGTCCGACGGGACTTCACCGTGCCGGTCATGCGACCCCCTGTTCGCGCAGTGCCTCGGCGAGCCGGTAGAGCCCGCCGAGGTCGACGCCGTCGGCGAGCAGCGGCAGCTCGTACATGGGCAGGCCCAGGGCGCGCACCGTCTGGCGTTCCTCGGTCTCCAGGACGATGCGGCCCGCGTGCTCGTCGGCTTCCGCGAGGAGCGCCGCGACGAGCGTCTTGGTGGGGCGTACGCCGGCCGCCCGCAGCCCGGCGTCGAGCAGGTCGGGGGTGAGCCGCCGGCCGGTGTCGGTCTCGTCGTCGACCTGGAGCGGCGGCCGCGCCATGTTGACCACCACGCCGCCGACGGGCAGCCCGGTGGCGCGGAGTTCGGCGACGCCGTCGACGGTCTCCTGGACGGGCATCTCCTCCAGGAGGGTGACCAGGTGGACCGCCGTCTCGGGGGAGCGCAGCACCCGCATGACGGCTTCGGCCTGCGCGTGGATGGGGCCGAACCGGGCGAGCCCGGCGACTTCGGTGTTGACGTTGAGGAAGCGGGAGATGCGGCCGGTCGGCGGCGCGTCCATGACCACCGCGTCGTAGACCCACGAGTTGTCGCCCTTGACCCGGCGGCGCACCGCTTCGCACGCCTTGCCGGTCAGCAGGACGTCCCGTAGGCCGGGCGCGATGGTGGTGGCGAAGTCGATCGCGCCGAGCTTCTTCAGGCCCTTACCGGTGCGGCCCAGGTGGTAGAACATGTCGAGGTAGTCGAGGAGTGCTTCCTCGGGGTCGATGGCGAGCGCGAACACCTCGCCGCCGCCCGGTGCCACCGCGATCTTGCGCTCCTCGTAGGGGAGTTCCGCGGTCTCGAACAACTGGGCGATGCCTTGCCGCCCCTCGACCTCGACCAGCAGCGTGCGGTGCCCGTCGTGGGCGAGCGCCAGGGCGAGCGCCGCCGCGACGCTGGTCTTGCCGGTCCCGCCCTTGCCGCTGACGACGTGGAGGCGGACGCCCTCCCAGTCGGAGTCGGGGCCGCCCGCGCGGCGGCTGTCGTGCTGGGTCACCTGGCTCACACTGTCGAGACTAACCACCCCGCGGCATGCCAACCGCCGGTGGTCCGCGCGGGTGACCGGTTTCACGCGGCCGGGCCGGGCCGCGCCCGCCCCGCCCCGGTTCGGCCCCGCTCAGGTGACGGTGTTGCGCACCGTGTACTTCGGATCCCGGTGCGCGCCGGACGCCAGCACGTCGCCGAGCGCCTCGGCGGCGGCCACGACGTCGGCGAACGACACGTACAGCGCGTTGAACCCGAACCGCAGGATGTCCGGCGGCCGCACGTCCCCGATCACGCCGCGGTCCACGAGCGCGGCCATGACCGCGTGCGCCTCGGGGTGCCGCACCGCGACCTGGCTGCCGCGCCGGGCGTGCGGCCGCGGCGTGGCGACCTCCAGCCCCAACTCGTCGGCGCAGGTGATGAAGAGGTCGGTCAGGGCCAGGCTCTTGGCGCGCACCGCGGCGATGCCTGCCTCGCCGAACACGCCCAGCGCGGCTTCCAGCGCCAGCATGCTCAGCAGCGGCGGCGTCCCGATCCGGGCCCGTGCGATGCCGTCCGCGGGCCGGTAGGCGGGCTCCATCGCGAACGGGTCGGCGTGCCCGTGCCAGCCGGTGAGCGCCGGGTCGAACCCGGCGTGGAGCCGCCGGGCGATGTACAGGAACGCGGGCGAGCCCGGCCCGCCGGACAGGTACTTGTAGGTGCAGCCGACCACGAAGTCCAGGTCGAGCGCGTCCGCGTCCACCGGGACCGCGCCGACCGTGTGGCACACGTCCCACAGCACCAGCGCCCCGGTGTCGTGCGCGGCCGCGGTGATCCCGGCGACGTCGCGCAGCTCGCCCGTGCGGTAGTCCACGTGGTTGTACGCGGCGACCGCCACCCCGGTGCCCTCCGCCCGCAGCACCTCCGCCGCCTCCGCGGCCGGGACCCGCCGGACCTCGGCGCCGCACAGCCGGGCCGCCGAATCGGCGAGGTAGGCGTCCGTCGGGAAGGTGTCCGGGTCGGCGAGCAGCACGCCGCGGCCCGACCGCGCCCGGAGCGCCGCCACCAGCGCGTTGAACAGGTGCACCGACGTCGAGTCGCCGCACACGACCTGCCCGGGCGCCGCGCCGATCAGCGGCGCGATCGCGTCGCCGACCCGGGTGGGCGCGTTCCACCAGTCGTGGGTGTTCCACGACCGGATCAGGTCGGTGCCCCACTGGCGGTGCACGACGTCGTCGACCACGGCGGGCACGTCGTCGGGCAGCGCGCCGAGCGAGTTGCCGTCCAGGTAGACGACGCCCGGCGGCAGCCGGAAACGGTCGCGGAACCCGGCCAGCGGGTCGCGCGCGTCGAGGGACGCCGCATAGTCGCGGGACGTCCCCGGGGCCTCGCGGGCGTCGTTGCCGGCTTGTTCGCGAGCCTGGCCGCGGGCTTCTTCGCGGGCTTCTTCGCGGGAGGTGTGAGGCAGCACGGTCCAGTTCCTAGACGACGGAGGTGCGCATGGTCCAGAGGTCGGGGAAGACCCGCAGCCGCACGGTGCGCTCCAGCCACTCGGCCCCCGACGAGCCGCCGGTGCCCGGGCGGTTGCCGAGCGCGCGCAGGGTCGCGGCCAAGTGCCGCTCGCGCCAGCGGGTCCAGCGCTCCGATATGTCGGTCAGCGTCTCGCCGAGGTCGCGCAGGTCCGGGTGCGCGGTGCCGGTCGCGTAGACCTCCGCCCACGCACGCTCGGCGTCCGGGTCGGACTCGTGCGGGCGCAGCCGGGCGGCCGGATCGGCGGGCGGCAGCGGCAGGCCGCGGCGGCGCAGCACGTCGAGCGCCGCGTCGTACAGGCTCGGCGCGTGCAGCACCGCGTCCAGCTCGGCGTGCACGTCGGGCACACCCTCGTACGGAAGCAGCGCCGCCGGACGCTTCAGCCCCAGCAGGAACTCCAGCTCGCGGTACAGGTGCGACTGGAACCCGGACGCCTCGCCCAGCGCCTCGCGGAACGCGGCGAACTCGGCGGGCGTCAGCGTCGCCAGCAGGTCCCACGACGCCACCAGCACGTCCGCCTGCCGCACGCTGCGCCGCAGTACCCGGGTGGCCTCGGCGACCTCGTCCGCCTCCAGCAGCCCGCGCGCCGTCGACCACTCGTGCTTGAGCAGCGCGAACAGCAGCTCCATGACCTGCGACGCGACGAGGAACGACACCTCGGTCGGCTCGTCGGTGCGCGGCGTCTGGAGGCTCAGCAGACGGTCGAGGCCCACATAGTCGGCGTACGGCGGCGCGCCCGCGTACGAGCTGCGCGGTGCCTGGGGCGCGTTCTCGGCGCCGGAGCCGCCCATCGGGCACACTCCGGCCGGCTCCATACCCGCGGCGGTTGCTGCCTGTGCCATCACCGTCCACACCTCCCTCACGCCCCCGCCGGATTCCTGTGCCCCATATGCAAGCGTGCGATGCCGCCGCGCGGAATGGACGCCGAACGGCACCGCCGTCCGATCGTCTTACGATCCGAAGGAGAAACCCGCAGATCGTTCACGAACGGAAACCCGATCCGAAAGGACGCCGCCCGATGCCCCACGACGTGGCCCTGGATGCCGCCGACCGGCGGCTCCTCGCCGAACTCCAGAACGACGCACGGCTGTCGTACAACGAACTCGCCAGACGGGTGAACCTGAGCGCGCCGACCGTCGCCGACCGGGTCCGCCGCCTGGAACGCGCGGGCGTCATCACCGGCTACCACGCGCACGTCGACCCGGCCGCCGCCGGCCGTGCCGTCGTCGCCCTGGTCCGGATGAACTGCTACGGCCCGCGCTGCCTGCTGCGCCGCGACGCCGACGAGGTCCGCGACTGGCCCGAGCTGCTGCAACTGCACCGGGTCACCGGCGACGCCTGCTGCGAACTCATGGTCGCGACCGCGAGCATGCACGACTTCCAGTCGCTCATCGACCGCCTCGCCGAGCACGGCACGCCGTCCAGCACGATGGTCCTGTCGAGCCCCGTCCCGTGGCGCGCGGTCGCCGCCCCCGACCCGCGTTAGAGTCCCGCCCATGAAGAAATGGGAATACTTCACCGCGCCGCTGCTGATCCACAACACCAAGCAGATCCTCGACACGTTCGGTGAGGACGGCTGGGAGCTGGTGCAGGTCGTGCCGGGCCCGAACCCGGAGAACCTGGTCGCCTACTTCAAGCGGGAGAAGCAGTGACCGACGCTTTCGTGCACCCCGAGGACCGGCTCGCGCAGCTCGGGCTGACCCTGCCGGGCGTCGCCGCGCCGGTCGCCGCCTACGTGCCGGCCCTGCGCACCGGCAACTACGTGCACACCTCGGGCCAGCTGCCGATGGTCGAGGGCAAGCTCCCGCAGACCGGCAAGGTCGGCGCGGAGGTCACTCCGGAGGACGCCAAGAAGTTCGCGGAGCGCTGCGCCCTCAACGCGCTCGCCGCGGTCAAGGCGGAGATCGGCGACCTCGCCCTCGTCCGCCGCGTGGTCAAGGTCGTCGGCTTCGTCGCCAGCGACCCGGGCTTCACCGGCCAGCCCGCGGTGATCAACGGGGCGAGCGAGCTGCTCGGCGCGGTCTTCGGCGACGCCGGCAGGCATGCCCGCAGCGCGGTCGGCGTCGCGGTGCTGCCGCTGGACGCGCCGGTCGAGGTGGAGTTGCTCGTCGAGGTCGTCTGACGCGGGGCCGGCCGGCCCCGCCGCCGGCGGTGACGAGGGCGGGTCCGGTTTCCCTGGACGGGTGCCGTTCCGGGGACCGGACGCCGCCCCGGCCGTCCGCGGACGGCCGGATCAGCAGGCAACCTGACGGTCTGTCGGATCGATGCGGTGCCGCGTAGCATCCGCCGCATGACACTGCCCGGCATGCCCGCGTCCTGGACCGACCGCGCCCGCGCGATCCTCGACGGCGACCTCGTCCCCGCCGAGCCGCGCCGCGCCGCGACCGTCGTCCTGCTACGGGAGCGGCCGGGCGGGCCGGAGGCCTACCTGCTGCGCCGGCACGCGGGCATGAAATTCGCAGCCGGGATGTACGCGTTCCCGGGCGGCGGAGTCGATCCGCGGGATGCCGACCACGCGGTCGCGTGGGCGGGGCCGGGCCCGGAGGAATGGGCGGAGCGGTTCGGGACGTCGGCGGCCGAGGCACGGGCGATCGTCGCCGCGGCGGTGCGGGAGACGTTCGAAGAGTCCGGCGTGCTGCTGGCCGGGCCCGGGCCGGACTCGGTGGTCGCGGACACCACGGGGGACGACTGGGAAGCCGACCGGGCCGCGCTGGTCGACCGGTCGCTGGGATTCACCGAGTTCCTTGACCGGCGGGGGCTCGTGCTGCGGTCCGACCTGCTCGGGGCGTGGTCGCGGTGGATCACGCCGGAATTCGAGGACCGCCGGTACGACACGTGGTTCTTCGTGGCGGCGCTGCCCGAGGGCCAGCGGACACGGGATGTGTCCGGCGAAGCGGACCGGGTGACGTGGGCGCGGCCCGCGGACGCCTTGGCCGGACTCAAGACAGGCGAACTCGGCATGCTGCCGCCGACGATCGAGACGCTGCGGAACCTGGCGGTGTACGCCGGGACGGCGGAGGCCCTGGCCGCGGCGGCGGGCAGGGGGCTGGCGCCGGTTATGGCGAAGCCTCGGTTCGAGGGGGAGCGGTTGGTTATCGAGTGGCCGGGGATTCCGGATCCGTTTGGGACGGCCTGAGTCTTTCCGCCTTACAGGGCCCTCCCTCCTCCCACCACTGTCGGTACGAGTTACGCGTCGGCAGCCCCTCCCCCGCCCCCTCCGCCATCAAGCAGCCCCCACGGACCCGCCCGACGCCCCCACCTTCGCCCACCCGTCCCAGCCCTGTCATCCACCAAACCGCCACCCTGTGGATAACCGTTCACAACTACAGAACACACTTGCTCCATGGACTCTTTCCGCATCCCCGGCGATCCGCGCCCGGTCGTGGCCGGTCCCGCCACCGCCCGCGCGACCTGTGTCCTGGCCCCCAACCCCAGCCCGATGACCCTTGACGGCACGAATACCTGGCTGCTCGCCGAGCCGGCCGCCGACCGTGCCGTCGTCGTCGACCCCGGCCCCCTCCACGAGGGCCACCTCGCCGCCGTGCTGGCCGCCGCCGACGAGCGCGGCACCCGCATCGCGGAGATCCTCCTCACCCACGGCCACCCCGACCACTCCGAAGGCGCGGTGCGGCTCGCAGAGCTGGCCGGCTGCGGCGTCCGTGCGCTCGACCCCGCGCACCGCCTGGGCAGCGAAGGCCTCGTGGAGGGCGACGTCGTCACCGCGGGCGGCCTCGAACTCCGCGTCCTGGCCACCCCGGGCCACTCGTGGGATTCGCTCTCGTTCGTGCTGCCTGCCGACGGCGTCGTGCTCACCGGCGACACCGTTCTCGGCCGCGGCACCACTGTCGTCGCCCACCCGGACGGCAAGCTCGGCGAGTACCTCGACTCGTTGGCCCGGCTGCGCGCCCTCGTCGAGGCGGGCGGTGTCGACCGCGTGCTGCCCGCGCACGGCCCGGTCCTCGACGACGCCCGCGGCGTGATCGAGTTCTACTTGGAGCACCGCGCACAACGCCTCGCCCAGGTTGAGGCCGCCGTCGCGGCCGGCGACCGGACGGCCCGCGAGGTCGTCGAACGCGTGTACGCCGACGTCGACAAGAACGTCTGGTGGGCCGCCGAAATGTCGGTCCGCGCCCAACTCGACTACCTGAAGGAACGCGGCACCGTCGGCTGACGGCAAACGGCCGGGCCCGCGGCAGCGGACCCGGCCGTCAAGCCGTCGGGGCGACTCTCAGCGCGACCGGCGCGACAGCCGCTCCACATCCAGCAGCACCACGGCCCGCGCCTCCAAGCGCAGCCAGCCGCGGCTCGCGAAGTCGGCGAGGGCCTTGTTGACCGTCTCGCGCGACGCGCCGACGAGCTGCGCCAGCTCTTCCTGCGTCAGGTCGTGCGCGACGTGGATGCCTTCCTCGGCCGGGACGCCGAAGCGCCGCGACAGGTCCAGCAGGGCCTTGGCCACGCGGCCGGGGACGTCGGAGAACACCAGGTCGCCCAGGCTCTCGTTGGTCCGGCGCAGACGGCGGGCTATTGCGCGCAGCAGCGACAGCGCGACCTTCGGGCGGCCGTTGAGCCACGGCTGCAGGTCCTGGTGGCCCAGGCCGAGCAGGCGCACGTCGGTGAGCGCGGTCGCGGTCGCGGTCCGCGGGCCCGGGTCGAACAGCGACAGTTCGCCGAACATCTCACTGGGGCCGAGCACCGCGAGCATGTTCTCGCGGCCGTCGTTCGAGCTGCGGTGCAGCTTGATCTTGCCTTCGATGACCACGTACAGCCGGTCGCCCGGGTCGCCCTCGTGGAAGAGGGAGTCACCGCGTTCCAGCGAGACCTCGGTCATGGAGGCACGCAGCTCGGCGGCGTCCTCGTCTTCGAGCGCCGCAAACAACGGCGCCCGCTGCAGAACGTCGTCCACGAGGGGTCCCTCCTTGCCGGTCCGGATCACCCGATCGGAGCCTGGCGGTCAAACAGTGCGATCGGTCACAGTCTGACGCACGCGGATCGGGTTTGGTCACGCGGGTGTCCTGAGTCACGATCCGGTGGCATCCGTTCGTGTCGGGACATATCCCCCCGGTGATCGGGTGTATGCGCTGGGTTGCGTACACGTTGCGCGGGGATTACCCCGGATCGGCCGTCGGCACGCCGAGCGGCCCATCCGTGTGCCCCACATATGTAGCACCCGCCTGCGTACTCTGGCCGAGTGCCTAGCAAAAAGCCCGAGTCGCAGGTCGCCAAGGTTCGCCGTGCCCGCCGGATCAACCGGGAGCTGGGCGAGCTGTATCCCGGAGCGCACTGCGAGCTGGACTACGAGAACGCCTTCCAGCTGCTGGTCGCCGTCGTGCTGTCCGCGCAGACCACGGACCGCAGCGTCAACAACGTGACCCCCGCGTTGTTCGCGCGGTATCCGGATGCCGAGGCGCTTGCCCAGGCCCAGGCCGCCGAGCTGGAGGAGATCATCCGCCCGACCGGGTTCTTCCGGGCGAAAGCTCGGTCGATCACCGGCCTCGCCCAAGCCCTGTGCGACAAGTTCGGAGGGCAGGTCCCGCGCAAGCAGGCCGATCTCGTGACGCTGCCGGGTGTGGGCCGCAAGACCGCGAACGTCGTCCTCGGTGAGGCCTACGGGGTCCCCGGAATCAGCGTGGACACCCACTTCGGGCGGCTTTCCCGGCGTTTCGGCTGGACCACGGAGGAGGACCCGGTCAAGGTCGAGCACGAGGTCGGCGCGCTGTTCCCGAAGAAGGACTGGACGCTGCTCTCGCATCGGGTCATCTTCCACGGCCGCCGGGTCTGCCACGCCCGCAAGCCCGCCTGCGGGGCGTGCGGGATCGCGGCGCTGTGCCCGTCGTACGGCGAAGGCGAGACCGACCCGGAGAAGGCACGCAAGCTCCTCAAGTACGAACTGGCCGGACAACCCGGCCAACGCCTCAAGCCACCGGCGAAGCCGGTGCTCGCGACCGGGGCCGCACCCGACGACGGGGCGGCACCAAGGGAGGGGACCGCATGACGGAAACCAGCCACCGCACCGCACACACCCACGGCCAGGACGGCCCCGACCGGGACGACCGCGCCACGCCCGCAGAGCCCGCCTTCATCCCCGCCGAGGACCTGCCCGCGTGGCTGCGCCCGGTCGCCGACGCGGCCCGCACGGTGCGCCCCGAGCAGCTCAGCCGCTTCCTGCCGCCCGCCGAGGGCGGCCGCCAGTCCGCGGTGCTCGTGCTCTTCGGCGAGGGCCCTCCGGAAAGCGGAGACGGGCCCGACGTGCTGCTGCTCCAGCGCGCCAAGACGCTCCGCTCGCACGCCGGGCAGCCCGCTTTCCCGGGCGGCGCCATCGACCCCGGCGACACCGGCCCGGTGGGCGCCGCGCTGCGCGAGGCGAACGAGGAGACCGGCCTCGACCCGTCGTGCGTGCGGGTGTTCGGCACCCTGCCGCCGCTGTACATCCCGGTGAGCAACTTCGTGGTGACGCCCGTGCTGGCCTGGTGGCGCGACGCGTGCCCGGTCGCGCCGGTGGACCCGGCCGAGGTCGCGCGCGTGGTCCGGGTGCCGATCGGCGACCTCGCCGACCCGCGGAACCGGGCCCGGCTCAAGCACCCGAGCGGGCACCTCGGCCCGGCGTTCCTCGTCGACGGCATGGTCGTGTGGGGGTTCACCGCGGGCCTGCTCGACCGCACGCTGAGCCTCGCGGGCTGGGAACGCCCGTGGGACCACACGCACGAGGTCGAACTGTCCGAAGCCGAGTGGCGTCTGGCGCGCCGCGGCTACGACCCCTACGAGGAGACCGCGGCCGAGCCGGCGGACTCGTGACGGACGGACCGGCAGCCCGCCGTGTCGCGGAAGCGTCACGCCCGGTCGACGACTTCGACCGCACGGCCGCCGCGGCGGACAACAGAACCGCCGCCGTGAGAGCGTGACACGGTGAACGTCCTGGACCTGATCCTCATCGTCGCCGCGGTCGCGTTCGCGGTCTCGGGTTACCGGCAGGGTTTCATCGTCGGCGTGCTGTCGTTCGTCGGGTTCCTCGGGGGCGGCGTGCTCGGCATGTGGCTCGTGCCGTACATCCTGGAGCACTTCGATCCGGGTCTGGGACCGTCGATCGCGGCGATCTGCGTGGTGCTGGTCATGGCGACGCTCACCCAGGCCATGGCGACGTCCGTCGGCGGCCGGCTGCGCCGGCAACTGACGTGGCAGCCCGCCCGCGTGGTGGACGCCGCGGGCGGTGCCGTGGTGAGCGTGTCCGCGCTGCTGGTCGTGGTGTGGCTCATCGGGTCGTCCATCGCCGGGTCGTCGATGCCGACGGTCTCCCGCGAGGTGCGCGGGTCGCAAGTCCTCGGCGGTGTGCAGAAGGTGCTGCCGCAGGGCGCCGACACGTGGTTCTCGTCGTTCAGCAACCTGCTGGACAGCAACGGATTCCCGCAGGTCTTCAGCCCGTTCGTGCACGAGGACATCCCGCAGGTGCCGCCGCCGGACGAGAAGCTCCTCGCCTCGCCCGCGGTGCAGAGCAGCCGCAACAGCATCGTCAAGATCGTGGGCACCGCGAAGAGTTGCGGCAAGGTCATCGAAGGCTCGGGCTTCGTGTACGCGCCGGGCCGCGTCATGACCAACGCCCACGTGGTCGGCGGCGTACGCAAGCCGACGGTGCAGATCGGCGGCGAAGGCAAGCAGTACGAGGCCGACGTCGTGCTGTACGACTGGCGCCGTGACATCGCCGTGCTGTCCGTTCCCGGACTGCCCCGGACGACCCCGTCCCTGCAGTTCGAGTACAAAGTGCAGCCCGGCTCCGACGCGTTGGTCATCGGCTTCCCGGAGAACGGCTCGTTCCACGTCGAAGCCGCCCGCGTGCGCGCGCAGATCAAGGCCGGCGGCCCCGACATCTACAAGCGCGGCACGGTCAGCCGCGACGTGTACTCGCTGTACGCCAAGGTCCGCCAAGGCAACTCCGGCGGCCCGCTGATCGCGCCGGACGGCAAGGTGTACGGCGTGATCTTCGCCAAGTCCCTCGACGACGAGTCGACCGGGTACGCGCTCACCGCCGACGAAGTCCGCGAGGACATCGAAGCGGGCATCAAGAACACCAAGGCGGTGGACACCCAAGGGTGCGCCCTGTGAGGCGGCGCGCACCGCGAGGCGGTGTGCGCCGCGCGAACCGCGCGGCGTGCACCACCCGGTGCCGTCTCGGCCGTGTCTAGTGCGGAGCGCGTATCCGCAGCGTCAGCCAGCGCACACGCCGGCGCAGTATCGCGACAAGCCCCGCGAAGTGCCCCGCGCGGTCAGGGGATGTCCACCGGTACGCCTGACTCATGCCGGGGCGCCTACCCCGGGTCTTCAGTGGATAACCGCGCCATGCCATGCGGTCAGGATTTCACGCCCCACGGTCGTCCTGGTTTGTCGAGAACTGCCAGGATTTTCCCCACGGTTGATCACATTGCTCAACGCTCGGGTTCGGGATCCTTGAGCCAGCCCAGCAGTTCGTGGGTGAACGTCTCCGGCGCTTCCTCGTGCGGGAAATGCCCCACGCCGTCGAGCAGCCGCCAGCGGTACGGGGCTTCGACATACCGTCCGGAACCCGCCGCCGTACGCGGCAGGATCGCGCCGTCGAGCGAGCCGTGCAGGTGCAGCGTCGGCACCTCCACCGGAGTCTTCATGCGCGCCGCGTACTGCAGGCCGTCGGGCCGCGGCAACGACCGCACCAGCCACCGATAGTGCTCGGCCGCGCAGTGCGCGGTGCCCGGGATCTGCATGGCGCGCCGGTAGCGGTCCGCCGCATCGCGGTCCGGCCAGCCGGGCGCCGCCCAGCGCTTGAGGAGCCCTTCGACCATCGCCGCGTCGTCCCGGACGAGTTGCCGCTCGGGGATCCACGGGCGCTGGAACGCGAAGATGTGCGACGCGGCGGCGATCTGCTTGCGGTCGGACAGCAGCGCGCCGCGCAGCCGCCGCGGATGCGGCATCGACACCGCGACCAGGCGCCGCACCAGCTTGGGCCGCAGCACCGCGGCGGTCCATCCGACGAACGCGCCGAGGTCGTGTCCGACGACGGTGGCGTCGGGTTCGCCCAGCGAGCGGATGACGCCGGTCACGTCCAGTGCGAGGGTGATCGGGTCGTAGCCGCGCGGCGGGCGGTCACTGCCGCCGTAGCCGCGCAGGTCCATCGCCACCGCGCGGAACCCGGCCCGGGCGAGCGCCTCCATCTGGTGCCGCCACGCCCACCAGAACTCCGGGAAGCCGTGCAGGAGCAGGACGACCGGGCCCTCGCCGAGTTCGGCCACATGGAAGCGCGCACCGTTCGCGGAGATGTCCCGGTGGGTCCACGGGCCGTCGATGTTGACCGCTGAACTCTCGGGAACCGTCACACCAGCAGACTCGCACATATCGGCCGTGGACCGGCGGAGCCTGGGCTGCCCGACACGTCACACCCGCCACACCGCGCACTCGCGCCCGGGTCCGCCGCCGGAACGCGGCGGTGCACCCGGGCGCGGAAAACCCCGTGCCAGGAGCTAGCCGACGGTCTTGAGCGTCGCCACGGTCTCCTGCGTGGTGCGGATCGTGCGCTCCGGCGGACGGACCTTCTTGAACGACGAGACGCCGAAGAAAGCCAGGGCCCCGGCGAGGAGCAGATAGGTGCCGCCGACGATGAGGAACGACCAGCCGAGGCCGAGGCCCAGCGCGTGGATGCCGTACGCGATCGCGACGCTCAGGAACGGGAACGCGAAGAACGCGAGGGCGCCGGCCACGATGAACGCGCCGCTGCCCTTCGCGACCTGGATCGCGCTGACCTTGACCTCGCTCTTGGCCAGCTCGATTTCGCTGCGCACCAGAGTGGACATGTCGCGCGTGGCGTCCGAGAACAGCTCGCCGAGGGAGCGCTGGCTTTCGACGGGCACATCCTGCGGGCGAGGCCTCTCGGTGCCTGCCATGCTCACTCTCCTTGTCCTGGTTTCCGGCGGCGGTCCGGCCGCTCGGGGCTTGCCGGGGCAGGTGCTGCCGGTGTGTAGCCCCGATCATGCCCTGCCCGCGCTCCGGCTATCCACCGGGGCGCGGCGTACGGGTGTGGCGGACGGGAAATTCGTCGTCCGGCCCGTCCTGCTGCCTCTCCCGCTGCCCGTCGGCCTGCCCGTCCGGCTCCGTGCCGGGCCGTTCGTCCTGCTGGTAGCAGTCCGGGATGCCGTCGCCGTCCTCGTCGCGCTCTTCGTCGGCTACGAGGTCGCGGTACTTCCGGTCGCGCATCCGCAGCGCGACCGACGCGGCGGTGGCGGCGAGCAGCGAGCCGACGAGGACGGCGGCCTTGGCTTCCTCGGTCGTGCCGGGGTCGTCGGCGAACGCGAGTTCGCTGATGAGCAGGGAGACGGTGAAGCCGACGCCGGCGAGCATGGCGAGGCCGAGCACGTCGGCCCAGGCGAGGTCCTTGTTGAGTTCGGCGCGGGTGAACCGGGCGGCCGTCCAGGTGCCGCCGAACACGCCGACGGCTTTGCCGAAGACGAGTCCGACGACGATGCCGAGCGGGACCTTGTCGGTGAACACGTTGCCGAGTGCGCCGCCGGACACCGCGACGCCCGCGGACAGCAGGGCGAACAGCGGCACGGCGATCCCCGCGGAGAACGGCCGGATGACGTGTTCGAGGTGTTCGGCGGGCGACCGCTTCTCCTCCGGGTCGGGGGTGACGCGCATCAGCAGGCCCATGGCGACGCCCGCGACGGTGGCGTGGACGCCGCTCTCGTGCACCAGTGCCCAGATGACGACGGCGAGCGGCACGTAGAACCACCAGCCGCGGACCCGGAAGCGCTGGAGCGCGAAGAAGACCACGAGTCCGGCGACGGCCAGTCCGAGCGCGGCGAAGTTCACCGACGACGTGTAGAAGATCGCGATCACCATGATCGCGAGCAGGTCGTCGACGACGGCGAGGGTGAGCAGGAAGGCGCGCAGCGCGGACGGCAGGTTCGTGCCGATGACGGCGAGGACCGCGAGGGCGAAGGCGATGTCCGTGGCGGTGGGGATGGCCCAGCCGTGCAGGTCGCCGCCCGAGGCGTTGACGGCGAAGTAGAAGACCGCGGGCACCGCCATGCCGCAGACCGCGGCGACGACCGGCAGCGCGGCGGCCGAGGGAGTGCGGAGTTCGCCGACGACGAGTTCGCGCTTGAGTTCGATGCCGGCCACGAAGAAGAACACCGCGAGGAGGCCGTCGGCGGCCCAGGTCGCGAGGGAGAGGTCGAGGTGGAGGGCCTCGGGGCCGATGCGGTAGTCGCGGAAGCTCTCGTAGGCGTCGCTCCATCCGGAGTTCGCCCAGATCAGTGCGGCGACTGCGGCGATGAGCAGCAGGGCCCCGCCGACCGTTTCCTGGCGCAGCGCGTCGGCGACGAAGTTGCGCTCGGCGAGCGTCGACGGCCGCCGCAGAAAAGTACGCCGTATTGCGGAGCGCACGAAGGAGTCCTCCTGGTCGCCGGGGTCCGCAGGCGTATACCGCCGTGGGGACCGGACAAAACGGCGGCGCATATGCGTCACCGCGTGCCGACCAGGCTTCCCGGCATGCCGCGGCGGGTGACCGCGGCCCACGTCGAGGGGACCCGAGAGTCCACCCCGACGGCCGCAAGTATATCGACAAGATTTTCCTGCCCGGAACGGATCAAAGCCCCCAGAAGGGGCCTTCGAGGCCGGCGTCGCGGAAGTAGGCGGCGGCTTCCGCGGGTTCGCGGCGGACGTAGCCGTGGTCGAGGCGGCCGGCGTACCAGCCGCGGGCGAGGCGCCACAGCGTCGGCAGGTCCATGACGTAGCCGCGCGGTTGTCCGGTGGCCTTGAGCCAGGCGGCGACGCACGAGGGGCGGCAGAACAGCCGCTGGTTGCCGCAGGTGTGGACGACGTCGTCCCACATGTGCGCGGTGGGCACCAGGAAGTGCGCGACGTGCGGCCCCGGGGGAGGGGCGGTGCCGTCCACGACCCACGCCAGCGGGGCGCCGCAGCCGGGGCAGCGGGTGGCGACGAGGACCTCGGGCTCGCCGGGGACGAGGTGCGGGACCGCGAAGGCGTCCCAGGCGCAGCCGCCCCACCACAGGGTGTGCGCGCCCATGACGGAGAAGCCGAGCGGGATGGACGCGAAGGGGTGGGCCATGAGGATGGCGTCGTCCGGGCCGAGGACGAGGTGGCGTTGCCGGTGCAGCACGTGCAGTCCGGCACGGACGTCTCCTTCGGGGATGCCGAGCCGGTCGGCGAGGTCGGCGGCCGCGGGTGCCCGGCCGGTGCGGGCGAACGCGTCGTACACGGCCACCCGGAGGTCTTCGCTGCCGGACGCGTCGGGGATCACGTGGGGATCTCCTCGTCTTCGTGGGCGGGGAACCCGAGGATGACCCGGTCCTCCACAGGAACGAAGCCGATGCTCTGGTAGACCGAGTTGCTCGTGGGGTTGGCGAGGTCGGTGAACAGCAGGACCGTGTCGGCGCCGTCCTTGAGGGTGGCGGCGGCCCGGGCGGCGGTGACGGCGGCTGCGAAGCCACGGCGGCGCAGGTGCGGGGGCGTGTAGACCTGGGCGATGCGGGCCGCCCCGGCGACGGTGGCCGAGACGGCCGCCATCGAGACGATCCCGCCGTCGGCCTCCCACACCACGTACTCGCCGCGGGACAGCTTGAAGGCGACGATGCCGGGGACGTCCTCGGCGATCTGCTCGGTCTCGTCGCGGAAGGCGTGCAGGAACGCGACCAGGGTGTCGGTGTCGCGGGCGGCGGCGAACCGGGCCCGGCCGACGGGTGCCGGGTCGGGCGGGGTGAGCGTCCCCAGGCGGTACAGGCGCTGCCGTTCCACTTCGCGGACGAGCGAGCCGGTCCGTGCCGTCCACGCGTCCGAGAACACCTCGGCGTCCCGGTCGCGGGCGTTCACCGACTTCACGGGATGCCCGGCCGCGACCAGCGTGTCCGCGAGCGATTCGGCTGCGGACTCCGGGAGTTCGGCGACGAGCAGGGGGAAAGGCGGTGTGTGCACGAACGCGCCTGTGGTCCGGGCGTTTTCGTCGGTGTGCCAGCCGAACAACGGTGTCCCGTAACCGAATGCGGCGAGGCCGCGCGAGCGCAGGGCCTCCAGCACCGTGAGGCACCCGGTGTTCGAGACCGGGTTGCCGATCACCAACTCGCGTGCGGCGGACTCGAACACGTCGAGATCGCCGGTCAGATGCCATGTCATCGCATCATGGTCGCGGACCGGGACGCGCGGGGCGAGGACTATTCCGCGATGGGTCCGGACGCGCCGCGGCCCCGGACCGGGACAACCGGTCCGCTCGGAGATGTGTATAAGAGACAG
>NZ_JBMULZ010000032.1:0-14314 GCF_049534875.1 Uniformispora flossi
CCGCCGGCCGAGGCGGCGCGGCGGCCGGCCGCGGGGGTGCGCAGGGCCGCGGCGGAGCCGGCGGTCGCGGCGGGGCGGCGAAGTCGGACTACGAGTACGGGACGGGCGCGCCCAAGCAGCGCGGCTCCGGCTCGGGCTCCGGCCGTCCGGACCGGCGTCCGACGACGGTCAAGGAAGGCTCGCGCACGCCCCGCGAGGAGCAGGAGGGCGTGCGCCTGCAGAAGGTCATGGCGCAGGCAGGCATCGGCAGCCGCCGGGCGTGCGAAGAGCTGATCGACCTGGGCCGTGTCGAGGTGGACGGCCAGGTCGTGCGCGAGCAGGGCCTGCGCGTCGACCCGTCGAAGGTCGAGATCAAGGTCGACGGCCTGCGGATCCCGACGACCAGCGGCGAGGTGTACGTCGCGCTGAACAAGCCCGCGGGCGTGGTCTCCACGATGCACGACCCGGAGGGCCGGCCGACGCTGTCGGAGTACATCACCGACCACGAGCAGCGGCTGTTCCACGTCGGGCGCCTGGACACCGAGACCGAGGGCCTGATCCTGCTCACCAACCACGGCGAGCTGTCGAACCGGCTGACGCACCCGCGGTACGAGGTGCGGAAGACGTACCTCGCGCAGGTCCAGGGCCCGATTCCGCGCGACCTGGGCAAGCGCCTGAAGGAAGGCGTCGAGCTGGAGGACGGTCTGGCGCGTGCGGACAGCTTCCGCATCGTCGACCAGCTCGGCAAGACGTACATGGTCGAGGTCGTGCTGCACGAGGGCCGCAAGCACATCGTGCGGCGCATGCTCGCCGAACTCGGCTTCCCGGTCGAGCGGCTGGTGCGGACCCAGTTCGGGCCGATCAAGCTCGGCGACCAGCGCCCGGGGCGCACGCGGCGGCTGTCCAACGAGGAAATCGGCCTGCTGTTCCGCGAGGTGGGGCTCTGACCCCGGCTGTACTCGGGTAATTCCGGTAATTCCGGTTTTCGTGACGCGGCCGCCCGGCTTCCGGGCGGCCGCGTTCGCGTGTCCGGGCCGAGCCCGCTTCGGGGACGCCGCCGATCGTGCGTTGTGCGTGCTGCGGAGGGCGGGCCGGGGCTGCTAGAACGTAGCCCAGGGCGGCGCCGGGGACACGTGCCACCCGCGGGTTCGGGCTAGGTGGGGGTGGCGTGGGGGCGAACACGGGCGCGGCGGTGCTCGACCGGATCGTGTACCGGTGGCAGGAACGGGATTTGCTCGGCGGCACCGGGTTGGGGCCGGCCGCCACGTCGCTCGGCGCGGCGGAACTCGGGCCGTGGGCGGCGGAACTCGGCGGGCATGTGGGGATGGCGGTCGACGTCGCGACCGGCCCGTACACGAGCGTGTGCTGGGCCCGCACGATGCTCGGGCCCGCCCTGATCCACCGCGAATTCGCCCTGCACGGACGGGACAACGCGCCCGGCAACGTGGCCCACGTCCTCCTCGACCCGGGACGTGCGCTGGCGCCGCACGCGGTCCTCGCGCTCGGCATGTTCGACTGGGCGGCCGACGGGCCCGCCCTCACCGACCTCGAACCCGGCCACGTGCTCGACCCGTTGCCCGCCGACGCCCTCGTCGCGGTGGCACACGAACGCGCCGACGGACTGCGGGCCGCGGCCCGCGACCGGCGCGTCGCCCTGACGGCGGTCGCCGCGGCGCTCCTTGCCCGGCCGCGCGCGACGCTGTCGCTGCTGCAGCGCGACGCGGGGCCGGACCCGGCACCGCTGCTGTGGGGCGTCTTCGACCTGGTGAGCCATTTGGCGCGGGGGAGTTGGAGCTTCTCCACGTACGAGACGAGCGACGACGCGGCCCGTCCCCGGTTCGTGGTGGTGCCGCGCTGGCCCGACAGCGCGCCGAACGGGCGCCTCCGGCTCGAGGCCGACGCCGAGCCGGAGCAGACGCCGTACGGCGAAGCCGCCCGGCGGCTGGTCGACTTCTACGCCGAACGCCCGTGGACGGAAACCCGTGCTCTGCTGCGCGAACTGCGTCCGACGGGGTTGATGGAGCCGGAGGAACGGGCCGCGGCGGTGATAGCGGCGGTACGCGAGCGCGGCGGGGCCAGCGCGCATGGTGCCGGGACGGGTGTCGGGCCGGGGGCCGGGAGTGTGGCCGGAGTCGCGCCGGGAGCCGGTGGCCCCGGCCGCGGCGCGGGGACCGGCGTAGCGGGCGAGGGCCTTGCCGTGGCCGCGGGCGCGCCCAGCACCGCCGGCACCGCCAACACCGCCGCGGACGCCCCCGCCCGTCCCCAGGCCGAACGCCCGGCCGTGGAACGCCCCCGCGTCGAACGCCCCGACCGGCCCGCCCCCGCGCAGCCGGAGACGCGCTATCTCCCGGTGGCCTTTCCGAGGAAAGACGGCCAGGGAGACGCGGCGGCCGAGGGCGGAATCGGCGGCGGCCGTGACGGCCTCGGTGGCGCTGCCGCGGGCGACCGGGCGCCGTATGCCGCGGGGTCGGTGGCGGGGGTGCAGGCCTCGGCGGGGCGTCCGGGCTTGTCGGGCGGGCCCGATGCCGGGGGAGTGGGCGGCGCTGCTCCGGCCGGTCGAGGCGAAACCGGCACAGCGCCCCCGGGTGGCGGCATATCCGGCGGCAGGGGAGGTCAAGGCCATGTCGCCGGGCGGCACGTCGGTGCTCCTGCCGTGGTCGATCAACCTGGTGCCCCCGGTGCCGGTCATCACGGGTCCGCTCCCGCGGCGCCCCGTGCCCCGTTCGGGCCCGGACCCGGCGGGCCCGGCGGGACCGTGCCTCCGCCGCCCGGTCCGCCGCCGGTGGCTCCCGGACAAGCGACCGTCTCCGGATTCCCCCCGCCGCCCGCGGGCCCGCCGCCGCGTCCGCCGCGCCCCGACGCGGCGGCCGCCGAGTCGCACGGGGGCAAAGCGTCCGCCCCCGACCGAACCTGGGACCGCGACGCCTGGCTCGCCGACGGTGTCGACGACCTCGCGCGCCACGCGCTGCTCGAAGCGGCGCGGTGGCTTGCCGACGGGGGTGCGGCCGAGGACCGCGGGTTCGGGAGTCTGCTGGACAGCGCGGGGCTCGTCGCCGTCGCCGTGGGGTTGGCGCGGGCGGACGTGGTGCTTCTGCCGGGGCTCGTCGCGCATCTCGGGCGGATGGCCGGGCACGGTGTGGACGGGGGGCTCGCGGCCGCGGATCAGGCGCGGTTGGAGCGGGTGTTGGGCGGACTGGACGGGCCGATGCGGGAGATCGACCGGTGCGGGGTGCCGCGGCAGGACGTCGCGGCGGCGCTCGGCGGCTTTGCCGCGCTGGTGCTCGCGGGCCGCCGGTCGGACCGGATCGCCGGCGAACTTGCCACGGTGGTAAGGAACTTGGATACGGTGTCGGGAACGTACCGGCCGTATCAACAGGAACTCACCGGTGCGGCACTGGCGCACGGACTCGGTGCACGGCTCTTCGCCGAGATCGGACGGTTGTGGGCGGTCAGCCGCGCACTGCTGCCCGACGGTGTGGACGGCCGGGAGGCTCTCGGCGACCTGCCCTAGGCCGTGTCCGGTGGCGACGGATCCCGCGGCGGGCCCCGCGCAAAACCGCGCGGCGATGCCACAATCGGCCATGGGCCCGCTCGCGCGGGTACCGGCACGGACAGGCACTGGACAGGGCACCGCTCACGAGGACGGTGGCGATGGAGGGCAGTTCCCGACCGACCGCATCCACATCCACATCCACATCGGTTGCTGGACAAGCAGTCGGCCAGGCAGTCGGTCAAGCTGTCGGACCGGCAGCCGCGGCCGAGGCGGCCGGCGACGCCGCGGCTGCCGGTGCCGCGCGGGCTGGCGGCGCCGCGATGACCCGGCAGCCGCTGCACCAGATCGTGTACCGGTGGTCGCGGCAGGACCTGTTCGGCCGCCAAGGCCTCGGGCCCGCCGCGACGTCGATGCCGGTGGCCGAGCTGGCCCGGGTCGCCCCGGAGCTCGCGGGCATGGTCGGCGCCGAGTTCGGCGGCGACGGCGTCCCGCCGACGAGCACGTCGCTCGTGCACGTCGACGCGTACGCGGCCGTCGTGCACCGGGTTGCCGCCGAGTTCGAGCAGGGCCGGCTCGGCAACAACGCGCACGTCCTGCTCGGCACCCGCACCGCGCTGACCCCACACGTCGCGCTGGCCCTGGACGGCTGGGCGTGGCGGAACGGGCAGCCGCCGCTCGGCGACGTCCCCCCGGGCCACCGTCTTGCCCGGGTGCCGTCGGCGGTCCTCGACGAGACGCTCGCCGAACGCGCGTTCACGCTGCGCGACGCCGCCCGCGCGCGGGCCGACGAGCTGACGGTCGTGCTGGCCGCGGTGCTGCGCCGCCCCGCGATGGGGTTCTCGCTGCGGATCGCGGACACCGGCGGGGATCCGGTGGCGTTGCTGTGGGGGCTGTTCGACCTGGTGACGGTGCCGCTGCCGGGGCCGCTGACGTTCTCCACGTTCGAGACGTCCGACGACACCGGCCGCCCGCGGTTCGTGATCGTGCCGCGCTGGCCGTCGCAGTTGTGGAGCGGCCGGCACCGCATCGACCCGAACTCCGAAGCCCGTACCGACGTGTTCCGGGCGGCCGCCGACTTCATGGTGCAGCGGTATGTGGAGGCCGACTGGGACACCATGTACCCGCTGCTGACCGGGCTGCAGGGGCTGCGCCGGTACGCGCCGTACGACCGCGCAGCCGAGATACGGGACCGGTTCGCGCCGCGCGGCGGCACCCCGCCGCCCCGGCTCAGCCGCCGCGACGACCCGCCGCGCGACCTGCTCGGCAACCCGGTCGAGCAACGGGCCGACGATGCGGCGGTCGAGGCGGCCGTCGGCGCGGCGCGGCGGGAGGCCGTCGACGAGGCCGCTGCGGAGCACGAGGCCCCGGACGAAGCCGCGGTGGAGACCGCGGCCGAAGCGCCCCCGGAAGCCGCCCCCGACGACGCGTTCGACGCTGCCGTCGAGGCGGAACCCTACCCGGAACCCTACCCGGAGCCCCACCCGGAGCCGACCGCGACCGATCTGGAGCCCGAGGCGTTCCCCGCCACCCGCCCCGGGCCGGCGCCGGCGTTGCCCGAGCGTCCCGAGGAGCCGCCGCCGAGCGCGGGCATGGCCGACCGGGTGTGGTGGACCCGCCGCGGCGTCTACGAGGAGGACGTCGACGCGCTGGAGTTCGCCGTCGCCCAGCTCGCGGACGGCGGCGCGGACCGCGCGGTGGCGTTCGTGGAAGACGTCGTGGCGCTGGTCGCCGCGCTGGAGCTGGGCGACGTGCGGCTGCTGCCCTACGTCGCCGCACAGCTCCCGCACCGGTTCGACGACGCCCCGGCGTGGACGGTGCGCGAACGCCGCGCCGTGCGGTACGCGCTGGCCCGCCCGGACCGCTACGGGGCGCGGCTCGCCGAGGCGGACGTCGCGCGCGACGTGGTGCGGACGCTGCTCGACCGGCTGGCGCGCGTCGTGCTGTCGCTGGAGAAGGACCCCGCGGTGCCACTGCGGGCGCTGGCCCGGGACATGCTCGGCGACCGGCGCAAGCTGCCGCCGTACCCGCTGCTCGACGACGTGCTGCGGCATTCGTCGTGGGAACACCTGTACTACCAGGAGCTGGGGCGGCGCTGGGCCGAGCTGCATCCGGTCGACTCCGTCGAGTGAACGCGCACCGCCCGGGCCTGCCGAGGGAGGTCCGGGCGGTGCGCGGCGGCGACCTGCGGTGCGGGGCGGCGGGGCCGGGGCGGATAGCCTGGGACGGTCATTGACCGACCGGATTCCCGGGCCGCGGCCGCCGTGTGCGCACCGGGCCGGATTCCCCCGCTGCAACGGAGTTCGCGATGCGTACCGCCGCCGTCGTCGGCACCGGCCTGATCGGGACCTCCGTCGCCCTCGCGCTCGCCGCGCGCGGCATCACCGTCTATCTGCACGACGCCGACCCCACGGCGGTGCGCACCGCCGCCGCGCTCGGCGCCGGACTGGCCGAGACGCCGCCCGCGCCGGTGGACCTGGCCGTGCTCGCGGTCCCGCCGGGCCGCATCGGCACCACGCTGAAGTCCTGCCAGGACGCGGACCTCGCGCACAGCTACACCGACGTCGGCAGCGTCAAGGAGCAGCCGCTCCGCGACATCGAGGCGCTCGGCTGCGATGTGAGCCGCTACGTCGGCGGCCACCCGCTGGCCGGCCGGGAACGCTCCGGCCCGCTCGCCGCCCGCGCCGACCTGTTCGACGGGCGGCCGTGGGTGCTGACCCCGGCCCGCGACACCGACACCGAGACCCTCAACCGGGCGCTGGAGATGGTCGCGCTGTGCCGCGCGGTGCCGGTGGTCATGGAGCCGCGCGCGCACGACCACGCCGTCGCGCTGGTGTCGCACGCGCCGCACCTGGTGTCCGCGCTCATGGCGGCGCGCCTGGAGGAAGCCGCGGACAGTGCGACGCGGCTGGCCGGGCAGGGTGTCCGCGACGTCACCCGCATCGCCGGTTCCGACCCGCGGCTGTGGATCGAGATCCTCGGCGCGAACGCGGGCGCGGTCGCCGACGTGCTGGCCGGCGTCGCCGACGACCTGCACGACACCGTCGCCGCGCTGCGCGCGCTGGCCGCCGAGGACGACGCCAAGCGGCAGGAGGGCAGCGACGGCATCGCCGGGATCCTCCGGCGCGGCAACGCCGGGCACGCCCGCATCCCCGGCAAGCACGGCGCCCCGGCCGCCCGCTACGAGGCGGTGCCGGTCGTGGTCGGCGACCAACCCGGCGAACTCGCACGGCTGTTCGCGGACGTCGGCGCGTCCGGCGTGAACATCGAGGACATCGCGATCGACCACGCGCCGGGCCGCGCCGCCGGCCTCGTCGAGCTGATGATCGACCCGGCCGCGGCCGACGGCCTGGTGCTGGACCTGCGCCGCAAGGGCTGGAACGTGCAGCGCTGACCCGCACGGCGGAACAGGCGGCTCCGGACTCCCCGGACTCCCCGGACTCCGGAGCCGCCCCGCCGTGCGGCCACGGATTCCGCCACCCTCACGCCACCCCACGGGAGTTGCCCTCCCGTCGGCGGATTCTGGCAGTCTGGACGCGTGACGCTGTCCACCACCGACTCGCTCGCGGTGTACCTGGCTTCGCTGTCCGCACCCGACCTCACGCGCGTCGTCACGACGGCGCCGACGGTGCCCGAGGAGCCTCGGCCGCGTACCCTGCGTCACCTCGCGGTATGCCTCGCCGACCCGGAAACCGCGCTGCTGGGCTGCTCGTTCCTCAGCCGCGGCGAACTCCAGCTCCTCGAAGTGCTGTGGGCGGTCGCCGACGAGCGCCAGCCCGGCGGCGCCGCACGCCTCGGCCGGGACGCCGGGCCGCGCCTCGACGACGACCCGGTGGTCGTCGTCGACCCCGATGTCGTCTTGGCGCTGGTCGGCGGCCCCGGCACCGCCGAAGCCCGCGAACTCGGGCCCGCGCTCGACACGTTGACCGGCCGCGTGCTCGCCTGGCCGGAAGACGGACGGATCCGCCTGCACCCAGGCGCCGCCTCGGTGTTCCCGCTGCCGCTCGGCCTGGGCGCCCCCGCCTACCCGCTGCTGCTCGGCCAGCGCGCCGAAGACCTCCGGACCATCGTGCGCGAACTCGGCGGACTGCCCGCCGGCCGCAAAGACCACACCACGGAGAACGCCGCCAACGCCGCGAACGCCGCGCTCGCGGCCCGGCTTCTCGGAGACCCGGACGTCGTCCGCCGTGTCGCGTCCCGCCTCGACCCGCCCGCCCGCGCCGCCCTCGACGAACTCGCCGAGATCGGCATACGCCGCGATCCGTCCACCGCCTGGGGCTACTACGGCACCCGCCCCGGCCCCGGCCCCGGCGACCCGCTGGCCCGGCTGCGCCGCCGCGGCCTGCTGCTGGCCACCGGCGACGGATGGGAAATGATGCCGCGCGAAGTCGCGATGGCGCTGCGCGGCGACACCTACCGGGTCGCGTTCGAAGCCCGCCCGCCGCAAGTCCCCACCGCGGTCGTCGACCGCGACGCGGTGTTCCGCGCATCCGCCGCGGCGGCCGCCGCCGCGGTCGACACCGCGACCCGCCTCCTGCACACCTGTGCCGTCAGCCCGCCGCAACTGCTCAAGAGCGGCGGCGTCGGCGTCCGCGAGCTGCGCCGCCTCGCCAAGGAACTCGCGTGCGACGAGGCCGCGGTGCGGCTGTGGCTGCACGTCGCCGAGTCCGCCGGACTGCTCGCCGCGGACGCCGACCACTGCCAAGCCGCCCCCACCACCGCCTACGACGCGTGGCTCGACGGTGAACCCGCGGTCCGGCTGCTGGCGTTGGTCCGCGGCTGGGTCACCATGCCCGACGTGCCGATGCTGGACGCCGCCGCACCCGCGTCCGCCCGGCGCCACGTCCCGCCGCTGTCCGCGACCGGCGACCACGGCGGGCTCGCGCTCGTCGCCCGCGGCGCCCTGCTGCGCACCCTCGGCGGGCAGGAACCCGGGCACGCCGTCGCGGACACCGCGGCACTGGCGCGCTGCATCGCGTGGATCTGCCCGACGCCGTTCCGGCACGGGCTGGAAGACATGATCGACGGGCCCGTGTTCGGCCTCGGCGCGGCCGACGCGGACGCCGCCGACGGCGGGTGGCCCGGATCGGTGTGGGGCAGCGGTGACGTCACCGCTCCGTTGCCCGCCGAGACCTCGGCCGCGGAACGGCGCATCGCCGTGGCGGTGGCCGGTGATGCGGGTGACGCCGGCGGCCCGGGCGGCCTCGGCGGCCTCGGCGACCCGGGGGGCCCGGACGGCCCCGCCGCGCATCCCGGCGACGGGCTGCCGCCGACGGTGCCGTGCGACTGCCCGGACTGCCGCGAAGTCGGCGAGGAGATCGCACACGCCTTCCGCGGCCGCTTCGACGCCGCCGCGTTCACCGAGGCGACCCTCCGCGAAGCCGCCGCACTCGGCCTGGTCGCGCACGGCGCGCTCACCGCGCTCGGCGGCGGCGTCGCCGTGCGGCACAGCGCCGCCGTGCTGCTCGCCGCGGCCGAGGAACTCCTGCCGCCCGCGGCCCGCAGCGCCCGCTTCCGCACCGACCTGACCGCCGTCGTCGCCGGACCCGCCTCCGCCGAACTCGCCCGTCTGCTCGGCGGCTGTGCCGACGCCGAAGCGCACGGCCCGGCGGGCGTGTGGCGGTTCTCCGAAGCGTCCGTCCGCCGCCACCTCGACGCCGGCGGCACCGCGCCCGGACTCCTCGCCGACCTCGCCGACGTCGCGGTCGGCGGCATCCCGCAACGGCTGCATCACCTCGTCCACGACGTCGGCCGCCGCTACGGCCAGGTCCGCGCCGCACCCGCGGCCGCCGTCGTCTACTCCGACGACGAAGCCCTCGTCGCGGAAATCCAGCGGCACAGCCGCCTGACCGCCCTCGGCCTGCGCCGCATAGCCCCCACCGTGCTGCTGTCCGGGCAGCCGCTCGACCGCACCGTCGCCGCGCTGCGCCGGGCCGGCTACGCACCCGCCGCGGAGACCGCGACGGGCAGCGCGCTCGTGGAACGCGCCGAGGAGTTCCGCGCCCCCGGGACCGGCCGCGCCGCGGGCTGGCCGGTCGCGCTGCCGATGCCCGAGGAACTGTCCGACGGCTGGCGGGTCTGGGCCGCCGACGTGCTGGGCCGCGCCGCCGCACCGGCGCCCGTGCTCGGCGCCAAGGCCGCCCGGCTGCGCGAGGCCGCGCCGCTGCTCGGGCCCGAGGACTGCGCGGTGCTCGCCGACGCGCTCGACCGCGGCAGCGCGGTGCGGGTCGCGGCCACCGCGTACAACGGCGAACCGATGACGAGCACCGTCGCGCACCTGGCGATGGCCGGGGAGAGCCTCTATATGCGGCCGCCCAACGGACGCCCGGCCTTGCTGCCGTTCCGTCTGGAGACGCTGTGGATGGTGCTGCCCGCGGACGACTGAGCCGTCCCTTGCGTGACCGGGCGAGCGGGCAGCCGACGGCGGCTGCGCGGTGTCAGGTGTTGGGCTTGATGTTGTGGTTGAGGTGGAAGAGGTTGCCCGGGTCGTAGGCGGTCTTCACCGCGGCCAGGCGCCGGTAGTTCTCCTCGCCGTAGCCCGCGAGCACGCGGTCGGCGCCTTCGTCGCCGATGAAGTTGAGGTAGACGTCGCCGGTCGACCACGGCCGCATGGTGGTGCGGACGTTCCGCACCCACTCCCGGGCGGCGGCGTCCTCGGCGGGGTCCTCCCAGATACCGAACGGGTGGACGACGTACGGGGCGCCGCGCCACGGCACCGGCCAGCCGTCCGTGTTGCGGGCGACCGCGCCGCCGCCCGGGAACATGACGTGCTGCGACAGCAACGGCTTGCCCGCGAGGCAGTCGACGAACGCGTCTGCGGCTTCGTCGGGGAAGCTTGCCAGGTACTCCGCCGACCAGTAGTTCCGCATGCCGGGCGGGTCGTCGAACAGCGTCTGGGCGATCGAGTAGGGGAGTTGCGCGACCATCTTGCCTTCGGGTTCGAGGTCGACGAACGGGGCGACGACCTCGGCGGCGGCGCTCTCCGGACCGGCGTACATCACCGCCACGGCCGCGCACCGTTGGCCCTGGAGCTGCGGCGGCACGAACTCTTCCGGGGGACCGGTCACGAACACGAAGCCACCGCCGACCTCGTCGGGCGCGTGCGCGAGGAAGTCGCGGTAGGCGCCGAGGATCTCCCGTCCGTTCTCCTCCGGCCACAGGAACAGCGCGGCGGTGAACGCGGGCAGTTCGTGCAGCCGCAGCGTCATCGCGGTCGCGACGCCGAAGTTGCCGCCGCCGCCGTGCAGCGCCCAGAACAGTTCGGGGTGCCGCTTCTCGCCGGCTTCGATGAACCGGCCTTCGGCGGTCACCAGTTCGACGGACAGCAGGTTGTCGCAGGCGAGCCCGAACTTGCGTTCCAGCCAGCCGGATCCGCCGCCGAGGACGAACCCGCCGAGGCCGGTGGTGGACGCCCGGCCGCCGGTGGTGGCGAGGCCGAACGCTTCGGCGGCGCCGTCCAGGTCTTTCATGACGGCGCCGCCGCCGAATCGGGCGGTGCGGGCGCCGGGGTCGACGGTCACTTCGTTCATCCGGCTCAGGTCGACCATCAGGCCGCCTTCGGTGACCGCTTTGCCGGCGACGCCGTGCCCGCCGCCGCGGACCGAGATCTCCAGGCCCATGTCACGGGCGGCGACGACGGCGTGGGCCACGTCGTCCGGGGAGGTGCATTGGGCGATGATGCCGGGGCGGTGGTCGACGGCGCCGTTGAAGACGGTTCTCGCCTCGTCGTATCCGGGGTCCTCGGGGAGGAGGACATCGCCGTCGAACGCGCTGTGCAGGGTGGCCGCCGCCACAGCGTTGCGGCCGAGGGTGGTCATGGTGATCTGCTTCCGGGTGTGCCCCGAGCGGCCCCGAGTTCCGGACGCGGCGGGCCCGGCGGTGGCGGGGGCCCGGAAGCGGGCCCGGCGGGGCGCGGGCATGCCGCTGTGTCCCACGGTAGTCCCGGGGCGCGGTCCCGTCAGCCGCCCGCGGGCCGCCGCTGCGGACCGTGTCCGGCCCGGTTCGGGCCGCGTTCGGGCGGGCTTTGTTCGGTGGGCGTCTGCGCGTAGATGCTGCGGCCGATGACGGTGGTGAGGGCGTCGAGCAGTTCGTCGGACACGCGGCCCGGGGAGGCCGTGCCGTCCGGGGTTTCGGCGGGGGCCGCGGCGTCGGTGAGCGTGGTGACGAGCAGGCGGGTCAGCACGGCGGCGGTGACGTCGGCCGGGGGACCGGCGGGGGCGAGGCCCGAGGCGCGGTCGCGTTCGATGCGGGTGGTGGCGTTGGCGACCAGGCGGCCGATCATCCGGTCCCGGCAGTCGCGCAGCGCACCGACGGCGGAGTCGTCCATCATCACGCGCATGATCGGTCCGTGCTCCTGCCAGACCGCGGCCAGTTTGCCGAGGGACGCGCGGAGTTCGCCGCGGTCCGGGGGGTTGTCCAGGAAACCGTCGGCGACCGCGATGAACGCGCCCGCGACGGGGTCGAGCAGCGCCTCGAACACGGCCTGTTTGCCGGCGAAGTAGAAGTAGAAGGTGGGCCGCGAGATGCCCGCACCGGAGACCAGGTCGTCGATGGTGATCCGCTCGGCCGGCTTGTCCGCGAGGAGCCGGCGGGCGGTGTCCAGGATCGCCTGCTCCCGCAGGTCGCCCTTGCTGGGGCCCCGACGGCGACTGCCGCCGCGGTCGACCGGTCCGCGCTCGTCCATGGGGATCATTATCGGGGGAGGGGCGGTGGGGGTGGCGGTGCGGTCGGGCGACGGAGGGCCTGACGCCTGTCGCCTCACGCCTGACGACTGGTGGCTCGTGGCGGGGCGGACACCTTCGGAGTGGCGAGGGAGGGGGTGAGTCGGCCGGACGGTCGGCTGCCACCGGCCGTGCAGCCGCTGTCCTGCCCGTCGTTCGGTGTCGCTGGTCCGGGTGGTTGGGGCAGGCAGGTTGTTGCACTGCTCACAATTCCGTCTTGAATCGTTCGACTTCGTATGGTTGCTTGAGTCCGTCAAGGAAGTCCGAGGGGCTGCGTGCTCGGACACGTGTCACCGTATGCAGGGCCGCGAGGACCACGGCGCACGACGGGCCGTTCCGACGGGGGAACGGGCCCGCTATGCCGAGGAGTCGTCGATGTTCTCCAGAACCACGCCGCCCCGCCGCCGAAAGCTCTCCGCCGCCGTCGCGGCGGCGGTTGCGCTGACGCTTTCGCTCGCCGCCTGCGGGGGCGGCTCCGACGACGGAGCCGGCTCGGGCTCCGCCTCCGGAACCGGCGGCGGCACCGCGAAGCAGGGCGGTGCCGTAACGATTCCGCTGGCGACCGAATCGCGCGGTCTCGACCCGTTCACCGCGTCCTACACCGGCAGCGCGGACTCCAGCCGCATGGCCGCGCTCTACGACTTCCTGGTCTACCTCGACCCCGCCGACGGCAAGGTCAAGCCGCGGATCGCGGAGAGCCTCACCCCCGACGCCACCGGCGCGGTGTGGACGCTCAAGATCAAGCCGAACGTGAAGTTCAGCGACGGCACGCCCTACGACGCGGCCGCGGTCAAGGCCAACTGGGACGCCAACAACGACCCGGCGATGAACTCCATCCACCGGGTCAACATGGCCGGAGTGACGAGCGAGGTCACCGGACCGCTGGAGCTGAAGGTCACGCTCGCCAAGCCGAGCCTGAACTTCGACCGCAACGTGGTCAACGGCCTCACCTACATCGCCTCCCCGACGGCGTTCAAGGCCGACCCGAAGGGCTTCGCGGGCAAGCCGGTCGGCGCCGGACCGTTCGTCCTCAAGGAATGGGTGCGCGGCAACCGCCAGACCCTGGTGCGCAATCCCACCTACTGGCAGGCCGGGCTCCCCAAGCTCGACCAGGTCACCTTCACGGTGATCTCCGACGCCACGCAGCTCCTCAACACCCTGGGCAACGGCCAGGCGGACATCACCGTCACGTCCAACGCCGAGGCCGACGACATCGCCAAGACCAAGCACCTCGAGGCGCTCACCACGCCGGTCTACGGCGGCCAGTACTTCCTCATGAACACCCGCCGCGCTCCGTTCGACGACCCGCGGGCGCGCCGCGCCCTGGCGATGGCGCTGGACAGCCCGGCCATGATGAAGACGCTCTACGGCGACAACATCAAGGCGGCGGACAGCGTCTTCAAGGAGAACTCGCCGCTGGTGGACCCGGCCGTGCCCGCGCAGCCGGCCTACAACCAGGCCGAGGCGCAGAAGCTGTTCGACGAACTCGCCGCCGAGGGCAAGCCGGTGCGCTTCACGTACCTCACGCAGCAGAACACCAACGCGCGCAAGACGGCCGAGTACATGCAGAGCCGGCTGAACCAGTACAAGAACGTCTCGATGGAGATCGAGGCGGTGGAGGTCGGCGCGTACATCACCAAGGGCCTGGTGAACCGCGACTTCCAGGCGCAGAACTTCGGCATGTGGCTCGTCGACCCGGACCCGGGCATCGACAGCCTGTACCGCAGCACCTCGCCGACCAACTACTCCGGCTACAACAACCCGGCGGCGGACGCGGCGCTGGACAAGGCCCGTGCGGCGTCGACCGAGGAAGCGCGCCGGGCGGCGTACACCGAGCTGGTCAAGATCACCGCGCAGGACGTGCCGCTGTTCGTCTGGCAGGAGGCGGTCACGGTGATCGTCTACCGGTCGACGGTGACGGGAGTGACGATGGTGAACGACGGGGCCATGTTGATGGACCAGGTGGGGTTGAAGAAGTGAGGTGAGGCGGGGCCGGGGCCGGGGCCGCTGAGCCGCGGAGCCGCGGAGCGGTGACGATGGTGAACGACGGGGCCATGTTGATGGACCAGGTGGGGTTGAAGAAGTGAGGTGAGGCGGGGCCGGGGCCGGGGCCGCTGAGCCGCGG
>NZ_JBMULZ010000032.1:14414-32204 GCF_049534875.1 Uniformispora flossi
AGCCGCGGAGCCGCGGGGCCGAGGGGATCGTTTCGATCCCCTCGGCCCCGCTTCTTTGTGCCCGCGTTTCGCGGGTGCCGGACGGATGCGGTGCCGGTGCCGGGCGGGTCCGGCCCGGGTTCGGTTCGCGGAATCGACGATTCATCGGGAATACTCGACACCCTGTTGAGTTTGTGATTCCCGGAAGCTGCCGCCGATCGAAGCGAGGACCCCGCCCGTGTCCGCCACCGCCGTGCCACCCACGCGCGCGACCCGCGTGCCCCATCCCGGCGCGCTCATCGCCGCACTGTCGTTCGCCGCCATGGTCGGCGCGATGCTCCAGACCCTCGTCGTCCCCGTCCTCAGCACCATCGGGGCGCGACTGAACGCCGACGCGGGGGAGATCTCGTGGGTGCTGACCGCGAACCTGCTGGCCGCCGCGGTGATGACGCCGCTGTTCGGCAAGACCGGCGACCTGTACGGCAAGAAGCGCATGCTGCTGGTCGCGCTCGGCATGATCCTCGCGGGGTCGCTGCTGGCCGCGCTCACCACGTCGCTGCCGCTGCTGATCATCGGCCGGGTGCTGCAAGGCGCCTGGGGCGGGCTGTTCCCGGTGGCGCTCGGCGCGCTGCGCGACGAACTCCCGCCGCAGAAGCTGACCGGGGCGATGGCCATGGTCAGCGGCATGATCGGGATCGGCGGCGGCATCGGCCTGGTGCTCACCGGACTGCTGACCAACCACCATGGCGACTACCACCGGGTGTTCTGGGCCGCCACCATCCTCACCGCGCTGGCCGCCCTCGCGGTCGCGGCCGTCGTGCCGCACCGCAAGCCGACCGCCACCGGCCGGATCGACTGGGCGGGCGCAGGCCTACTCGGCGCCGCGCTGGTCGCGCTGCTGCTGCCCGTATCGCAGGGCAACACGTGGGGCTGGGGTTCCGCGCGCACCCTCGGGCTGTTCGCGGTCAGCGCGCTGCTGTTCGCGGCGTGGGCCGCGGTGGAACGGCGGATCGCCGACCCGATGATCGACATGAAGGTGTTCGTCAAGCGCTCGGTGGCCTTCACCAACATCGCGGGCGTGCTGGTCGGCGTGAACATGTTCGTCGGCTTTCTGGCCGTGTCGCAGTTCGTGCAGATGCCCGAGCGGGTGGCCGGCTACGGCTTCACCGCCTCGGTCCTGTCCGCCTCGACGGTCTACCTGCTGCCCGGTGCCCTGTCCGCGATCGTCGCCGCGCCCATCGGCGGGATCCTCGTCCGGCGCTTCGGCGGCCGTCACGCTCTCGGCGTCGCCGGACTGATCAGCCTGGTCGCCTACGGTTTCGTGATGTTCGCGCACGACCGGAGCTGGCAGCTCATCGTGGTCGCGATCGCCGTGCAGTCGTCGGTCGCCATCGCCTACGCGGCGATGCCCGCGCTCATCATCGCCGAGGTGCCGATGGCGCAGACCGGCATCGCCAACAGCGTCAACGCCATCGCCCGCTCGGTCGGCAGCTCCCTCGCCAGCGCCATGGTCACCTCCCTGCTCACCAGCCACCTGATCGCCGGACTGCCGGTCAAGATCCCCACCGAAGATGCCTTCACCGCCTCCTTCGCCATCGGCGCGGGTGCCGGCCTGCTGGTCGTCCTCGTCGCGCTGTTCGGCTTGCCGCGCAGCCGCGGCCGCGCGGTCGCCGCACACCGGGTCGCGGCTCCCGAGACCGCTGTCGAAACCCCCGCCTGACCGGGACAGGCGACACGGAGGGGGCACCAGCCGTTCCCCGGCGGCAGCCGTTCCCCGGCGGCAGCCGGGCACCCGGGGGTGGCGCCGGGCCGCGTCCGTCAGAAGCGTGCGCCGTTCGACGGCCCCTCGGGGACCTGCTCCGCGTCCTTACGAAGGGGCTGAGTGAGGGCCGACACCGGTGGCGCCGCAGAGGCGACGGCGCCGGGGCCGGCGGCGGTGGCGGTGGCGGCCTCGGTCGGGGCGAAGCCCCTAGTGGCGGCGACCGCGCGCGGTGCCGGGCCGGGAGTTTCCCTCCAGGCGTCGTGCCTGGTCCAGTACTGCTCCTGGACACCCGCACGGTAGGCGGTCGTCGGGTCGGTGTCCGGGGCTCGGGAGGCAGCCTCGTTGTGCGCGGTGAGCGCGGCGAGCGCTTCCTTCCTGACCCGCGTGGGCAGCGCGTCCCAGCGGGCCCGGTCGGGCTCCGAAACGGTGGCGGAGGTACTGGCCGGCCCCTGCGGTGTCTCGTACCACGTCCCGCGGACCGCCTCGTGGCCCAGTTCGTAGGCCGCGGGGTCATGCCGGGCAGAGCAGCTGGAACGTGTGCGGGGGCCACGTCCGGGACGATCGCACGGTCGACGCGCTTGTCCGGCCGGGCCGCCGCGGCCTCGGCGGCGTCCGCCATCGCCTGGTCGATGGCCGCTTCCAGCTCGGCGGCGTCATGCACCACGTGGGTGCGCCGGTCGGCGGCAACCCGGGCCGCGAGCCGTTCGCTCTCCGGGCTGAGCCCGTGCCCCGACGCATCGGGGTGGCGCCCGTGCGCGATGTGGTGGTGTGCCTGGGCGATGGCGTCGGCGGCCCGACCGGAGCCCGCGACCACGAACAGGCGCTGGTCGTCCCGCGTCGCGGACTCCAGCCGGTGCACCGCGTCGAGGACGGTGATGCCGCCGCCGTTGACCAGGACCGTCGCCGACCCGTGCACTCCCGACGCCGCGACCCCGAACTCGGCGAGCGCGCGCGACTCGTCGCCCCATTGGTCCCCCGGAACGATGAGAAGAACCTCCTGGTCCGGCTGGGCGGGGACCCGCGCGTTGGGGTCGTAGCGCTCGCCGGGCAGCGCCAGGGTGCCCTCGGCGATGACACCGAACAGCGCCGGCTTGAACTCCTCGATCTCGCCGCGGGCGATCAGCCGCGCCTTCGCCTCGCCGAGGTGCTGCAGCGCCCCCGAGCTGCCGCCGCCGAACGCCAGCAGCCCCGAATGCCGGGCCGCGCTCCGCACGATCGCGTCGAACAACGGCCGACCGGCGGCGGATTCGGCGAACCCGCCCGCTCCCCCGACGAGGGTGACCACCGGCTTCGGCTGCTCGGACAGAAAATGGACGGCGGCGCCGAACTGCGCTGTGCTGCCCACGCGGTACGTCAGGATGCCGTGCGTGCGCTCGAAATAGCGCGGGTCGGGGTCCTGCGGCAATCCGTCGGCGCCGATGGTGGTGGCGGGGACCGACAAGCCACCCAGGCCGTACCCGGGCCCGCCCCGCGGGTCGTGTGCCCCGGGCGCCGTCGCGGTCGGGTCCGGCGAGTCCGCCGGCGGACCCGAGGGGGACGCGGCGGGGCCCGATGCCCGGCTCTGCGTGCTGCTCATAGGTGCCTCCACGCCGTCTCGAGTGGGTCCGGGTCCACCGGACCGGGATCCGCCGACGGCAGGCCCGGCAACGACCGCGCCACCCGCCCGGAACCCCGCCGACCATCCTGGGCCCACGGGCGCCCGGCAGGGGAGTAAGGCGGCGAACGCGCAGCGGTCCGGTGCCCAAGCGCAATCGGGGATGATGGGGGGTGAGGGTTGCCGGTACCCTCGGGGGGACATCCCCCCGCCTGCCGAAGGGTCATCGACCGTGGATACACGCACGCCGCTCGCGACGATCGTGGTTGCGGTCGACGGTCCGTCCGGGTCCGGCAAGTCGAGCGTGTCGCGCGACGTCGCCCGGACGCTGGGGCTGCGTTACCTGGACACCGGTGCGATGTACCGGGCGATGACCTGGTGGATGCTGCACAACGGCATCGACGTGCACGACACCGACGCGGTGGCCGCCGCGGCCGACAAGCCCGAGCTGGTGTCCGGCACCGACCCGGACGGGCCGACCATCCACGCCGACGGCGTCGACGTCGCCGGGCCCATCCGCGGCCCCGAGGTCACCGGCGCCGTCAGCGCCGTGAGCGCGGTGCCGGAGGTCCGGGCCCGCCTGGTCGCGCTGCAGCGCGCGGTGATCGGCGACGGCGGGATCGTCGTCGAAGGCCGCGACATCGGCACCGCAGTCGCGCCGGACGCCCCGGTCAAGCTCTACCTGACCGCCTCCGAGGCGGCCCGCGCCGCGCGCCGCAACGCCGAAGGCACCGACCCCGCGCGCGACCTGGCCGCGACCCAGGCCGACCTGGCCCGCCGGGACGCGCTCGACTCGGGACGGGCGACCTCGCCGCTGTCCATGGCCGAAGGCGCGACCCTCGTCGACACCACGGCGATGAACCGCGAGCAGGTCGTCGCGCACGTGCTCGGCCTGGTCCGGGACCGCCTGTCGTGACCACTGCCCCGGGTCTGCCCGGGCAGCGCGGCGGGGCACGTCCCCCGCGCTGGCCGGTGCCCACCGACATCACCAAGCCGCCGCTCGCCGGCGCCGCGCACCGTATCGGCATCCCGCTGCTGCGGTCGTTCTGGCGCATCCGTTCGCTCGGCACCCACCACGTGCCGCTCGGCGGCCCGGTCATCCTGGCGGGCAACCACACGAACTTCGCGGACGGGCCGCTGCTGTACGCGTTCAGTCCGCGTCCCGTGCACTTCTGGATCAAGCAGGAGATGTTCGCCGGGCCCCTCGACCCGGTGCTGCGCGGCATCGGCCACATCCCGGTCAGCCGGGGCAGCGCCGACCGCGGCATGATCATGAACTCGCTGACCGTGCTCAAGGCCGGCAACGCGCTCGGCGTCTTCCCGGAAGGCACCCGCGGCGAAGGCGACTTCGCCGAGGTGCAGCACGGGCTGGCGTACCTCGCGATGCGGTCCGGCGCACCGATCGTGCCCGTCGCCTGCCTGGGCACGGGAGACCGCGGCGCGTCCATCGGCGCGCTACCCGCGTTCCGCGCGAAGATCGACGTCGTATACGGCAAGCCTTTCCAGCCGGTGGAGGACACCGGAACCCGCTCGCGCCGCGCCGTCGCCGAGGCGTCGGAACGCATCCGCGAGCGGCTCACCGCACACTTGCACGAGGCGCGGCGCCTGACCGGCCGGACCCACGAGGTCCCGGCGGCGGACGCGGCCGCCTGAGAACACCACCGAACACAAGGACGCCACCCATGCAGCACGACACCGGATCCGGCGCATCCGCCGACGAGTACCCGGGGACGATCGACCCTGCGGCATGGGAGGCCGAGTACGACCCCGACGAGTGGGTCGACGCCGGCGGCGACCTCCTCGGCGGCGGTGAGGAAGAGGTCGAGGCGCATGCCCACATGCCCGTCCTCGCCGTGGTCGGACGCCCCAACGTCGGCAAGTCCACCCTGGTCAACCGCATCATCGGCCGCCGCCAGGCGGTCGTCGAGGACACCCCCGGCGTCACCCGCGACCGCGTCAAGTACGACGCGGACTGGAACGGCCGCCGCTTCACCGTCGTCGACACCGGCGGCTGGGAGAAGGACGTCGCGGGCATCGACCTGTCGGTCGCCCTGCAGGCCGAATACGCCATCGAGAACGCCGACGCGGTGCTCTTCGTCGTCGACGCCACGGTCGGCGCCACCGACTCCGACGAGGCCGTCGTCAAGCTGCTGCGCCGGGCCGGGAAGCCGGTCGTGCTCGCCGCCAACAAGGTCGACAACCTGGCGCTGGAGGCCGACGCCGCCGCGCTGTGGTCGCTCGGCCTCGGCATGCCCTACCCCGTCTCCGCGGTGCACGGCCGCGGCAGCGGCGACCTCCTCGACGCCGTCCTCGACGCGCTGCCCGAGGCGCCCGTGCACGGCCTCGGCGCATTCCGCGAGGGAGGGCCGCGCCGCGTCGCGCTGCTCGGCCGCCCGAACGTCGGCAAGTCGTCGATGCTCAACAAGGTCGCGGGCGAGAACCGCGTCGTCGTCGACCCGCTCGCCGGCACCACCCGCGACCCCGTCGACGAGTTGATCGAACTCGGCGGCAAGACCTGGAAGTTCGTCGACACGGCAGGCATCCGGCGCCGCGTCCACCTCACCTCCGGGGCGGACTTCTACGCCTCGCTGCGCACCACCGCGGCGCTGGAGAAGGCCGAGGTCGCGGTCATCCTGATCGACGCGAGCGAGCGGCTCGCCGAGCAGGACACCCGGATCATCTCGCTGGCCATCGACTCCGGCCGGGCGATCGTCATCGCCTACAACAAGTGGGACCTCCTCGACGAAGAGCGCCGCTACTACCTCGAGCGCGAGATCGAGCAGGACCTGGTGCAGGTGCAGTGGGCGCCGCGCGTCAACGTGTCGGCGAAGACGGGCCGGCACATGGAGAAGCTCGTACCCGCGATCGAGACCGCGCTGGAGAGCTGGGAGAAGCGCATCTCGACCGGGCGGCTCAACGCGTTCCTCGGGCAGCTCGTGGCCGCGCACCCGCACCCGGTGCGGGGCGGCAAGCAGCCGCGGATCCTGTTCGGCACCCAGGCGGGCACCAAGCCGCCCCGGTTCGTGCTGTTCACCAGCGGGTTCCTCGAGGCGGGCTACCGGCGGTTCGTCGAGCGCCGCCTGCGCGAGGAATTCGGGTTCCCCGGCACGCCGATCGAGATCCGCATGAAGGTGCGCGAGAAGCGCTCGCGCAAGGGCGGGAAGTCCGGGAAGTAAAGCCCGTGCGAAGGCCGTCATGACTTGCGAGAGGCCCGGAACCTGGGAAAGGTTCCGGGCCTCACTCGTTCGCGTGACCGCGTCCCGCCGTCGCACCGCACCCCGCAGCACGACCGCACGCTGCCGTGGAGCAGCGTGCGCTCACAGCGGCAGATGCTGCGTCTGATACCCCGCGACCGGCATCAGCGCGAGACCCGCGCGGCCGCTGCGCTGCGTGCGGCCGCCGTAGGTGTCGTACACCGCGGAGTTCGCGGGCGCAGCCTGCTGCGCGGGCACCGCATACCCGTAGCCGCCCCCGGGATACGCCGAATGCGGCGCCGACGGGTTGTACGTCTCCCCGAAGCGGTCGCCCGGCACGGCCCGGAACATCCGCTGCCACTCCTCGATCAGCCGGTCGAAGATCGGAGTGGGCGAATCCCCTTGGGACACCGGCTGGTTGTCGGGGACGGCGTGGGCCACGGAGTCATGGAAAGTGAACACGCAAGGTCCAACGACGAAGAAGCCGTTGCGATGCGGGCAAAACCCCCCACAAACCCGGGAAACCGCCGGGTTTTCGGCGCGGCCCCGCCGTCGGTCAGCCGACCGGTTCCGGGTGCACCGTCGCCACCACGTCGACCATCGCCGCCGTGACCGTCGCCAGATCCTCGGCGCCCATCACATACGGCGGCATCGTGTAGACGAGCTTCCCGAACGGCCGGATCCACACTCCGCGTTCGACGAACGCCGGCTGCACCTTCCGCATGTCCACCGGCTCGTGCAGCTCGATCACGCCGATCCCGCCGAGCACCCGCACATCCGCCACCTGCGGCAGCCCGCGCGCCGGTTCGAGCCCCTCGCGCAGCCCCGCGGCGAGCGTCGCCACCCGCTCCCGCCACGGACCCGACACCAGCAGGTCGATGCTCGCCGTCGCGACCGCCGCCGCCAACGGGTTCGCCATGAACGTCGGCCCGTGCATGAACGCACCGTGCGCCCGCGAGATCGTCTCGGCGACCTCGTCCGTGCACAGCGTCGCCGCCATCGTCATATAGCCGCCGGTCAGCGCCTTGCCCAGGCACATGATGTCCGGCGAAATCCCGGCGTGGTCGCACGCGAACAGCTCGCCCGTGCGGCCGAACCCGGTGGCGATCTCGTCGGTGATCATCAGCACGTCGTGCTCGTCGCACAGTTCGCGCACCCGCCGCAGATAGGCGGGGGAGTGGAACCGCATTCCGCCGGTGCCCTGGACGATCGGCTCCAGGATCACCGCGGCGATCTCGTTCCGGTGCTTCGCCAGCAGCGCGGCCAGCTCCTCGGTGTCCGGACCGGACAGCGGCCGGGTGAAGCCCGCGGGCGGAACCGGCGCGAAAAGGTGCTCCGGCAGCGCACCCGACCACAGCGAATGCATCCCGCCGTCCGGGTCGCACACAGCCATCGCCGCGAACGTGTCGCCGTGGTAACCGCCCCGCACCGTCAGCATCCGGCTCCGCCCCGCATGCCCGCGCGCCCGCTGGTACTGCAGCGCCATCTTCAGCGCCACCTCGACACTCACCGAGCCCGAGTCGGCGAGGAACACCCGCTGCAGCGGCTCCGGCGTCAACTCCACCAGCCGCCGGCACAGCTCCACCGCGGGCGGATGCGTCAGGCCGCCGAACATGACGTGCGCCATGCTGTCGATCTGCGTGCGGAGCGCCGCATTCAGCGCCGGGTGGTTGTACCCGTGGATGGCCGCCCACCACGACGCCATTCCGTCGACGAGTTCGCGCCCGTCGGCCAACCGCAGCCGCACCCCTTCCGCCGACACGACGGGGAACAGCGGCGCGTCGCCGACAGCGCTCGCATAAGGGTGCCAAATGTGCCTCCGGTCGAAGGCAACGAGTTCGTCGCCGTCGACTCGGAGGTGGGTCAAGCCATGGTCCGCGTTCATTCGGCCGACGCTAGCAGGGGACACGGAACGTGACAGCGGGGACGCGGCTGTGTGACCGCGGCCCCGCCCCCTCGCGCTCAGACGCCGCTGATCGGCACTGATCCCGCGACGAGCAGCCCGCGGCGGCCCGCCTCGCGCAGCGCCGCACCCAGCTCGTCGTTGCCCGTGTGGATGCCGATCGTGCCGACCGGCGCCGCGTACAGCAGCACCACGGCGTTGTTGCGCGCCGCGCTCAGCCACGCCTCCGGCACCTCGGCCGGAACCTGCGCCTGCCACCACGCCTCGGTGCGGCCGCTCGCGCCCGGGAACAGCACCGCGGTCAGGAACCCGCCGTCCAGCGCCACCGACCAGCCGCTCAGCAGCGGCGGGAGCATCGCGTCCGGGTCGGCGATCGGGGTGAACCCGCGCTCGGCCAGCAGCGACAGGAACTCGTCCCGGGCCCCCTGGGTACCGGGCCGCGCCACCGCCGCGCCCGGCTCGACGACCAGGGCGGCGTACGTGATCCCGTCGCACACCATCATGCTGCCGGTGATCGAGATCGGGACCGGCCCGCCCGGCACCACGGTCGGCGTCGGCACGTTCGACGGGTCGCCCTGCTGCGCCGCGATCAGCGGCTCCACGGCGGCGTCCGACACCGGGATGACCTGCGAGGGGATGCAGCGGGCGTGCGCGAACGCGAGCACCGCGGTCTCCTGCGCGAGGTACAGGAGCGCGCTCGTCTCTTCGACGGTCGTGTCGCCGCCGCCCCGGCACGACGCGCACGCGTACGTCTGCGGCCCGGTTTCCCCGGACACCAGACGGGTGGCCTCGTCATCGCCGATCTCGGCGCGGACCTCAGGACTGACGTCCAGCAAACGTGACACGGATTTGGCTCCTCGTTGTGGCGAAGATGGTCGTCCGGCGGGATATGCCGCGCGACGTTACCGTGCCGTCACGGAAGGTGACAGTCGATGCCAGCGAACGTCACCCGTACGAGGGGGCTCTGGCGCGGCGGCACCTGCGCCGTACGGGGGATTTCCGGTTTGGCGGCCTGCGGGCGCCCAACGCGCGCGGGTGTCCCGCACGCGCGCGGCCTACCGCACCCGGCTCGGGCGGCGCAATCGCCGGTCCGCCGGTGGGGTCAGGCGAACTTCCACTCGGCGTCCGGTGTGGGCGGATCCGCGCGTTGCTGCTGGACGAGGGCCGCGACCCAGGAGCGGAACACCTGCTCGACCGGAACGTTCAACGCGACGGCCGGGAGGGCAGGGCTGTCGTGCCGCGACATCCGGTACGCGGACATGCTCTTCGTGCCGTCGGGCTTCACCTTGACCCCGGTCACCGATGCGACCACCGTGCCCGGCGGCATCGCCGTGGCATCCCGCGCACCGCGCGTCGGCTGCGGCGTGGCGGCCGGGGGCACCGGAAGACGCTGCGACAAGCTCGGCCGCTCGCCGACCACTTCGGCATCCGGCGCGGCGCGGCCGAACGCGACGGTCAGCGAGTAGGCGCGGATCCCGTCGATGTAGAGGTCGCAGGTGTGGATGTAGGCGTAGGCCGACGTCGGGGTCGGGATCGGGGTCTCGGTGGCGGTCCACCGCGCCCGCTGGGCTCCTTCGGCCGCCGGGCCGAGCGTCCGCGGATCGAGGACGGCGCAGATGGGCGCGTCGGTGACCGGGACCGGCTTCGGTGCGGGCAGGGGCGCCGGGATCGGGTCGCCGAGCTGCTTGGAATTGCATTGGGCGGACTTGTCGACGCCCTTCGCCAGCTGCACCACCATCTGCCCGAGGGCGTCGCGGTGGTCGGTGTTCGGGTTGCCCATGATCCGGGCGCGGACCAGGACGGGGACGTTCTGGTCCTTGCCGTCGAGGGTCAGCCGGCAGTCGTCGATGATCCACCAGGCGTCGTCCGGGCCGGTCATTCCGCTGGAGCCGAGGGAAGAAGACAGCGAACTCGTCGAGCCTGCCAACTGCGCGAGGTCGGGGCCGGCCATGTTGGGCAGGTAGGCCGAGCCGACGAAGCTGACGCCGCCTGCGGTCACCTCGCAGCGCAGCAGCGGGTACTTGGCGATCGGCTTCTGCTCTTCGCGGACCGACACCTGGGTGCGGGGGAGCAACGACGTCACGTCTTCCGCGGGGAGGATCCCGGCGCAGACGGATGCGGGGACGGGGTCGGCTTTGGCGGTGCCGTTGACCCCGCAGCCGGTGAGCAGGACGGCGCCGGCGAGCGCGGCCGCGGCCGTGGTGCGGAGGTACGCGGTGGTCCGGCTGCGGGTCGACACAGTTCCGAAGAATATCGGCACGGGGCGCGCTGCCGGACCGCAGTGTGCGTGCGGTCGTACGGGGCGCGCTGCCGGACCGCCGTCGTGGGGCGGCGGGCGGGGCGGAGGGTCAGCGGCGGTCGCGACGGTCCTTGAGCATCCATCCGGTGAAGGCGCCGACGAGGACCGCGCCGACGAGGATGATCCACATCGGGGCTTCGACGGTGGGGATCCAGAAGCGGACCGACACCGACTTGGTGTTGGCCAGCACGAACCAGACGGCGAGGATGACGACGACGACCGCCACCCAGGTCTGCGTGCTGATGTCGGCGAAGAAGTTCCCGCTTCGCCCGCTCTTGCTGGTATTCGCCATGTTTTCAGGTTAGGACGGTTCGTTCGGGCGTGCCCTGGACGCGCGGGCGGGGTGCGCGGACGTCCCCCGAATGCCGGGGGCGGATTCGGTGTGGTTCCGGCATCTCGCGAAATGCCAAGGAATGGTAAAAGTTGCATGGCGCAACCAATGTGCTCTACAGTTGTGCAAAGCAACGATTAAAAAGGGGCACCTGCCGGACGGCGAGATCCGTCGGGGGCGGGTTTCGAAGGGATGTACCGCATGGCGAGCGCCACCGCCGCACCGCAACCGACCGCGGGGACCATGAGTCACCGCCAGATCATGGAGGCCCTGTCCGGGCTGCTGCTGGGCATGTTCGTCGCGATTCTGTCGTCGACGATCGTCAGCACCGCACTTCCCCGCATCATCGGCGACCTGGGCGGCGGGCAGTCCGCGTACACCTGGGTGGTCACGGCGACGCTGCTCGCGATGACCTGCACCACGCCCATCTGGGGCAAGCTGTCCGACCTGTTCAGCAAGAAGCTGCTCGTGCAGCTCGCGCTCGTCATTTATGTGGCCGGCTCGATGCTCGCCGGCCTGTCGCAAAGCTCCGGGATGCTCATCGGCTTCCGCGTGATGCAGGGCATCGGCGTCGGCGGCCTGACCGCGCTCGCCCAGGTCATCATGGCCGCGATGATCTCGCCCCGGGAACGCGGCCGCTACAGCGGCTACCTCGGTGCGACGTTCGCGCTGGCGACCGTCGGCGGGCCGCTCATCGGCGGCGTCATCGTCGACACGCCCGGACTGGGCTGGCGCGGCTGCTTCTACGTCGGTGTCCCGTTCGCGATCGCCGCGCTGGTCATGCTGCAGAAGACGCTCAAGCTGCCGGTGGTCAAGCGCGAGGGCGTCAAGATCGACTACGCGGGCGCGACGCTGATCAGCGCGGGTGTGTCCGTGCTGCTGATCTGGGTGACGCTGGCCGGCGACCAGTACGACTGGCTGTCGTGGCAGACCGGCGCGCTGATCGGTCTGGCGCTGGTGCTGCTCGCCACGGCGCTCTTCGTCGAGAGCCGGGCGGCCGAGCCGGTCATTCCGCTGTGGCTGTTCCGCGAGCGGACGATCGTGCTCGCGGTCGTCGGCAGCCTGTTCGTGGGTCTGGCGATGATGGGCGCCTCGGTGTTCCTCAGCCAGTACTTCCAGATCGCGCGGGGCAAGTCGCCGACGGTGTCGGGTCTGATGACGATGCCGATGATCCTGGGGCTGGCCATCACGTCGACCGTGGTGGGGCGGCTCATCACGGCGACCGGGCGGTGGAAGCGGTACCTGGTGATGGGCGGCGTGTCGCTCACCGTGGGGCTCTCGCTGATGGGGACCGCGCGGTACGACACCAGCCTGGTGCTGCTGGCCGTGTACATGTTCCTGGTCGGCGTGGGTGTCGGTGCGCTGCAGCAAAACCTGATCCTCGCGGTGCAGAACGCGGTGCCGGCGAACCAGCTCGGCGCGGCCAGCTCCACGGTGGCGTTCTTCCGGAGCCTGGGCGGCGCGATCGGCGTCTCGATCCTCGGCGCGGTCATGTCGCACCGGGTCGCGGGCTACCTCGGCGGCGGAGGCTCCGGCGGGGGCGGTATTCCGGACGTGCAGCACCTGCCGCAGCCGCTGCGGACCGCGGTGGAGAGCGCGTACGGGCACGCGGTGGGCGACATCTTCCTGGTCGCGGCGCCGTTCGGTCTGATGGCGCTGATCGCGGTGCTGCTGATCAAGGAACGGCCGCTGCAGACGGGGAAGCAGGTGGCGGCGGCTGCCGCCGCGGAGACGAAGCCCGCGGAGGAGACTGCGCGGGTGTGAGGTTGTAGGGCGGGTCTGTGGATGGACTGGCGGGGTTGCGTCGGTCCGTCCACAGGCCCGCTTTTTTGCTTTCGACGGGGGTGGTGGGGGTGGAGGAGACTCGCTGGGTCGGGGTTGACCGACGGCGGCGGGGGCGGGGGAGGGGCTTTCGGCGCGCGAGTCTTCCCGAGTTGGTGGGAGACATCCCATGGCGTTGGGGTGTCAAGCTGCGGTGAGGTTGGTGTGGTGGGCCCAGGCGGTGGCTTCGTTGTAGTGGGTGTGTGCTCTGAGGTATCCGTGGAGGATGCCGGCGAGGCGGTTGCCGAGTTGGCGTAGGGCGGGGTTGTAGGCGAGGTCGCGGGCGCGTTGGTTGTCGTTGTAGCGGCGGGCGCCGGGTGAGTTCTGCAGGGCGCAGAAGGCTTGGCGTTGCAAAGCGTCGGCGAGGGGGTGGTTGAGGACGTAGCGCCTGGACGGTGCGGGCTTTGCCGGAGGCGTGGGTGATCGGGCTGGTGCCGGCGTAGTTCTTGCGGGCTTTCGCGGAGGTGTAGCGGTCGGGGTCGTCGCCGAACTCGGCGAGCACCCGGGCGCCGGTGATCTCGCCGATGCCGGGCATCGACAGGTAGACCTCAGCGTCCGGGTGCGCCCGAAAATGCGCCCCGGCGGGCACGCCATCCCATCAGCAGTCCGGCCTCCCGACCACAACCGGCAAGCGGCACGGTCTCCCACCAGAGCTCACACAGGCTCAGGAGGGTGCAGTGCTCACCAGCCGGCGGCCACTCATCGAGTTACCGACCTACGACCCGATGAATCCCATGAGGAGGGAGGGCCCTTTGTGCGTGGTCCGGGTCAGGAGTCCCCTCAGTGCGGAGCAGCCTCCATGTCCGGCAGCGGATACGGGAACTTGACCCCCACGCCGCCGTCCACCGTCAGCACCTGCCCACTGACGTACCGCGCCAAGTCGCTCGTCAGGAACAGCAGCGGCCCCGCGATGTCCGCCGGCCGGGCCACGTCGCGCAACGGCGCGTTCTCCGCGTTGGCCGCCCGTCCCGCCTCGCCCAGGTACGCCGACACCCGAGGTGTCCACACGACCCCCGGCGCGACCGCGTTCACCCGGACCCCGGACGGGCCCAGTTCCACCGCCGCCGACCGCACCAGCGACATCAGCCCGGCCTTCGCCGCGCCGTAAGCCGCATGCATCGGCGCGCCGCTCAGGCCCGACACCGACGCGACGAACGTGAACGCCCCGCCCCCGTGCCGTGCCATGTGCGCGCCGCCGTACTGCAACGCCAGCAGCGCGTGCCGCAGCACGATGTCCTGGTGCCATGTCCAGTCCTCGTCGGTGACCGACAGGAGGTCCTGGTACTTGCTCATGCCGATGATGTCGACCACGGCGTGCACGCGGCCCAGCGTGGCCTCGGCCCGCTGCCACAGCTCCGCGACGTCGGCGCGCGACGTGGCGTCGCCCGACCACGCGATGCCGTCGACTTCCTTCGCGATGTCGTCGGCGAGGTCGGGGTTGAGGTCGGCGGCCAGTACGCGGGCGCCTGCCTGGGCGAGGGCGTGGGTGGCCTGGCGGCCGATGCCCTGGCCGGCGCCGAGGACGACGACGCCTTTGCCGTCGAGGCGGAGGCGGCCGGGGTAGTCGGGGACTTCGGTGTCGTCGGTGCGCGTCATGCCCCATGCCTACCTGACGGTGTGTCAAGGAACAAGGGAGGAGCAAGGACGCCAGGGGCGGCAATCGCCGGGCAGGCATCGGGCAGGTATCGGGCAGGCGCCGGCAATCACCGGGGCAAGCGCGACGGGGGCGGACACGGTGCCCGGTGCTGTGGCATGGTGGCCGCGACAATGTTTGACTGAAGCAATCACTTGTGGGATGTGACGGAAGGCGCGCAGCCGCCCGCGGATGCGAGCATGACGACCGAAGCGGCCACGGGTGGAAAGGGGAGCCCCATGGGCGAGCACATCGGACACGGCGTCAAGCAGCGCGACAAGGTCAAGATGACGCCGGAGGAGGTCGACGCGTTCCTGGCCGAGCGGCACTCGATGACGATGTCGACCGTCAACGCCGACGGCTCGATCCACTCGATCGGCATGTGGTACGGCTTCCTCGAGGGCGAGATCGCGCTCGAGTCGAAGGCCAAGGCGCAGAAGGTGCTCAACCTGCGGCGCAACCCCAACATCACGGTGCTCGTCGAGGCCGGCGACTACTACGAGGAGCTGCGCGGCGTCTCCGTCGTCGGCAAGGCGGAGATCGTCGAGGAGCCGGAGCGCATCTGGGAGCTGGGCGTCGACGTGTTCAGCCGGTACACCGCGCCGTACACCGAGGCCATGCGGCCGGCCGTCGAGATGATGCTGCACAAGCGGGTCGTCATCAAGGTGATCCCCGAGAGGATCGTCACCTGGGACCACCGCAAGCTGGGCCTGCCGACGACCCGACCGGCGCAGTAACACCAGCTCGGGAGTACCGGCAGCACACGGCGGCCCTCGCCCTGTGCGTGGGCCCGGGCAACGCGTACCCGAAAAAAGCTAAGGTCTCCTGTCTTTTCCTTTGACCTTGACAAGGATATTGTCGGATCATCAGGATCGGCGGGCCCGGCCGCTCTCGGAACGCCCTTGCCCGGGTCTCGCACAGATAGGGGATTTCACGTGCCCATCGGATACACCCCGGAACACCGGACCTTCGCCGAATCGGTCGCCGGTTTCGCCCAGCGCCACGCGCCGATCGAGGCGGTGCGCCGCGACCTCGACGTGCTGTCCGCCGGCCGGGTCCCGGACTTCTGGGCGGATCTGGCGGCCACCGGAGTCCCCGCCATCCACCTGCCCGAGGAGTACGACGGTGCCGGCGCCGGCATCCTCGACCTCGCCGTCGCGCTGGAGGAGGCCGGCCGCGCGCTGCTGCCCGGCCCGCTGCTGCCCAGCGTGATCACGAGCGCGCTGCTGGCCCGCTACGGCGGCGACGACATCGCCAAGCGCCTGCTGCCCGAGTTCGCCGAGGGCGCCACCGGCGCCGTCGCCGTCCGCGCCGGGCTCACCGCGCACCAGACGCAGGTCGGCTGGGAGGTCTCCGGCACGGCCGGCCCCGTCCCCGGCGCCGCGAACGCGCGCTACCTGCTGCTCGGCGCCCGTACCGACGCCGCGTCCACGACGACCGGCGAGCTGTGGTTCGTGGTCGCGACCCGCGACTCGGACAGCGACCTCGGCACCGGTGCCGTGGACATCGCCCCGCTGCCCGCCGTCGACCTCGCCCGCGGGGTCGCCGAGGTCACGCTGCGCGGCCTGGAGATCACCTCGTCGCAGGTGCTGCAGGGCATCACCACCGAACGCGTCCGCCGCCTCGCCGCGGTCCTCGCCGCCGCCGAGGCCGTGGGTGTCGCGCGCTGGTGCTTCGAGACCGCCGTCGACTACGTCAAGATCCGCGAGCAGTTCGGCCGCGCCGTCGGCTCGTTCCAGGCGGTCAAGCACAAGGCCTCGAACATCTTCACGCGCCTCCAGGTCGCCACCGCGGCCGCGTGGGACGGCGCCCGTGCCGCCGACGAGCGTGGTGCCGACGCCGAGTCGCAGCTGGAACTGGCCGCCGCCGAGGCCGCCGTCACCTGCCTGCCGATCGCCCGCGAGATCGCCCTCGACTGCATCACCATGCTCGGCGGCATCGGGTTCACGTGGGAGCACGACATCCAGCTGTACTGGCGCCGCGCGGTGTTCCTCGCGCAGCTCCTCGGCGGCCCCGGCGAGTGGAACGAACTCCTCGGCCGCCGCGCGCTGGCGAGCCTCGAGGGCGGCCCGGTGCGCCGCTTCGAACTCGAACTCGACGGCGATGTCGACGAGTTCCGCGCCCAGGTGGCCGCGAACCTGGCCCGGGCGAAGGACCTGGAGGAGCCCGCCCGCCGGCAGTTCCTCGCCGACGAGTGCGGCTACGTCTCCCCGCACTACCCGAAGCCGTACGGCATCGGCGCGGACCCGGCCCAGCAGATCGTCATCCAGCAGGAGTTCGCCCGCGCGGGGCTCGTCCAGCCCTCCACCATCATCGGCGAGTTCGCGCTCCCGACGATCATGGCGCACGGCACGGACGCGCAGAAGGACCGCTTCGTGCCCGCCACGCTGCGCGGCGACATCATCTGGTGCCAGCTGTTCAGCGAGCCCGGCGCCGGATCCGACCTGGCGTCGCTGACCACGCGCGCCGAGAAGGTCGACGGCGGCTGGAAGATCAACGGCCAGAAGGTGTGGAACTCCAAGGCCCACGAAGCCCACTGGGGCATCTGCCTGGCCCGCACCGACCAGGACGTGGCCAAGCACAAGGGCATCACCTACTTCATCGTCGACATGAGCACGCCCGGCATCGACGTGCGCCCGCTGAAGCAGGCCAACGGGCAGTCCGAGTTCAACGAGGTGTTCCTGGAGAACGTCTTCGTCCCGGACGACATGGTCGTGGGCGAGGTGAACCAGGGCTGGCCGATCACCCGCACCACGCTCGCCAACGAGCGCGTGATGATCGCGGGCGGCCCCGGCATGGCCGCGTTCGGCAAGCTCGTCGAGGAGATCGGCGCGTCCGTCGGCAGCCGGGCCGACCAGGCCACCGCGGTCAAGCTCGGTGCTTACGCCGCGGAGAACTGGGCGCTGCGCGCCCTCACCCTGCGCTCCACGCTCCAGCAGCTGTCCGGGCTCAACCCGGGCGCCGCGTCCAGTGTGCTCAAGCTCGCCGTCACCGAGCACCAGCGGGCCGTGCAGACCACGCGCCTGGAGCGGATCGCGGAGGCCGGGCTCGCGGCGACCGACGGGCTCGCCGAGGAACTCGTCACCGCGTACCTGTCCATCCCCGCGGTGCTGCTCGGCGGCGGCACCCGGGAAATCCAGCTGAACGTGGTCGCCGAGCGCATCCTCGGCCTGCCGCGCGGCTGATCCGGACCCGGGGGGGGGGGGGGCCGCGGCGCGCCGGCGCCCCCCCCCCCCCCCCCCCCCCCCCCCCCCCCCCCCCCCCCCCCACAGCA
>NZ_JBMULZ010000032.1:32212-64973 GCF_049534875.1 Uniformispora flossi
CGGGACCCGACTCGGGTCCCGGCCGCCGCGCACTACCCGCACACGCACCACCCGAGACGCGCACGACCTGAGACGCCCCACGCAAGCATCCACGAGGGACCGCCCGGTCCCGGGAGGTAACCGTGCACATCGCCTACACGCCGGAGCAGGAAGAACTGCGCCGGGAACTCCGCGAGTACTTCGCCGGGATCATGACGACGGAGATCCGCGACCAGCAGGCCTCCGGGGAGACCACCCTGGCCGGACGCGACGGCGCGTACTGGAAGATCGCCAACCGCATGGGGCAGGACGGCTGGCTCGGCATCGGCTGGCCCAAGGAGTACGGCGGCCAGGACCGCTCCATGATGGAGCAGCTGATCTTCACCGACGAGGCCACCCTCGCCGGCGCGGCCGTGCCGTTCCTCACCATCAACACCGTCGGCCCGACGCTGATGGAGTACGGCACGCAGGAGCAGCGGGACTTCTTCCTGCCCAAGATCCTCTCCGGCGACCTGCACTTCTCCATCGGCTACTCGGAGCCGGAGGCCGGCACCGACCTGGCCAACCTGCGCACCCGCGCGGTCCGGGACGGCGACGACTTCGTCATCAACGGGCAGAAGATGTGGATCTCGCTGATCCACGTCGCGGACTACCTGTGGCTGGCCGCGCGCACCGACCCGGACGCGAAGGCGCACAAGGGCCTGACGATCTTCCTGGTGCCGACCGACACCCCCGGCCTGAGCTGGAGCGAGGTCAAGACGCTCGGCGGGCAGACGGTCAGCCAGCTCACCTTCGAGGACATGCGCGTCCCCGCGTCCGCGGTGGTCGGCGAGGTCAACGGCGGCTGGTCGCTGATGACCGGCCAGCTCAACCGCGAGCGTGTCGCGCTGTGTTCGGCGGCGGGCGTGCAGCTCGCGCTGCACGAGACCCGCCGCTGGGCGGAGGAGGCCCTGCTGCCGGACGGCACCCGGGCCATCGACCAGCAGCAGGTGCAGCTCAACCTCGGCCGCGTGCACGCCAAGGTCGAGTACCTGAAGCTCATCAACTGGAAGATCGCGTGGGCGGTGGACCACGGCAAGAAGGTCGGGCCGTCCGACGCGTCCGCCACCAAGATCTTCGGCACCGAGTTCGCCACCGAGGCCTACCGGCTGCTCATGGAGTGCTTCGGCGAGGACGCCTACCTGACGGCGGACGCGCCCGGCGCGGTCCTGCGCGGCCGTATCGAGAAGATGTACCGCTCGGCGCTGATCCTCACGTTCGGCGGCGGCACCAACGAGATCCAGCGCGACATGATCGCGATGTTCGGTCTCGGCATGCCCCGTCCCCCGCGCTGACCGGACCCCACCCGTAGACCACCGATTGAGGGAATTGCGACATGGATTTCGCATACACCGAAGAACAGCAGGAACTGGTGGGCCTGGTCCGGCAGATCCTCACCGAGCGTGTGACCCACGAAGCACTCACCGCCCTCGAGGCGAAGGTCACCGGCGAAGGCGCGCCGCGGTTCGACCGTGAGCTGTGGGGCGAGCTGGCGAAGGCGAACATCCTCGGCATCGCCCTGCCCGAGGAGCACGGCGGCTCCGGCTTCGGCGTCCTGGAGCAGCTGCTGGTCCTCGAAGAGGTCGGCCGCACCCTGGCGCCCGTGCCGTTCTACGCGTCGAGCGTGGCCGCCGCGGCCGTCGCGGAGCACGGCACCGCCGAGCAGAAGGCCGCCTGGCTGCCGGGCGCCGTATCCGGCGACAAGATCCTCACCGTCGCGCTCGCCGAGCGCCTGGGCCGCGACGCGGCCGCGCCCGCCGCGAAGGCCGTGCGCGTGGACGGCGGATGGCGCCTCGACGGCGTCAAGACCGGCGTCCCGGCCGGCACCGTCGCCGACGTGGTCCTCGTCCCGGCGGCCACCGACGACGGCGTGGGCGTGTTCCTCGTCGCGCCCGGCACGGCCGGCGTGACGATCGAGCCGCAGCTGACCACCGCCAAGGAGATCGCCGGCGAACTCGTGCTCGACGGCGCGGTCGTCGGCGACGACGCGCTGCTCGGCGGCGCCGTGGACACGGCCGTCGCGGTGTGGCTGCGCGACCGCGCCACGCTCGCGCTGTGCGCGCTGCAGCTCGGCACCACCGAGCGGGCGATGCGCGAGGCCGCCGCGTACACGACCACCCGGCAGCAGTTCAAGCGGCCGATCGGCTCGTTCCAGGCGGTCGGCCACCGCCTCGCCGACTGCTACATCGACGTGGAGGCGATCCGCCTCACGACGTGGCAGGCGGCGTGGCAGGTCGGCGCCGGCGTCGACGCGTCCGAGGCGATCGCCACCGCGAAGTTCTGGGCGGCGGAGGCCGGCCACCGCGTCGCGCACGCCGTCGTCCACGTGCACGGTGGCATGGGCATCGCCGAAGAGCACTTCGTGCACCGCTACTTCGTGCACGCCAAGCAGAACGAGTTCTCCCTCGGCGGCGCCACCGAGCAGGCGCTGCGCATCGGGGCGGGCTTCGCGGCGCGCCCGGCGGGCGAGTTCGTCTGACGGACCCTGATCGACGCCTGATCAACCCTTGATCATCGGCTGACCAACCCCGTCCCGCGCGTCTTGCCGGCGCGCGGGGCGGTCTCGGCGGCTGTACCGCGTCCCGTTTGCTGCGGGGGTCGCGGACGGCACGGCGCAGTCGGACGGCGCCCGGGAGGAGACCCGGGCGCCGTCCGGCGTTTTGTCAGGCAGCGGCGCGGCGCGCGGCTTCCCGCACGACGGTGACGGCCGGCAGGACGCCCAGGGTGACCCAGCCGATGACGACCACCGCGCCGATGGAGACCTCCGCGGAACCGGCGGCGAGGATCATGCCGAAGTTCCAGAAGACCGCGACGTACCAGGCCGGTGCGTTCCGGTCGGCGAGGAAGGACAGTGCGACAGCGAGGCGGCCGTGCGAGCTTCGCGCCGGAAGCGGGTGCGGAATTCGTCGCGCCGGGTCAGCTCCACCGGCAGGACCTGATCGCGACTGTCCGGCCGAGTTCGCGGTCGACGCCCTGCCAGACCTCGCCCATGCCGCCCCGGCCGATCAAGGACTGCAGCGCGTAACGAGCCGCCAGAACGCGCATGATGCCCACCCCTCGGCCGTGCCCGGTTCTCCGACGAACGGAAGATACCGAACCGGCACGGAGAGTGAACCCCGCTTTATCGCAACGAGATCGGGGCAGCGGCACACGTCGACGCCTCGCACGCCGGCCCATAAAATGACCGAGTCAAGTATGTGGTGGGCGGGCGGAGGAGCGCGGTGGACGCGGACGTCATCGTGGTCGGCGGCGGCACCAGCGGCGCCGTGCTCGCCGGGCGGCTTTCGGAGAACCCGGAGCGGCGCGTGCTGCTCCTCGAACAGGGCCCGGACGACCGCGCCTACGACGCGAGCGTGCTGCGCCCGGCCGCCGCGGGGGACGTGTGGGCGGGGACGCCGTTCGCGCGCCCGTACGCGATGCGGACGGGTGGCGACCGCACGGTCGGCATGGTGCGCGGACGTGTGCTCGGCGGCACGTCGGCGGTGAACTACCTGGCCACGCTGCGCGGCCAGCCCGCCGACTACGACGGCTGGGAGGCGCGGGGCCTCGACGGGTGGGGGTGGCCGGACGTCCTGGCCGCGTTCCGGGCGGTCGAACGCGACGTGGACTTCGGAGCGTCGGACCTGCACGGGGATGCCGGGCCGCTGACGGTGCGGCGCTCGCCGGAGCACGAACAGGCGGAATCCCACCGGGCGTTCCAGGCGGGCGTCCGGGCGCTCGGGGTGCCGTGGGCGGACGACATCAACGATCCGCGGCAGCTGCCGGGGGTCGGGATCTTCCCGCTGACGGTGACCGAGGAGGGGGAGGGGACGGAACGGCTGACGGTGAGCCGCGCCTACCTCACCGCCGACGTGCGGGCCCGCGGCAACCTGGCGATCCGCACCGGGGTCACCGTGGCCCGTGTGCTGGTCGAGGACGGGCGGGCGACGGGGGTCGTGTCCGCCGAAGGGACCGTGTACACCGCGCGCGAAGTCGTGGTGAGCTGCGGCGCGACCGGGTCGCCTGCGCTGCTTCAGCGTTCGGGGATCGGGCCCAAGGCGCTGCTGGATTCCTTGGGTGTTGCCGTCGTGGCGGATCTGCCGGGGGTGGGTGCGGGACTCCAGGACCACCTGGGCATCGCGTTGCTCTACCGGCACCCGGGCGGGACCGCGCTCCGCGGCGGGCCGGTGCAGCCGGTGTGGGTGGGGCGGACGCCGGACTCGGACCGGGTCGACTTCCACGTCCTCACCCTGCCGATCGGTGAGCCCGTGGACGGCGCCTCGCACTTCTCCATCGTGCCGTTCCTGCTCGACGTGACCGGACGCGGGCGCGTGGCGATCACCGGGACCGACCCGGATGCGGAACCGGAGGTGGTCATGCCGGGCTTCGGGGCACGCGACCTCGATCGACTCGACTGGCTGCTGTCCCGCATCGCCGAGCTGGAGTCGGGCCCGGCGTTCGTCGGCCTGGGTGCGGAACGTGTGCATCCGGTCGCCGACTTGGCGGCTTCGGGCGCGGCCGAGGGTCTCGCCGACGGCGGCGTGATCAGCTACGGCCACCTCGGCGGCACGTGCGCGATGGGCCCGGACGGCGCGCCGGAGGCGGTCCTGGACGCCCGGTGCCGGGTGCGGGGGATCGCCGGGCTGCGGGTGGTGGACGCGTCGGCGATGCCGGTGCTGCCCGCGGGGAACACGTACTTGGGGTGCGTGATGATGGCGGAGCGGGTTGCCGCGCTGATGTGATGCCGGGCTCGGGACGCGCCGAGCGCCCCGGGGCCCTACGGTCCGGGTTGTGCCTGTGATGGTGTGGGGCTGCCGTCCGCGGCCTGCGGCTCTCTGCCTTCGACGCGGGTGTCGCCGGGGTCCGCGCCGCCGAACAGGTGGGCGGTGCCGGTGATTCCCAGCAGCCGCCTCAAGGGCGGCGGTTGATCGTCCAGGTGCAGGCCGGTGTCCGCCGCGGTGGCTTCGCGGCGGATCGTCAGCAGAGCCGTCAGGCCCGTGGAGTCGCACGTGGTCAGCCCCGCGCAGCACAGCCGGAGCGTGCCGGGGGCCGGGGCGGTGTGCAGGAACGTGCGTGCCGCCTCGACGAGTTCGTCCGCGCTCTCCCAGTCCAGCGCGCCGGTGACGCGGATGTGCGCGTCACCGGCGAGGTCGCGTGTGGCCTCCAGGTCGAAGGCGTCCTCGGGTGGCGTTGTCATGCGGTGGGGACTCCGCCGGTGGCCGGGGATGTGGCGCCGCGCACGACGGCGCGGCCGACCGCGAGGACGCCCAAAGCCCTTGGGAAGTCCTTGAGTTCCTCTTCGAGGACGGCCAGACAAGGGGCGAGGACCTGGGCGGGTACGCCGCGCGCCGACAGGATGTCGCCGGTCCAGCCGATGAAACCGGCGAACAGGTCCGCGTCGTCGGTGTAGAGCGCGGCCGCGAGGAACTCGACGATGTGGCCGATGTCTTCGGCGGTCCGCTCGCGCTGGGCGTCGCCGTACGACCGCATGGCGGGCAGCCGGGTGTCCAGTCCGGACAACGTGTTGCGCACCAACTGCCGCTTGCGGCGCACGATCAGGGTGTACTCCTGGTCGGCGAGGTGGGGCAGGTCCTCGACGGTCTGGCGGACGGTTCCGCTCCGTGGACGCGGCAGGCCGCGGTCGAGCACGGCGGCGGCGGAACGGGCGTCGGGAGCCCACGCGTCCGCGCCCAGCCGACGGGCGTGCCGGCCGTCCGCACCGAAGGCCGCACCTCCGGCAAGGACGGGGACGCCCACGGCCTGGGCGGCGGTGATCGCCTTGTGCGCGTCCGGCAGCCGCGTGGGCAGCGACGACGACAACGCCAGGGCGACAGGTGCCGTCTGGTGCAGGTGCGTGACCAGGCGGGCGGTCGGGACTTGCGCGCCCAGGAAATCGACCCGGTAACCCCGCTGCTGCAGGACTTCGGCGACGATCCGCGCGGGGAGGGCGTGCCATTCCCCTTCCACACAGGACACCGCGACCGTACCGGCAGCGCCGTCGGGCGCCGGTTCGCCGCTGCGATGCGCCAAGGCGGCGATCACCCGCTCGTGGATGGCGGTCGCGGCATGCTCCTGGGCGACGGTGAGCCGGTCGGCGGCCCATTCGGCGCCGACTCTGCGCTGCACCGGGGCGACGACGTCCAACAGGACGTCCTCGACACTCACTCCGGTGTCCTGAAGTGCGAAGACGACGCCGCGGGCGGCGTACTCGTCGCGGCCGCACACGGCCTGCCAGAGTGCCTCCCGGGCCAGTTCCAGCAGCTGGGCCTCGTGTGCCGTCTCGGTGATGACAGGTTCGATCATGAAGTGAACCTGCCCGGAGTTCGCCCTTCCACCGCCGTCAAATGCGCCGAATGCGATGCCGTGATGGCCATCACTGCTATGTCGTCGTGCCGGTTTCCGCCCAGCCACTCGGCGACGAGCATTTGGATCCGCTCGGTGACGGCCTCGGCGGGCATACCCGCGCACTCGGCCAACGCGGCCCGAAGGCGTTCCTCACCGAACATGACGTCGCCGAGCGGGCCGCCCCTGGCCTCCGTGACACCGTCGGTATACAGCAGGCAGGTCTCTCCCGGCCGCAGCACCACCTCGGCGGTGGTGGACGTGATCTCCGGCAGCACGCCGATCAGCGTGCCGGCCGTCGCCGCCTCGTCGACCGTGCCGTCCTGACGCACGATCAGCGGGGCGGGGTGGCCCGCGGAGGTGAGCCGCAGGTGCGCATCCGCACCCTGCCGGCGCACGGAGGCGAGTACCAGCGTGGCGAAACGCGTATGAAGGCGGGTGAGCAAGGCGCCGTTGAGCAAGCGCAGCAGATTCCCGTGGTCGTCGGCCAACGGGAGCAGAGCCTGCAACGTGTTCCGGATCTTGCCGGTCAGGACGGCCGCGTCGAGCCCTTTGCCGGCCACGTCCCCGAGGACTGCCAGAGTCTCCCGGCCGGTATCGGCGCCCGGATGGACGTCGTAGAAGTCACCGCCGACGCGCTCGGTGTCCTGGGACGCGCGGTAGCCTCCCGCGAATTCCACCCCGTGCACCTGCGTCAGCACCGGCGGCAGCAGCTCGGCCATGAGCGTGTCCGTAACGCGGCTCTGCTCCTGGTACAGCCGGGCCGCGGACAACGCCACACCGGCGCGCGCGGCGAACACGCGGGCGAACAGCTCCTCGGACGCGTCGAACGCGGCATGGTCGCTGCGGCGCAGCAGGATCAGCGCGCCGGCGGGAATGCCGTGCCCCGGCAAGGGCGTCACCACGACCGATCCGACCGGACCGGTGAATCCTTCCGGGAAAACCCAGTCGGGCACCGCCGCGGGGTCTATCCACCGCGACGGAACAGGCGGGTACCCCTGGAGGGCCTCCGCCAGACCCGGCACCGACTGCGGATCGATCCGCACCGACCGGCTGGCCGGTCGGCCGCCGGCGGCGGTGGCGATCGGGTGCCGCCGGCCCGCCGACGGGGCCACCAGGACCGCGGCGTCGGCCAGGAACTCCGCCGCCAGCTCGACCGCGACTTCCATGCAGCGTTCGGTGTTCAGCGAGGCCAGCAGACGCGAGGACGCCTCGGCGAGGAACGCGGTGCGCTCCTGCTCGGTTTTGAGCGCCGTTTCGGCCCGGTGCCGGTCGGTGTCGTCGACCAGCCACCACACCACTTCGCCGTCGGACCCCTGGGTCGCGTGTGCTTCCAGCGCCCGCCGCCCGTGCCAGCCGCGCACCGGACCGGCCGAATCCCCGGTACTGGCCGCAACTCGCCGATGCGCCCGCACGAACCAGCGCGGCACCGCGCCTTCGAGCGGTGCGCCGGTGACCGCCCCGGGGAACAACCGCGCGGCCCGCTCGTTGGCGGCAACGACGACACCCGCCGCGTCGGCGACCAACGCCGGGTAGGGCGCCCGCAACCACGAGGTCCCCACCGACGACGTCAAGCCCCGCGCCGTGTGCGGGGGTCTCTCGGCACTCGTGTTGATTCCGGGCCCGGGTTCCGCCGCGGGCATGACTGCCCTCTTCGTAGACATATGCCCCAACACTCTCACACCTTGGGAAACACATGGGTTGGGGCGGATGGCCCCCGGCGGCGGTGTGCGGGGAGTGTCCACGTCCCTAGTGCCCTTCCTCCGTGGGACGCAGGTCCTTCGGGATGAGCGCCCAGCCGAGTGCCGCCGCGGCGACCGGCAGGGCGGCCGCGATGAGGAACGTCGGCGTCATGCCGGCGGTGAAGGCCTCGGAAGCCTTGTGCAGCAGGTCGGCGCCGGCGGTGCCGCCCATGCGGTCGGCGGCGTGGGCCGCTTCGCCGATCGAGTCGCGGATCGAGTCCGCGGCCGGGCCGGAGCCGACATCTGCCAGGTTGTGGCGGTAGAGGACCGACGCGAGGCTGCCGAGCATGGCCACGCCCATGGCGGCGCCCAGTTCGTAGCTGGTCTCCTCGATGGCCGCGGCGCCGCCGACGTACTTGGTCGGGGTGGCGGCCATCAGGGTCACCGACGCGACGGTGGTCGCCACGCCGGTGCCCGTGCCGAGCAGGCCGAGGGAGACCGCGATGCCCGGGTAGCCGAGCGTGCCGAACCGGTCGATCACGTACGGGACGGCGAGCGCGGCGGCCATGAGGACCAGGCTCGCGCCCAGCACGTGCCGGATCGGGAAGCGGTCCATCAGGCGCGGGGCCAGCAGCGACGTCACGATCAGCGCGAGCGGTGCGGGGAGCAGGCGGATGCCGGCCTCCAGCGGGCTGAGGCCCTGCGCGTACTGGAACCACTGCGTCATGAGGAACATGACGGAGCCCATGGCGATCATGCTCAGGAAGATCGCCGCCGCGGCGATGCTGAACGACCGGTCGGCGAACAGCCGGACTTGGAGCAGCGGGTGCTCGATGCGGAGCTGGCGGCGCACGAACACGGTGAGCGTGACCGCGGCGATCGCCAGCAGGACCCACGGCATCGGGTCGGCCACGCCGTTCTTGCCCAGCTCCTTGATGCCGGCCGCGAGGGCGATCATGCCGACGATCGACAGGCCGACGCCCGACCAGTCCCACTTTCCGGCGCGCGGACCGTGCGACTCGGGGATGAACCACATGCCGAACCCGACCACCCCGAGCGCGACGGGGATGTTGAGGAGGAATGCCGACTGCCAGCCCTGCTGCTCGACGAGGAGTCCGCCGACGACCGGGCCGAGGGCCATGCCGCCGCCGAAGACGGCGGCCCAGATCGCGTAGGCGAGCGCCCGCTCGCGGGCGTCGGTGAAGACGCTGCGCAGGAGGGAGAGGGTGGAGGGCATGATCGCCGCGCCGCCGACGCCGAGGAGCGCGCGGGCGGCGATGACGTGCCAGGGCTCGGTCGCGAAGGCGGCGCCGAGCGAGGCCAGGGCGAAGATGCCGAAGCCGATCATCAGCAGGCGCTTGCGCCCCCACCGGTCGCCGAGAGCGCCGGCGGTCACCAGGAGTCCGGACAGCGCGAGGGCGTAGGCGTCGATGATCCAGAGCTGCTGCACGGAACCCGGCTGCAGGTCTTCGACCAGGGACGGGAACGCGACGTTGAGGATCGTCGTGTCCATCGCGATGAGCAGCAGGCTTCCGGCGAGGATCGCGAGCACGATCCAACGCCGCGGGTCCAGCTGCGGGGCTGTGGAGCTGCGGGTGTCTGGGTGGAGACTTGAATTCGTCATTTGAGACAACAGTGTCTCACATGGATCGCAAACGTTCGAGTGGGTTGTGCGGCGCTGGTGTGAATCGGCTGCGCAACGACGACCGGCCGGGCCGGGAGGCCGATACGCCCGGACCGCGGAGAGGCCGGTCGGAGGTGTGCTCGCGGCGGGCGGGTCCGGCCGAAGAGCCGGCCCGCCCCCGGTCCGCTATTTGGCGCTGTTGGTGACCACGGGGTCGGCCGTCAGGGCCACCGGGAGGTTGCCCGTCCGGAGTACCGCCGCGGTGCGGGTCGCTTCGGACTTGGTGAACTGGCCGGTGATGACGGCTTCTCCACCGGTGAGTTCCTGCATGACCGACGGGGCGATGACCACCCGGCCGTCCAGGGTGATGGCGAAGCGGTTGGTCGGGACGGAGTTGTCGGCCAGCTTGCCGGTGACCTTGGTGAACTTGTCGGCGCCGGACGTGGTGAACTTCAGGGCGATCTGCCAGCCGCCGGACTGGCCCGAAGGCGGGGTCTGTGCCTCGGCGGACTGGACGTCGGAGCCCGTGAGTTCGGCGGGCGCGAGCAGGTAGCGCTCGAGAGTCCCGTCCTGCGGCTTGTCCTCGCAGGCGGCGACGACCTGGGCCGACTGGCCGGCGTTCACCGTCCCGGTGCCGGGGCGCGTGCAGTCGAGGGCGTTGTACGCGGCCACCAACTCGGGTGTCACGCCCGGGTACTTCGAGGGGTCGGCGGTCTGCGGCGCGGAGTCGGCGGGCGTCGGCGCCCCCGACCCGGCGGGTGCCCGCGCGGCCGACAGCACCGGGCGGAACTCCAGCCGCCCGTCCTTCTCGATCCCCTGGAGCGCGTCCGCGCCGCCGCCCGGGCCGTCCGGCACCATGACCTTGATGGTGCCGTTCTCGACGGTCACCTTGCCGTTCTTGACCCCGGCGTATTCGAGCCGCTTGCGCAGCACCGCCGCGGCCTCGTCGAGTTGGCCGGCGTCGGCGCCGGCAGCCGGATGGAGCAGGACGGAAGCGGTGTTGCCGCCGGACAGGTCGTTGTCGTCGGCCTTTTCGCTGCCGCACGCGGCCAGCAGGGTGCCGGTGAGGGCCACGACGGCGAGGGTGGGCAGAGGAGTACGGCGTATGCGTCGAGTGTCCACGTGCGCATGATGGCAGCCGTCGGCCCCCGGGTCTGGGGGATTCCCCGCAGGTGCGCCCGTCCGTGGACATGCCGGTGCCCCGGGGCGAACCACCCCGGGGCACCGGCGGAAACGCGGGACTACGGCAGCACGACCGTCTTCAGCTCCACCAGCGCGTCCAGGCCCTCCGGGCCCAGCTCGCGGCCGAGCCCGGACTGCTTGTAGCCGCCGAACGGGGCGCCGAAGTCCATCGCCACCCACGAGTTGACGCTGATGGTGCCGGTCGCCATGCGGCGCGAGACCTCGGTGGCGGCCTCCACGTCGGTGCCCCAGACGCCGCCGGACAGGCCGTAGTCGGAGTCGTTCGCGATGGCGATCGCGTCGTCGACGTCGTCGTAGGGGATCGCCACGAGGACCGGGCCGAAGATCTCCTCGCGCGCGATCGTCATGTCGTTGGTGACGTCCGCGAACAGCGTCGGCTCGACGAAGTAGCCCTTGTCCAGGCCCTCGGGGCGGCCGCCGCCGACGACCAGGCGCGCGCCCTCTTCCTTGCCCTTCTCGATGTAGCCGAGGACGCGGTCGCGCTGCCGCCCGGAGACCAGCGGGCCGATGTTCAGGCCCTTCTCCAGCGCGTCGCCGACGGTCATCGCGGAGATGTGCTCGGCGAGCTTGGCGACGACCTCCTCGTAGCGGCTGCGCGGCGCGAGGATGCGGGTCTGCGCGACGCAGGCCTGGCCGTTGTTGTTGAACGAGCCCGGCAGCAGGCCCGGCACGGCGACGTCGAGGTCCGCGTCCTCCAGCAGGATGCACGCCGACTTGCCGCCCAGCTCCAGCGTCACCGGGCGCAGGCGCTCGCCGCACAGCGCGCCGATGCGGCGGCCGGCCGCGGTCGAGCCGGTGAACGAGACCTTGTCGACGTCCGGGTGCACGACGAGCTTCTCGCTCACCTCGCGGTCGGCGACCACGATGTTGAGCACGCCCGCCGGGACGCCCGCCTCGATGGCGACCTCGGCCAGCAGGTACGCGTCCAGCGCGGTCTCCGGGGACGGCTTCAGCACCACCGTGCAGCCCGCGGCGAGCGCCGGGGCGAGCTTGAGGACGGTGACGAACAGCGGCACGTTCCACGGCACGATCGCGGCGACCACGCCGACCGGCTCGCGGCGCACCAGCGTCTTGAAGATCGCACCCTGGCGCTGCTCCTCGAACGGGTACTCGCGGACCAGCTTGGCGTAGTAGTCGAGGACCATGGTCGAGCTGAAGACCTGGACGCCTACCGAGTTGTCGATCGGGCAGCCGGTCTCCTGCGCGATGATCTCGGCGAACTCCTGCAGGCGCCCCATGATCCCGGCGGACAGCCCGGCGATGACGTCGCCGCGCTGGTCGGGCGTGTAGTCCTTCCACGGGCCGTCGATGGCCTTGCGCGCGGCGGCGACGGCGGCGTTGACGTCGTCTTCCGTGCCCGCGGGGACGCGGCCGATGACCTCTTCGGTCGAGGCGTTGTGCACGTCGAACGTGCCCGTGCCCGCCGGGGCGATCCATTCGCCGCCGATGAACACCTTGTCGTGTACGCGCATCCCGAAACTCCCGTGGAAATCGCTGCGCGTCCGGTCCTGTCGCCGGGCGCACCGGACTCAAGCCTCCGGCTATGTTTTTGACCTTGTCAAGGGTATGTTGCCTGAAACCTGTTCCAGTCCTGTTCCATGCCTGCTCGACCGCGCGGAGGGTTCCATGACCGTCAGCCCGACGTTCAACCTCGCCGACCTCTTCGAGGTCGTCGTCGATGCCGTGCCCGAGCGCGCGGCACTCGTCGCGGGCGACGTGCGGCTGACCTACCGAGAGCTGGACGAGCGGGCCAACCGGGTCGCGCACCACCTGATCGACGCGGGCGTCAAGCCCGGCGACTTCGTCGGCATCCACGCCTGGAACCGGGCCGAGTGGATCGAGACGATGGTCGGCGTCCACAAGGCGCGCGCCGTGCCGATCAACATCAACTACCGCTATGTCGAGGCGGAACTCCGCTACCTGTTCGACAACTCCGGCATGACCGCCATCGTCGCCGAACGGGCGTTCGCCGACTTGATTGCCGGGCTCGCGCCGGAGTTCCCCGCGCTCCGCCACGTCGTCGTGCTGGAGGACGGCACCGACCCGTCGCACGCGGTCCCCGGCGAGGCCCGCTACGAGGAGGCCCTGGCCGCCGCCTCCCCGGCCCGCGACTTCGGCGAGCGCAGCGGCGACGACCTGTACGGCCTCTACACCGGCGGCACCACCGGCATGCCGAAGTGCGTGCTGTGGCGCAGCGAGGACATCTTCTTCGCGGCGCTCCAGGCGGGCCGCTCGGGCAAGCCGAAGCTCGCCTCTCCGGAGGAGCTGGCGGGCGACGTCCTCGCATCCAAGGGGCACGTGATGATGGGCCTCGCGCCCATGATGCACGGTGGCGGGCAGTGGTCGATGTGGAACACGTTCTACATGGGAAACACCTACCTGCTGTGGACCGGAAAGCGCTTCGACCCGGACGCGGTCATGGCGCTCGTCGAACAGGAGAAGGTGCTCTCGCTCTCCGTGGTCGGCGACGGCATGGCCCGGCCGCTGGCCGACTGGTATGAGGCCAACACCGGCAAGTACGACCTGTCCTCCCTGATGGCGGTCAGCAACGGCGGCGCCCCGATGAGCGCGCCGGTCCGCAACCAGCTCGAGAAGGTCGCCGGGCTCTTCGTCGTGGACAGCTTCGGCGCCTCGGAGACCGGCGCGGCCGCGCGCCAGGCGGGCGCCCCCGGCGGCGCGACCCGTTTCGCGTCGTCCGCGACCACCACCGTCCTCGACGACGACCTCAAGCCGGTCGCGGCCGGCTCCGGCGTCGTCGGCCGCCTCGCGGTCAGCGGCCACATCCCGCTCGGCTACCACGGCGACGACGAGAAGACCCGCGCCACGTTCCTCGTCGACGGGGACGGCCGCCGCTGGGTCCTCCCCGGCGACTTCGCCCTGATCGAAGAGGACGGCACCCTCACCCTCCTCGGCCGCGGCAGCGCCACCATCAACACCGGCGGCGAGAAGGTCTTCCCCGACGAGGTCGAGGCCGCGCTCAAGTCCCACCCGGACGTCTTCGATGCCGTGGTCGTCGGTGTCCCCGACCCGCGCTTCGGCCAGCGGGTGACCGCCCTGGTGGTGCCGCGCGAGGGCTCGACGCCGACGTTCGACGAACTGAGCGCGCACGCCCGCACCCAGATCGCCGGCTACAAGGCCCCGAAGGAAATCCACTTCGTGGACGCGATCGAACGCACGGCGGCGGGCAAGGTCGACCTCCGCGCGGCGAAGTCGCGGGCGGAAGAGCTTTCGGCGCAGTAGACGCCGACGTGTGCGTACAGCCACAGCCGCCGCGGGCCCTCGGAGCCTGCGGCGGCTGTCGTCTTTTACGCGGGGTAATGCCGCTGCGTGGAAAAGCCGTTCCGCTTGATCAGGAGGGCATTCCGGCGATCAGGGATGCTCCGATGAAGTACGCCAGGAAGCCGGCCAGGACGACCCCCGCGATTGCCGCTGCGTTGCTCCTGATCCGCGCGGGCCCATACGTCGCGGCCCAGGCGAGCACAAGCAGAGCCACCGACGGCAGATACAGAAAACCGACGGCGAACATGGAGGTGAAGAAAGCATAGATAACGGTCGTAACGGCGAGTGCCAGGGCGGCACTTCGGAATTCTTGTTCGCCGCCGATGCGAAGAAGGGGAACCATGGTCAGCAGGGGTAGGCAAGCCACCACGAGGAACGGCAGCCCGGCCGCCGTGTGATCGGCGTGGCCGGGGGACAAAGCGACGGCGCCGCACACGCCGAGGGTGATCAGCCCCGGAACGCCTATCGCGAGCCAGGCGAGGAGCCGCGCTGGGCGGCCGACTTGCGGTGCGGTGAGGACATCCGCCGTGGTCGGCGGTTCCGACCCCGGGGCTGTGGCGGGTGGGATGGGTTGGTCGAAGGCCATGGCGACTCTCCTCGATGAGTCTTTGAGCGTGTGCTCAATTTGAGCATATGCTCAAATCGGAGCATGCGGCGCCCCTCGGCGAACAAGGAGTCATGCCCGCGTGGCGCCCCAGGTGGCAGTGCGTGCTTGTGATCGTTCGGCTGTCGCGGTAGACCCGGGATCCGGTGATCTCGGGAGTGTGCGATGAGCGACGTATTGCGGGTCGATGCCGAACAGGCCGACGGAGTCGTGGTGGTGACGGTGGATCATCCGCCGTTGCAGCTGGTCGACGGGCCCTTCTTCGGGGCGCTGATCGGGCTGCTGGGGAGGCTCGACGCGGATCCCGGGGTGCGGGCGGTGGTGTGGCGGAGCGCGGACCCGGACTTCTTCCTCATGCATGGAGATGTCGCCGCGTTGGCGCAAGTGCCCGCCGGGGAGCGGCCGGTGCCGGAGAAGCCGAATGTGGCGGCTGCGACGTTGGACCGGCTGCACCGGAGCCGCTGGGTGAACATCGGCGTCGTCGACGGCGCCGCGCGCGGGGGCGGAGCGGAGTTCCTGACCGCCTTGGACCTGCGCTACGGGACCGACGCCACCGTCGTCGGCTGGCCCGAGGTGCCGATGGGGATCCTGCCCGGTTCGGGGATCACCGCGCGGCTGCCGCGGATGGTGGGCCGGGCTCGGGCGTTGGAGATCCTGCTGACCGGACGCGACGTGCGTGCCGCCGAACTGTCGGAGCTGGGCTGGCTGCAAGGCGTCGTGAAACCCGAGGAGTTGCTCGACCACGCCATGGCCGTCGCCCGGCGGATCGCCGCGATGCCGCCCGCGTCGGTGGTGGCGGTGAAGGGGGTTGTGGATATCGCGCTCGGTGACCTTGACGCCGGGATTCTGGCGGAAACCCGGGCGTTGGACGCCCTGATGGGTGCGGGTGCGCACCAGGCGCGTATGGCGGCATTCCTGCAGGCCGGGGGCCAGACGCGCGGTTGCGAGGCGGATCCGGGGCGGTGGGCGGACCTGGTGTCCGATCTGGTTGGTTTTCGGGAAGAAGAGCAGAACAACGGCTGATCCGTCTACCATCGTCCTTTCGTCAAGCCAAGTCATGGTCCGTTGACGTCGCCGGCGTCGACGCGGGGTGGATGGGAGTAGCGGGTGCGGTCGGCGGTAGGTGTGGTGGCAGTGGCGGGGATCCTGCTCATGGCGGGGTGCAACGACGACAAGTCGAAGGACGACGCGAAGCCGGCGACGAGCGCCCCGGCGACGGCCGCCGCGTCACCGTCGGCGCCCCCGCCCGCGTCCACGGCCGCGGTGCCGGGCCCGGCGACCTCGTCGGCCGCGTCCGGACCCCCCTCGGCGGCACCCGCGACGACGAAGGCGGGCGGCGGCTCGGCACCGCAGACCAAGGAAGGCGCGATCCAGCGCTACGAGGCCGTGCTGCACGCCCTCGGCCGTGGCGACCTCGACACCTTGTGCGACATCGCCGGACCTGCCGCCAAGCAAGCCGAGTCCGAGGGTGCCGGTTCGTGCCGGCAAAGCTTCACGATGATGCTCCAAATGATCTCGTCCGCCCAAAAGACCGCGTTGCGGGACGCCACGGTCGATCCGGCCAAGGTCACGATGTCGGGCACGACGCGCGTCACCATCCCGGCATCCGCGGTCAAGGCCTCCATGACCTTCGGGGAAGACGAACTCGGCATCCAGACGCTGGAGTACCAGAAGGGAAACTGGTTCGTCGTGGCCTGACAGGTCTCCGTAGGATCGGCGGCTCGGCGCAATTCGGCCCGCAGCGCCCCAGGAGGTCCTGCCGCGTTGTCTGCTCCCCTGACGACCCATCGCGTACTGGGTGATCAACCGTTTGCGCAGATCGGGCTTCCGGCCGTGAGCGTGCAGTGCGAGGACCGGGGGTTGGTCGCGGTCGGGGGAGACCTCGGCCATCTCCAGTGGTGCGGAAGGGCCGCGGGGGCGCGCTGGAGTCCGTACCGCGTCGGGGTGTACGGGCTTGGCGATCTGCGGTGCCGGCGTCTTGTCCGAGTTCGTTGGCCGGTGCTGTGCCTGGCGTTCCATCCGACGCTGCCGCTGCTCGCGATCGGGACGGGGGACTACGACGGGGGCTATCTCTTCGAAGGCGAGCTTCTGCTGCTGGACCTTGACAGCGGTCGGTGTGTCTCCGCACTCACATACGCGCGTGAGGTTCGAGGTCTGCGTTGGGTCGACCGGTGTTCGCTGGAAGTGGTGGTGGCGCCGACGGACGACTACAAGGACGATGAGGCGTGCAGGGCGGGTCACACGGCAGTGGTGGTGCGCGACGACTGGGCTTCCGTCCCGGATCGTTCCATCGAAGCGACCGAACTTGCCGGTCCACGGGCATTGTTCGCCCGCCCCGACGAGCGGCCGGAAGCCCGGAAGGCTGTGCTCGACCTCAGTGCGGGTGCAGGATCCGTGTGGTCACCGCGCCGCCAGGTCTGGGACGTCGAAAGCCTGCCGGACGGCCGTTGCCTGGCCGTTCTCGACGGTGTGGCCCTCGAATGCTGGGGAGACGGCGGGAATCCCCTGTGGGCGCTGCCCGATCCGGAAGGCGGGCGCCAGCTTCACCTGTGCCCCGACCGGAATGCGGCCTGGGTCCACGTCGCCCGTCGTCCGCGCCGCGGGCCGTCGGGATGGGAGGAGCGGCCCAGCGAGGTGACCCGGATTTCGCTGGCCGACGGCAGCACGCTAGGCCGCGTCGAGGTCGGATACCCCGTCGCGCTGACCGGGTGCGCGGACGGGCGTTTCGCGCTGAGGGACACCAGGCACGGCCGTCGCGCCTCCGAACCGCTGCGGATGTTCTCGGCTGCGGGGGCCGAAACGGCCGCTGTGGAGATCGGTGGCTACGACGTGTTCAACCACTACTTCAACGTCCGCCGCAGCCCCGAGTTGATTGTCCTGCAAGGCGATCGGCAGAAGCCGCATATGGACAAACATGTCGTCGCCGTCCGGGAGGACCAGGTGAACCGGCTCTTCGCGCTCGCCTGGGAAGCCCGGCGGCACGTGTTCGGTGATCCGGCCGTCTGGATATCCGATGCGGTCGGCCAGGCGGTCGTCCACAGCGGTCGCATCCACGACGGCGCCGGCTTGCTCCGCGGCAACGCGGCGATCGTCCGCCGCAGCTTCCCCGACGGTGCCGTCCGATGGACCTTCACCGCCGACCACCAGACCACCGCGCTCGACACCGACGGCACCACCGTCTTCGCCGCCTACAACTCCGGCGAGCTCGTCGCGCTCGACGCCGCCACCGGCGACGTGCGGTGGCGCACGTACCTTGACATCGACGGGCATTCCGTCGAACCCCTGTCGTTGTGTGTCACCGAGGGGAACCGGATGCTCATCGGCACCACCGACGGGCGGATCATGGACTGCAGCTACTCGTCGGAGGGTGCCGGCAGGCCTGGGCCGTCGAAGTGATCGAAGGTGACGAAGTCCGGGACCTCGCGGCGGGTCAACCGGCGCGGGTGGTGTTCCGGGTAGCCGAGGGCGAGCATGGCGGCCACCGCGTAGGGGCGGGGGAGGCCGAGGAGTTCCTTCACCTGGGCTTCGCGGCGGCAGAGGAAGGTGGTCATGACGCCGCCGAGGTCCTCGTTGCGCGCGGAGAGCAGGATGTTCTGGGCGAAGGGGTAGACCGAGCCGCCGCCCACGATGCTCTGCCGGGGGAGGTCCGCGTCGGTCACCGCCAACTGCCGCAGGTCCACGGCCAGCACGGCGATCACCGGGGCGCGTTCGAGTTCTTCGACGAAACGGTTGCGGGGGGCCGGGGCGGTGAAGTCGACGTCGCCCGGGCGGCGCCATCGGCCGTCGTCGTCGGGGGCGAAGGGGACGCGGTCGGCGGCGACGTAGGCGGCGTACTCGGTCCAGCCTTCGAAGGAGAGTTCGCGCAGGGCCCGGCGCACCGGCTCGGAGCGGGCGAGGACCACGTGCCAGCCCTGCCGGTTGCCGCCGCTCGGGGCGAAGCGGGCGTTGTCGAACACCCGGGCGAGGACCGCATCAGGCACCGGGGCGGGGCGGAAGCGGCGGACCGCGCCGGTCGTCCGCACTACGTCGCTGAAGTCCACAACAGCCGTCCTAGAACAATCGCCCGATCGTGTAGATCAACAATCCCACCAGGGAGCCGACCACGGTGCCATTGATGCGGATGAACTGCAGATCGCGGCCCACGTGCAGCTCGATCTTGCGGGACGTCTCGGCCGGGTCCCACGCGCGGACGGTGTCGGTGATCAGCGCGGTGATCTCGGCCTGGTAGGTGGTGACGATGTACGCCGCGCCGTCCGCCAGCCACTTCTCGGCCTTCGCGCGCATCCGCGGGTCGTCCGCCAGGCGCGTGCCGAAGGAGCGGATGGCGGCGGTCGCGCGGGCGCGCAGTTCGCTGGAGGGGTCTTCGGTGGCTTCGACGAGCATCGCGCGCGCTGCCGCCCACACCGACGCGATCAGTTCCTGGACCTGGGGGTGGGCGAGGGTGCGGTCGCGCAGGGCTTCGATCTGGGCGATCATCCGCGGGTCGCGCTGCATGTCTTCGGCGGTGTCGGCGAGGAACGCGTCGACGGCTTGCCGGGCCGCGTGGTCGGGGTCGTCGCGGACGTCCGCGGCGAAGCGGACGAGTTCGCGGTGCACCCGGTTGGCGACCGTCCGGTCGAGGAACTTCGGCGACCAGTCCGGGGATTCCTCCGAGACGACACGCAGCACGGCCTCGCGGTTGTCGACCAGCCACGCGTAGGCCTTCTCGACGACCAGGTCGACCAGGCCGTGGTGCCCGCCGTCCGCGACGACCCGGCCCAGCAGGGCGCCGACCGGCTGCGCGACCTGCCGGGCCGAGACGCGCCGGGTGATGGCGTGGCCGAAGACCGACTGCACGTCCTCGTCCCGCAGGATCGTCAACGCGGCGCGGGCCAGCGCGGAGACCTCCTCGGTCACCCGTTCGGCATGTCGCGGCTCGGACAGCCAGCCGCCGAAGCGCCGCACGAGGTCCACGTGCGCGAGCCGCTTGCGGACCACCGCCTCGGACAGGAAGTTGTCGCCGACGAACTCGCCCAGGCTGTCGCCGAGCGCGTCCTTGCGGGTCGGGATGATCGCCGTGTGCGGGATGGGCAGCCCCAGCGGGCGTCGGAACAGCGCCGTCACCGCGAACCAGTCGGCGATCGCACCGACCATGCCGGCCTCGGCCGCGGCCTGCACGTAGCCCGACCAGGCGCCCGCGCCGCGGGCCTCGGCCCAGCGGCTGAGCAGGAACACGACCGTCGCCACGCCCAGGAACGCCGCCGCGATCGCCTTCATCCGGCGGACGCCGCGCGCCTTCTCCCGCTCCGCGGCCGTCGCCGTCCGTGCGGCCGGCCGGGGCGGCGTGTCCGCCGTCCGGGTGCCTCGGCCCGCCTGACCGTCGTGATCGCTCATGAGCCCATTTTCGGCACGCCGCGGCCGCGCCGCGGGGAGGCGGTGCCGGGCGCGGCCATTTCTCAAACAACCGGCTCGTTCCCGGAGTTCGATGACCGTGTAAAGGAAAGGCGCGATACTCTCTCTTGACCATACGGCCAGGTACTCACAGGTCGGGAGACAGTCGTGACGACGCAACGGGCATCCGAGCCCTGGCGCCTGCCGCGGGGCGACGAAGTCGAGACGCACGTGCCGCAAGGCATCGACACCTCGAAGGCGCATCCCGCGCGGATGTACGACTATTTCCTCGGCGGCAAGAACAATTTCGCCGCCGACCGCACCGCCGCCGAGCAGATCATGGCCGGCGCGCCGGAAGTGCCGATCGTGGTGCGCGCCTCGCGCGACTTCCTGGCCCGCGCCGTCCGGTCGGCCGTCGCCGACTACGGGATGACGCAATTCCTCGACATCGGCACCGGCATTCCCGCGCCCGGCAATATCCACGAAGTCGCGCAGGCGATCCTTCCCGAAGCCCGGGTCGCCTACGTCGACAACGATCCGATCGTGCTGGCCCACGCCCGCGCGCTGATCGCCGGCGACCCGCGCGGCCGCACCGGCATCGTGCAGGCCGATGTGCGCGAACCCGAGAAGATCGTGGCCGCGCCCGAGGTCCGCGAGGTCATCGACTTCGACAAGCCCGTGGTCGTCGTCCTGTCGATGGTCCTGCACTTCCTGCGCGACAGCGAGGACCCGGACGGCATCGTCGCCACCCTGCGCGGCGCGCTCGCCCCCGGCAGCATGCTGATCTTCACGCACGTCACCTACCGCACCGAGGAACTCAAGCGGTTCGCCGAAGAGGTCTACGACAAGGCCAGCGCCCCCGTCGTGCCGCGCACCCGGGAACGCATCGAGGAACTGCTCGACGGCTTCGCCCCGGTCGAACCCGGCCTCGTCAAGGTCATCGCCTGGCGCCCCGACCCCGACGGTCCGGAACCGACGCCGGAAGAACTCGACACCATGACCGTCTACGGGGCCGTCGCGCACCTGGTGTGACCCGAGGGAGCAATCCGATGACCGGCGAACCGGCACCCGACCACGCCCGCCCCGCGGGCCTTGGGGCCTCGGGCGCCGGGCCGCTGGCCGGGCTGCGCGTGCTCGACCTGTCCACGCTGCTGTCCGCACCGCAGATCGCCGCGATCCTCGGGGATTTCGGCGCGGACGTCGTCAAATGGGAGCCGCCCGGCGGCGACCCGCTGCGGTTCATCGGCGCGCAACGCGACGGGCAGTCCCTGCTGTGGCCGTACATCAACCGCAACAAGCGTTCCGTGGTGCTGGACCTGGAGACCGCCGACGGCGTCGCCGCGCTGCACCGCATCGCGGCGGGCGTGGACGTCGTGGTGGAGAACCACCCGGCGGGCGTGCTGCGGCGCTGGGGCGCCGACTGGGACACCCTGCACGGCATCAACCCGGACCTCGTCCTGGTCAGCGTCAGCTGCTACGGCGCCGACGGCCCCTACCGCGACCGCTTCGGCAACGGCTCCCTCGCCGAGGGCTACGCCGGGCTCACCCACCTCACCGGCGAAGCCGACGGACCCCCGATGCTCCCGTCGATCCCGCTCGGCGACAGCCTCACCGCCATGTCCGGCGTCATCGGCACCCTCATGGCCTGCCGGAACCGCGAAGTCCTCGGCGGCGGCGGCCAGCACGTCGACGTCAGCATGTACGAGCCGATCCTCGGCCTCCTCGGCCCTACCGTCGCCGGCTGGGACCGCTCCGCGGACGCCCCCGGCCGCACCGGCAGCCGGGTGCCCGGGGGAGTGCCGCGCAACGTCTACGCCACCAAAGACGGCCGCTGGGTCGTCGTCTCCGGCACCACCGACCGGCAGGTCGCCCGCGTGCTGCGCGTCATCGGCCACGACACCGACGCCGACAAAGCCCGCTTCGGGACGTCCGAAGCCCGCCTGGCCGCCGCCGACGAACTCGACGCCCTGGTCGCCGACTGGGTCGCCGCGAACGACCGCGACACCGTCGTCGCCGCACTGGTCGACGCACGGATCCCGGTCGCCCCGGTCAACAGCCTCGCGGCGCTTGCCGCCGACCCGCACATTGCCGCGCGCGGCAACCTCCTCGACGTCGACTCCGGCCCCGTCGGCGACGTCACCATGCCCGCCCCGGCCCCGCGGCTGTCCGCCACGCCGGGCCGCATCCGGGCCGCCGGACCGGCCGTCGGCGCACACACCGCGGAGGTGCTGGCCGAATACGGCGCGTCTTCGGCACCGCGTGGCGGTTGATCACCGCACGCAGTCGACGTACCGTCAGATCGCGCCGCACGGTTCGACGTTCGGGCTTTCCGGCGCCCGGAGGACCGATGGACGAGAGCACCGTCACCGCCGCCGTCGAGGAACTCCGCCGGCCCCTCCGGGCCGACGGCGCCGACCTCGTCCTGATCCGCGCCGATCCGCGCACCGCCGTCGTCGAACTCCGCCTCGAACTCGACGGTGTCACGTGCCGGGACTGCGTCCTGCCGCCCGACCGGCTCGCCGACGTCGTGGAGAGCGTGCTGCGACGCGGCATCCCCGAAGAGTTCGAGCTGGTACTGCACGACCCCAGGCGGGACACGGAAACCGCCTGACCCGTTCGTCCCCGCGGTTCCGGCCGTCTCCCGGAACCGAGGCCCCGAACCCGCTTCCCGAGGGGGGAATCTGACCATGGGCAGCACCTCCGCCCCGCGCCGCCTGCGCGTACGGCTGCCGGTCGCCCGTCCGCCGCTCGACGTCGGCGCACCGTCCTTCACCGTGGACGGCCCGTTGCGCGGGCGCACGGTCGGACTGCGCCACGAAGGCTCGTGGCGGTCCTGGATGCTGATCGTCGATGCGTGGCAGCGTTATCTGCTCGACGACGGCGCTCGTCCCGACATCCTGGTCGCCAAAGGCCGCGTCGGCGACGAAGGCAAACGCACCCGCAAAGACGTCGACAAGTGGGCCAAGCGCGTCGACTGCGGCGTCTCCGGACTCGGAACCTGCGGCTCCTGCACCTCCAACAGCGTCAGCGACGCCGTCGCCCTGGAGAAACTCCGGCGGCCCGCCGTCGTCGCGGTCTGCGAGGAATTCGAGACGCACGCCCGCAATATGGCGTCGTTCCTCGGGCATCCCAGCCTGAAAATCCTCGTCCTGCCGTATCCGCTCGAAGGCCGCCCCGCGGACGAACTCGCGGGCATCGCGGCCGAGTACTACCCCAAGTTCGTCGAACTCCTGGGAGCGACCCGATGAGCGGCGGCAAGACCGGCGGCAAGACCGGCGGCAAAACCGCCGGGAAGGGCAGCAAGAGAGCTGCCGCATACGAACTCACCGCGCCCGTCCTCGAACTCGACGACGACGGCGGCATGGCCCTCTACGAAGCCTCGCTCGACGGCGGCTGGGGCGACGGGGCACCGCTCCTCGCCGCCACCGACGACCGGATCCACGCGCTGCTGGCGGCCACGCCGTACCCCGGCGACCACGTCATCGGCGCGCTGCCCCCGCGGCACGGCCTGGCGACCGTCGAACTCGTGGCGATCAACGCCGCGATGGCCGGGGTGGAACCGGCGGCGTTCCCCTACGTCATCGCGGCACTGGAGGCGCTGCTGGTGCCCGAGTGGAACGCGGTCGGTCTGACCACCACGACGTCCAGCGTCTTCCCGATGCTCATCGTCAACGGGCCCGCCCGCGACGACCTGCGTATCGACTACCGGGCGGGCTGCCTCGGCGGCGCGGCCGGGCGCGGCTCGATGACGATCGGCCGCGCGGTCGCGCTGTGCCTGCGCAACATCGGCGGGCAGCGGGCCGGAGAGACGTCCCGCACGGTCTTCGGCCAGCCGGCCAGGTTCGGGCTGTGCTTCGGCGAGTGGGAGGAACGCTCGCCGTGGCCCACGCTCGCCGAACGGCGCGGCTTCCGCACCGACGACGAAGTGGTGACCGTGCACGGCGGGAAGGGCGTGTTCCCGTTCGCGGACGTCAACAACGACCACCCGCGGGACCTGGCCTACGCGATCGCCAAGACGGTCGCATTCCCGCTCAACAACTGGTTCCTCGAACTCACCGGTGAGAGCGGCCAGATCGTGCTCCTGATCAACCCGATGTGGGCACGCCGCCTCGGCGAGGCGTTCCCCGACCCGGCGGACTTCCAGGAGTACGTGTGCGAGCATGCCTGGCAGCCCATCGACGCCTTCCGTCCCGGCAACGCGGACGTGCTCACCGCCAAAGGCCGCGTGGACGACAAGGGACGGGTGGCGCTGGCCGCCCGGCCGGACCAGTTCGTGCCGGTGGTGTGCGGGGGCCTCGGCGGACTGCACGGGGTGGCGCTGACGACATTCGTGCAGAGCGAGATGCAGAGCGCGCGGGTGGTGCGGTAGGCCGGACGGCGAGCGACAGCGCAGGGGACGCAGACAAATCGCGCGGTGATCTCCTCGGCTGTCGGGGTGATCAATAGCATCGCCATTCATGGTGCGGCTTTCTGACCCCGGCGTCCTGGTTTCGTCGGCCGACGCCGCGGGTCGGCTGGTCCAGCGACTCCGTGTGGCGGACTGGTTCGTGCGGCACGGGCCGGATGGGGACGAACGGCGGAATGAACGGCGGGCGGTCGCCGCCCGCGCGCGGAGGTACGCGCTCTTGCGCGCGGAGCAGAGCGTGCTCCAAACGATGCCTGCCGATGCGCCGGACCGTGGCCGCAGGGAGGCGCGCTCCCGGGAGATCAACGACGAGATCGCCGAGGGGCGCCTCCACCACGCCATGCAGGCCGTTGCCCGAGCCGACGCGGCGTCCGTACCGAACGCCACGGCGACGCAGCAGGACCGGGACGCCTTCAGGTCGTACGGCGACCAGGTCGCAGCGGCCTACCGCGGGGGCAGCCCGGCTCCGCAGTTGACTTTCACGTACTCGGAGGGCCGCGGCTTGGCGGTCCGGCCCACGGCGGGCCGGACCGGCGGTCCCGCAAGCACGGCCGGCCCCGGCCCCGCGCCGTCGCAGGCGCCCCAGGGACGGCCGCAGGCGCAGCAGAGCGGCGCGACGCGGCCGGCACCGGCCGCTCAGCCGGCACAAGGTACGGGGCCCGCCGAGCCCGCGGCCCGTCCCCCGAGAGACGCCGGCCGGACCGCGGCCGGGACTCCCGGGGCGCAGCCGGGAGGTCCTGCGGGACCGGCACGGCAGCAGAACAGCCCGGGTCGGGCGGGGGCGGGTAGGCCTGCGACGCACCCGGGTCGCCCTGCCGAGCAGGGGCAGTCAGGGCCGCAACCGCAACCGCAACGGCGGTCGCGGGCCGGTGCGACCGGGGCGCAGCCTGCCGGGTCGGCGATGCAAGGGCCGCGGGGCCCGCAGGCCCAGGGTCGTACACCGGCAGGTGCACCCAGGGCGCAGCCACAGCAGGCGCCGCAACCGCAACGGCCACCGCGGGCACAGTCGCAGCAGCCTGCGCCCGCGGCGTCTCCGCAGGCCGGTGCGACCGGGGCGCAGCCCGCCGGGTCGGCGGCGCAAGGGCCGCGCGGCCCGCAGACCAGTCAGGGTCGTACACCGGCCGGACCACCCAGGGCGCGGACCGGTAGGTCCGCGGCGCAGCCACAGCAAGGGCCGCAACCGCAAGGGCCGCCGCGGGCACAGTCGCAGCAGCCTGCGCCCGCGGGGCGGACGCGCGCCGCCGCGACCGGGGCGCAGCCCGCCGCCGCGGCGCAAGCGCCGTCGCGACAAGGCCCCTCGGTGGCTCGCTCGCCTCAGGGCGCGGCTCGGACACGGGCCGGTGCGGCCGCGGCGCAGCCGGGAGCCCAACCCGCGGTGCAAGGGCAGCAGCCCGGTCAGGGCCGGACGCGCGCCAACACGCCGCAGGCTCCGCGCCGGGGGATTGTGGCGTGGGCGCAGAACCGGGCAGCCCGCAACGACCGTCCTTGGGCGCCGCACAATCGCGCGCCGGCACCGCAGTACGTGCCGTTGCCGCAGCGGGGTGCGCAGCAGCAGGGCCGGCCGATGCTTCCTCCGCAACCGGTGGCTCCCCGTCGGCCGGCTTCGCCGCAGCAGCAGGCGCGGGCTGCCGCAAACGACCGCCCTTGGGCGCCGCAGAATCGCCCGCAGGCGGTCCAGGCCGCGCCTCGGCCGACGGTCGCGCGGGACACCGCCGCACCGGGTATGGGCGCGCCTCGAGCGCGCGCACGCAGTGCGGAGACACCGCCTCCGGCCGCGATGCCGCAAACGCCTCCCACGCGGGGACAGGAAACCCGAGCCCCCCAGAGGGGCGACAACGGACAGGCACCGGAGAACCGGTCGGGTTTCTGAGCGGGCCTCGGCCTGCGCGCCATGGGAACGCGGCCAGGCCGTGTCCGGTGGATGTGGGTCTTCGTACCCTTACGCGGTCTGGCAGCGCATCCGCGCCCGGCGGGCCTCGCAAGGCGGCGTTGCAGGCCCTTGCGCGTACGAACGAATACGAGCTGCGGGCCGCGCCTTGCGATGCACGGCACCAGACGGCGTGAGGGGCGCGAATGTCCACCAGACACGCCCTGGGCCGTGTCCGGGACATCCCTCATCGGAACGGAAAGAGGCGGCACGCTCGCAGACTTCGCTGCGCGCGTGCCGCCTCTTCGTGCCGGCTCAGACCTCCGGCGTACGGCCGCGGTCCTTGACTGCCAGCGCCAGCACCAGGATGCCCGCCAGGCCGCACACCAAGGCGATGCCGGGGAGCACGTAGCCCATGACCGGGTTCTGCAGGTCGCGCCAGTCGCCGTCGATCAGCCGGTAGACGGCCAGTCCCGCGGACGTGAGGCCGACGAGGGCGATGACCGCGTACCAAATCGCGTCTTTGGCTTCGCGTTTCGCGGGAGCCGCGGTCTCGGCGGGGACGGCGTTCGGGAACGGCGTCGGGTAAGCCGCCGGCGCGGCGGCCGCCACGTTGCGCGGGGCGACGACCGTGGGGTCGGCCACGGGCGCTTCCCGGCGCGGCGTGGGGACGGCGGCGGGCGCCGGCGCCGCGGCGGCCGCGGCTTCGGACACGAGGCGCGGCTTGAGGAGCTGCGGCTGGTCGAGCGGGCGGTCGACGACGACGGTCGGGGCGGCGGCCGGCGTCGCGGCGGCCTTGGCGCCCTTGCCGGGCTTGTTCCCGTTCCCGCTGCCGTTGTCCGACGCCGGCGGGGACTTCACGACGACCGTGGGAGCCGCCGGGTCGTCCTTGGCGGCGTCGGTGTCGTCCTCGCCGGTGGGCTTGTCGGCCTTGGCGCCGGTCGCCTTGTCCGGTCCGGGGGCGGGCAGCGTCCCCGCGGGCTTCGCGCTCCCGGCGTCGGCAGGCGACTCGGCGGCCTTGCCCTTGCCCTCGCCCTTGCCCTGGTCCGCGGGGCGCGTCTGACGCGGAACCACCGGGGTCGCCGCGGGAGTTGCGTCGCCGTCGTCGTCCGCGTCGCCCTTCGCCGCGGAGGCTGCCGCAGCTGCGGCCGGGACGGGGATGGCCACCTTGGTGGTGTCGTTGGCGCCGGCCTTGGGCGAGGACTTCGCGTCCGCCCCCTTGGCAGCGGACGGAGAGGGCTTCTTCGCGGGGCTCTTCGCGGCGGCCTTCGGGGCTTCCTCGGCGGATCCTTCGGCGGCGTCGTTCGCCGGACCGCTCGCGGACTCCGTCGCGGCGGGCTTTGCCGCGGCCTTCCCGGCGTCCGACTCGGGCGCCTTCGCGGTGGTCTTCTTCGCCGCGCTCTTCGCGGCGGGCTTCGCCGCCGGCTTCGGGGCCTTCTTCGCGCTCTCCGCCGCGGCGTCCGCGGCCGTCTTCGTGGCCTCGGCCACCGCCGCCCGTATCGCCTTGGGCAGCCAGGCCGTGCTGGTGGCGTCCTCGCCGTCGAACAGTTCGGCCAGTTCCGCGGCGGAAGGCCGCGCGTCGGGGCGCTTGGCCAGGCACTTGGCGACGATCTCGACGAGGTCCTCGGGCAGGCCCGCCAAGTCCGGCGCGCTCCGCAGGACCTTCTGGGCGAGCGCCGGGCCGGTGGTGTCGCCGTATGGGGCGACCCCGGCCGCCGCGCACACCACGCCCGCGAGCGCGAACACGTCCGTTGCCGGCCGTACGCCGCCGCCGGTCGCCTGCTCGGGTGCGGGCAGCGCGCTCGACGCGTCCGCGCCGAGCATCGCGGATATGCCGAGGTCGGTGATCTGCGGGCCGTGTTCCGTCAGTTGTACGGTGGCCGACGACAGACCCTGGTGCGTCACCTTCGCCTCGTGCACCGCCGCCAGCGCCCGCGCGAGCGCCGTGCCGAGGGCCCGCAGCGACTCCTCGGGCAGCGGCCCGTGGTCGCGGACCGCGTCCGCGAGCGTGATCCCGGGCGCGTACGCGGCGGCCAGCCACGGCGGCGTGCCGTCGGCGTCCGCGTCGAGGACCCGGGCCACGTGGGCGCCGTCCACCGCGCGCACCGCGTCGGTGGCCTTGCGGAACCGGCCGAGGAATTTCGCATCGGTGGCGAGATCCGGCCGGACGAGCCGTATGGCGACCGTCTCCCCGTCCTCGTCCGCGCCGAGGAACACCGCGCCGAGCCTGCCGTCGCCGAGCCGCGCGGAGAGGCGGTACCGGCCCACGACCCCCGGGTCGCCCGGTTTGAGTGCTTCCATTGCCGCCGTCCTCCCGCACATCCGCTGACAAACCGTCAAGAACCAACCGGCAATTCGCAAAAAACTCGGCAAACGCGCAGGTCGGGTCCCTGGGGTGTGCGGCAGCCTACCGTCGGACGCACTTGGGGGTTCGCGCCGCGGCGGTCCACCACACCCGCCCGCAGGCAGTGACGCGCGGCAGCCCCCAAGCCGTTGCAGCCAGAACGTTTTTGTGACGTCGGCGAGGTAACTCGCGCGTTAAACCGTCGTTGCGTTCGCGTGTGGACGGGTGACTCCTGGCGGATTGTGCCGGAAGGGGTCTTTGACCGCCCCCCGGCCGGGCAATAGCTTCGCAGCGTTGCGGCCCTGCGACGCGACGTGGCACGGCTGGAGGGAGTTGGCGGCGGATGGGGATCGTGCTGGGGCCCAACCGGTACGGCAAGGCCGAGGTGCGGCTGGTGCGGGTCGTCCGGGACGACGCGACCCACCACCGGCTCGCCGACCTCACCGTGTCGATCGCGTTGAGCGGTGACCTCGCCGCGACGCATCTGGTCGGCGACAACGCGCATGTGCTGCCGACCGACAGCATGCGGGCCCTCGTCTTCGCCTTCGCGCGCGAGGAACCCGACGAGGAGCCGGAAGAGTTCGCGTTGCGGCTGGCCCGGCACCTGACGACGGCCTACGAACCCGTCCACACCGCGCAGGTGCGCATCCACGCCCACCCCTGGGAACGCATCGCCGCCGCGGAAGGCCCCCACCCGCATGCCTGGACGCGCGCCGCGGGCAGCCGGTATGCCGGTGCCGTCCGGCATGCGGACGGCGGCGAACAGGTCGTCTCCGGGCTCGACGACGTCACCGTGCTGAAGTCCACCGGCTCGGAGTTCCACGGCTTCCTCACCGACCGGTACACGACCCTGGAGCCCACCGACGACCGCGTACTGGCCACGTCGGTGTCCGCCCGCTGGCGGCACGCGGCACGACCCGAGGAGAGCGATCCCGGGGCGGACTGGACTGGCTCCTACGAGGCCGCCCGCACCACGCTCCTGCGCACCTTCGCGGACACCCACAGCCTGTCGCTCCAACAGACCCTCTACGCCATGGGGAAGGCCGTCCTCGCCGAGCAACCCCGGCTTGCCGAGGTGCGGTTGGAACTCCCCAACAAGCACCACTTCCTCGTCGACCTCGCCCCGTATGGACACGACAACCCGGGTGAGGTGTACTACGCGGCGGACCGGCCGTACGGCCTGATCGAAGGCACGGTCCTGCGCGACGATGCGATTCCCGCGATGCCTGAACTGCCCTGGTAGGCCTGATAGGTGACGACGGAGGGGGATCCGGTCCGATGCCCGACACCATCGTGGAAAAGCGCCTGCGGGCGCAACAGGTGCCCGCACTGCCCGAGATATCCGGAACGGCGCCCGGCGGCGGACCCGGCGGCGTCCAATCGATAGGGCGGGCCTTCGAACTCCTGGAGCGCCTCGCCGACGCCGGCGGCGAACTCGGCCTCAGCGAACTCGCCTCCGCCACCGGCTTGCCGCTGCCGACGATCCACCGCATCATGCGCACCCTCGTGGCGGGCGGCTACGTCCGCCAGGAGGCGTCCCGTCGCTACGCGCTCGGCCCGCGCCTGATCCGGCTCGGCGACAGTGCGAGCCGGATGTTCGGGGCGCGTGCGCGGCCCTTCCTGGCCTCCCTGGCGGACGCGACGGGGGAGACCGCCAACCTGGCGCTGCTGGACGGCGACGAGGTCGTGTACGTCGCCCAGGTGCCTTCCCGGCACACCATGCGGACCTTCACCGAGGTCGGGCGGCGCGTCCTGCCGCACAGCACGGCGGTCGGCCAGGTGCTGCTCGCGCAGCTGCCGCCGGACGACGTCCGGGCGCTGCTCGCCCGCACCGGCATGCCGCGGCTCACCGCCGCCACGGTCACCGACCCCGAGGCGTTCGTCGCGCAGCTCGCCGACGTCGCGCAGCGCGGCTGGGCGGTGGACGACGGCGAGCACGAGGACGGCGTGCGCTGCCTCGCCGCCGTGGTGCCCCACCCGACCGCCCGCGCCGCGGTCTCCGTCTCCGGCCCCGTCGCCCGGCTCGGCGGCGAGGCGCGCGACCGCATCGCACCGGCGCTGACCGTCGTCGCGGGGCGCCTGGCGGCGGCCTTGCGGGACGAGGCGTAGGCGGCCACCGGGGGCCGTGGGACGGCCGCTACCGAGGTGGACACGGTGCGTGGCGGACGGACTGCACACCGTTCCGCGCAGGCTTCCGGCCGTCTCGGCGGGCAACTGTTCAGGTGGCCGCGCCGCGCCCATGCCCCCGTTCCGCGCCGACGTGCCATGCATCACCACCGATCCGTGTGTACGAGCCGAGTTGGCACGCTCGGTCACCCTGGGTGTCGGCCGATAAACCGACATCGCACGAGTGGTCGCGGTCGTCGGCAAGGCATAGCGTGGGCCGGAGTCGGACCACTGCCATGCGGTTCGCACAGGTTGATCCGGCACCGCGGGGTAGCGCGGACGCCGTGTGGGCATCACATATATGTGACGATCCGTCACGTGATGTGGCTCACGGTTTATTCCGTGTGACGGGAGCCGGTTGCGGCGCGGCATTGTGCGCCTGCTATTCGTACTGGTGCACACATGTCACAACAGCCGGGGCCGACCGGACACGATCCGGACGGGTGTCGGAACCTGAGCCGAGAAATAGGGGACCCAGCCATGAGCGGAGACTCGGTAGTACTGCGCTATCAGGGAAACGAACACACGTATGACGTTGTCGAGGGCACCATCGGCGACAACGCCATCGACATCGGGAAGCTGCGCGCGCAGACCGGCCTGGTCACGTACGACGGCGGATTCGTCAACACCGCGTCGACGAAATCGGCGATCACCTTCATCGACGGCGAAGAAGGCATTCTTCGGTACCGCGGCTACCCGATCGAGCAGCTCGCGGACCAGGGCAGCTTCCTGGAGACGTCGTACCTGCTGATCAACGGCGAACTGCCGAGCGCGACGCAGCTCGAAGACTTCCGTACCGAGATAACGAAGCACACCCTCCTCCACGAGGACGTGAAGCGCTTCTACGACGGCTTCCCGCGCGACGCCCACCCGATGGCCATGCTGTCGTCCGTGGTGAGCGCGCTGTCCACCTTCTACCAGGACAGCCACGACCCGTTCGACGAGGAGCAGGTCCACATCTCGACGATCCGGCTGCTGGCCAAGCTGCCGACGATCGCCGCGTACGCGTTCAAGAAATCCGTCGGCCAGGCGCTGCTCTACCCGGATAACTCGCTGGACTACGTGCAGAACTTCCTGCGCCTGACGTTCGCGGTGCCGTCCGAGGAGTACAAGGCCGACCCGGTCATCGTCTCGGCCCTCGACAAGCTGTTCATCCTGCACGCCGACCACGAGCAGAACTGCTCGACGTCGACGGTGCGCATGGTCGGCTCCAGCCACGCGAACCTGTTCGCGTCGGTGTCGGCCGGCATCAACGCCCTCTGGGGCCCGCTGCACGGCGGTGCGAACCAGTCGGTGCTGGAGATGCTGGACGCCATCAAGGCGGACGGCGGCGACGTCGACGCGTTCGTGCGCAAGGTGAAGAACCGCGAGGACGGCGTCCGCCTCATGGGCTTCGGGCACCGCGTCTACAAGAGCTTCGACCCGCGCGCTCAGATCATCAAGAAGGCCGCGGACGACGTCCTCAGCCGCCTGGGCAAGCGCGACGAACTGCTGGACATCGCGCTCCGCCTGGAGGAAGTGGCGCTCAGCGACGACTACTTCGTGTCGCGGAAGCTGTACCCGAACGTGGACTTCTACACGGGTCTGATCTACCGGGCGATGGGCTTCCCGACCTCGATGTTCACCGTGCTGTTCGCGCTCGGCCGGCTGCCCGGCTGGATCGCGCACTGGCGCGAGATGATCGCCGACCCGGCGTCGAAGATCGGCCGCCCGCGGCAGGTCTACACCGGTGTCCCGATCCGCGACTACGTGCCGCTCGGCGCCCGCTGAGGGACCGTTTCGCCACGGAGGACGTGAACGCCCGGTGGCCGGGTGGGACCCGCGGGTCCCCCCCCGCACCCCGGGGTGGGGGGGGGGGGGCGGGGGGGCCGGGGCCGA
>NZ_JBMULZ010000033.1:0-59910 GCF_049534875.1 Uniformispora flossi
GGCCGCCCCCCCCCCGCCCCCGCGGCCGGGCCCGCCGGGCGGGGGGGGGGGGCCCCCCCCCGCCCGGGGCCGCCGCCCCGACGGCCGACACCACCGCCACGTACACCGTGGTCGGCGGCGACACGCTGTCCCAGATCGCCTTCGCGCACCGCATCGACGGTGGCTGGCCGGCCCTCTACGAGCTGAACCGCGACCAGCTCGCCAAGGGCGCGGACTGGATCGACATCGGCCAGGTCCTCAAGCTCGCCGGCTCCGCCGCCGCGCCGACCAAGGCCCCGGCCGCCCCGCTCACCGAGGACGCGGCTCCGGCCACACCGAAGACCACCACCCAGAAGAGCACCGCGAAGTCGGATGCGACCGCGCAGACCAAGACGCTGTCGGCCAAGCCGCAGAGCAGCTCCGCGAAGGCGTCGACGCTGACCGAGGACACCTCGTCCTCGTCCTCGTCCTCGTCCTCGTCCTCGTCCTCGTCGTCTTCGTCGACGTCGAGCAAGGCCGCGACCGCCATCGCGTTCGCCAAGGCGCAGCTCGGCAAGCCGTACGTGTACGGCGCCGAGGGCCCGGACGCGTACGACTGCTCGGGTCTCGTCCAGGCCGCGTACAAGGCCGCGGGCGTCTCGCTGCCGCGCATCACCAACGACCAGTTCGCGGCGGGCCGCAAGGTCTCGACGTCGGACCTGCAGCCGGGCGACCTGGTGTTCTACTACTCGGGCATCAGCCACGTCGGCATCTACATCGGCAACGGCCAGATCATCCACGCGCCGAACTCGCGCACCGTGGTCAAGATCGCCTCGGTCGACTCCATGCCGATCGCCGGGGCGACCCGCCCCGCATGATCTGAGGGTTCTCCCACCGACCGCCCCGCGCGGGGTCCGACGGCTCGCACTTACTCAGCGGGCGAGCCGTCGTCCCGCGCGGGGCTTCGGCGGTTCTCGCGGTGGCGGAGCGGGGAACCGCACGCGGGCGAGGCGGTGCCGCTACCCGGCCTTCCCGCGGACCGCCTCGCCCTCCGGCGCCTTGGCGGTCAGCTCCACCACCCCGGGTGCGCCGCCTGCGGGCAGGGGCGTGGCGAGCACCGTGCCGTCCGCGGCGGCCTTGAGTGCGCCCGTCGCGTCGATGTGCGTGATCCCGCGGCTTGCCGCGGCCAGGAAATAGCGCCGGCCGGACGGGGCCTGCCACCGCCGCCCGGCCACGATGCGCTGGCCGAAGCGGCTGCACAGGGCCGTGTCGTCGGCGCGGCTCAGCGGTTCCGGCTCGGCCTCGCCCGGGCCGCGGAAGACCACGGCGGCGGAGCCGGGGCCCCGCCACGTGTCGGCGCGGACGCACTCCCACGTCGCGCGGCCCGCCGCCTCGGGGAGGGTCTGCTCGGCGAAGTCCCAGAGGTCGACCGCGCGGATCCCCCGTCCGCGCATCTCCCCCAGCCCGCACGCGTTCGCCGCCCAGCTCGTCAGCGCGGCCGGGCTCAGCGCCTCGCGGGGCGCGCGGGCCGGATTGTCGGGGCCCGGCAGCGGGTTGTACGTCAGGTGCACCGGGCTCGGATCGCCCAGGTCGCCGACCAGGAACGCGTGCCGTTCGGCGATGCGGTCCGACGAGCGGAGCTGCAGCACCGGCCAGGACCGGCACGCGGTCTGCGCGTCGGGCAGGCCTGGCGCGCCCGTGGTCGGCACGGGGACGGGTTCGGTCGCGCCGTCCGCGGCGACCCGCAGCGGCCGCGGTTCGCCGTCCGGGCGCAGCAGGTCGCGGAGTCCCGCGGAAGCGACCCAGGGCGCGAGCAGGTAGCGGACCCGGTCGGCCGACCGGGTGAGCACGAGAGCCGCGGCGGTGGTGACGTCGGCGTCGTCCACGAGGGCGAACTGCAGGGATGCGACACGGTCCGCCGTTTCGGCGTAGCGCACGACGCGTTGGCCGTCGAACAGCATCACGACGGCCTCGATGCCGGCACCGCTGTCCACGTCTCCCGCGTACAGCAGCCGCGGGTCGGCGGGAGGCAGCGCCGCGGTGGTGCCGGGCGTCAGCGCGGGGCGCGGTCCGTTCCGGGTCCCCGGGGCCGCCGCCGCGCGCCAGGCGTCGAGGGCGCGGGCGAGCAGCGGCCGATCGGCGATCCGGGTGCCGCGGGCGGACCATGCCGTGAAGTCGACCCGGGAGGTGTCGGCCCAGGCCTCGGGCGCGGCCCGGATCAGCCGCTCGGGGACCAGGTAATCGACCACCGATCCCCGGACCGCCGCGGGCGCAACGGGGTCCTCGCCGCCGCTGCCGCCTCCCCCGTCGGCCAGACCCACCGTCAGTGCCGCGATGCACGCGGCCGCGGCGGCGAGGGCGGTCACCCGCACCCGGCGCCTGCGCCGCAGCAAGTCGGTCGGATAGGCGCGCACTTGGCAGGGGTCGAACTCCGGTGAGGCGAGCAGCACTTCGGTGCCGACGTCGAAATCCGCCGCGATCCGCTCCGCCGCGGCCAGTGCCGCCGCGGTGTCGTCCGCGCCCGCGTCGTCGAGCACGTCCGCGGCGCCGTCGGCGTCCAGCCCGTCGAGGCAGCACAGCGCGAACGCCGCGCGAGTCGCGGGGTCCGCGTCGGACAGGGCGTTGAGCAACGGCAGTTCGTCTTCGTCCGCCAGTCCCGGAGTGAGCCGCAGCCCCCACACCCCGGGCAGCCCGGGGCGGCGCGGCCCCCGGCCGGGGAACGGCCGCGGCCACCACTCCGACCGCCGCGACTCGGCCAGCGCCGCGGCCACCACCCGTGCACGGACCCATCCGAACGCGAACCCGTCGGCGGGGTCCGCGGTGGCCGCCGCGCCGCCTGCTTCCCCCCGCGCGGTGCTCACCCGCCGGACGTCCCCCGCCCCGTCGCGCCGATCAGGCTGCCCCGGCCCCCGCTCCGGCAGACTTCCCGGCACTCCCCGCCCGTCCCGCACGCGAGCCCACCACGCCGCCAACCCACCGCCCGGCAAGGCCCGCTGGACAAGCCGGTGCGCGGCGACCACCCGCCCGTGCCGGCCGAGCGCGGGCGGCAGGATGACGTAGGCCAGGCGCACCAGTTGCGGATACCGGGCTATCAGGACGGCTTCGGCGTCCCGCAGATCGGCGGTCGGCCGGAGGGCCAGGACGGGCGGCGGTTTGCGGATGGGCATAGGCAGGTCGACCCCCACGGCGGACGGCGTATGCCCGGCAAACGAGTGAAACCCACCCCGGTCACTGCCCCACCGACACCGCCCGCGACGTCAGCCGACACCAACCATTTGCCGCCACCGCAACGACAGCACGCAGAGCCCCGCCACCACCGCACCGGCCGCGGCAAACACCGGGAACAGGAACGCCGACCCCACCGAGACCTGCAACAGCAGCGCCAGCGACGCCAGCAGCACGTTCATCGCGGCCGCCGCCCGCACACCCGCGGACGGCCGCGCGCCGGCACGCCGCCGGCGCAGCAGCGCCGCACAGGCCCAGAGGCAGACGCCGATTGCGACGGCCGCGGCGGCGAGCCGCACCGCGTACCAGAAATCGCTCCCGCCGGCCCCTTCCTGGAAGATGCCGTCCCGCAGCAGCGGCGCCACGAAGTAGGCGTAGGCGGCGAACAGCGCCGCCTCTGCGCCGAGCGCGACGACGGTCAACGTGCGGATGGCGCGGCTTCCCCAAGCACGCACTGCGGCCTCCCCCGATGCCGGCGCGGGGCGTGGCATCTCGCACGCAGCCCCGCACCGCGGACGCTTGACGGGTCCAGCTTACGCAGGTCGTCATCTTCGGACACCAGTTCGATATGATCCTCCAACACCCCCGCATTCGAACGAAAGTTCGTGGGCAATAAGCGACACTTCGCCCGCGATCATCCGCCTTGTCGGTTCGTGGTGCGAAACTGTGCGCGTTCAGGGCCTCACTCCGTGCCCGCACTCCGCAGGCCCGGATCGGCCCGCCGCTGCGAAGGAGTACCGCCATGCTCGGCACCGCATTCGTCAAAGGCTCGCCCTGCTGGATCGACCTCGGGAGTCCGAACATCCGCGCCGCCGCCTCGTTCTACGGGGAGGTCTTCGGCTGGACGTTCGAGGACTTCGGCCCCGAGGCCGGCGGCTACGGCTTCCTCAAGAACCACGACCGGTCCATCGGCGCGATCGGCGGCCTGGACGAGGGCGCGATGTCCGCATGGACCGCCTACTTCGCCGCACCCGACGTCGACGCCGTCACCAAGGACGTGCAGTCGCACGGCGGTTCGGTGCGCGCCGAGCCGTTCGACGTGATGGACGCCGGCCGCATGTCCCAGGTCACCGACCCGCAAGGCGCCGGGTTCGCCCTCTGGCAGGCGGGCAGCCACGCCGGGTTCGACAGCGCGAGCCAGGTCGGGGAGCTGCTCTGGGTGGAGCTGCACACGCCGGACCCCGACGCCGCGTTCGGGTTCTACCGCGACCTCTTCGGCTGGCGCTCGCAGAAGATGGACGCCCCGGGCATGACGTACACGGTCGTGTCGACCTCGCAGGGCGACATCGAGGACGCGTCGTTCGGCGGCATCGCGCCGGACGACCAGCAGGGCCCCCGCTGGGTGCCCTACTTCCATGTCGCGGACCCGGACGCCACCGCGGCCCGCGTCCAGACCTCCGGCGGCACGGTGCTGATGCCCGCCGCCGACGTGCCGGACGTGGGCCGCATCGCCTGGTTCGCGGACCCCGCGGGCGCGGTGTTCGCCGTCCTCAAGCCCGACCCGCGCCAGGGTTCCTGAGCGGTATCCGGCGCGTCGGGCGCGGCCTCACTCCCCGGCCGCGGCCGGCACCGACACCCCGATGCCGCCCCGGGTCTGCCCGCCGTAGCGCTCCTTCTCGGCGGGCAGGTCCAGCGGCCGCACCGGCGCCACGCGGGCCGCGGTCAGCACGTCCTCGGTGATCAGGTCGAGCGGCAGCAGCCAGCAGATCTCCATCTCCAGGCCGTCCGGGTCCTGCGCGTACAGCGACTTGGTGGTGCCGTGGTTGCTCGCGCCCACCAGCGCGCCCGCGTCCGCGAGGACGCGGGCGAGCCGCTCCAGCTCGTCCAGCGTGTCGACCTCCCACGCCAGGTGGTACATCCCGACGGTGCCCTGGCCCGCGCCGGACGGCCGGGCCTGGTCGCCGATCTGGAACAGCCCCAGATCGTGGTCGTTGGTGCTCCCGGGCGCCTGGAGGAACGCCGCGCCCGGGAACGCCATCACGGTGCGGAATCCGAGCAGCTCGGAGTAGAACGCGACACTGCGGTCCACGTCGCGGACGTACAGCACCGCATGATTGAGACGAGTGACCGGCATGACGTGCTCCTCGGACTCCGGCGAACCGGATGCTTTCCCGGTTCCTCTCCTCCGACCCTACGCGCCGCGCACGGTCCGGCCGCGCCCCTCGTAGGGCAGCAGCCACTCCGCGTGCTCGGCGCGCTCCAGGGCCGCGGTGACCTCCTTCTCGGCGTCGTCCCGCGCGGCCCAGTGCGAGCCGTCGACGGACTTGCCGGGCTCCAGGTCCTTGTAGACCTCGAAGAAGTGCGCGATTTCGTTGAGTTGGTACGCGGGCACGTCCGCGATGCCGCGCTTCCCCCCATGCCTGGGGTCGCCCGCGGGCACGCACAGGATCTTCTCGTCCGGCCCCTTCTCGTCCCGCATGACGTACATGCCGAGTGCCCTGCACCGCACTCGGCAGCCCGGGAACGTCGGTTCGTCCAGCATCACGAGGGCGTCGAGCGGGTCGCCGTCGCCGCCGAGCGAATCGGCGATGAAGCCGTAGTCGGTCGGATAGGCGGTGGAGGTGAACAGCATGCGGTCGAGCCTGATGCGGCCGGTGTGCGGGTCCATCTCGTACTTGTTCCGACTGCCTGCCGGAATCTCCACGACGACGTCGAACTCCACGACAGCTCCTCCCTCATACGACCGTGCGCTACAGACGGCATTACAGAGGTGCGAATCGGCGCAGTCCGGGACCTTCCCCAGTGACCACCTCGTTACGCACGTGTGAACCACCCGAATGGAGCCGGAAACGGCCCCGCACAGCCCCCTCCACGGATCACTTGACTCGGTCAAGAAAGAAAGGTTTCCTGTCCACCGACAGCCGAACGGCACGATCCCCCGACACGTGAAGAGGGCCGCGCATGATCCGCATCGAGGACACCGACCGCGTCCGCGTCCTGACCCTGGACCGACCCGACGCCCTCAACGCGTTCAACGAGGCGCTCTACGACGCCACCTGCGAAGCGCTGACCGACGCCGCCGCGGACCCGGCCGTCGCGGTCGTGGTGATCACCGGCGCGGGGCGCGCGTTCTCCGCGGGGACCGACCTGATCGAGATGGCGCAGCGCAATTCCGGCGGGTTCACCGCCGGAAAGCACGGTTTCCCCGGCATGGTCGACCAGCTGGCGGCGTTCCCGAAGCCGCTGTTCCTCGCGGTCAACGGGCTCGGGCTGGGCATCGGCGCGACGATGCTCGGGTTCGCCGACCTGGTGTTCATGTCCACCGAGGCGCGGATCAAGTGCCCGTTCACCTCGCTGGGCGTGGCCCCCGAGGCGGCGAGCAGCGTGACGTTCCCGGCGCTGCTGGGCCGTCAGCAGGCCGCGTGGGTGCTGCTCAGCTCGGAGTGGATCGGTGCCGCCGAGTGCGTCGACATGGGTCTGGCGTTCAAGGCGGTGGCGCCGGACGCGCTGCTCGACGAGACGCTCCGGCACGCGAAGGTGCTCGCGTCGAAGTCGATCGCCTCGCTCGTCGAGTCGAAGAAGGTCCTCCTGGCCGGCCTCGGCGACCGCCTCGCCCAGGCGCGGACGCGCGAGGACGAGGCGTTCCGGCTGCTGCTCGGCGGCCCCGCCAACCGCGAGGCCCTGGCGGCGTTCGCGGAGCGCCGCGACCCGGATTTCGCGGCGGTCGACGCGCGGGCGGCGGAGGGGGGCTGAGGCCGGCCGAGGCGGCGGGCCCCCGAGGGCGGCGGGCCCGGTCGGGGCCGGGTGCCCGCTCAGGCGCGGAAGGTCCGCCGGTACGCCCCCGGCGAGACGCCGACCGCGGCGTGCAGATGCTGCCGCAGTGACACGTCCGTGCCGAATCCCGCACGTTCCGCGATCCGGGCCACGGACAGGTCGCTGCTCTCCAGCAGCTCCCGTGCCAGATCGACTCGTTGACGGGCGATCCACTGGCCGGGGCTCTGCCCGACCTCGGCTCGGAACCGGCGGGTGAACGTGCGGCGGCTCATGCCCGCGTGCCGGGCGAGGTCTTCGAGCCGGAGGGGTTCGTGGAGCCGGTCCAGCGCCCACGCCCGGGTCGCGGCAGTGCCCGCGTCGGTGGCGGGCGGGACAGGGCGGTCGACGTACTGTGCCTGCCCGCCCTCGCGCTGCGGCGGCACGACGCAGCGGCGTGCCACGAGGTTGGCGACGGCGCTGCCGTGGTCGACCCGGATCAGGTGCATGATCAGGTCGATCCCGGACGCCGCGCCCGCCGACGTCAGCACCTCGCCCGCGTCCACGTACAGCACGTCCGGGGTCACGGTGACCTGCGGGAACAGCTGCCCGAGGCGTTCCGCGTGCCGCCAGTGCGTGGTGGCGGGGCGGCCGTCGAGCAGTCCGGCGGCGGCCAGCACGTAGGTGGCGATGCAGATGGACACGATGCGCGTCCCGGCCGGGATGTGCTCCAGCGCGCGGGCCAGGGGCGCGGACAGGGCGGCGCCGTCGACGATCTCCGCGAACTCCTCGGATGCCGGGATGACCACGGTGCCCGCGGTCGCGAGCACGCGCGCGTCGTGCGGGACGGTGATCGCGAAGTCGGCCGCGGTGCGCACCGGCCCCCCGTCGAGCGAACACGTCACGACGTCGTAGAGCGGCCGGTCCGCGGCGTCCGTGGCGGCGCCGAAGAGCCGCGACGCGAGGCTCAGCTCGAACGGGATCACGCCGTCGACGGCGAGGACGGCGACCCGGTGCGGAACCGGTGCGGCATCCGCGGCCGCCGGTTCCGGAACGTGCGGAGCAGTGACGAGAGCCATGGCCCGATCCTTGCACATGGTGACCTTCGGGCCACTGTTTCCCCTGGTCGCTTCCCGGACATGCTGGGCCCGTGAACGACACGACCACGACCGAGAACCAGCCGGAGGCCACCATGAAGGCGATCAGCCAGGACGCGTACGGCGGTCCGGAGGTCCTCCGCGAGACCGACCTGCCCCGTCCGGTGCCCGGCCCGTCCGAGGTCCTCGTGCGGGTGCGCGCCGCGGGCATGAACCCGACGGACTGGAAGCACCGGCAGTTCCCAGGCTTCCTCGGGCGGCTCCCGCTGGTGCTCGGCTGGGACGTGTCGGGGGTCGTCGAGGAGGTCGGCGTCGGGGTGACGCTGCACGAGCCGGGCGACGAGGTGTTCGGCATGCTGCCGTACCCGTTCGGCGTCGGCGCGTTCGCCGAGTACGTCGTCGCCCCCGCACGTGCCCTGGCCGCAAAGCCGAAGAGCCTCGACCACACGCACGCGGCGGCCGTGCCGCTGGCCGCGCTGACCGCGTGGCAGGCGCTCGTCGACACCGCCGGCATCGGCCCGGGCGACCGGGTGCTGGTGCACGCCGCCGCGGGCGGGGTCGGGCACTTCGCGGTGCAGATCGCGAAGGCACGCGGCGCGTACGTCATCGGCACCGCGAGTGCGCCGAAGCACGACGTGGTCCGCGCGCTCGGCGCGGACGAGATGATCGACTACCGCACCGACGACTTCACCGCGATCGAACCCGTCGACGTCGTGCTCGACGCACTCGGCGGCGACACCGCCGCCCGGTCCCTGCGCGTGCTCAAGCCCGGCGGGCAGCTCGTGTCGATCGCCTTGCGCCAGCTGCCGGACGACCTGGCCGAGCATGTCGCCCGGGCGGCGCCGGGCGTCCGGGTGCGGCCGATCCTCGTCGAGGCCGACCAGGAAGGCATGCGCACGCTCGGCGAGATGGTCGACGCCGGCACCCTGCGTCCGCTGGTGGAGGCCGTGTTCCCGCTCGCCGAGGCGGCCAAGGGGCACGCGCTCGGCGACACGGGCCGGGTGACCGGAAAGGTCGTCCTGACCGTCGGCTAGGGCATATCCGGCGCATGCCGCGGGGGATCACGGGTTCCGGTATTCGCGAAGCCGGGGCCGGATCCCCCGCCACGTCGCCAGGGCCAGCGCCACCGCGGCTGCCGAGGCGAGCCAACTCCAGGCGCCCAGGTCGCGTTCGCCGGTGTCCGAGGCGGCGGTCATGTGGGTGCGGTTGATGGCGACGACGGCGTCGAGGTCGCTCTGCAGCCGCTCGTAGGCCCAGTTCGAATTGCCCGCGCGGTGGCTGGTGTTGAAGTCGACGGCGCCGCGGAAGTCGGCGGACGCCATGCCGCGCATCTTGGTGTCGAAGGCCTGGTAAGTGGCGTTCGCCTCGTACGCGGTCTGTGCCGCGTCGCGTTCGCCGTCGAAGGTGATGTTGTCCAGCTCGCGCGAGAACTGCATGGTCAGCAGGCGGGTGGTGTCGGCGTACCGGTCCGCGTACTGCCGGGCGTTGGCGGGGTCGACCAGCCAGCGGCTCTCGTCGCCGTTCGCGTCCGCGACCAGCGCCTTGGTGCGGGTCAGCGCGAGGACCGAGTCGAACGCGTCGTGTTTGGCGACGTCCAGTTCGTCGCGGGCGTCGAACGCCGCGCCCGCGCCGATCGCGACCACGCACATCGCGGCCACCGTCACGGCCGCCAGGATCGGGTTGAACACACGGTGTGTGCGCCGGAACAGGAAGATCTGGCCGCCGATCAGCAGCAGGACCAGCAGGATTCCGACGGCGAGGGCCAACGCCGCGTACCACGCGGCCTCGTCGCGCCCGTCCTGGTAGCCGTGGGTCACCGAGGCGGCATCGGCGTCGAGCAACGCGTCCGCGCAAGGCAGGAGTTCGTTGTGCATCATGTCGGTCGCCCGGCGCAGATTCGGCAAGGCCGGCGAGGGGTCTTGCAGGCGCCGGGCGTCGTCTTGGGCGTCGGCGTAGGTGATCTGGCCGGCGAGGTTGTCGTAGGCGCCGAGGTCGTCGACGAGCCTGCCGACCGTGTCGCGGGCGGCGGCACCGGACGCGTTCGCGGCCGAGGCCCGCAGTGCCTCGGCGACGACGGTCCGGTCGTTCCGGTACGCCGCCTGGGCGTCCGCGCGCGTGTAGCCGAGGCCGATTTCGTCGCCGACCAGGACGATGTTGGCGAGTTCGGCGTCCATCGAGGCAAGGCCCAGGTACAGGTTGTTCGCGGCCACCACCTGCGGCCCGGCGCCCTGTCCGACGACCCGCAGCCCGTCGTCCGCCGCGACCACGGCACGCGTCAGCAACGCCGCGAACCCGGCGGCGAGCACCGCGACGGCGACACCGTAGAGCCGCAGCAGGGTGGGCGTGGCGGTGAGCCGGAGGCCCGGGTGGCGCGGTCGCGGCGCCTTGCCGTGGGAGGCCGTTGCGCCGCGGGGCTGCCACAGGCGCTCCGGGAAGTCGGCGGGCCGGTCCGGGGCTCGGCCGGGCGGACGCGGGGGTGCGCCGACCGTGCCGATGCTCAGGACAAATGTGGGAGCCGTATAACCACTGCTCCCGGAGTTCCCCGTTGATCCCCGCATGAGAGGGACGGTAGGAACCCGCCTGCGGGGGAGGCAGAGGCGCTGCGGGATCCTGACGCGGGGATCCGCTTTCCTGACGAATCCTTAACGGGGATAAGGCTGTTGGTGCCCTGCCCGGCCCGTCCGACCCCGTTTCATGGCCGCAGCCACTCCACCAGCTTCGCCCGCGTCTCCGGTTCCCCGAACAACGTGCAGTGCCAGACCGCCCGCGGTGCCGGGAAGTGCACGAAGCGGTCGGCCGGGATGGGGAATCCGGCGGCGCTGCCGGGCGTCATGTCGACCACGCCTTCGGTCGGGACCACGAGGTCGTTGGCCTCCGGAAAGACCGCGTCCATCAGCAGATCCGCGGCGCGCAGCTTGGCGAGGAGCGGACCGTCCGGTTCGAAGTCGGCGTTGACGGCGTAGAACTCGGTGTCGGGCGCCCCGGCCGCGAGTGCGGCGAGCGACCGCCGCCGGACCACACCCCGGCCCGGCTCCGGCCTTATGCCACCCGCTCCCCCGCGAACGGCACCACCGCCCCGCCCCGGATCAGTTCCCCGTGCGGCTCCCCCGCCCCAGCGGGCGGCAGCGCCGCCCGCAGAATCCTTTCCGCAGCGTGCCCCCATACCGTGTCGGCCGCCGAGGACGAGAGACCCGCGACGTCGGGCACCTCCGGGTCGACGGCGTTGACGAGCACGTCACGCCGTTCGCCGCCCACGACCTGCTCCCACGCCGCCGCGCGCACCGCCGCCACCTGCCCGACGTGCGAGGCCACTTCGATCCACGCGGGCCAGCCCTCCGCAACCGCCGTCCCGGCTTCGACCGCCGCCACGTACGCGTCCATCACCGCGTCCACTTCGGCCGACCCCGCGCCCGCGAACCGGTCGCGCAGCCGCAGCGGCAGATGCTCCAGGGAGCCGAACGCCCCGGTGACCGCCACCGCCCGCCCGCCGTCCCGCAGCACCGGCAGGAACGCGGCGAGCACGCGGGCGAGGCCGTGGTTGTTCGCCTCGACGTAGTTCCGGACCTGCGCGGCGATCGGGGCGTCGAAGCCGATCTGCGCCCCGGGGACGGCCACCAGGATGTCGATGCCGCCGTGGCGCGCGGCCAGTTCCGCGGCCAAGTGCCGCGCCTGCGCCGGGTCCCGGACGTCCAGCGGCTCCCAGCGGACCGGGCAGCCCGCGGCGCGCAGGTCGCGGGCGGCTTCGGCGCCGCGGACCGGGTCGGCGTCCGTCAGGTACACCACCGCACCCGGCCTTGTGCCCAGCGCACGGGCGACCGCGCGGGCGAGTCCTCCGGTCCCCCCGGTCACCACGGCGGTCGGTGCGGTCGTCGGCATGGCGGTCTCGATTCGTTCGCGCGGGTGGGGTGGCTCCACGATCGTCCCGTCCGGCCGCGGGAACAACGGTCAACCCGGCAATGCTTGTTAATCCACGGGTTACCGAAAGCCGCGGCCGGCCGCGGCACGAACCGAAGGGCGCACAGGCGTGGAACTGCGCGACATCGAGATCTTCCTGACGCTGGCCGACGAACTCCACTTCGGGCGTACCGCGGACAAGCTGCTCGTTTCCCGGGCCCGCGTGAGCCAGGCCATCAAGCTCCAGGAACGCCGCATCGGGGCGCCGCTGTTCGAGAGAACCAGCAGAAGCGTCACGCTGACCCCGATAGGCGCGCAGCTACGCGAGGACCTCGACGCCGGCTACCGGCGCATCCACGAGGGCCTGGAGCGGGCCGCGGCCGCCGCGCGCGGGCTGACGGGCGTTCTGCGGCTCGGCGTGATGGACGCCATGCTGCACGAAATCCACGCGGTCACCGACCTGTTCCGCGAGCGCCACCCGGAATGCGAGCTGAGCATCCGCGAGGCCGTGTTCGGCGACCCGTTCGGGCCGCTGCGGGCCGGCACCGTGGACGTGCAGGTGGTGTGGCTGCCCGTCGAGGAGCCGGATCTCACCGTGGGCCCGGTGGTGATGGTCGAGCCGATGGTGCTCGCGGTGTCGGCGAAGCACCCGCTGGCGCAGCGGGAGTCGGTGTCGTTGGAGGACATCGCGGACGGACCGGTCTTCCGCATGCTCGGGAACGCGCCCGCCTACTGGGAGGAGGCGATCAACCCGCGGGTCACTCCCGGCGGGCGGCCGATCCGGCGCGGCCCCGCGGTGACGACGGCCACCGAGACGCTCGCGCACGTGGGCGCGGGGCTGGGTATGTCGCCGGTGCCGGAGCACGCGCCGCGGTACTTCTCCCGGCCGGACATCGCGTATGTGCCGCTGACCGACGCGCCGCTGATCCGCTGGGCGCTGGTGTGGCGGACGGCGGGCGACAGTCCGCTGGTGCAGGCGTTCACGCGGGCGGCGGCGGACGCGGCCGCCGGCTGACCCGGCGGCGGGGCCGGTCCGCCCGGCCCCGCCCCGGCCTACGCGTAGCGTTCCTTGAGGTCCTTCTTCAGCACCTTCCCGGCCGGGTTCCGCGGCAGCACCTCGACGATCTCCAGGCGTTCGGGCAGCTTCTGCACCATGAGGCCCTGCTCGCGCAGGAACTGCCCGAGCGTGTCGAGGGCGGGCGGCGCGGCCGGGTCGGCGGGCACGACGATCGCGCAGGCGCGTTCGCCGGTGGCCTCGTCGGGCAGGCCGACCACCGCGACCTCGGCGACGGCCGGGTGGGCGCTGAGCAGGTCTTCGATCTCCTTGGCGCTGATCGTCTCGCCCTTGCGGATGATCACGTCCTTGAGGCGGCCGGTGATGTAGATGTTGCCCGCGTCGTCGATGCGGCCAAGGTCGCCGGTGCGGAACCAGCCGTCCTCGTCGAACGCGTCCGCGTCCAGGGCGGCGTCGAGGTAGCCGAGCATGAGCTGCGGGCCCTTGGCGCGCAGTTCGCCTTCGCCGCCGGGGGCGGCGTCCGTGCCGTCCGGGCCGACGACGCGCACGCGCACCCCGGTGTTGGGGCGGCCTTCGGCGGCGCCCAGCGCCTCGTCCGGGTCGTGGACGCCCGCCATGCTGAGGATCGGGGCCTCGGTCAGCCCCCATCCGGCGACGATGCCCGCACCGCCGATCTCGTTCTTCACCTGGAGGTGCAGGCCCGGCGGCTTCGGCGCGGCACCGCCCGGGAAGCAGCGCACGTCGGGGAAGAGCTTGCGGCTCGGGTCCCGGCGCTGCGCGGCCAGGTAGGTCTGGTGGAAGACGGTGCCCGCACCCGCCAGGGTGACGCCTTCGCGACGCAGCAGTTCGACGGTCTCGACCGGGTCGAAGGCTTCGGTGAGGATCATCGTGACGCCGAACACGACGGACGAGGTCAGCCACGTCGTGCAGCCGCCGATGTGCGCGAAGGGGAACACCAGGCCGACCCGGTCGCCGGGCACGCACTCGATGCGCTCGGACATCCCGACCCCGGCGGCCATCACGGTCGCGTCGGTGTGCCGGGCGCCCTTCGGGTCGGCGGTGGTGCCGGAGGTGTAGAAGTACCAGCGCACGGGTGCGTCTTCGGGCTTCGCGGGCACCGGCGGGGGCGGCGGCAGCTTCGCCGGGTCGCCCGCCGGCAGCTCGCCGTCCACGACGAGCACGTCGAGGCCGCCGGGTGCCTTCGCGGCCACCGCGGCGGCCATCGCCGGGTAGTCGAAGCCGCGCCACACCGGCGGCACGATCAGCAGGCGGCTGCCCGCCTGGCCGGTGACGAAGGAGAGTTCGCGCTCCCGGTAGATCGGCATCACCGGGTTCTGCACCGCGCCCAGCCGGGCCAGCGCGCCGACCACGACGACCGACTCGACCCAGGTCGGGAGCTGCCAGGTCACCACCGTGCCCGCGGCGACGCCGCGGTCGGCCAGGTAGGCCGCGAACGACTCGGCGGCGTCGCGGTACTGGCCGTACGTCAGACGGCGGCCGCGTTCGTCGACCATCATCTCGGCGTCCGGGGTCGCTTCGGCACGCGCGGCGATCTCGGCCCAGAACCCGGTGTGCATACTGCCTCGCTCTCGACGGGACGACGGCGGATGCCCGTTTCTACCGCGTCCGGCGGCAACCCGCCACGGTGGGGCGGGGATGGTCGGCTACGGCTTGCCGTCGCGGGCGAGGGCCTGCTTGGCGACGACGACCTGCTGGATCTGGCTGGTGCCCTCGTAGATGCGGAACAGCCGGGCGTCGCGGTAGAAGCGCTCGACCGCGACGCCGCGCACGTAGCCGACGCCGCCGTGCACCTGCACCGCGCGGTCGGCGACCCGGCCGACCATCTCGCTGCAGAAGTACTTGGCGGCGGACGGGGCCATGCGGACGTCCTCGCGCCGGTCGTACTGTCCGGCGGCGGTTTCGATCGTGGCGCGGCCCGCGTACACGTCGGTCTGCGAGTCCGCGATCAGGCCCTGCACGAGCTGGAACTCGGCGATGGGACGCCCGGACTGGGTCCGCGACTTCGCATATGCGACGGTCTCCTCCAGCAGCCGCTGCGCCATGCCCACGCACAGCGCGGCGATGTGCAGGCGGCCGTGCGCGAGGCAGCGCATGGCGGTGCGGTAGCCCTGGCCGAGCCCCGCGTCCCCGCCGATCAGCGCGCTGTCCGCGACCCGGACGCCGTCGAACACGACCTCGGCCGTCCACGCGCCGGCCTGGCCCATCTTGTGGTCGCGCGGCCCGACCGTGACGCCGGGGGTGCCCGCTTCGACCAGGAAGGCGGAGATGCCGTCGGCGCCGCGCCCGGGATGGTCGGCGTCGCGGGCGAAGACCATGAACACGTCGGCGATCGGCGCGTTGGTGATGAAGCGCTTGGTGCCGTCGATCACCCAGCCGCCGCCGTCGCCGTCCGCACGGCGGGCGGTGGTGCGCAGGTCGCCGGGGTCGGATCCGGCCTCGGCCTCGGTGAGCGCGAACGACGCGGTCCATTCGCCGCTCGCCAGGCGCGGCAGATAGCGCTTCTTCTGCTCGCCGGTCGCGCCTTCCATGAGGACGTGCCCGGCGATGCCGTTGTTCGTGCCGAACAGCGACCGGAACGCGGGCGTCGTCCAGCCCAACTCCTGCACGAGCGCCACTTCCTGGCGCATCGTCAGGCCGAGGCCGCCGTACTCCTCGGGGATGGCGAAGCCGTACAAGCCCATCGCGGCGGCGGCATCGCGCAGCTCGGCGGGGACTTCGTCGGTCTCGTCGATGTGCGCTTCGAGGGGCACGACCTTGTCGCGGACGAAGCGGCGTACCGAGGCCACGATTTCTGCCACGTCGGAGTCGTCCACGCACTGCCTCCCGGTCGCCGACGGCTTCTCGCCGTTCCCGCACTCACACACTCCCGCAATCTCTCAAACTTTATAAGGAAAGAGTGCGGCGGTGGCTAGGCCGTGTCCGGTGGATATTCCAGGCACGGCCTAGGGGTGTCTAGCGCCAAGCGGTGATGTTCCCGGCCACGTGTTCCAGGTCGGCGAGTTGGGTGGGGTCGTAGCCGACCACGACGACGTGGGACTCGCCGGCGGCGACCGCGCGGCGGACGTCCTCGAGGTGGTCTTCGATGCCGACCTGGGGTCCGTCCGGTGTCCAGCACACCACCGGCACCGAAATGCCGCGGGAGGCGGCTTCGGCGACCGCCTCGCGGGTCGCGTCGTCCGGGGCGCCGCCGTCGACGAGCGCGACCGCGGGTAGTCCGGGCTCCGCGGCGCGCCGCGCGAACACCGCCCGCGCGGCGAACCCGGGCTGCGGCTCGGACGGCAGCTCGACGCTGTGCGGGCGCAGCGTGGGGAAGGTACGGGCGAGGAAGAAGCCCGCGGTGCCGGCGTCGGCGGCGACCATGCCGCGTTCGCCGAGCAGGAGGGCGTACTGGCGGGTGATGAGCGTGGGCGCCAACGGCGGCTTAGCACCGCCCCACGCTTTCTGCACGACGGCCGCGAGGCGGTCGCGCAGCGGGGCCTCGGTGGTCTCCGGGCCCTCGCGTTCGGCGCAGCGCACCGCGAGGATCTCCAGATCGGCGACCGGGCAGTCGGCCAGCGGCAACCCGTCGGGGAGCACGGGCTGCTCGCCGTCGGCGAGGCCGGTGGTGACGATCAGGTCGTAGGACTCCAGCTCGCACAGTTCCAGGTCGCGGGCCTGCAAGCCGATCGTGCCCAGGTGGTAGTCGCTGTCCCACGGCAGCACGCCCTTGGCGCGCCACGTGTTGTAGACGCCGATCCGCGCCTCCGCGGCCAACGCCCGCAGCCCGGGATCCGCCCTCGCCGCCACCACCCCGGACCCGGCCACGATGAGCGGCCGCCGCGCCCCGAGCACCTTGTCGGCGAGATCCGCCAGGGTCAGCGCCTCCGGCGCGATGTCCCGCGGCGTCCGCCAATGCCGCACCCGCGCCCGCCACGGATGTTCCCGCACCATGCCCAACCACCTCCGCGCATCCGCCCCGACCCCAAGACCTACCGGAAGGAGCGGTAATGCACCACCGAGACAGCCGAACGCGACCGACGTGGCCGCGTCGTCCGCCGGCCGGCGGGGACAGCCGCCGGCCGGAACGTTCGGCTGCGGCGTCACCGGGGCCGGATCCGCCGTCCCCCTGTGCGCGTTCGGCGGGCCACAGCTCGGGTCCGCCCCGCGACAGCGATACGCCGCCGTCCTCCCCGCAGGCTTCCGGGTACTCCGGGCGGGCCTGCGCCGGACTCGGCGAGCCGGTGGGCCCGCCCCGGACCCCGTGCGCGTCCGCGTCGTCCCGGCGGACAACAGGGCCGGGTGCGGCGTTCGTCGGCGCTGACGAGCGTCCTGCCATTGCGCGGCAAGGGGCAACGGATTCCCGGCCTGTCGCCGCCTCGGCGCTCGCGTCCGCGGCGTGCGGCCGCCGGGCCGCGGCGGCCCCCTGCCGCGCCCGGCGCGAACGAACCGCGGCCTCCGTGTCGGCTTCGGTTCCCGGCTCCCGCGCCCGGCCTACATGTACAAGAAGTGCGGCGACACCACGACCAGCGTCGGCACCACCACTGCCGCGGCCGTCAGCGCGCGGAGGCCGGCGACGGCGACCGGGGGCCTGGGGAGGCGCGGCTGGGGCGGGGCGAGTTCGAGGTCGGCCTGGCGTTGCAGCGGCCAGGCGAAGCACGGGCAGAACGGCCCGTTGGCCTGGCCGGGGCCCGACAGCTTGGCGAGTGCGCGGCGCAGGTTGGCGCGGGCGATCGGGCCGTGCACATCGGCGTCGGCGCCCTTCTCGGCCAACGCGGCGCTGTGGTCGGCCCAGCGGGCGAAGAACGGGATGCGCGGGAAGGCCTCGGCCAGCGTCTCGGACGCCGTCATCCACAGCGCGTCCCGGCGGCGCAGGTGGCCGGACATGTGGGTGAGGACCGCGTTGAGTTCCTCGGGCTTGAGCAGGTCGAGCGCGCGGGTGGTGACCTCGACGCGCGGCGGGCGCGACGGGAGCAGGACCAGGCGCGGCTGGGCGTCCTCGACGATCACCAGCCGCGGGTGGCCGCGCTCCACCTCGTCGAGGACCGGGCTGGTGCTGTCCAGCCGGTCGAGCTGTACGCGCAGGGCGCGGCGGTAGTCGCGGACCACCGCGCCGCCGCGCCGCCAGCCGGCCGCGAGTCCGGCGAGGACGCCGCCGGCGACCGCGAGTTGCACGGACAGCGGCACCTTGACGAGGCCGATGTCCGGTGTGACGCCGATCGCGCGGGCGGGCGCGGTCCACAGGTCGGGCGTGAACACGGGGACGGCGAGCGCGAGGGACGCGACGGCGCCGACCACGGCGGCGCGCCAGCCCTGCTGGACGAGGCGGGGGCTGAATCCGGCCGCTTCGGCGCGGTCCAGGACGAACGGCGCGGTGAGGAGGATTGCCGCCGCGAAAAGCGCCAGCACGTAACCGTGCATCACGTCGCCAGCCGCCTTCCGCCGTGGGGCCGATCCGGTCCGGTTCGGGCGCGGTACTGCGGGCATCCGGTGCGGACGCCGCCGTGGGGCCGTTCCCCAGGCGCCCTTTCTACCAAGGTTCGGGGCGTGAAGCCCAGGCCTTGAGTGCGTGTCCGGGCCCGCGAATTGGTCACATCGCGGGCCCGGTGCGGCGTGGCCGGAGTCAGCCGCGCCGCAGGCCTTCGAGGGTGGGACGGGCCGAGGCGAGGACGGTGCTCAGCCACGCGGTGTGGTCGTGCTCGGCGAGCCAGGCTTCCAGGCCGTCGAGGGGGACGTACACGACCTCGTGGACTTCGTCCGGGTTGAGGTCGGGAGCGCTGCCGACGCGGCCAACGAACAGGTGGTTGTACTCCTTCTCGACGAGGCCGGAGACCTCGTCGGTGACGTCGTACGTCACCGTGCCGGCCGGGGTCAACCCGGCGGCCTTGACACCGAGTTCCTCGTCGACCCGGCGGGCCACCGCGTCCACCGGCGGCTCTCCCGGGTACGGGTGGCTGCAGCAGGTGTTCGACCAGCGGCCCGGCGAGTGGTACTTGGTGAGCGCACGGCGCTGCATGAGCACCGACCCGGCGTCCGGCCCGTCGGACGGGCCCAGCAGGAAGACGGAGAACGCGCGGTGGAGTTGCCCCGGCGGCTGGTGTGCCGCCAGCTTCTCCGCGAGGCCGATGGTGTTGCCGTCGGCATCCACCAGCTCGACCATGACCTGGTCGGGCGAGGTTGCCTGCGTCATGCGTGCTCCCTAGCGTGCCGCTACCGTGCGTGCTCTCTTTGGTACTGCTCAGGGAACCCTACCCGGGCGACGTGGACACCGGGCGAATACCGGGCGAGGACCACTCGTGCGGGGACGGTTCGGGGACGGTTCGGGGACTGTTCGGGGACGCAGGCGCCATCGACTTCCCACCCTTGCGCTGCTTCACTGCCCCCAACGGTTAATGAACTCGCATCACACCGGGAGGCCCCATGCACGACCTGGTGATCCGCGGCGGCACGGTGGTGGACGGCACCGGCGCGCCCGCCGGTACCGCCGACGTCGCCGTCGACGACGGCCGCATCACCGCCGTCGCCCCCGCCCTCGGCCCGGCGCGCCGGGACATCGATGCCGACGGCGCCCTCGTCACCCCCGGCTGGGTCGACATCCACACCCACTTCGACGGCCAGGTGACCTGGGACGACCTGCTCACCCCCGCCTGCTGGCACGGCGTCACCACCGTCGTCACGGGCAATTGCGGGGTCGGCTTCGCGCCCTGCCGCCCCGACGAGCGGCGCCGCCTGATCGAGCTGATGGAAGGCGTCGAGGACATCCCGGGCACGGCGCTGCACGAAGGCATGCGCTGGGGCTGGGAGTCGTTCCCCGAGTACCTCGACTTCCTCGCCGACCGCCGCCTCGTCATGGACGTCGGCACGCAGATCTCGCACGGCCCCGTCCGCACCTATGTGATGGGCGAGCGCGGTGCCCGCAACGAGCCCGCGACGCCCGACGACATCGCCGCCATGGCCGCGATCGTCCGCGAGGCGATGGACGCGGGCGCGCTGGGCTTCACGACGTCGCGCACGATCATGCACCGGGCGATCGACGGCGAACCCGTCCCGGGGACCTACGCCGCCGAGGACGAACTCTTCGGCATCGGCGCCGCCCTCAAGGCCGCCGGCCACGGCGTCTTCGAGGTCGCCCCGGCGGGCGTGGCCGGCGAGGACGATCTGGCACCGTCCCGCGAGGTCGCCTGGATGCGCCGCCTGGCCGGAGCGATCGGCCGGCCGGTCGCGTACGGCATGACCCAGTCCAACGCCTCCCCCGACCTCTACCGCGACCTCCTCGCCGAGACGCAGGCCGCCGCCGACGCGGGCGCCGAGGTGTGGATGCAGGTCGCCGGGCGCGCCACGGGCCTGCTGTTCAGCCTGGAGACGACGTTCCACCCGCTACGGGGCCGCCCCACCTTCGACGCGCTGGCCGCGCTGCCGCTCACCGAACGCGTCGCGAAGCTCCGCCAAGCGGACGTCCGCGCGGCGATCCTCGCCGAACCCACCCCGCCGCGGTCGCTGCTGTCGTCGTTCGGCGACCGCATCGTGCCGATCGGCGACGAAGTGGACTACGAGCCGTCGTACGAGGACAGCCTCGTCGCCCGCGCCGACCGCGAAGGCCGCGCCCCCGACGCGGTGCTCTACGACCTCATGCTCGAGCGCGACGGCCGCCGCATGTTCATGATCCCGATCCTCAACTACGCGTCCGGCGACCTCGAACCCGTCCGCGAGATGCTCCTGCACCCGCGCTCGGTCTTCGGCCTCGGCGACGCCGGCGCGCACTGCGCGACCATCTGCGACGCCAGCATGACCACCACGATGCTCACCCACTGGGCGCGCGACCGCAGCCGCGGCGCCAAGCTCCCGCTGGAGCTGGCGGTGAAGAAGATGACCGCGGACACCGCCGCGCTGTACGGCCTCCGCGACCGCGGCGTGCTCCGCCCCGGGCTGCGCGCCGACCTCAACGTGATCGACCTCGACCGGCTGCGCGCCCACCCGCCGGAGGTGCTGTACGACCTGCCCGGCGACTGCCCGCGGCTGATCCAGCGCGCCGACGGCTACACCGCCACGGTGGTCGCGGGCGAGGTGACCTTCCGGGACGGCGAGCACACCGGCGCCCTGCCGGGCCGCCTGGTCCGCGGCGGCCGCGGCTAGGCACCGAGCGACTCCGGAGCTGCTCCGGAACCGCTCCGGAACTGCTCCGGAACCGCTCCGGAACGACCACGAGGGCCCTTCCCGGCCGGCGCCGGGAAAGGCCCTCGTTCGCGTTCCACTGCCTGTGCCTGCCTGGGCGGTCGGCCCCTGAGCATGGGCCGACCGGAATCTCCGGGCGTCAGACGCGGGCGCCGTCGACCGCCACGCGGTCAAGCTCGATCTCGGGGCCGCAGGGGCACTCGTCTTCCTTCGGCGCACAGTCGTGCTTCGGCGACTCGTGGTGCGGCGGCGTCACCGGCGGGGTGGTGTGGTGCGGGGGCTCGTGGTGCGGCGGGGTGCTGGGGGGGCACGCCGGCGGCTCGTGCTTCGGCGGCTCGTGGTGCGGCGGCGTCACCGGCGGGCACGCCTCCGGCGGGTTGTGGTGCGGGGGCTCGTGGTGCGGCGGCGTCATCGGCGGCGCCACCGGGCCCTCGGCGTTGATGCAGGTGTTGCCGAAGGCGGGGTTGAGCGCGCCGATGACGTTCACGCTGTTGCCGCAGACGTTGACCGGGACGTGCACCGGAACCTGGATCAGGTTGCCCGAAAGCACACCGGGCGAGTCCACAGCGGCGCCGTTCGCCCCGGCGGACGCGTACGCCGTCCCGCCCATGGCGAAGATGCCGCCGACCATGGCGGCAGCCACCACGGTCTTCTTGGCCAGCTCGTTCACTGATTGTTTCCCATCGTTCGAATGACGGTGGAGCCTCGGCTCCACCGCCATCAACGCGCGAACATGCGGCCAGGCAACGGGAAGATCACCAATTCGCCCGTATGCGCGACATCGCCCGTGGTGACCGTTTATGACGTGTCGTCAGTTGATCGGACGACAGCGGCGGCCGCCCTCGGGAAGACCGGGGACGACCGCCGTCGGGGCGTTCGGAAGCGCGCTCAGTCGCGCGGAATCGACGTGTGGTGGTGGATGACCTCGGCGATGAGGAAGTTCAGGAACTTCTCCGCGAAGTCCGGGTCGAGCTTGGCGTTGATGGCCAGCGCGCGCAGGCGCTGGATCTGCACGGCTTCGCGCCCGGGGTCGGCGGGGGGCAGGTCGTGCGTCGCCTTGAGGATGCCGACCCGCTTGGTGCACTTGAAGCGCTCGGCGAGGAGGTGGACCAGGGCGGCGTCGATGTTGTCGATGCTGTCCCGGAGGTCCTGCAGTTCGGCGGGGATCGCGGCGGGCGCGGCCTGCGCCGCGGCGTCGCGGGGCGCGTCCCCGGGCTGCTGTGCGGTGGTTCGGTCGGCCATGGCGCGCCACCCTACCGGGGGACGGACCGGCGCCGACGCGGAGGTGTCGGCGCGTCCGTCCGGGGGAACGTCAAGGTACGGCCGATTCACCGCCGGCGCACGCCGGTGCGTGGTCGGCGGACTGCATGCGACGAGGCACGAGGGGGCGCTCGGCATGGATGACGTCCGCCTGACACCCGCCGAACGGCGGGCGCTCGAAGAGATCGAAGCGGAACTGCGCAAAGACCGTGATCTCGACCGCGCGCTGCGGCGCATGCGCGCCCCCAAACAGGGCCGCCACCTGACGCGCCGCCAACGCCCCGAGCGCCCGGCCGGCGCGGCGGCGGGCGACGACGCCGCCCCGGGAGAGCATCCGGGCGAGACGGCGGTTTCCGGCCACGGCGATGCGGCGCACCGCTGGCTGCTGGGGGTCTTGTTCACCATCGCGCTGTTCGCCGCGATGCTGAGCCTGGGGACGGTGTACTTCCTGGTCCTGGCTCTGGTCGCGATCACGCTGGCGGCGACGGCGGGCGTGGTGTGGATGTGCGTGACGCTGTATATGCGGGGCCCGAATACGGGGTGAGTGGGCCGGTGCCGGTGCCGCCTCGTCGCGTGCCTGACGGCGCGTCAACGAGCGTGCCGCCGCCGCCCGGCAGGGCCCAGGCCACGCCCGCGCGCCGCCACCAGCACCGTGCCCATCGGCCCGAGGGCGCCGACCACCAGCGCCACGTCGAGCGCGCCGAGCCGGCCTTGCCCGATCGAGAGGAACACCAGGGCGAGGCACGCGACGATCGAGGCGAGCACGCACGCGGTCATGCGGTTCTGCCGCGGGCCGTAGAAAAAGGCCCACCCGCATGCCGCCATTCCCAAGACGGCGGTGGCGAGCGCGGCGATCGAGGTCGTCGTCATCGCGGGAACCTCCGCATCCGTACTCGGGCCGGTCGCGGCCCGGAATCCGAGTGTTACCCGGATTGACCGCAATGATGCCCCAGCCTCCGCCGCGAACCCCGCCCCCACCCCGGGCGACGCACCTCACATCACACGCAGGTGATTCCCGGCGACAAAGGGTGCCGACGACCGGATCACGAGCCGGACCACACGAGCGTCCGACGGCACACGGGAACACCCGAGGGCGTCCGGGCCAACGCGCTCCGCACACGGGAACGCTCCCGAGTCGGCCGGTCGCATTTCCGTCGTATGCGGCCACACCTCGCCGCGACCGCTCGCCGTCGGCCGCAGACCGGAACCGTCGCACGCCGCGCGCCCGGCCGACGTCGGTCGGACGCCGTGCTCGGGTCCGGGCTTCGGACAAACGCCCTACCGTCCGGCCCCGCCTCATGCCCCCTTCGGGGCACGTCCGCCGATCGACTGGGTGATCCGCATGCAGGCCTTCAGCAGGCGCTTGCCGGCGCGGTCGATTTCTCGCGGAGTCAGAGCGCGCTGGGGCTGGATCGACAGGTTCATCTGGGTTGTGCCGTCGTGGCCGAAGACCGGGGCGCTGAGGGAGCTGACCGGGTGGCGGGCGGTGTCGGTGAGGTCGCCGGGCAGGTACTCGGCCTGGTGGAGTTCGGCCAGCAGGGTCATGACCATCGGCTGGAGGCCCTCGGCCAACGGGTCGTCGCTGAGTTCGGCGAGGGCCTGGCGGAGGCGGACGCCGGCCGGGGTCAGTCGTTCGACGCTGTAGCCGCGCTCGCGGATCGCCGCCAGTGAGGCGAGCAACGGGTCGTGCGGGGCCGGGCGTTCGGTGCGCGAGGCCCATTCCTCGGCGACCGCGTCGCCGGCCCACGCCACGAAGACGCCGCCGAACGGCGGGGCGAGCGGAATCCGGCGGCCGATGCGGACCGCACCGGTATCCGCGCCGCCCGCGTACGCCACGATCACCAAGTGGCCCTCGCTGCGGATGGCCGCGGTCGTCTCGTAGCCGAGGTCCTCGGCCAGCGCCGCGGCCTCCGCTTGGGCCAGCCGCACCGCCGGGTAGGCAAGTTCGGCGGAGCGCCCGGCGGCCACCAGCGCGGGCCCCAGCGTGAACGTCTTGTCCGACGGGTTGCGGATCAGGTAGTCCGCGTTGGCCAGGCTCGCGGTCACCGCGTGGCACGTCGCCTTGCTCATACCGAGCGCCCGCGCGATGTCGCTGAGGCTGAACGCGTGGTCCGGGCGGCTCGCGAGCAGTTCCAGGACCCCCACGACGCGGTCGGTGGGCGGGGACGGGCTCGCCCCCGCGGTATCCGTTCCGGTGCCTTCGACCTCCGCCATCGTCCCTCTCCGCCTCGGCGCCGCCCCGGCCGGTCCGGCGCCGTCCGCAGGGCGCGGACACGCTACCAAGACCGCGGTCCTCATAGCGCGGCCATGACCCGGGCACCAGCCGGAACACGCAGACCACCAAACCCCCTGGGGGTACTTGACCGCCATCAACGAAGCCCGGTAGCTTCATCCTCGACGGAGATACCCCATGGGGGTATCAGGCAGGCTGTCGGACCAGGGGCGGGAAACGATGAGCGGCAACACGACGCAACACCACGACGCGCACCGGAACCACGGCGGCCACGAAGGACATGACGGGCACCAAGGCCACGAAGGCCACGAAGGCCACGAGGCGCACACGGCACACGAAGGACACCAAGGACACCAAGGGCAGGAAGGACACCGCGGGCACGTGGGGCACGAGGGACACGCCACCCACGAAGCCCACGGCGGCCACGAGGCCCACGCGGGACACCACGGCGACACCCACGCCCACGCCCACGCCCACGGCCCCGTCTCCTGGCGCATGGCCGCCCTCGCGACCCTCCACTGCCTCACCGGCTGCGCCATCGGCGAGATTCTCGGGCTGGCGATCGGGACCGCGTTCGGGTGGGGCAACGGCGCGACGATCGTCATAGCCGTCGTCCTGGCGTTCGTGTTCGGCTACGGCCTGACCATGTTCGGCCTCCGCCAGGCCGGCCTGTCCTTCACCGCGCTGGTCAAGACCGCGCTCGCCGCCGACACCGTGTCGATCGTCGTCATGGAGATCATCGACAACGGCTTCATGATGTTCTACCCCGGCGCGATGGACGCCGGACTCGGCGACCTGCTCTTCTGGGGCACGCTCGCGGCCGCCCTGGCGCTGGCGTTCGTGGTGACGACCCCGGTCAACAAGTGGCTCATCGCCCAGGGCAAGGGCCACGCCGTCGTGCACGGCATGCACTGACCCGCGCTCACCCCGAGAAGCGCCGGACGGCGGCACCCAACTCCTGGGTGCCGCCGTCCGGCGTGCGCCGCACAAGCGGCAGGACTACCCCGGCACCGTCCCGGTCACGCCCTTCTCCGCCAGCTCCGCCAATTCCTCATCGGACAATCCGAGTTCCCCGCCCAGCACCGCGGCGTTGTGCTCGCCCAGTGTCGGCGCCGCCGTGTCGATCCACGGCTCGGGGACCGAGGCCAGCCGGAACGGCAGTCCGGGGACCCGGTGTTCACCCGCGACGGGATGGACGACCCGGTTGAGGAAGCCGCGGTGTTCGAGCTGCGGGTCCGACTCGATCGCGGCCGGCGGCACCACCACGGCCGCCGGGATGCCCGCCTGCCGCAACTGGTCCGCCACGTCGCCCGCGACGCGCGAGGCGCACCAGGCGCCGACCGCCTCGTCGATCGCGTCGTGTGCCGCGCGCCGTTCCGCGAGGTCCTCGTCCCCCCGCCACGGCAGCGACGCGTCGAGGAGTTCGACCAGCGCCGCCCAGTGCGCGGTGGATTCCACCGCCACCGCCACCCACGCGTCGTCGCCCGCGCACCGGTAGACGCCCTGCGGCGCCGCGCCCAGGCCGCGGTTGCCGTCCCGCCGCATCTCGCGCCCGTCCGCCGTCCAGGCGATGAGCGATTCGGCGGCGACGTTCAGCGTGGCTTCCACCATGGTGGACTCGATCATCGTGCCGGCGCCGGTGCGGTCGCGTTCCGCAAGCGCGGCGAGCAGCGCGAAGACCGCGTGCGTGCCCGCGTTGGGGTCGCACGGGCCGCGCGGGATGAGCGGCGGGCCGTCGGCGCGTCCGGTCATCCAGGCCATGCCGGACACCTGTTCCATCGTCTGCGCGAAGCCCGTGCGGTCGCGCCACGGGCCGTCGAGGCCGAACGCGGGCATGCGCAGCAGGATCAGCCGCGGGTTGCGTGCGTGCAGGGTGGCCCAGGTCAGGCCGAGGTTGTCCATGACGCGCGGGGAGAAGTTCTCGATGACGACGTCGGCGGTCTCGGCGAGGCGCAGCACGAGGTCGTGGCCTTCGGGCGTGCCGAGGTCGAGGGTGATGCCGCGTTTCCCCGGGTTGGCGCCGAAGTAGACCATGCCCCATTCCCACCACCGGTCGTCGCCGGCGCGGCGGGCGGAGGCGAAGCGCATGCCGTCGGGGCGGCGGTGCGATTCGACCTTGACGACGTCGGCGCCGAGGGCGGCCAGGGTGAGTGTGGCGCTGGGTCCGGCCCAGAAGGCGGTGAGGTCGAGGACGCGGAGTCCGGCGAGGGGTCGCGCCGAAGGGTCGGCTGTGCCCGCCGGGGCACGCGTACCGGCGGCGACGTCCCCCTCCCCTACGTCCGGTGCGGGAGCGAAGGCTTCCCCGCGGAACTCTCCGATGCGGTAGGGCACTCGCGGCTGCGCGAATCCGCCGCGCGGGTTGGCGACGAACACGCCTCGTTCGACGAAGTGGTCGACGGAGGTGAGCGTCGTCGGTGTCCCCACGTCCGCGACCGGGATCCGCAGGGCTCCGGCGAAGGCGACGATGTCGGCGGTGCGCTGCTTGGTCGTCCAGGTCCGCACGATGTCGAGGAACTCGTCGCGGTGCCGGGCGCGTTCGCCCATGGTGGCGAAGCGGGGGTCGTCGATGAGGTCGGGGCGTTCGATCATCAGGAGGAAGTCCTGGAGTTGCTGCCCGGTGCCGAGGCAGAACCCGACCCAGCCGTCGGCGGTGGGTTCGATCGACGGGATTTCCACGGTGCGGCCGCTGGTGAGCGGGTTTCCGGCGGCGCGGAACAGCGAGGCGGCGACGGAGCCGTAGGTCTGCATGGTCGACGCCATGCTCTCCAGCATGGACACGTCGGCGTGGTCGCCGTGTCCGGTGCGGCGGGCGCGGAGCAGCGCGGCCAGGGCGGCGACGGAGGCGTAGCCGCCGCTGACCCATTCGCCGATGTGCCCGCCGGCCTGCAGCGGGGATTCGGTGGCGAGGCCGCGGCCGCCGGTGGAGCCGCATTCGGCTTGCAGGGTGAATTCGGTGGCGGGGCGTCCGGCGTGCGGGCCGGTGCGGCCGTACGGGGTGATCGAGACGACGACCAAGGCGGGGTGCGCGGCGCGGAGTCCGGCGATCTCGTCGTCGGTCAGGCGGCCGTCCTCGACGAGGATGTCGGCGGTTTCCGCGAGGCCGCGCAGGGTTTCGGCGGCGAAGACGCGGGAGGCTTTGCCGGCCGCGAGGTAGCGGAAGAGCGCGGAGTCGGTGCCGGGCGCGGCGTCGCCGTCGCGTCCGCGGCGCAGCGGGTCGCCGCCGGCGGGTTCGAGTTTGACCACGGTCGCGCCCGCGTCGCGGAGCAGCTTGGTGCAGTAGCCGCCGGGGACGCCGCAGGAGGCCTCGACCACGGTGACACCGGCAAGGGGGACGGGTGCCATCGTGCTCACTTCCCTTCGGCGATTTCGGCGGTGGGGGACTCCGGGCGGAAGTACGGCAGGACGCGTTCGCCGCCGACGCCGTGGTGGTCGACGCGGACCCGGAGCCCTTCGCGGACGGCGGCGGCGTCGATGCCGATGAGGTTGGTGAGCATGCGGTAGCCGTCGTCGAGGTCGACGATGGCGACGGCGTACGGCGCGGTGAAGGCCGGGGTGACGGGGCGGTGCACGACGGTCCAGCTGTAGACGGTGCCGAGTCCGGTGCTGACCCGCCATTCGAGGGCGCGGGAGGTGCAGCCCCGGCACAGGTCGGTCGGGGTGAAGTTGGCGGTGCCGCACTCCGTACACCGCTGATAGCGCAGCTCGCCCCCGGCGCAGCCGTCCCAGAAAGGTGCGGTGAGGGGGGTGACCGGGTTCAGGGGTATGCCTGTCTGGGGCTGGAGCACGGTCAGGGCCTTTCCTTTCCGAAGAGGGCGACCTGGTTGAACAGCGCGCCGGATCCGCCCGCGCTGGCCAGGGCGATCTCCGCTCCGGGGATCTGCGTCGAGACGCAGGTGCCGCGGACTTGCTGGACCGCGCGGATGGCCCGCTGGAGCATCTGCGGATTGGAGCCGGCGTGGCTGTACGACATGAGTCCGCCGTCGGTGGTGACGGGGTACTTGCCGTCGGGTGCGAGGTGGCCTTCGGCGGCGAACGGGCCGCCTTCGCCGGGTTCGCAGAAGCCGAATGCCTCCAGTTGGCGGATGACTTCGAAGGAGAAGGGGTCGTACAGCTCCAGCACGTCGACGTCGGTGCGGCCGATGCCGGCGGTGCGGAACGCGCGGTCGGCGGCGCGGCGGCCGACGGTGACGACGCCGGTGTCGTCGGGGCGGCGGCCGGTGAGGTCGTAGCCGGGCGGGTGCTGGTAGGCGGGGCCGTAGGAGTCGGCGGCCATGCCGAGCAGCCACGCGGGGGTGGCGGCGAGGTCGGGGACGCGGTCGGCGGTGGTGAGGACGAGCGCGCAGCCGCCTTCCGACGTGGTGGCGCAGTCGAGCAGGTGGAACGGCTCGGCGATGGGCCGCGAGGCGCGGATGTCGGCCGGGGTGAAGGGCCCGCGGCCGTAGTAGACGGCTTCCGGGTTGACGTGCCCGTTGTTGCGGATCGTGGCCGCGACGGTGGCGAGCTGGTCTTCCGTGGTGCCGTATTCGATCATGTGGCGGCGGGCGATGAGCGCGAATTCCGCGGTGGTGAACAGGCCCCAGGGGATCACGAATTCGTTTTCGGGGCGGGTCCAGGGCGCGGTGGCGGCGTGGTCGGTGTAGATGCCGGCCTCGCCGGAGGCCACGACCGCGACGTCGCACATTCCGGCGGCGACCGCGGACGCCGCTTCGGCGATCATGCCGAGGCCGTACTGGGCGCCGCGCCAGGCGGGGCCGAGGCGCAGGTCGTAGATGAGCCGGGCGGACAGGTCGGCGGCGCTGATCCCGTCGACGTCGTCGAGGGTGAGCCCCGCGTCGGCGAGTGCGCCGTGGATGGCTTCGACGGTGATGGATGCCGATGTGTGGCCTTCCAACCGTCTCGCCTGGACGGTGTTGTGCACGCCCGCGATCACCACATCGCGGTACGGATGCCCCGAGACCGCCATACCCGCGCCTCCTCTCGCCCGCCCCGTTGCGTGAGCGCGATCACCCCCGCATGACCGCCCCATTGGATGCGCGACGTGTTGCAGAGTCAAGGGGAACCGGTGTGGCGGACGGCCGCACCCCGCCCGCGAGGCCGCGCGTTTGCGCAGGTCACGGACGGGGCAAGGCGGCCGGTCGAAGTGCGGTCGGTCAGCGTCGGCCGATGCGGTCCATGAGGACGGCGCCGTCGTTGTAGACCGCGACGCCGGTGATGCCGCCTCCCGCGAGCACCGCGGTACTCGGGGTGAGCGTCACGAAGAACGGTAGGTCGGTGTCGAGGGCCTGCTGTACGGACGCGAACGCGGCGGTGCGCGCGGCCGGGTCGGTGGTGGCGCGGGCGGCGGCGAACGCCTGGTCGACGGCCGGGTTGGCGTAGCCGAGCCAGTTCTGCTTGCTCGCCGAGGTGAGGAGTTGGGCGAGGGCCGGTTCCGGGTCGTCGATCCACTGCTGGGTCAGCGTCGCCTGGTAGTCCCGCTGGATCTGCTGGCGGGGCACGAACTGGGCGGCGGCCACGGCGTCGACGCGCATGTGGACGTTGCGGAACGCGCCGAGGCGGCTCTGCAGGTACTCGGCGACCTTCGCGGTGGTCGGGTTCTGCGTGACGAGCAGGCCGAAGTCCAGCGGCTTTCCCGCGGCGGCGAGTTCGTCGAACAGCCGCTGCGCCTCGGCCTTGTCGGTGCCCGGCTGCGGGGCGAGCTGCGCGCCGCCGAGGCGGGCGCTGCTGAGGACGCCGTGCGCGACGGTGGCCTTGCCGTCGTAGATCAGCTTGTTGAGTTCGGCGGGGTCGATCGCGAGGGAAACCGCGCGGCGCGCCCGCGGGTCGTCGAACGGCGGCTTGGCGTTGTTGAACGCCAGCATCTGCCCGCCGTGCAGGTCGAGCGAAGTCGCCGCGAGGCCGTGGTCCTTGGCTTGGGCGATGATGCCCGGGTCGACGGACACGGTCAGGTCGGCCTGGCCGCCCGCGACGGCGTTCATGCCCTGCAGCAGGTCGGGCGTCGTCTTGAAGACGACCTGGTCGAGGTACGGCTTGTCCGGCCCCTGCCAGTACTTCGGGTTCCGCTTGAGCGTCTGGTGGTCGCCGCGCACCCATTCGGTGAGCATGAAGGGCCCCGCACCGACGGGCTTCGACGCGAATCCGGCCGGGTCGGCGCGCAGCGCGGTCGGGGACGCGATGTAGGTGAGGGCGGACGCGACGACGTGGTCGAAGGTGGCGTTCGGCGTCGGCGGCACGATCTTCAGCGTCAGCGGGTCGGCGACGGTCAGCGCGAGCCCGGTGGCGGCCGCGGCCTGGAGCGAGCGCACGGCCGGGTCGGCGTGCCGTTCCCACGTGTACTTGACCGCTTCGGCGTCGAACGGCGTGCCGTCGCTGAAGGCCACGTTCGGACGCAGCTTGAGGATCCAGGTCGCGCCGTTGTCCGCGCTGGTCAGGGATTCGGCGAGGTGCGGGCGGACGGCTCCGGTGGCGGCATCCGTGAGGAGCAGAGGGTCGTAGATCGCGGCGAGCCGGGACGCGTCGGCGACGTTCACCGGCGCGGCGCTGAACGGGTCGAGGGCGCGCGAGTCGACGGGCAGCAGGAAGGTGAGCGAACCGCCGCGGGCGGGTGTGCCGGACGCGCCGTCGGCGGGCGGGTGCTTGGCGGACTTGCCGCCGCCGCACGCGGTGGCCGCGAGCAGCACGGCGGCGACGGCCGCTGCGCGGCGCAGGGCGCGCGCCCGGGCCGGCCGGGTGTTCGGCCGGCCTTGCGCCCGGGCCCTCATCGCCGTGCCTCGGCGACGAGGCCGCTGTCGATGAGCATGTCACCCGCGCTGCGTATGTCGTCGCAGAAGCGGGCCCAGATGGCGCGTTCGTCGGTCATGACGCTCCTGGGTGTTCATATTTGGACACTCAATGAGTAATATGTGAATGACGTCGTGAAGCTAGGAGTGCCCTGCCGCGATGTCAATGGCCGTATCCGAGGGGGACTCCGCCGTGGAACGCTCGTCGCCGCCCACCCGCCGCGTCGCGGAACTGCTCGACGTGCTCACCGATGCGGGCGACCGGCCCTTGTCCCTGGCCGAGTTGGTGCGGCGCACGGGTATCGCGCGGGCTACCTGCCTGGGCATCGTCAACGAGCTGACGGCGTCCGGATATCTGGTGCGGAACGCGGCGGACCGGACCTACTGCCTCGGCCCCGCGCTCATCGCGGTCGGCCGCGCCGCCGAACGCACGTTCCCCGCGCTCGCCGGGCTGCGCCCGCACCTCGCGGAACTCGCCCGCGAGTTCGACGCGGTGTGCACGGTGATGGCGACGGTGGACGAGCAGTACATCGCGGTCCTCGCCGCCGTCGACCCGGTGCGCCGCTTCGACCCGGCCGTCCGCGACGGCCAGCGCTGGGACTACGCGCCGCCCGCCGGAATCGTGCACGCCGCGTGGGACACCGACGACGCCGTGGAACGCTGGCTCGCCCGGCCCGGCCTCCCCGGCATCGGCTTCGACCCCGCCCACCTGCGCGCCGCCGTCGCCGCGTGCCGGGCCCGCGGCTACTTCATCGAACGACTCACCCGCGTCTACACCCTGCTCGACGGCCTCAGCGGCGAGGAGATGTCGCCGCGCGCCCGCGGCGTCGTCGAGAGCGTCGCCGCCACGATGGGCGAACGCGACTTCCTCGTCGACGGACTGCGGGACGGCGAGACCTACGACATCGGCGTCGTCTCGGTACCCGTCTACGGCCCGGACGGCCGCCCGCGCCTGGAGATCAGCCTGCGGCTCATGCGAACCGGCATGACCCCCGCCGCGATCGAGGCCTGTGCCGACCGGCTGCGCGGCGTCGCCGCCCAGGCCACCGCCGCGACCGGCGGCCGCGACCCGTGGTCCGCTACCCGTCCGCGGTGAACCGGATCTCGCGCAGCGCCCCGGCCGCGGGACGGTCGATCACCACGGCCGACCGCCAGCCCGCGGGCGGCGCGTCGGAAGCCGACAGGCCGTCCAACGCCCGCGCGGCGACCGCCCGGTGCCGGGCGAACTCGCGTGCGGACACCGCCCGGCCCCGGGCCTGCTGCCCGGCCCGCGCGGTCGCCGGATCCACGTCGAGGATCAGCAAGTGCACGGCCCTCCCCTGCCGGTGCGCGGCCCGGGTCAGCCAGCCGCGCACGAACGGCACCGTCCCGCAGTCGTGCACGACCACCGGCCCGCCGCGGCGCAGGGCGGCGCCGAGCCGCCAGTAGTGGGTGAGCCGCACGAACGGCCTGAACAATCGATACGGCACGCTCTCCGGCAGCCGTGCCTGGTACGACTCCCGCACGTGCTGCGAATCGATCAACCGCGCGTGCGCCGCACACCGGGCCATGAGCGTGCTCTTGCCGGCCCCGGGCAACCCGGACACGACGAGCAGGTCGGCGGGACCGTAGTGGAGGGCGTCGGGCCGAGGGCCGCGACGCAGGTCGTGCAGACCCCCGGGCCGGAGCGCGGGCGCGAGGGCGGGTTGGTCGAACCTCGGTGCGGCGGACGGGGGGCCGGGCGGGACCGGCACCGGCGGGAGGCCCGCGGCGCCCGGCGCGGACTGCCCCGGTGCGGTCTGCTCGGCGGGCCTGCCGCGCCGCTCGCCCGCCGCTTTCGGCGGCACTTCGGCCACGGACGCCAAATGTCTTGGCACAGAGCCGTCTTCGGGCATGGCGCGTACGCCGACCGCCCCCGGGCCGGTTCTCGGAGCCGCCGCTCCCACCCCCTCGTTCCTCGTCGCCGCCGCCCGGTCCACGCGGCGCCCCCGTACGTCCCTTCGAAATCATCTCCAGCCCGACGGGACGGCACACGGGCGGGTCGTGGTGTGCAACGACACCCCTGCGGAAAACGGACGCTTCCGGGGCGGAGGCGGTTTCCCAGGACGGCCGCGACACGACCGGCAAGGCCGGCGCCGCAAAGCCACGACGCGCGGCGGACTGCCCCCCCCTGCGCTCCCCGAACCCCCGCCGCCTCTCTTCCTCTCTCAGCAAATCCTCAGCACCCCTCCGCCACGCTTCCTACGAGCCGGGCCCGTGTCCTCCGACCGCGTGCCCCGGCGGACGGCCGTCGCCGGGAGGCGACCCGAATCGTTGGAGGGGTCGTGACCGATCTCGCATTCTCCGGTGCCGACGTGGACGGCGGTCTCTACACCCGCGTCACCGACCTCGCCGCGCACGCCCCCGGGTTCCTCGACAGACTCGTCGCCGACTGGACCGACTACGGCCTCGCCGTCTTCGCCGTCCTCATGCTCGGCGCCTGGTGGTACGCCCGCGGCCAGAGCACCAACCGCATGGCGCAGGCCCTCCTCGCCCCCGTCGTCGTCGTGCTGGTCTACGTCGTCAACGACGTGATCAAGGGCCTCGTCCAGGAGCAGCGCCCCTGCCAGACCCTCCCCGGCTCCTACACGATCGAGGCCTGCCCGGGCGCCGGCGACTGGTCGTTCCCCAGCAACCACTCCGTCATCGCGGCCGCGGCGGCAACCGCGGTCTTCCTGGTCCACCGCGCGCTCGGCTGGGTGGCCGCCGTCGCCGCGCTGGCGATGGCCGCGTCGCGGGTGTGGGTCGGCGTCCACTACCCGCACGACGTACTGGTCGCCCTGCTCCTCGGCGTCGCCGTCGCGTGGCCGCTGACCGTCGCCGCCGGGCACGCCGCCCCCGCCGTCGAACGCCTGCGGGCGTCGCGCTGGCGGGTCGCGGTGGCGCGCCGCTAGCGGCCGGGCCCGCGCTTCCGGCACGGCGGTGATCATGCGTCCTAGGCTGGCCCGCATGCGGGCTTGGGTGCGGCAGCGGGCCGGGGCGCGGGTGCGGGCCGCTTTGGCCGCCGCCCTCGTGGTCGCCGTCGTGCTCGGCGTCGGCGCGGTGGGGTTCGTGTTCCTCTACCACCGCCAGCTCGTCCGCACCGTCGACGGCGCCGCGACCCAGCGCGCGCAGGCGGTCGCCCGGGAGATCGACAAGACGGGCGTGCCCACCGGCGTCCTGCCGACCGAGCGCGGCGAGCCGATGGCCGTCCAGGTGGTCGACCCCGCGGGCGACGTCGTCGCCTGGTCCGCCTCGCTCGCGGGGCTGCCGCCGATCTCGCCGGACCGCCCCGGCGACGGCCGCATCCGGCACGAGGACCGGCACCCGGCCGGCGCCGGCGGCGTGGAGTACCGGATCGCCGCCCTCGGCGTCGACACGCCGCAGGGCACCTACACGGTCCTCGCCGCGGAATCCCTGGACCCGATCGACGACAGCGTCGAGGACGCCGCCGCCCTGCTGGTCATCGGCTACCCGGTGCTCGTCCTGCTGGTCGCCGGTGCCACCTACGTCTTCGTCGGCCGCGCCCTCGCCCCCGTCGAGGCGATCCGCCGCAAGGTCTCCGGCATCACCGCGTCACGGCTCGGCGAACGCGTCCCGGTGCCCGAAGCCCGCGACGAGATCGCCCGCCTCGCCGAGACCATGAACACCATGCTCGACCGGGTGGAAACCCAAGTCGACGCCCAGCACCGGTTCGTCGCGGACGCCGGACACGAACTCCGCAGCCCCCTGGCCACCCTCCGGTCGGGCCTGGAGATCCTCGGCTCCCGGCCGCTCCCCGACCGGGACCGCGACATGGTCGCCATGCTGCACGCGGAAAGCCTCCGCCTCGGCGGACTCGTCGACGAACTCCTCCTCCTCGCCCGCGCCGACGAGCACGAACTGCGGCTCGCCGACACCGACGTCGACCTCGACGACCTCGCCGCCGCGGAACGCGACCGGCTCACCGCCCAGCACCCGGAACTCGCCGTCGACGTCGTCCTCACCCCGCTGCGGGTCCGCGGCGACCCCGGCGCCCTCACCCGCGTGCTGCGCAATCTGGCCGACAACGCCGCCGCGCACGCCGCCTCCCGGGTCCGCATCGCCCTGTCCGCCGCGGGCGGCCGCGCGGTCGTCGAGGTCGGCGACGACGGCCCGGGCATCCCGGAAGCCGAACGCGACCGGGTGTTCGACCGGTTCGTCCGCCTCGACGCCAGCCGGGGGCGCACCACCGGCGGGTCCGGCCTCGGCCTGGCGATCGTCCGCGAACTCGTCGCCGCGCACGGCGGCACCGTGCGCGCCGAAGCCGCGCCGTCGGGCGGCGCGCTGTTCCGGGTCGAACTCCCGCTCGCGGACTGAGGGAGCCTGCGCCGGACTCAGCCGTCGACCAGCCGGTACCCCGCCCCGCGCACCGTCTCGATCGTCGTGCGGCCGTACGGCTGGTCGATTTTGCGCCGCAGGTAGCCGACGTAGACCTCGACCACGTTCGCGGGGCCGTCGTAGTGCGCGTCCCACACGTTCTCGAGGATCTCGGTCTTCGACACCACGTCCCCCGCATGCCGCATCAGGAACTCCAGCAGCGCGAACTCGCGCGGCGTCAGCGCGATCTCGGTGCTCCCGCGCGCGACCTTGCGGCGTGCCGGGTCCAGCGTCAGGTCGCCGACCGCGAGCACCGGGGGCCGCACCGCACCGCCGCGCCGGATCAGGGCGCGCAGCCGGGCGAGCAGGACCACGAAGGAGAACGGCTTGGTCAGGTAGTCGTCGGCGCCCAGGTCGAGCGCGTCGGCGAGGTCGTACTCGCCGTCCTTGGCCGTCAGCATGAGCACGGGAGTCCACACGCCGGCCTCGCGGAGCTTCGCGCAGACCCGGTAGCCGTCCATGCCGGGCAGCATGATGTCCAGCACGACGACGTCGTATGTGCGTTCGGTGGCGGCCCACAGCCCCTCCGGGCCGGTGTGCTCGACGTCGACGTTGAAGCCCGCGTCGACGAGGCCCTGGCGGACCATTTCGGCCAACCGGACTTCGTCCTCGACCAGCAGCACCCGCACCGTGCCCTCTTTTCCGCCGTGGTTCCTCGTACTGTCACACCGCGAGCGGCCGTGCCGCACCGTGTTCTCCCAGGATGCTCGACCGCGCTCGTTTTCGGTCGCAGGGGGCGCCGATGCAGGGAAACCCGGTCGCGCATCCCACGAGGTCGACCGGATCCTTTCGGTCCGCGTCGACGATTGCCCGCCGCGTGTCCGTTCCCGGCCGGGGCCGCGACCGGAAGGCGGCGTCCGCACATGCCCATCCGACCGGTGCGTCGTGCAATCCTCACAATCAATGAGGACTTCTGTGTTAAGGCGGGCACATCGGGTGACCTTCATAGGCCAGGATGGGAACTGCAAACGCGCCCGGCCGGCCGCCATCGACCGGCGCGTGCACCCTCGTGGGGAAGGTGCCGTCATGGCAGAAGCGAACGGAGCACGGGGATCGGGAGCCCCGCGGCCGCCGGAACCACCGGCGGACGGACCACCCGAGTCACGCCCGGAAGGGGCGCTCGTCCGGCACGCCGGGAGCGCGCACCGGCTGGACGTGCGCGGCGTGGCGCCCGTCGACGTGTCCGGCTGGGATGGCTCGGAACCACTCCTGACCCGGCCGCCGTTACTCGAGCGCGAAGGCGAACGCGCTCTCGTGCGCACGCTGGTCGAGGAACTGTGCCGGCACGCCCGGCCCCGGCCGCGCGCCCCGTCCCGGGCGGCCGCGGCCGCCGCTGCCGCAGCCGTGGAGGCGGCCGTGCCGCGGCAGCACCCCGGCGAGGACGCACAGTCCGGCGAGCGGTGCGGGCAGCTCCTGATCGTCGAAGGCCTGGCCGGCTACGGCAAAACCGTGCTGCTGAACGAGGTCCGCCGCATATCGGTCGAGAACAACTGCATGGTGCTCTCCGCCATCGGCGCCGAGCGCGAAATGACCCGGTCGTTCTCCGTCGTCCGCCAGTTGTTCTACAACCTGCTGCGCACCTACGCCCCCGAAGCACGCGCCGAACTCCTCGGCGGCTGGTTCGACATCATCGCCCCCGCGATCGGCCTCACCCCCGCCGGCGACGGCCAGAACCCGAACCCGCTCGGCGTCCGCGACTCGCTCGACTACCTGATGGGCGGCCTCACCCAGGAACGCGGCCCGATCGTCCTCATCATCGACGACGTGCAGTGGGCGGACCTGCAATCGCTCGGCTGGCTGGTCGAATTCGCCCGCAACAACCTCGCCGACCTCCCGGTGCTCGTCGTGGTCGCCCGCCGGACCGAGGAGCAGACCGACGCCGACGAACTGCTCAGCGACCTGGGCGCGGTGGAAGAGGTCCTGCGTCTGACCGTCGGCACGCTGTCGCCGGACGCGGTCGGCCAGATCGTCGAGCAGGCGCTCGGCCGCGCCGACCCGCAGTTCAAGGCGCGCTGCCACGAAGTCACCGCGGGCAGCCCGTACGTGCTGTGGGCGATGCTCGGCGAGGTCAAACGCCGCGGACTCGCGCCGACGACCGCCAACATGGCGCCGCTGTCCAACATCGCCGCCGGGCAGATCGGCCCCAAGCTCGCGCGCCGCCTGGAGAGCATGGGCGACTCCACGATGCCGGTGGCCCGCGCGATCGCCGTGCTCGGCACCGACGCCACGATCGCCCGGGTCAGCCAGCTGGCCGAGGTCGACGGCGACAAGGTCAGCCTGATCGCCGACCGGCTGCGGCACCGCGCCATCCTGGCCGACCAGGACACCCTGGCCTTCGTGCACCCGCTGGTCGCCAAAGCCGTCTACGACTGGATCGACCACGGCGCACGCGGCACCCTGCACGCCCGCGCCGCCCGGCTCCTCGTCCAGGACGGCCTCGACGCCCGGTTCGCCGCCCTCCACCTGCTCATGACGGAACGCTGCGGCGACCCGTGGGTCGTCGACCAACTGCGCAACGCCGCCGAGCAGGAGAAGCGCGCCGGTGCCCCGGACGCGGCCGTGCGCTGCCTCAAGCGCGCCCTCGCCGAACCCCCGTCGGCCGAACACCGCGCCGCGGTGCGCTTCGAGCTGGGCCGGGCCGCGTTCGTGAAGGGCGACCTGCCGGACTCGATAGAGCACCTGCGCGGCGCCCTCGCCGACGACGCGGGCGACCGGGTGCTCCGCGAGCAGATCGTGTTGCTGCTGTCCCGCGCGCTCGGCTACACCGACCAGATCGAAGAGGCCGTCGAACTCCTCGACAGCGAGGCCTCCGCCGCGCACGCGTCCAGCACCAAACTGCGGCTGCAGGCCGAGCACTTCCTGTGGGCGGTGTTCTGGACCGGCGACCCCGACTACTCCAAGCGCGCCCGCCGCCTGCGCAACCTGGTCGTGCGCATGAACGGCGCCAACCGCACCGAACGCAGCCTGCTGGCCTTGCGCGCCTGGTACGGCGTCGTGCGCGGCGACCCGATGGTGCAGGTGCTGGCCAGCGCCGACCAGGCCTACGGGCCCGGCCTGACCTGGACCGACGAGGACTGGGGCTTCGAAATCCCGAGCCTCCTCGCGCTGGTCTACATGTACTGCGACCGCAACGACCGCGCCGAACAGCTCTTCAGCGACGGCATCGACGAACTGCGCGCGCACGGCTGGCAGGGCCACCACATGGCCTACGCCTATTCGATGCGCGGGTTCGTCCGCTACCGCCAAGGCAAGCTCCAGCTCGCCGAGGAAGACTGCCGGCACGGCCTGCGCCTCGCCCTCCGCCTGGGCCCGGACGCGCCCGCACGCTGGTACTCGCTCGGTCCGCTGATCGAAGTCCTCATCGCGCAAGGCCGCGCCCGCGAAGCCCAGATACTCGCCGAGCAGTTCGCCTTCCGCGAGCCGTTCCCGAGCGCGGTCGTGTTCCCCGACCCGCAGGCCGTGCACGGCGAACTCCGCCTCGCGCTCGGCCGCGAGCACGACGCCGCCGCGGACTTCACCGAGGCCGGGTACAAGCTCGAGAGGCGCGGCGTGGACAACCCGGCGTGGTGCGCTTGGCGGGTCAACCTGGCCAAGGCGCTGACCAGCACCGACCCGGAAAAGGCGTACGAGCACGCATGCGAGGCGCTGCGCCGCGCGTACCGGTTCGGCGCGCCGTCGGCGATGGGCCAGGCACTGCGGGTCGCCGGACGGCTGGAAGGCGGTCCGAACGGGCTGGCGAAGATCGAGGACGCCGCGATGTGGCTCGAACACTCGGATTCCCGCTACGAGTACGCGGTCTCGCTGATCGAGTACGGCATGGCGCTGCGCCGCGAGCTGGGCGACCGGGACGCCGCCGACGCGTTGTTCGAAGGGCTGACCGTAGCCGTGGAATGCGGCGCCGACCGGTTGGCGAACGCGGCCCGGGAGGTGCTCGTCGACATGGGCGAACTGGTGCCCGCGTCGCACGCCGGGCTGGAAGGCGGGGGCGCGGAGGGGATGCGGTGACGGCCGCGGCAGCCGCCGCGTACGATCCCGCCGCCGAGCCTCTGCTGGAACGCGTACGCGAACTCGCGGTCGTGCACGGCCTGATCCACGACCTTCGTGGTGCCGGGGCGGATGGCGCGGCTTTCGGACCGGGCGCGGCGCACGGCGGTCTTCTGCTCTTCGAGGGGACCGCGGGTATAGGCAAGACGTCGCTGGTGGATGCGACGCGCCGGATGGCGGCCGCGTGCGGCTGCCCGGTGCTGTACGCGAAGGGCGGGGAACGCGAGCAGGGCCGGGCGTTCCATGTGGTGCGGCAGTTGTTCCGCCCGCTGCTCGTCGCGGCGGACGACCGTGAGCGGCACGAACTCCTCGGCGCCTGGTGGGACATGGTCTCCCCCGCGCTGGGTCTGGCGCCGGTGGTCCCGGCGGTGCCCGCGGTTCCGGAGCCGCAGGGGGTGCGGGACGCGCTCGACTGGCTGATGGCCGGTCTCGGTCAGCGGCACGGGCCGATGGCGGTGCTGGTGGACGACGCGCACTGGGCCGACCGCGAGTCGCTGGCGTGGCTGGAGTCGTACGCGCGCACGTCGGACGCCGCGCCGGTGCTGATCGTGGTCACCCGGCGGCCCGAGGAGCCGACGCCCAACGCCGATCTGCTCGACGACCTCGCGAGCCTTCCTGCGGCGCGGCGGCTGGACTTGTCGCCGCTGTCGCCGGACGCGGTGGCCGCGCTGGTGCGCGACCGGCTGGGGGCGGGCGCGGACGACGAGTTCTGCCGGGCCTGCCACGCGGTGACGGACGGGATCCCCTACGTCGTCGGCCAACTGGTGGGCGAGGTCGCCGACCTCGACCTGCGGCCGACCGCGGCGAACGCCCGCAAGCTGGCCGGGCTGGCCGCGGCCATCGTCGGCCGCGGCATGATCGCCCGGCTGGAACGCGCGGGCATCGAAGCGGTCCGCCTGGCGCGTGCGGTCGCGGTGCTCGGCACGGACGCCACCCTCGGCCGCGCCGCCGCCCTCGCCGGGCTGGACACGGACGCGGCCGTGGCGCCGGCCGACAAGCTGCGCGCCGTCCGGGTGTTCGGGGAGACCGATCACCTCGACTTCGCGCATCCGACAATCGCCACCGAGGTCTACCGGCGGATCCCGGCGCAGGCCCGCGGCGCGCTGCACGCGCGTGCGGCGCGGCTGCTGATCGCGGACGGGCACGAGGAAGCCCAGGCGTCCACACACCTGCGCGCCACCTATCCGTCGGGCGATCCGTGGCTGGTCGCGCGGCTGCGGGCCGCGGCAGGGCAGGACCTGCGGGCGGGCGCGCCGGATGCCGCATACCGGAACCTGCTGCGGGCACTGAACGAGCCGCCGTTCGGCGAGGAACGCACGGCGGTGCTGTACGAATTGGGGCTGGCCGCGTTCCTGCACGACCCGCGTGCGGCGATCGAGCACCTTTATTCGGCGCTCGCCGTCGCCCACCCGGACCAGGAACTGCGGCAGCCGATAGTGATCCGGTTGGCGAAGGCCCTGGCGCACGACGACCGGATGCCCGAAGCGGTGCAGCTGGTGGATGCCGAGGCGCGGGCGACGAAGCTGTCCCGGTCGCGGCTGCGGCTGCAGGCCGAGCATTTCCTGTGGGCGTTGTTCTGGGTCGACGACAACGACGGGCACATGCGGGCCCGGCGGCTGCGGTCGCTCGCGGGGCGGCTGGCGGGCGCGGACACGACGGAGCGGTGCCTGCTGGGGCTGCGGTCCTACTACGGGGTGGTGCGCGGCGATCCCGCGGTGCAGGTGCGGGCGTATGCGGAACGCGCGATGGTGCCGCCGCTGAGCTGGGTCGACGAGGACTGGGGCTTCGAGATCCCGATCCTGACCGCGCTCACGTTCATGTACTGCGACCAGCCGGACCGTGCCGAAGCGCTGTTCCTCGACGGGATCGCCGCGTTGGAGGCGCGCGGCTGGCGCGGCACCCATCTGGCGTTCGCCCACGCCCTGCTCGGCCACATCCACTACCGGCAGGGGCGGCTCACGGAGGCCGAGACCGCGGTACGGCTCGGCCTGGAGTACGCGGAACGGCTGGGGCCCGACGCCCCGGCCCGCTGGTACGCCATCGGCACCCTCATCCAGGTCCTCATCGCCCGCGGGCGTCTCGACGAGGCCGAGGAACTCGCCGAGCGCCACCGGTTCGGCGAGCCGTTCCCGCAGGCCGTGGTCTTCCCGGTACCGCAGACGGTGCGCGGCGAACTGCGGCTCGCCCGGCGGCAGTACGCGGCCGCGGCGGCGGACTTCGCGGAGGCCGGGCAGCGCCTGGACGCGCGCGGCGTCGGCAACCCGGGGTGGTGCCCGTGGCGGCCCAACCTGGCGCTCGCCCTGGCCGCGGACGATCCGAGCGGTGCCCGGCGGGCGGCGAACCGCGCGGTGGGGCAGGCCTACGTGTTCGGCGCACCCGCCACGCTCGGCACCACCCTGCGGGTCGCCGGCCAGATCGTCGGCGGCGCGGAGGGCCTGGCCAAGCTCGGCGAGTCGGTGCGCTGGCTGTCGGAGTCGCCGTCCCGCTACGAGTTCGCGCTGTCGCTCGTCGAGTACGGCGCCGCGCTGCGCCGCGCCAAGCACATCGCGGAGGCACGGATCCGGCTCGCCGAAGGCCTCGACGTGGCCACCCGCTGCGGCGCCGACGCGCTGGCCGCCCGGGCCCGCGCCGAACTCGTCGCGGCGGGCGGGCGGCCGCGGCGCGCGTACCGGACCGGCGTCGAAGCCCTGACGGCGCGCGAACGCCAGACCGCGGAACTCGTCGTCCGCGGCCTGTCCAACACGGCGATCGCCGGGGAACTCGCGGTCCGGCTCGGCACCGTGCAGAAGCACCTGACGGCGATCTACGCCAAGCTCGGCACCGACCGGGACGGGCTTGCCGCGTACTTCAGGGAGTCCTGGGCTCCGGGTCCTGGCGCAGGAGAACCGCCCGCGTATACATGACCGGGCAGTACGTGATCACCGAGTCGCGCAGCCGCAGGACGAGGGCGCCCGCGGCGTTGTGCACGGTGAGCCGGCTGTGGCCGTAGCCCTCGACGGTGACGACGCCGGTGCCGCGGGCGAAGTCCAGGCGGCCGTAGGCGTAGCCGAGGAGGACGTGGGAGCGGCGGTAGCGGAACCGGGTGACGTCCGACGGATCGTCGTCGGGCTTCGCGTCGATCATGTAGGTGGTGTGCGAGCCGCGGAACCGGCCGTCGGAGGCGAGCTGCACGTCGAGGAAGAAGTCGCGCAGGTCGAACCCGTCGTGGCCGGCGAGCCCGGGCACCACCGAGTCCTCGGAGGCCCACCGGGCGCCCGCTCCGCGGGGCAGGGCGCCGAGCCGCGGCGGGGTGCGGGAGGTGAGCATCGGGGGACGCTCCTTCGTCTGGTCGATCGGCCGGTCGGGGGACGTGCGTGCCGGTGGCCTCGCGGGGCTGCCCTGCCGGGAAGCCCGCGCGGCGGCGCGGGCAGCCCGGGCGGCCGCCGCCACGAGCCGCCGACCGCGCCGCGCCACCGCGCGATCCGGGGCGCCACGGCCCTTGCGGACCTGCCGATCGGCCCCGCCACCCCGGCGGAGCCGACCGACCCACCCCCCGCGCGGCCGCCCGGCCTCCCCCAGAAGCCGAGCCGCCGACGCCGAGCGTGCGGGCGCTCGTGCTACTCAGCGTGCCGGAGGGGTGGACGCAGCGCAGTGGAGGACCCCCTCTACTCTTTGGGGCGTCCTGTTGGGGGCGTTCCGCGACGTGGCCGCGGCGGGCTCCCCGGTAACGTAGGCCGCGTGATCGAGACCTCTGCTTCCCCCACTTCCGGCGCCGTTGCGGCGGGCCTGGCGACGCTGTCCGCCGACGGCACCGTGCTGGACACCTGGTACCCCGCCCCCGAGCTGACGGCGGGCGGCGACAAGGCCGAGACCGTGCGCCTGAGCGCCGACGAGGCCGTGGCCGCGCTCGGCGCGGACGCCGCCGCCGGGCTCGGCCCCGACGAGGTGCGCGGCGTCGAGGTCGTCGCCGTGCGCACCGTCATCGGCTCGCTGGCCGACGCGCCGGTCGACGCGCACGACGTGTACCTGCGCCTGCACCTGCTCAGCCACCGCCTGGTCCGCCCGCACGGCGCGAACCTGGACGGCCAGTTCGGCCTGCTCGCGAACGTCGCGTGGACGAACCTCGGCCCGGTCGCGGTCGACGCGGTCCCCGCGGCCCGGCTGCGGGCGCGCGCGGCGCGCGTGTCGTTCGAGGTCGCGGGCGTGGACAAGTTCCCGCGCATGACCGAGTACGTGGTGCCGTCCGGCGTGCGCATCGCCGACACGACGCGGGTGCGCCTCGGCGCGCACCTCGCCTCCGGCACGACCGTCATGCACGAGGGCTTCTGCAACTTCAACGCGGGCACCCTCGGCGCGTCGATGGTGGAAGGCCGCATCAGCGCGGGCGTCGTGGTGGGCGACCACAGCGACATCGGCGGCGGCTCGTCGATCATGGGCACCCTGTCGGGCGGCGGCAAGCAGGTCATCTCGATCGGCGAACGCTGCCTCCTCGGCGCCAACGCCGGCATCGGCATCTCCCTCGGCGACGACTGCGTCGTCGAAGCGGGCCTCTACGTCACCGCCGGCACCCGCGTCACCCTCCCGGACGGCACTGTCGTCAAGGCCGCCGAACTCTCCGGCCGCAGCGGCCTCCTCCTCCGCCGCAACTCCCAGACGGGTGCCGTCGAAGCCATCTGGCGCACCGAGTCCTGGGGCAGCCTCAACGCCGACCTCCACAAGAACGACTGACCCCGAACACTCCCGCAGGGCGGCTCCCCACAGGGGGCCGCCCTGCGGCATTTCACCCACGCGAACGAACCACCGCCAAACCGACCCCGGTTCCCTAGCGTGACGCCGTGACGAACACGCGACACGACAAGCCGGAGGCAAGATGAACCACTCCCGCTGGCGCACCGCACGTGAGCGTGCCCTCCGTGGTGAGGTCGAGCCGCCGCGGATCGCCGCCCAGCGCGAGCAGATCCGCCTGGCGATGGATCTCGGGCAACTCGGCTACGACCGCCGCAAAGCGCTGGGGCTGTCGGAAGAGGACCTCGCGGTCTGCTCGGCACCGACGCCGACGAGGTCGAGGCGATCGAGGTCGGCGGCGTGCTTCCGCTGACGTCCGAACTCCTGTCGCGGATTGCCGCCGCGTTGCGGGTCGACGTCGATGTCCGGTGGAACGCCGACGGCGCGGTCGTCAGGTTCGACGACCGCGCCGCTTGAGGCCGGATCTCGCTTACTCCTCGACCAGGTCCGCCGCCTTCGCGCCCGTGGCGACGGCGCGGATGACCTTGCCGGTGGGGGTGCGGGGCAGGGGCTCGGTGCGGATTTCCCAGTGGGCGGGGATCTTGTAGTAGGCGAGGCGGTCGCGGAGGTACTCGGTGAGGGTTTCCGGGGCCAGGGTGCCGCCCGGCTTGGGGACGACGATGGCCTTGACCTCTTCGCCGAGTTCGGGGTGCGGGACGCTGACGACGACGGACTCGGCGATGTCCGGGTGAGCGTCGAGGCAGTGTTCGATCTCCGCGGGGTAGACGTTCTCGCCGCCGCGCAGGATCAGGTCGGAGCGGCGCGTCGCCATGAAGAACTGGCCGTCGCGGGCGAGGCCGAGGTCGCCGGTGCGGAGCCAGCGGTCCGGGGTGAGCGACTTCTCGGTGGCCTCGGGGTTGCGCCAGTACTCCAGCATGACGAGGGGACTGCGGATCCAGATCTCGCCCTCCTCGCCGTCCGGCAGCCGCTCGCCGTCCGGGCCGTGGATCTCCACCTGGACGGTCGGCACCGCGGCGCCGATCGCGCCGCGTGTGGCGGTGAGTTGGGCCGCGCCCGCGGAGGTCGCGACGCCGCCGCTCTCGGTCAGGCCGTAGCCGACGCCCATGGCGCCCTTGGCGTTGGGGAAGACCTGCTGGAGCCGCTCGACGAGTTCCGGCGCGAAGGCCGCGCTGCCGCCGCCGAGCCGGGTGACCGACGTGAGGTCGTACGACGACACGTCCGGGTGGTTGACGACGCGCCAGCCCACGGTCGGCACGACGGACCAGTTCGTGCACTTCTCACGCGCGATCAGCGACAGCACCGCGGGCACCTCGAAGCGTCCGCTGAACAGCACCATCGTGTGCCCGTCGGCCAGCGCCGCGACGGCGCCCGCGAGCAGGCCCGAGACGTGGAAGAACGGGCTGTTGACCAGCCAGCGCCCGGGCGGCGGCACGAAGCCGGCGGGCATCTGCGCGAACGCGCGGGCGGCGAGCAGCGCCTGCACGTTCTGCATCGCGATGACGTTGCGGTGGGTGAGCACGGCGCCCTTGGGGCGGCCGGTGGTGCCCGACGTGTAGAGGATCAGCGCGGCGTCGTCCTCGCTCGCCGGCCCGGTCGGGAGTTCCGCGTCGGGGGCGTGGTCGACGAGTTCGGCGAACCCGGACTCCATCTCCACCACGGGGACGCCCGGGTCGGTGCCGCCGAGGCGTTCGAGGCGGCGGCGGTCCGCGACCAGGACGGCGGGCTCGCAGTCGGCGAGGCCGTAGCGGATCTCCTCGCCCGCCCACCAGCCGTTCATGCCGACGGCGACCGCGCCGAGGCTGACCGTGGCCCAGAACGTGATCAGCCATTCGGGGCGGTTGGCGGCGAGGATCGCGACCCGGTCGCCGGGGCGGACGCCGTACTTGTCGCGCAGCGCGGCGGCGACCGAGGCCACGGCGCGTGCGTGGGCGGCATACGTCCAGCGTGTGCCGTCGTCGTGGACCATGTACTCGCGCTCGCCGAACCGCGCCGACGCCGCCACGAATTCGGAGAGCGAGCGCTGCCGACCGGCCAGCACGCGCATCGTCACGCCCAGGACCTCCTCGTCCACGAGGTCGAGGCGTGAGCCGGACGCGGGAGCCGCGGCCGCGGGTTCTGGGGTTCGGGAGGTCGTCGCCATGCTCCGGACCCTAAGAATGCTTGACCAAGTCAGTCAAGTGTCGCACCCTGCGAACGGGCGTGTCCCCCGCCACGGCATCCCCGCAGCGTGACACGTGTCGCACATCCTCGACCCCGGGAAACACTTGTAAGGGTCAACCTTCCCCTCTAGGGTGCGGACGGCCGCCGATACCCGATACCCCCAACCGGTAAGCTCTCCCCCACAGGGCCCCGGCGGCGGAAGGACGGCGCATGCGCAACGCGACCGCGCTCGTCCGCCTGTTCCTCTTCGTCATCCTCGCCGTCGGCACCGCGGGCATGCACACCATCGGCCATCCGCCCGAGGCGCGCGCCGAAGCCGCGATGGCCGCCGACGCGATGTCCGCCGATCCCATGGCCGCACCTGACGCGCCCGACGGGCCCGACGCGCCCTGCCCCGACGGCCACTGCGCCGCGCAAGGCCCCGCAGCCGCCGAGCACCGGGAAAACACCGCCGACCACAACTCCCCCGCCCGGCACCCCGGCATGGACCCCGCGTCCGTCTGCCTGGCGATCGCGCTGGCCGGGTTCGTGCTGGCCGTGACGCTCCTGGCGCTCCGCCGCGGCGCGGCCCGGCGCACCGCGCTGTTCGTGCGCGGGCTGTGGGGCCGAGTCGCCTCCGTCCTGCCCCCGCCGCAACCCCCCGACCTCTCCCAGCTCGCGATCCTGCGGATCTAGGCCGACCCGTGTCGGCAGGCTCCGGCCTGCCCGCGACCAGGTCCCGGCCGCGCCACCGCGCGGCCCAGCCATCCGCAGCGCCTCCCCGAGGCGTTCGACACGGGAGTACCTCTCACCATGAAGCGCCGTATGCCGCGCGTTCTCGCGCTGTCCGCCGTCGCCCTGTCCGCCGCACTCGTCCTCGCCGCCTGCGGCAGCGACGGCGGCAACGACGGCATGAACACGGGCGACCAGCCCAAGCCGCCTGCCGCCTCGTCCGCCGCGCCGCAGAGCGCCGCCGGGTTCAACGACACCGACGTGATGTTCGCGCAGATGATGATCCCCCACCACGAGCAAGCCGTGGACATGGCGAAGATCGTCCTCGCCAAGTCGGCGAATGCCGACGTCAGGAAGCTCGCCACCGCCATCGAGGCCGCGCAGGCCCCGGAGATCGCCCGGATGAAGGGCTGGCTGACGGCTTGGGGCAAGCCCGCCGCCATGCCGACCACGGGCGGAACGGGCGGAACGGGCGGAACGGGCGGGATGAGCGGCATGGACCACGGCACGGGCACCGACGGCATGATGTCCGACGCCGACATGCAGAAGTTCCGCGCCGCCACCGGCACCGAACTGGACACCCGGTTCCTGCGGATGATGATCGTGCACCACAACGGGGCGATCACCATGGCGGACGACGAACTGGCCAAGGGCGTCAACGCGGACGCCCGCAAGCTCGCCGAGGCGGTGAAGACCTCGCAGTCCGCGGAGGTTCAGCAGATGCGGCAGCTTCTCGGCAGCGCCCCGGGCGCCCAGCCGACCACGTCCGCCAAGCCCTCGATGCCGGGCATGACCGGCATGCCCGGCCACGGCATGTAACGCACCGCGGGCGGCCGGCACCCCGCCGGCCGCCCGCACTCGAACTCGGGCGAGCCGCCTACCCCGCCACCGGCTCCCGCGCCTCCAGCATCGGGATCATCACGTTGTCCACGATCCGCTCGATCGTCTCCCGGCTCGGTGCGGCCGATTCCCGCATGTACGTGGTCCCGACCAGCGCCGGCCCCGCCGTCACGCACTCGTCCGCGAGCGCGCCCGGCCGGGCCTCGCCGCGGTCGACCGCCTCCCGGATCAGGCGGCGGATCAGGTCCAGGCGCGGCGCGACGGCGCGTTCCTGCCACAGCTCCTTGAGTTCCGCGGAGACCGCGGCCTCGCCGCACACCACCCGCAGCGCGACGCCCAGCGAGCCGTCGCAGCTGTTGCCGTACGTCGACAGCACGGCGATCAGGTCGTCGCGGAGGCTGCCGCTGGAGCGGTATTCGGCCAGATCGGGCAGCGAAGCGGAGAGGCCGTCGATGACGATGGCCGGTTTGTCGGCCCACCGCCGGTAGAGTGTGGACTTCCCGGTTCCCGCCCGCGAGGCGACGCCTTCGAAGGTGAATCCGGCGTAGCCGCGCTCGGCCAGCTCTTCCACCACGGCGTCGTTGATCGCTTTGGCGAGCACCGCACCGCGGCGCCGCGGGAACCGGCGGTGGTCATAGTCGCCGACCTCGACGACGAGGCCGTGCGGCGGCGCGACGCGGGCTTCGTCCCGCACCGCGGCGTCCTGGGCATCGCTCACATCGGTCACCTCCGCCATGGGGTCGGCCTCCGCAAACCATCGTACAGAAAACGTTTGCGTTCTCTAACGGGCTTTGCTTACTGTGACCAGAGTACGGAACCGTCCTCTATTTTCCGTCTTCTCAGAACGAGGTACCTCTATGTCCACGGCACCCCCCGAGGTCGCCGCCTCCACGGGATCGCCCGGCGCGCCGGGCAAGAGCGTGCACCCGGGCCTGGCGCTGGCCGTGCTGGCGGGTGCGCAGCTCATGATCGTCCTCGACGCCACGATCGTGAACATCGCCCTCAAGCACATCAAGACCGCGCTCGACTTCAACGACGCGTCGCTTACCTGGGTGATGAACGCCTACACGCTGACCTTCGGCGGCCTGCTGCTGCTCGGGGGGCGCCTCGGCGACCTGCTCGGCCGCCGCCGGATGTTCATCCTGGGTCTGGCCATTTTCACGCTGGCCAGCCTGCTCGGCGGTTTCGCGCAGAACGAGGCCATGCTGCTGGCCGCCCGTGCCCTGCAGGGCGTCGGCGGAGCGATCACCGCCCCCGCGGTGCTGTCGCTGGTCACCACGACCTTCAAGGAGGGCGCGGAGCGCAACAAGGCGCTCGGCGTCTATGCCGCGGTGTCCGGTATGGGTGCGGCCGTGGGCCTGCTCGCCGGCGGTCTCCTGACCGAGTACGCGAACTGGCGCTGGGTCATGTTCGTGAACGTCCCGATCGGCCTCGCGCTGGGCCTGGCCATTCCGCGGATCTTCCCGAACGACAAGGCGACCGGGGCGGGCGGCGGCCTGGCCCGGTTCGACCTGCCCGGCGCGATCACCTCGACGGTGGGTGTGTCCGCACTGGTCTACGGCTTCATCCGGGTGTCGGAGCAGAGCCAGAACCAGAAGGACCACACCTGGACCGACGGCATGGCGATCGCCAGCTTCGTGGTGGGCGTGGTGTTCCTGGCGCTGTTCGTGTTCGGCGAGCTGAAGACCCGTCAGCCGCTGCTGCCGCTGCGCCTGTTCCTCAACCGGACGCGGACCGGCGGCTATCTGGTCATGATGCTGGCCGGTGCGGGGATGATGAGCACGTTCTTCTTCCTCACCCTGTTCATGCAGAACCAGCTGCTGCTCGACCTGTCGCCGATCCTGGCGGGCGTGGCGTATCTGCCGTTGACCGCGGGCGTCATCACGTCGGCGCAGGTCACCTCGCGGATCATCACGCGGACCGGTCCGCGGCCGTTCCTGGTCGTCGGTCCGCTGCTGGCCGGCACCGGCCTGCTGTGGCTGTCGTTCCTCGACGCCGGTTCGAACTACTGGACGGGTGTGCTGCCGGGCGTGGTCCTCATGGGCCTCGGCATGGGCGGCGTGTTCGTCTCGATCATGGCGACCGCGACCGCGGGCATCGACCCGAAGGACATGGGCGTCGGTTCGGCGGTGCTCAACGTCACGCAGCAGATCGGCGGCACCATCGGGCTGGCGGTGCTGGCCACGATCGCGACGTCGGCGGTCAAGTCGGCGGACACCCCGGCGGAGGCGGCCAGCGTCTTCTCGACCGGGCCGATCTTCGCCGCGTCGCTCATGCTGTTCGCCTCGTCGGTGATCGCGTTCGTGCTCGTGCGCGTCCGCCGCGAGGACATCAAGGTCGACCCGGCCGCGGTCAGCCACTGACTCAACCGGAATTCCGTCAAACGTTTGGCCGAGCGGCCGGTTTCCCTGCGGGGCCGGCCGCTCGGCATATGTGCACCCGGGACGAACTCGATCGGTCGGGAACCCCGATCCGCCGTCCCGCGTCTCAACGCAGTGAAAGAAGCACCGAAGCATCCGCGACACCCGCCTCCGACGGAGGCACACCGTGGGCGGCGGCGCTCGCGGGCCGGTACTCTGCCTCAGGCAGCAGGGGGATTCCGGACGCGGCGCTCCGCGTCCCTGGTGGCTGCACACGCACCGGTCGACCGGATCGGCGCGGACTCTGTCGCAGCGAGGAACCGGCGGGGATGATGGGCGGTGGTGGGGGAGAAATCGGGGGGATTGTGACCGAACACGAGTGGCCGGGTGAGCCCCTCGCCAAGGGTGATCCGAACCGGATCGGGCCGTACACCGTCCTGGGCCGGCTCGGCGCGGGCGGGATGGGCCGTATCTACCTCGGGCGTTCGCCGTTCGGCCGGTTGGTCGCCATCAAGACCATCCGCTCCGAACTCGGCGGCGACCCGGGCTTCCGCGCGCGCTTCGCGCAGGAAGTCGCCGCGGCCCGCCGGGTGAGCGGTGTGTTCACCGCCGCCGTGGTCAACGCCGACCCCGATGCCGCCGTGCCGTGGCTGGCCACCGCCTACGTGCCCGCCCCCTCGCTGGAAACCCTCGTGCGCGCCTGCGGTCCGCTGCCCGCCGGTGCGATCCGCTGGCTCGCCGCCGGCATCGCGGAAGCCCTGGAGTCGGTGCACGCGGCCGGACTGGTGCACCGCGACCTCAAGCCGTCCAACGTGCTGGTCGCCAGCGACGGCCCGAAGGTGATCGACTTCGGCATTTCCCGGGCTGCGGACTTCGGTTCGCTGACCATGACCGGTGTCGCGGTCGGCACCCCCGCCTACATGTCGCCGGAACAGGCACAGGGCGTGCGGGACATCACCCCGGCGAGTGACATGTTCTCGCTCGGCGCCACGCTCGTGTACGCGGCGACGGCGCATTCGCCGTATCCGGACCGGAAGCCGGCCGAGGCGCTGCTGCGCCTGGTGACCGGCTCGGCGGACCTGGCGGGCCTGCCCGACGAGCTCCACGATCTGATCAACTCGTGCATGCAGCGCGCGCCGGAGCACCGCCCGTCGCCGACCGCGCTGCTGACCCGGCTGGCGCCGCTGCTGGACGCGGAGAGCAGCTACTCGGACTCGGACAGCCGGCTGCCCGAGGCGGCTGCCGCGATGGTCGAGCGGTTCGAGCGGCAGTACCGCCCGGCGGGCCAGCGCACTCCCCCGGTGCCCGAGCCGCAGGCCGAGCCCGAGGAGACCGACGACGACATCGGCAAGCTGAGCGACGACGACTGGGGCAAGCTGCCCGCCCAGCTCCAGGCCGAGTCGCCCGCTCGGCCCGCGCCGACCGGTCCCGACGCCGTAGCGCGGGTTCCGGGTCCGTCCCCGCAGCCGCCGGTGTCGCAGCCCGGCGGCCCGGGCGGGGCCGGTGGTCCGTTCGGCGGTCCGGGTTCCCAGCCGCACGGCGCCCCGCCGCGCCCGGTGATGCCGCCCGGCGGCCCCGGGTCCGCGCCCCCGCATCCGCAGCCGGTCGGCGGGCAGCCGATGGGCGCCTACCCGATGACGGCCCCGCCGCGTCCGGCCTCGCAGCCCGGCTCGGGTATGCCCGGCGGCGGCGTGCAGCAGCGTCCGATGCCGGCCCCGCAGCCGACCGCGCCGGGCCCGTACGGTCCCCCGCCGGGGTCGCATCCGCCCGGTCAGGCCCCCGGTCAGGCGCACGGCGCGCAGCCGGGCGCCGCGGAGACGATGCTGCGCAAGGGCGGTCCGCCGCCCGGGGCGACTCCGACGTACATCGCCGGTGCCGACGACGCGCCGCGTCCGCATCCGCCGACGCCGCGCACCCCGACCGGGCCGATGTCCGCGCCGACGACACGCCCGTGGCGGTTCGCGGCGAGTGCGGAGATCCTGTCGCCGCCGGTGCGTGCGGGCGGTGTCCGCACGTCGCGGATCCACGTGCACAGCAAGGACAACGGCCTGCACACGCTGCATCTGTCGACCCGCGAATGGCGGTTCGACAGCAGCGGCTGGTCGCATCCGCCCGCGGTCGAGGGCGAGATGATGTACCTGAGCAGCCAGGACAACCACCTGTACGCGCTGGAGTTGGCGAGCCGCCAGTGGCGGTGGAGCTTCCCGACCGGCGGCGAGGTGGTGGCCGCGCCGGTGGTCGCCAACGGCACGGTGTACTTCGGCAGCAGCGACAACGCGGTCTACGCGGTGGACACCGCGACGGGCCTGTGCCGCTGGCGGTTCCCCACGCAGGGCTGGGCGACGACGCCGACGGTCGTGGACAACGTCGTGTACTTCGGCAGCAGCGACCGGTGCGTGTACGCGCTGGACGCGGTCACCGGCTACGCGCGTTGGCGCTACCAGACCGGCGGCTGGGTGTCCGCGCCGACGGTGTCCGGCGGTGTGGTGCACGTGGGCAGCACCGACCAGTACCTGTACCTGCTGGACGCGCAGGGCGGCCAGCTGCGCGGCTGGTACAAGGCGCAGGGCCCGGTGGCGCAGCCCGCCGCGGCGAACGGCGTCTCGTACTTCGGCAGCGGCGACGGCGGCCTCTACGCGGTCGACGTCAACTCGACGAGCTGCCTGTGGCGGTACAAGACGGACGGCTGGGTCACGTCGCCGGTCGTGGAGAACGGCATGGTGTTCGCCGGCAGCAGCGACCATTCGGTGGTCGCGGTCGCGGCGACGGGCGAGCCGCGGTGGCGGTACGTCACCGATGGCCGGGTGACGTCGCCGGTGGTCGCGGACGGCATGGTGTTCGTCGGCAGCACCGACCGGCATCTGTATGTGATCGACGCGGCGACCGGCGGAGCACCGCCCGGAGCCGCAACCAACTGAGCGTTCCTGCAAGGGAGTTCAGGCGGCTTTCCGGCCGCCTTCCCGGCACTCGAAAGCCCCGGCGGACCCGTTCCGCCGGGGCTTTGCCGCATCCGTGGACCACCGTCCGGTTTTGATCACGGTCGCATCACATACCTACCGATCGCTCAGTCGGGGTCGTACAGTCTGGCGCACGCGGCACCGTCCCGCCCGCGCGTTCCCCGTGTTCCACCCGCTCGTGCCTTGCTCTGCCTCGCTCTGCCCGCCAGGCCCGCTCGAAGTCGGTGGTGATAGGTGCGTTTCCTCATCCGGCGTATCGCTTTCTACGTGGTGACCGCGTGGGCGGCGATCACCATGAACTTCCTCATCCCCCGGCTCATGCCGGGCAGCCCGGAGAACACGATGCTGTCCCGTTTCCAGGGGCAGATCTCGAAAGAACAGATCGACGCCATCAAGGCCCAGATCGGCGTCAGCAACGCGAGTCTGCTGTCGCAGTACGGCACGTACTGGAAAGACCTGCTGCACGGCGATCTCGGGACCTCGGTCGCCTATTTCCCGGGGCGCGTGTCCGAGGTGATCGGCCAAGGCCTCTGGTGGACCGTCGTGTTGGTCGGCGTCGCCACCGCGATCGGGTTCGTGCTCGGCACGCTGCTGGGCGTGGCGGCCGCGTGGAAGCGCGGCTCGTTCCTCGACCACCTGCTGCCGGTGACCACGTTCTTCGCGGCGGTGCCGTACTTCTGGATCGCGCTGGTCGCGCTGTCCGTGTTCGGTGCCGAACTGGGCTGGTTCCCGCTGTCCGGCGGCTACCGCCCGGAGCTGGAAGTCGGCTGGTCCGGCGAGTTCATCGCGAGCGCGTTCAGCCACTCGGTGCTGCCCGCGGCGACCATCGTCGTCGGGTCGATCGCCGGGTGGCTGCTCGGTATGCGCAACATGATGCTGACCACGCTGTCCGAGGACTATGTGCTGGTCGCGGAGGCGAAAGGTCTCCGCACGCGCCGCGTCATGCTCGGCTATGCCGCGCGCAACGCGCTGCTGCCCAACATCTCCGGGTTCGCGATGTCGCTCGGCTTCATCGTCAGCGGATCGATCGTCACCGAGACGGTTTTCTCGTACCCCGGCATCGGATTCATGCTCTACAACGCGGTGCTGAACAACGATTACCCGCTCATGCAGGGCCTGTTCCTCATCATCACGCTGATGGTGCTGCTCGCCAACTTCGTCGTGGACCTGTGCTACGTGCTCCTCGACCCGCGCATCCGCCAGGAGGCACGATGACCGCGGCCACCGCACTCGCCGCGCCCGAATCCCCGTCCGCGGAGCCCGCCGCCGCCCCGCCCGCCCGGAAGCGCCGCTTCCCGCTGCTGCGTTCCGGCAAGGCGCTGACCGGCGCGGTGGTCTTCGGGTGCTTCGTCCTTCTCGCCGTCATCGGGCCGTGGATCGCCCCGGAAGACCCGTCGAAGACCGGCGGCCCCGTGCTGCAATCCCCCAGCGCGCAGCACCTGTTGGGGACCACGCAGTCCGGGCAGGACATCCTGTCGCAGATCCTCGTCGGCGCCCGCACCTCGATGCTCGTCGGCCTGGTCGCGGCCACGTTCGCCACCGCGCTCGGCGTCCTCATCGGCGTGACCGCCGGCTACGCGGGCGGCTGGACGGACGACATCCTGTCCATGCTCACCAACATCTTCCTGGTGATCCCGGCCCTGCCGCTGACCATCGTGCTCACCGGCTACCTGCACGGCGGCGGCTGGTTCCCGATTGCGGTGGTCATCAGCGTCACCGGCTGGGCGTTCGGCGCGCGGCTCCTGCGCGCGCAAACCCTGTCGCTGCGCAATCGCGACTACATCAAAGCCGCCCGTGCGATCGGCGAACGCCCGTGGCGCATCGTCACTGTGGAACTCGTGCCCAACCTCGGGGCGATCATCGTCTCCGGGTTCCTCTTCACCTTCATCTTCGCGATCCTCACCGAAACCGGGCTGTCGTTCCTCGGCCTGGGCTCACTGAGCACGTGGAGCTGGGGCGTGACCCTGTACTGGGCGCAGAACTCCAGCGCGTTCACCACCGGCGCGTGGTGGTGGTACGTCCCGCCCGGTCTGTGCATCGCCCTGGTCGGCGCGAGCCTGTCCCTCATCAACTTCGGCGCCGACGAGCTGATGAACCCGCGCCTGGCCTCCGCCGAGAAGAAGCGCCGGGCCCGCCGCACGCCGCAGCCGTCCCCGACCGCCCAGGAGGCCGGCGCATGACCGCCCCCGCCACCGTCCCCGCGCCGATCCCGGCACCCGGCCGCGAACCGCTGCTGGAAATCCGCGGGTTGACCGTCGACTACGGCGAAGGCCCGGGCGCCGTGCACGCGGTCGACGCCGTCGACCTCACCCTGCACCGGTCGGAGACCTTGGGCCTGGCCGGCGAGTCCGGCTCCGGGAAGTCCACGCTGGCGCACGCCGTCACCCGGCTGCTGCGCCCGCCGGGCCGGATCGCCGCCGGGCACGTGCTCTACCACCGCAAGCCCTCCGCCGACGGAGCCGCGAGCCCACCCGTCGACGTGATGGCGATGGCACGCAGCGACCTGCGTGCGTTCCGGTGGGAAGAGATCGCCATCGTGTTCCAGAGCGCGATGAACGCGCTCAACCCCGTGCACACGGTGGCCGTGCAGATCGCCGACACGCTGCGCGCGCATCGGCCGGGCATCAGCCGCGCCGAATGCCGGGACCGGGCCGCGCACTTGCTCACCACGGTCGGCGTGCCCGGCGCCCGGCTCAGCGCCTATCCGCACGAGCTGTCCGGCGGCATGCGGCAGCGCGTCATGATCGCAATGGCGCTCGCGCTCGACCCGGAGATCCTCGTCCTCGACGAGCCCACGACCGCGCTCGACGTCGTCGTCCAGCGCGACGTTCTTGCCGAACTCGTGCGGCTGCGCCAAGAGTTCGGCTTCTCGGTGCTGTTCATCACGCACGACCTGTCGCTGCTCCTCGAAGTCGCCGACCGGGTCGCGATCATGTACGCGGGCCGCATCGTCGAATCGGCCCCCGCCCAGGACGTGTACCGCACCCCGACCCACCCGTACACGCGCGGCCTCGTCGGCTCCTTCCCGCCCCTGCGCGGCCCCCGGCGCGCCCTCGCCGGCATCCCCGGCCCGCCGCCCGACCTGCGTGCCCTCCCGCCCGGCTGCGCCTTCAACCCGCGCTGCCCCGAGGCGTTCGGCCGCTGCACCCAGGACATCCCCCTGCTGCGCACTCCGCCGGCGTCGCCGGACCGCTTGGTGGCGTGCCACCTGGACGACCCGAAGGAGGGGGCCGGCCATGACGACTGAACCACCGGCGAACGCCGCCGCCGACTCCACCGCCGACACCACCGCATCCGCGACCGAATCCGCCACCGGATCACCCGCCGAATCCGCCGAGGGGCCCGCCGCGGATCTCCCGGCACCGCGGCACGCCCGGCGGCCCGCCGAACCGCCGGCCCCGCCCCGCGCCGCCGATCCGTCCCGCACACCCGCGCTCGAAGCCCGCGGCATCTCCCGGCACTACCCGGCCAGCCGCCGCGGCCTCTGGGGCTCTCCCGTCGCCGTCCGGGCCGCCGACGACGTCGAACTGGCGCTCTACCGCGGCGAGATCACCGCGGTCGTCGGCGAGTCCGGATCAGGCAAGTCGACGGTGGCCCGCGTGCTGGCACGCCTGGAGCCGCCGACGCGCGGGCAGTTGCTGCTCGACGGCGAACCGGTCGGGAAGCCGCGCGGACGGGCGTTCCAAAGCTATCTGCGGCGCGTACAGATGATCTTTCAGGACCCGTTCGCGTCGCTGAACCCCATCCACACCGTGGCGCACCACCTGGCCCGCCCGCTGCGCCTGCACGGTCCGCGCCGGTCGTCGGCGGAGGTCCACGCCGAGGTGCTGGCCCTGCTGGAACGTGTCAGCTTGACGCCGGCCGAGCAGTTCGCGAGCAAACGCCCGCACGAACTGTCCGGCGGGCAGCGGCAGCGCGTATCCATCGCCCGCGCCCTGGCGGTGCGGCCGGAGATCCTGCTGGCCGACGAGCCGGTGTCGATGCTGGACGTGTCGATCCGGCTCGGCATCCTCAACCTGCTGCGCCGACTCGGCCACGAAGACGGCCTCGCGCTGCTGTACATCACGCACGACATCGCGTCGGCCCGCTACTTCGCCGACAACGTGCGCGTCATGTACGCGGGCCGCATCGTCGAGGGCGGCCCCGCCGAGGCCGTCACGCAGGCGCCCGCGCACCCCTACACGCGCCTGCTCATCGACTCCGCGCCCGACCCGGACCGCCCGCCCGGCTCCCCTCCACCCGAGCGCCTCGGCGAGGCGCCGGACCCGGCCGATCCGCCGACGGGCTGCCGTTTCCACCCGCGTTGCCCGCTCGCCATGCCGGTCTGCGCCGCGGAGGCCCCGCCGGTGTTCCCGGCCGCGGCGGCGGACCCGGAGAACGGCCACTGGGCGGCCTGCTGGCTGCTCGCTCCCGAAGACCCGGAGGCACGCCCAGGCGCGCTCCCGGTATCCCCTCATCCGACCCCGAACGGACGGCGGTGACGCACGTGTTCAGAATCGGAAGGCTCGGCGGCTCGACACGGACCGGAGGCCTCGGAAAGGCCTCCGATGCCGCGGTCGCTCCCGGAAAGACCGGCCGACGCCTGCGGCGCCGCGTCCTTGCCGCCACGGCCGCCCTGGCGCTGCTGAGCGGCGCGGCCGCGTGCAGCGACAAGAGCAGCGGCGGCGCCGGCGGCAAGGTGATCCTGCGGGCGACGGGCGCGCCGACCGGCCCGATGGTCAAGAACTTCAACCCGTATGCGATCACCGGGCCGATGAACCTCATGGGCGGCGTCGGGATGATCAACGAGCCGCTGTTCATCCCGAACGTGCTGAAGGTCGGCGACTTCAAGCCGTGGCTGGCGAAGTCGTGGCAATTCTCGCCGGACGGCAAGCAGCTCACGCTCGACCTCCAGACCGGCGTCAAGTGGAGCGACGGGCAGGCGTTCACCGCCGACGACGTCGCGTTCACCGTCAACATGCTGCTGAAGAACCCGGCGCTGAACCAGTACGGGCTGCTCGCCGTCAGCGCCCGCGCGGAGGGCCCGGCGAAGGCGGTCATCGACTTCCCGACCCCGGCGTTCACCCAGCTCCCGTTCGTCGGTCTGACGATGATCGTGCCCAAGCACATCTGGGAGCAGGTGCAGGACCCCAACACGTACACCTTCGAGAACCCGGTCGGCACCGGCCCGTTCACGCTCGAATCCTGGACGCCGCAGGGCTACTTGCTGGCAAAGAACCCCGACTACTGGCAGGCCGGCAAACCGAAGATCGACGGCATCCGCTACGTCGCCTACACCTCGAACGTCAGCGCGAACCTGGCCCTGGCGCAGGGCGAACTCGACTGGGCGGGCAACTTCGTCAACAACATCGACAAGGAATACGTCGGCAAGGACCCGGCGAACAACCATTATTGGTTCCCGCCGATGGCGCCCATGTCGCTCGGATTCAACCTCACCAAGCCGCAGTGGCAGAACGCCGACGTCCGCAAGGCCGTCAGCTTCGCGCTCGACCGCAAGACCCTCGCGCAACTCGCCTTCCAGGGCGAGGAGCAGCCGAACATGACACCCACCGGCCTGCTGCCGCAGCACGCGGAGTTCATCGCCGACAAGTACAAGAACATCCAGCTGACGCAGGACATCCCGCAGGCCAAGGCGCTGCTCGCCAAGGCCGGCTACAAGCCCGGCGGCGACGGCATCATGGTCGGCCCCGACGGCAAGCGGCTGACGATGACGCTGCTCACGTCCTCGTCGTTCACGGACGTGCTCACGCTCTACCAGGTCATGACCGACCAGCTCAAGCAGGTCGGCATCGAGGTGAAGATCGACAGCAAGTCCACGACCGAGTCGCTCACGGACACCTACATGGGCAACTACGACGTCGGCATCACCGGTCCGGCGTATGCGGCCTACTCGCCGTTCAACGTCTACGAGCGCACCCTGGCGGGCTACCTCACCGCCCCGGTCGGCCAGCCCGCGTTCAACAACACCGAGCGCTGGCAGGACCCGGAGACGGACAAGCTCCTGCAGCAGTACGCGTCCACGCAGGACCCGGCGGTGCAGAAGCAGGCCCTCGAAGGCCTGCAGGACATCATGGTCGAGAAGATGCCGATCATTCCGCTGTACAACTTCGCGGCCTGGTCCGAATACAGCACGAAGAGCGTGGTCGGCTGGCCGGACAAGGACAACCCGTACAGCGTCGGAATCTCGGTGGGCGCCGCCTCGGTGTACGTCGCCACCATGCTCGAGCCGAAGAAGTAGCAGCTCCGCAGCAAGGCTCCGGCGGCCCCGGCCGCACGCACGGAAGCCCGGTGGCCGGGTGGGACCCGCGGGTCCCACCCCGCCCCCCGGGGGCACCGGCCCCGGGGGGGTAACGGGCCCCAGCGGGCGCCCGCCGGGGCCGAGTGGGCGGGGGGGGCACCCG
>NZ_JBMULZ010000034.1:0-59408 GCF_049534875.1 Uniformispora flossi
GAGGCTTCTTCTTCCCCATGCTCTCCATGATGGACATCCTCCCGAAAGGGCCGCAGCCCCTCAGCCAGGGTGTCCGTCAAAGCGAATCAAGCCCATGGGCAAGCTCAAGCCGCGCGACCGTCAGTTCGCCACGGGCGCGTGGCAACCAAGGTGGCGCCGCGACTCACCGGAGGACGAGACTCGTCGTTGGCTCCCATCTGGCGTCATAGGGCGGTGATCCAGTCCACGGCGCGACCAGCTGCCCCCAGGAACCCGTAGACCGTCCGTTGACGCTCGCGGGAATCGAGATCAGCCAGACGACCGGTTACCCGACCGCCGTGCATGAGCCGGTTTCGCTCCCGGTACATCTCTTCGATCATCGCGAATGCCGACGGATCCTCGTGCCGGAAAGACCGAGACGAAAGGTCAGCGGTTGCACGCTCATAATATTTCACGGCAAAGCTGCCACCAGATTTCTCCAGGTTCTTCTCATACGTCTTGGCTGCTGCCCCAGTCATCGCCGCAACATAGGTATGCGCTGCAGTCTCACAAGCCGAAGCCATGGAGAGAATCGCCTCGCGCAAGGAGAGGGACTGGACGGCAGTCTCAGCGTCGACGAGCAAGACGTCGTGCAGCGCAGGTTCCGCCCCACGTTTGAGGGAGGCCTCCAGACCGTCGACGGGGATCGCCCCGGTTCCGGGGCTGCGGACCGCACCTGTCGACAGGTGGCCGTTAACTCCGGCGAAGACCGGCAGGCCCGAGCCCGTGTCGGCGTCGAAGACGGACACCGTCCATGGCGATAGCAGGTAGAAGCGGCCGTCCTCGGGCCGCCAGGCCCGTTTCAGCCGGGGCATCCATGCAACTCGGCCAGCACTTCGGAGATGCTCGACCAGGACGTTGGCTGCGTCAACGCCCCGGTCCTGTGTCCGTTCGAAGTCGAAGTGCAGCGTGTCGCCGACAGCGCTCTCGTGCTCCCACCGAAGGATTACCTGGATTCGGTCGACCACCGTGTCAGCGATCCGCCGGCTGATCGCGCCCCCAGCCACCCCGAATGGCGCAATGGACAGCGCCGCACCGGCCAGGCTGCGGTCAATCTCGTTTGGGAAGAGGGCTTGCGAGGCTGGGTCCCACGGGCGAACGTCCGCGCTAAACCCGTCAGCCTGGAGACTGACCCCGCCCCAAGACGCCCAACTCGGATCACGCGGAAGCACGGCGTCGAAGTAGAACTGCATCACTGCGGCAATGCGCATAGCACCCCCTGCGCTGCATAGAACGTTCCTATCGGACCAAATGCAATACCGGCCGCTGATCCGGCACGCCCAGGAGCTCGCGGACTCGCTCGGGCTTCCAGCACAGTTCGCGGGCCAGACTCTCGACAGTCAGGCCAGTCTCCGTGGCAGCCAGTTCAAACGCTTGAGAAAGCAGAACGGGCTGTTCGCCCGGGAATCCGCTGACCGGCTCAGGTGCGAATCCGGGTTGCTCCGCCAGCACTCTCAGCTTCTGGTACGCGCGACTTGCAGTCGCGTCCGAGAACAGTCCGACTTCCCGGCATCGGTAGACGAGTGAATGAACAGAGACGCCCCAGATCTCGCGAAGCTCGGCCAGACGGGCGAGATCCATGCGACTCGGCAACGCGGGGAGAATGCTGGATTTCGGGGTGAGGAACTCCGCAGCGAATGCGTCGGCTTCACGCTCTTGCCGGCTATCACCAGTGGCCTCGCTGTGCAGCAGCAGGTGCCCGAGTTCGTGTGCGGCCGTAAATCGATGCCGATACACATCATCGGCACGATTGTGTGTGAGGACCACCAGTGGCCGTGTCAACCGCGAGGAGAACGCGTCAACAGTCGCCGCAGCGGAGTCAGCGCGCGGGGGAAGCACTACGACGATCCCATGCGACTCCATGCGTCGAGTCAGGTGGGTAACCGGTCCATCACCGAGGCCCCAGAGTTTCCTCAACTCACGTGCTGCAGCCACTGGTTCGTCGGGAACCACCAACCCAGGGTGGACTTCGCCACCGGCAAACCCAGGGACATCAACGTACGGCAGCCGAACTCGCCTCTCCAGCGCGTTCGTCAACTCCCAAACCTGTTCAGCGAAAGCCGCCGCCTTCTCGCGCATGGCTTTCGGTGTACTCCGCAGGCTCCGGAAGTAGGTCATCGACGCGTCGAGACGACTGCTAGGCCGCCCGGCCATAAAAAACGCGATCGGGGCGTCCAGCACTTGGGAAAGCCTCGAGATCAGCTCCGGCCGCGGGCGCGCCACGCCCGTCTCATACTGTCCCACCGCAGCCGGGGTGACTCCGACACGCTCGGCGAGTTCCTTCTTCGTCAACTCCGACAAGCGTCGGGCTTGAGTGAGCCGAGACGGGTCGAACACCTCGCTGACAAGCCGCGGAGTGATGTCCCCGTCCTCCATCCCCAACAGCAGTTGCTGATCAGTGCCTGTCGTCTTCATCAGTCTGGGGCTCGTTCGGCTCGGGCTCAGTCGGCGGCGGAACGTCGAGGACACGCTCTTCCTTCGACCGGGCGGACAAGGTGATCGAGGGCTGGTCGCCCTCACTGAACCGGCGGTGCTCACTGGGGTCCTCGACACTGGCGAGCATGCGCCTGGTGACCGGCGCCGCCGGCATGGGCAGGGGCTCGGGCTGGTGAACCCATTCCAGCCCGCCGTCGCCGTCACGGAGGGCAGCGACACCCCAGTAGGGATCCAGCAGCCCGTCAGCGTTACAGGCGTAAGGAACCAGGACGAGCCGGGTATCGGGCGGCACGATTCCTGCCCACGGGTCGACATCCGTCGCCGCCATCCGCGCCGGCTGCGCGAGCTCGGAACCGAACAGGTCGTCTTGGACCGCAATCGGCTTGGACGGCTCAGGCGCGAGACGGAAAAGCTCGCGAATCACCTCGGTCACGTTCGGGATCCGGGCTGCCCGAACGTCGGCATGCCGCTTCGCATAGCGGAACGGCAGCAGCAACCCGCGTTCCACCAGGACGAGGCGAAACCGGAAGTTCTTCGGCTTGATCAACCGCGCGCCGTCCAGGGAACCTACGTGTTCTTCCAGCCGGAAGTACGAGTTCGTCCAGCGCGAGCTGCCGTACGTGTCCGTGCTGGGGGTGTCTGCATCTCTCTGGGCTGCCTCGGCGTTGGCTTGCATCTCCTGAAGCGCCAGCCCAAGTCGGGATCGGACGATCTCAGCCCTGTTCCTAAAGATGTCCTCGCTCCAAGGCGAGAGAGGGATGTCCACGGTCACCGGTCCTCCGGGCTCGACGCTTCATTGCGGCGGTGCCCGCCAGTTGTATCACTTTAGTTTTTCTCAAGCAACTTTCATCATGGCTTCATCGGCTGACGCGGAGGGGGCATCTGCATCAGGCTCGCTGACTGGCCGAGTGCCCGGTCGCGCATAGACCACGTTGGTGCAGGCAACGCAGCCACGAATCGACGGGGATAGGGACATGGCTGCCGCCGAGCCATCGAGCCGGAGGCCAGGGGCAGCCGTGCTCAGTCCAGCTGAGCGAGTCCGGCCAGTTCTTAGGCCAGTGCTCGGTCGCGCGCTTCGACTGCGCGCATGCGAGCAGCGCGCCAGTGGTCGCACTGGCGGGCCGCTCCGCCTGTTGCCGCAAGGCCCGCACATGAGCAGGTTGCCCGGTGGCCTGGCCATTCCGCCCCAACCTCCGTACACCGATGATGCTGCCGGTGCCTGTGCAGGGTAGGAGTTGGCACCGACACGGGCAGGGCTGCTCCGGCAAGCTGTCGCCACCCTTCAGCCTCGCCGCCGCCGTCACGAAGGGCTGGTGACGTGAGTGCCGTCGACACGTTCCGCCCGCGGAACTGCAACCATCCCGCACGGATCCTGGTTGCAGTTCTGGTTGCATTCGCGGACGTACGGAGACGTTCACCGGGCAGCCCCTCGTACGCTCGGCTGCAGGTCAGAACGTTGGCGAGGCCCGGCGAACGCAGGTGCGGTCCATTGGAAAGCGTGTCGGCGGCAACCCCTCACGAGTTCGAATCTCGCATCCTCCGCCAGCCTAAACAGGCGAAACGTCGGCCCCGACCGCTGCTGCGGTCAGGGCCGACGTCGGCTTGGTCTCAGCCTTGGTCTGGGTTCCCGAACTGTCGCCGACTCGCGTTGCCCTTCCGCCGACGTGCTCGCAGTCGTTCGGCAACCACCACAGCCGTACGTCATGAAGCACGGGTGGAATTGGCGGTCACTCTCGTCCCCGCAGCCGACTGCACCCAGCGTGGACCGGGTCTGTCCCGAACCCGGTCCTGAGGACGCGGGGGCAGGCCCATAACGTGACTCCAGGTCAGCGGCCGCGACGTCGCCGATCCCGAGGAACAGAAGGCGCCTGGCTGCCCGCCATCAGCTCATGCGTGACATCGGGGATGTCATCGGCCCGAGCCCGTTCGAGGGCAACGCGTCCAAGGACAACGGCCTTCTTGGCATCGATGAGCTTCTTTGCGATGACAACCGCTGCCCAAATACACACCACGGGGACGAACGCCCAGGGCGGAAGCAAGGCCAGACTCGAGATGGACATGACGGCTCCACACCGCGGACCGGTCGCGGAAGCAGGAAAGCCGGTTTCTACGCCGCTAGTTCGTATGCGGACACGGATGCGCCGGTCATCGCCATCACGGTCCGCGCCATGCCGGCTGCAGGCGGAGCGTGTCGGGTCGCGGCACCGGTGAGTGGCCCCGTACGAAACAACAGCGGCGGGCAGGCCTGACACCGTACCCGCAGCACGGCATCTGTACCGCGAGAAACCCAGCGAGGGAGGAAAGTACCTAGGAACGCGCGGACGATCCGCCGTTCCGACATCGGCATGCGGGCGAGACGCTCTCTGACGTCGGCGCGCACCCGGGCCGCGAGCATGGCCGCGACCAATGCTTCGGTTTTCCCCCGCAGCTGAGGATGGCGCAGCGGCTGGTCCACCCAGTCGGCACGCTTGCACTCCACGACCATGACGCCGTGTTCGCCGAACACGTACGCGTCGCCGATCGAGCCTGCGGCGTCGGCCATTGCCGAGAGGGAGGCATCTAGCTGCCCAACAGCTTCCTGAACCGCCCTGGCGTCGAACCGCGCAGCCGACTTGACGGCGACGGACCAGCCATCGGCCATCAAGGAGTCGCGGGCGCCGTCCAACACCTCCCAGGCAATCTGCCTGGCTCGCGCCCGTAAGTCGTCGGCGCTAGGAGGCCTACCTGACCGAGGTTCGTACGGGGCAAGTGCGAGAACACGCCGGACCACGTCCCAGTGGTGTCGTCCGTCGTGGTGGGCATCGAAGTCGCGGTCGAGGGCCGTTGGCGGAAGTCCAACACCGCGGTATGTAGTCCATCCGGCGGTAGGCAAGAAGCGGGTGCTCTGCGCGTCCACGCCCCTACCTCCCCATCTGCGGCCCACCGCGAATGCGGTCCATGATGCCAAAACTTGTCGGGTGCCGCCGGGGTACCCGTGAAGGGTGTCCCCGCAATAGTTGGTGCCGACGCTTCCCACCCGCCGACAGCGCCGGAGCCGCACCGCGCACACGACGGCCGGAGATGCATCGATGTGAGGGCAGAGCAGTTCGAAGATCCGAAGGTGATCGCCCAGGGCTCGGACCGCAATTCGCGGCCCAAGCCTGAGACGTGCGGCCGCCACACAGCTGGCTGGAGTCCCCCGGCCCGCACAATGCGGGCAGCCAGGGCTACTTCCAGGCGGCTTCGGTTGGAGGGGCGATCACCGCACTCGCCTGTCGCACGCACTGACCCGACGGTCCGCGGAGCGAAGCATGACTCGCATCGGAACCGTTCCTTGGTCTCCCTCACTCCTGCCGCAAGCCACCCATATGCTCGCTACAGGTCCGCAGAAGATCACCAGGGGGCAAGTGTGAAACCGGGCGACATCACCATCCCTCAGCGGCTGGGGCACCTCAATCGCGACCCTCGCGGGTATCCGGTGATCGCTACGGTCCACCGGGACGATGACGGCGTTGACTTCGGCTCGATCGACGAACGGCGGAAGCTGGTCCTCGCAACCTTTGACTGGTGCGCCGTCTGCGGTTTGCCGTTCCGCGACGAGGCGCGGTGGCAGTTCCTGCTGCACGTGCCCGAAGGAACCAGTGCCCAGACCTTCTGGAGCGGTGAGGCTCCAGTGCACGAGATATGCGGGGTCTACGCCGCGCAAACCTGCCCGTTCCTCTCGTCTCCCGGCGCGCGCCTGGGTGACGACGGCCGCCGTGGCCAGCGCCGACCAGCGAACGTGCTCGCCGCTGGCTACGCAAGCACGGAGGCCGTTGAGATCAGGCCTTCTGGGCTTCAGGAGGACATGTACGTCGTGCACTTCGTCCACAAGTCAGCTGTAGACCAGGTCACATACTCTGACCGCGACGAGCTCCATGATCGATACCAGGAGCTTCTCACTGCAGAGAGACCCGTCGACGTCTCGCGCGGCGAGAGGACACTGGTAGATCGCTTCAACGCCATCAGCGCCCCGGCAGGCGAGGATAACCCCGGAGACACGATCGTCGGTGCTGCCGTCATGGCAGGCGCAGGCTATGCCCGTAACGCCTTCCGCCTGCGAGGAATGAAGGGTTTCCAGGAGTCGTCGTACGCAACCATCGCAGCGTGGTTTCTCACTGACGATGGGCTCCGAGACGCGGCACAGACCTTCCGCGATAAATCTGGTCGAGCAGCCGCCGAATGGCTACTCGAACAGGGCGAAGCCCTTCCACCAGCCCTATCTCGCTGGCGTGAGCGCGGCCGGCAGCAGACCACGGGCCGTTCAACGCCCAAGACCAAGCCGCAGGGACCTGGACGTTCCGTCCCGAAGAACGCCGCGTGCCCCTGCGGCTCTGGCCGCAAGGCCGGCAGATGCCACCCGGCAGGGCTGTGAGGCGCTGACGGCCACAGCGCAGAGGCGGGGAGGCTCGGGCGTTTGCGCCCGGACACGGCCGCCAAACGCTGTGGGCCGTTCACAGTCGATGAATCGACCTCGCTGTGGGCGCAAGTCAGCCAATACTGGGGCATGCCCTCATCACTGCCTGAAGAGATCACCGCCACGGCCGACGCCATATCGATCATGCACACCGGCACCGTCGAAGCTGAGTACGCCAAGGCCGCGCACGAAGCCATGGCCAGCCTCTGCTCGGGGGCTGGGCATGCCCTGCTCTATGCCCCTGACGAGATCCGCAAGCTGGTCGAGCAGGCAATCGAGGTCGGGTACGCGGCAGCCTTGAAGGACGTCGCGGCCGGACGCTTCGATGACGAAGTACGGCAGTGGCGTCCGGGCCTGTGCGAGCAGTGAAGCCCAACGCATAGGCGCTCCGCCCATGCGGCCGTGGTCTCAATCCTGGTCTCAGTTCTGGTCTCGTTCACCGGTGTACGCGGGGGTCTGGAGGGGTGGGGCGTAGCTGCTCTACCGCAGGTCAGGACGTCGGCGAAGGCCGCCGAACCGGCGGACGATCAATTGGAAAGCGTGTTGGGGGCAACCCCTCACGAGTTCGAATCTCGTATCCTCCGCCAGATGCGGCCTGACCTGCGGAAACGCAGGTCGGGCCGTTTCTCGTTGGGACAGCGGCTCTCCGTCCCCACCCGCTGGTCAAGACGCTGGGCGGCCGGGACTCGACTGGCGGCGGGCCCCAGAGAGTCCTCCGGTGGCCCGTTGCCGCTTCGTACTGCCAACAGGCGTGGCAGGCCCTGCCGCGCTTCCGAACCGATTCTTCCGCCGGCACGGCAGTCGTCGAACTCCTCGGGAAACAGGGAGAAAACGTCCAACTGCCTGATGACACGGGGCCCGCAGGGGAGACTCGTGGCGGCGGCCGTCTCCTCGACCTTCACGACCCGGTGGCTCGAACCGTGCGGGGCCGTCCGCCGTCACTCGGACAGACCGGCAGGACCTCGTGGTGATCTCGCGCGAGCCGGGGGCCTTGGGCTGAGCTGTTCCGCCGGTTGGCCGCTCGATGAGCGCAACGGAGAGGGATCGCGATGACTGAGCTCGATCGCACGATCGACGGTGTTGCCAAGACGGTTGCCGAAGTCCTGGAGAAGAAGAAGTACTCGATCGACTACTACCAGCGCGAGTACAAGTGGGAGTCCAAGCAGATCGCCGAGCTGGTCGCCGACCTCACGGCGAAGTTCCTCGCCCTCCACGAATCCGATCATGCCCGCAAGGACGTCGCGAAGTACCCCGGCTACTACCTCGGATCGATCGTCATATCGCAGAAGGGGAGCCAGCCCTTCGTCGTCGACGGGCAGCAACGGCTCACCAGCCTCACGCTGTTCCTGACCTTCCTGCGGCGCCTTCAGGAGGGACGCGAGGACGTCGTCAACATCGACGAACTCATCTACTCCGAGAAGTTCGGTGAGAAGTCGTTCAACCTCGACGTCGCCGATCGCAACGCCTGCATGGAGGCCTTGTTCGAGACCGGTGAGTACGAACCGCCCGTGGAAGCAACGGAGTCGGTGCACGCGCTGGTCGACCGGTACGCCGAACTTGAGGGACTGTTCCCCGAGGAGTTGAAAGGAGACGCGCTTCCGTTCTTCATCGACTGGCTGAAGGACCGCGTCCAGCTCGTCCAGATCACCGCTTACAACGACGACGACGCCTACGCCATCTTCGAAACGATGAACGACCGCGGCCTGAAGCTCACCCCGGCCGACATGCTCAAGGGATACCTGCTCGCCAACATGGCGGTCGGCGAACCCAGAACGCAGGCGAACGACAGGTGGAGGACGAGCCTTCGCAACCTCGACGAGCGGGCGGAGGACGCCGGCTCGGACTTCCTCAAGACCTGGTTGAGGAGCCAGTACTCCGCCAAGATCCGGGAACGCCGGAAGGGCGCTGGGCCGGAAGACTGGGACCGGATCGGCACCGAGTTCCACCGGTGGCTGCGCGGGGCGCGTGACAGCGTCGGCCTCAAGACGCCCGAGGACTACCGCCGGTTCGTCGTCCGCGACCTCGACTTCTACAGCCGCCAGTATCTGCGCATCCTCGACGCGTCCACCGGCCCCTTTCAACCGGACAGCCCGTTGCGCTTCATCCGTTTCAATGCCGACCTCGGCTTCACCCTCCAGAACCAGCTGCTGCTGGCGCCGCTGCGGGTGGACGACAGCGCGGCCGCGATCGACAAGAAGCTGGAGCTGGTCGGCCGGTTCACCGACATCCTGCTTGCTCGGCGCATCTGGAACTTCCGCGCGACCGCGTACTCGACGATGCAGTACGCGATGTTCACGGTGATGCGCGGCATCAGGGGTCTTGACGAGGGCGACCTCGCCGCATTCCTGCGCAAATACCTGGACAACATGGACGAGTCGTTCGACTTCGACGGCCTCCACGTCCACCAGCAGAACCGCAGCCAGCTCCACAAGATCCTCGCTCGGCTCACCGACCACATCACCGTGCAGTCCGGCCAGGCCTCGAACTACATCGAGCTGACCAATGGCGCGAAGGTGAAGTACGAGGTCGAGCACATCTGGGCTGATCACTACGAGCGGCACGCGGAGGAATTCACCCACGAGGCCGAATTCGCTCGGCACCGCAACCGCGTGGGCGGCCTGCTGCTCCTGCCGAAGCAGTTCAACGCGAGCTACCAGGACGAGACGTACGCCCAGAAGCGCCCGAGGTACTACAGCCAGAACCTGCTCGCGGCCAGCCTCGATCCCCAGTCCTATGAAAAGAACCCGGGCTTCCTGGCCCTCCTCAAGAGTTCGGGTCTGCAGTTCCACGCCCACGAGGAGTTCAAGGCTGCGGACATCCTCGAACGCGGAGGCCTTTACCGGGAGATCGCCAAGCAGGTCTGGAACCCTGATGATCTGCGCCCGGTCGCGGAGGGGGCCGCATGAGAGCCGGTCTCGGCCAAGGCCACGCTCAGCAGCCCGGCTCGCTTTGCGGAACACCTGCCGTTGGGTCCGCACGTCGCGTTCGTCGTGGTCGAGCAGATCGCGGCCGTTCGCGTCCATGGACGAGCGCCAACCGGCTCGGGCGTCGGCGGCGATGGCGCACAGGCAGGTGCCCCGTGCTGATTCGTCGTCGACGCGCCACCGTTCGTCGGCAGTCATGCGCGCCAGGGCGTCGGAGAGTTCCGGGTGTCCGGTACGACTCGCGGCCACCGGTCTGACTACCGTTCCGCGTATGCGGCGTCATGAGGTTGTGGGGGCGTTCACTGCGGAGGCCGAGCGGCTTTCGGCGGGAGTGCGCGGGCTCGGGGACGAGGCGTGGTCGCGGCCGACGGTGTGTGTGCCGTGGACCGTGCGGGAGTTGCTGGGGCATGTGACGGTCGTCGTCGGCTGGTTACCGGGCATGGTGGCGGGTGAGGCGCCGGCGCGGGCGACCGTCTCGGCTGTGGACTACTACCGGGGCGACGGACGGTTTTCGCCGGAGAGCAACGACCGGCGTATCGGACTGGCCCGTGAGCGTGCGGCGCAGGTAACCGAAGGAGGCGACCTCGCAAGCGAGTTCGACGAGGTGTGGCGGCTCGCGGCGCGGCTGTGCGCGGCGGAGCCGGACGATCGGGTGGTGCGTACGCGCCACGGTGATCCGATGCTGCTGACCGACTTCCTGGTCACGCGGGTCGTCGAGGTCGCCGTGCATGGGCTGGACCTTGCCGCGGCCGTCGGGCGGGAGCCGTGGTTGTCCGCGTCCGCCGGTGATCTCCTCGCCCGATTGCTCCTGGGACAAGGGGGGTTGGCGGAGGTGGACGTATTGGGCTGGGATCGGGTGACGTTCCTCCGCAAGGCCACCGGCCGCGAGCCGTTGACCGGAGCGGAGTCCGCCGAGGTGGAACGCGCGGGCATTCGCTGGTTGTCGCTGGGCTGAGGCCGCGGCCGGGGCTGAACCCGAACTCCCCTGGACGCAAAAGCCGGTGACACGGCCCGACGATAATCGCGTGTCCGGCCCCCGCCGGCCCTGACAGGATCGGCGGCGAACCAGAGCGTCCGGCGAGCTCCGCGCGCTGTCGGATGCTGACGCCTTCGCCGTAATGGAGCACTGTGGCCGTAGTCCGCGTTCCCGGGTCGAAGTCCACCACGGCGCGTGCGCTGTTCCTGAGCGCATGTGCGGACGGCCGTTCCACACTCGGGTATCCGCTGGTCTCCGATGACACCGAGGCGTTCGCCGACAGGCTCGGTGCGCTGGGTTTCGGGGTCCGCCGGTCGGCGGACGAGTGGTCGGTCGACGGGAGTGCGTCCGGGCCGCCCGCGGGCGAGGCCGACGTCTACTGCCGCGACTCCGGGACCACCGCGCGGTTCCTTCCGGCGTTGGCCGCCGCGGGGCGCGGGACGTACCGGTTCGATGCCTCCGCGCAGATGCGCCGACGCCCGGTCGGCCCGGTGGTGGAGGCATTGCGGGCCCTGGGCGCACGCGTGCGGTACCTGGGGGCGGAAGGGCATCTGCCGATCGAGGTGGCCTCGGACGGCCTTGAGGGCGGCACGGTCGGCATGGACGCGGGCCTGTCGTCCCAGTTCCTGACCGCGTTGCTCATGGTCGGCCCGCTGACGCGCCGCGGCCTGCGGATCGAGATCACCGACCTGGTGTCCGAGCCCTATGTGGAGATGACGCTGGCGCTCATGCGCGAGTTCGGGGCGGTCGTGCGGCGCGACGGCATGCGGTTCGACGTCGAGCCGACGGGCTATCGGGCGCGGGAGCACGCCGTCGAGCCGGATGCGTCGACGAGCAGCTACTTCTTCGCCGCGGCCGCGTTGACCGGGCAGCGCGTGACCGTGCCCGGCCTCGGCACCGAATCGCTGCAAGGCGACATCAAGTTCGCCGAGGTGCTGCGCGCGATGGGCGCCGACGTCGAGATCGGCCGGGACGTGGTGACGGTGGCGGGCACCGGCCGGCTGCGCGGCATCGACGTCAACATGCGCGACATCTCCGACACGATGCCCACACTGGCCGCGATCGCGCCGTTCGCGGACGGGCCGGTACGCATCACGGACGTCCACAACACCCGGGTCAAGGAATGCGACCGGCTGGACGCCTGCGCCGAGAACCTGCGGCGGCTCGGCGTCCCGGTGGCCGAAGGCCGCGACTGGATCGAGATCGCCCCGGCCGCGCCGCGTCCGGCGGTGATCGCCTGCCGCGACGACCACCGCATCGCCATGAGCTTCAGCGTGACCGCGATCCGCGCACCGGGGCTGGAGTTGGACAACCCGGGGTGCGTGCGCAAGACGTTCCCGGAATTCCACGACGCGCTGGCGGGCCTGCGTGCGCGATGGGGTGCGGACGTCGGCGACGGCAACCGGTAGCGGCGGTTCCGACGACCGGCCGCGGCACGCGGGGCGTCAGCCGGTCGCCTGAAGTTGGGCAAGGCGGCTCGCCGTCCGGAAGTGGTCCGGTGGCACGGCGGCGCCGGCCGGAGGCCGGCCGGGGTTGTCGGGCCCGGCGAGGAACAGGCGTATGTCCCGGTCGTACGCGATGTCGACGACCGAGCCGAGGCGTTGGCGGCCGTCGGCGCTGCAGTCCTGCCAGGCGGGAACGGCGTCCACGACCCACGTGTCGAAGCGTTCGGCGAGGACGACGTAGTCGGCGGTCGACGTCGTGGTCTCGCACAACTGCGGGTAGTCGATCCACAAGGTGCCGTCCTGGATGGCACGTGCGGTCAGGGTGCGCCGGTTGACGAGCAGCGGGGCGGCGGATCCGGGGCGTGGGGCGGTGAGGCCGTACGCGCCAGGCCACCCCGCGGCGGCCGCGGTGATCAGCGCTCCGGCACGGAACCCGGAGCGCGGGGGCGGTCCTTGGCGCAACGTCCGGTAGTCGCGCGGGCCCGCGACCTCGACGACGTCGAGGCGGTCCTCGACGAGCCGGATCGCGGGTTCGAACACATGGTGGTGGAGCGGGTTCGGCAGCAGGCCGTCCGGCGGGTAGTTGGACGTCGCGACGAGCGTGGTGCGGCGTTCGAACAGCTCCCGTAGCAGTCGGGTCACCAGCATGGCGTCGCCGGGGTCGTGCACGTGGAACTCGTCGAAGCACACCACTGCCGCCCGCCCGACCAGTTCGGACATCGCGGTGTCGATCGCGCCGGCCTCGTCGCGGTGCGCGAAGACCGCGTCCTGCAGGCGACGGAAGAAGTCGTGGAAGTGCACGCGATACGCCGTCCCGGGCGGCAGCGCGCGGTACCAGGTGTCGGTGATCCAGCTCTTCCCCCGCCCGGGCGGCCCCCACAGATACACCCCACGCACCGAATCCCGCCGCCGTCGCCCCCGCGGGCCCAGCTCCGCGGCCAGCACCCCCAGCCGCTCGGCCGCGACCCGCTGGGCCGCGTCGAGGACAAAGCCGCTCTCCGCCGCGGCCCGCTCGACTGCCGACGGCGCGTCGGTCCTGGTAGGTCCGCCCTTGTGCCACATGACCAGCGAAGCTACTGAAGGCCTCGGCCGTGGACGCGAGAGGGGCCGATGCCTGCCGGGCCATCTCGCCGAATCCCTCGCACGACTGAGGACCCGCGACCCGCGACCCCCACATACTGACCGGATGTCAGATGGGTTCCACAGCATCAGCGCGCGTCTGCGCACCGGCAACGGCCGGCTCGTGGACGCGATCGTCGTGGCGGCCGTGGCCGTCGCGGTGTTCGTCCCGTTCGCGACCGCGCCCGACGTGACGCCGCTCGGCTTCGCGGTGAACCTCGGCACCGTCGTGCCGCTGTTCTGGCGCCGCCGCGCGCCGTTCGCGGTGGCGCTGGCCGTGGCGTTCTTCGCCACGGCCGTCTCCCTGCACGACCGCCCCGGGCAGACACTGCAGTACGGCGCGCTGGCGGCCATCTACACCCTCGCGGACCGCGGAAAGCACCGCTGGCAGCGCTGGGGGTTCATCGGCGTGCTCACCGCCACCACGCCGTTCGGGGCGCTGATGGTCAAGGACAACGACGCGGGCCAGTTCATGTTCACGCTGCTCCTGCCCGTCATGGCGTTCCTCATGGGCCTGCTCGCCCGCGCCGCGCGGGAGCGGTCGAACGCACTGCTGGAACGATCCGCCCAGCTGGAACGCGAACGCGAGGCCGAGGCCGCGCGGGCGGCAGCCGAGGAACGCGCCCGCATCGCCCGCGACATGCACGACGTCCTCGCACACGCGGTCAGCATCATGATCGTCCAGGCGGAGGCCGGGCCCGTGGTGGTCCGGACGGACCCCGACCGGGCGGAACGCTCCTTCGACGCGATCGCGGAGGCCGGACGCGACGCGATGGCGCAGCTGCGCCGCATGCTGGGCGTCCTCAAGGACGACCAGGGCACCGGCGCCCGCGCGCCCCAGCCGACCGTGGACACGCTCCCCCAGCTGATCGGGCACGTGGACCGCACGCAGGTCCGCGCCCGGCTCACCGTCGAAGGGGACCGGCGCGACCTGCCCGCCGACGCGGAACTGGCCGCGTACCGCATCGTCCAGGAAGCCCTCACGAATACGGTCAAGCACGCCGGCGCCTCCGCGGTGGAGGTACGGCTGACCTGGACCGGCAACGAACTGGAGATCGCCGTGACCGACGACGGCAGGGGCAGCACAGCAAATCCCGCGGGCTGGCGGCGCGGCGGGGACGGCCTGATCGGCATCCGCGAACGCGCCCTCGCCTGCGGCGGAACGGCCGAGGCAGGCCCGCTGCCCGGCGGCGGGTTCCGCGTCCGCGCGCGTCTCCCCTACGCCTCGGCCGCGGTGGTGTCCTCGTGATCCGCGTGGTGCTGGCCGACGACCAGGAGCTGGTGCGCAGCGGCTTCGCGATGATCCTGGACGCGCAGCCGGACATCGCGGTGGTGGGTGAGGCGGAGGAGGGCACGTCCGCCGTGGCCGCCGTCCGCGAACACGCCCCCGACGTGGTCCTGCTCGACATCCGCATGCCGGGCCTGGACGGCATCGAGGCCGCGAAGATCGTGTGCGCCGAGACCGCGACCCGGGCGATCATGCTGACGACGTTCGACCAGGACGACTACGTCTACGACGCCCTCTACGCCGGGGCGAGCGGGTTCTTGCTCAAGGACGTGCGGCGGGACGACCTCGTGCACGCGGTCCGGGTGGTCGCGGCGGGCGAGTCGCTGCTCGCCCCCGCCGTCACCCGTCGCCTGATCTCCGACATCACCCGCAACCGCCCGCGCGCCGGCACGACCGCTTCCGCGCGCCTGGCCGTCCTGACCGGCCGCGAACGCGAGACGCTGCGGCTGCTCGGCCGCGGCCTGTCGAACGCCGAAATCGCCGCCGCCCTCGTGGTCAGCGAGCACACGGTCAAGACGCACGTGAGCAACGTGCTCTCCAAGCTCGGCATCCGCGACCGGGTGCAGGCCGTCATCGCCGCGTACGAGACCCGGCTGATCGAGCCCTCCTGAGCATCGGTCGCGCGAGGGAGCCGAGCAGGCGGTCTCCCCCGCGCGGCCCATGCCGGAAGATCGCCGACGGCGGCGATCCCCCCGGCTGCCGTTCTCCGAAGGATTGAGGCACACGGAAACACCCGTTCCGCACCCTCCGGGAGAACCGCTCATGAAGAGGATCGCCTTCCACCTCGCCCCCGCCCTCATGGCCGTCTACGGCGTCGTCCGCCTCGTCGACGGCCGCGATGGCGAGCACGGGCCCGGGCCCGCTTGGACGATCGGCCATCTGTTCTTTCTCGGGTCGCTCCTGCTGTACGGAGCGGTGATCGCGGGACTGCGGCGCCGCATCCTCGCGGCGGAAGGCGGCGGCCGGGCGCGCCGGATCACTGCCGGGGTTCTCACCGTCACGGCCGGCGTCGGACTCGCCGCCTTCGTCCGGGTGGCGGTCCTCGACATCGTCGTCGGCCTGAAGGCGGCCGACGCGGCCGAGAAAAGCGCCTTGTCGGACCGCTACGCCGATGTCCCGGCGGTCCTTCCCCAGGCGCTCTACGAGATCGGTCCGGTGCTCTTCATGGCGGGCCTTGTCGCGATGCTCGTCCAGTACGCGGTCGTAGGCCCTCGGCGCGGTCCCGGGGCGGCCGTGAGCCCGGCGCTGGTCCTCCTCGGGTTCGTAGGCATCACCGCCAACATGGACTTCCTCCCGCTCGGCGCAGCCCTGATCTGGTTCGCCCTCGTCTCCGCCACCTCGGGGCAGTCCCGGTCCGGGTCCCCCAAGACCGCGCCGGCCGCGGCGTAGGGCGCGCCGGGATCAGCCGCAGCAGCCGCCCGAGTTCGCAAGCCGAAGTCGGATCGGCGCGACGGCGGGCACCGGGGGACCCCGCTGTCCGACGCGGGCAGGCAGCAAGACCTTCGGGCTCGCCCGCACCCGGCGGCTGCGCTTCGCGCCCGTCGCGGTCTTGGCGTACATCGGCGCGGCCTACTGGTTCACGTCATCGACGTCGTTCGCGAATCCGGCGCTCACCGTCGGCCGGGCGTTCTCGGACAGCTTCGGCGGGATCGCACCGGCCTCCGTTCCGGGCTTCGTCGCGGCCCAACTTGTCGGAGCAATGGGCGGATTGGCTTTGGTAGCCGTCCTGTTCGGACACGGACACGGATGCGGCGCGGCAGCGCCTTCCGCCCTGAGCGAGGATCCAGGGCACGGCGCGACCAACGCCCCCGCCGTCCGTCAGTTGAACTCGTCCGGGTTCGGGCCGATCCGCAGCCCTCGGTCGGTGCTCGCGATGGCGGCCATGTCCTCGTCCGTCAGGTGGAAGTCGAAGAGGTCGAGGTTCTCGCGGATGCGCGCCGGGGTCACCGACTTCGGGATGACGATGTTGCCGAGCTGGAGGTGCCAGCGCAGGACGACCTGGGCCGCGGACTTGCCGGTGCGCGCGGCGATCGCGGTGATGGCGGGGTCGTCCAGGACCGCGCCCTGGGCCAGGGGGCTCCAGGCCTCGGTGGCGATGCCGTGGAGGGCGTGGAAGGCGCGCAGCTCGGCCTGCTGGAGGCCGGGGTGGAGTTCGACCTGGTTGACGGCCGGGGCGAGTTCGCTCGTGTCGAGGAGCCGCTGCAGGTGGGCGGGCTGGAAGTTGGAGACGCCCGCGGCGCGGATGCGGCCGTCGGCGTTGAGGCGTTCGAGGGCGCGCCAGGTGTCCGTGTACAGGTCGCGGGCGGGCGTCGGCCAGTGGATGAGGTACAGGTCGACGTAGTCGAGGCCCAGTTTGGCGACGCTGGCGTCGAAGGCGCGCAGGGTCGCGTCGTAGCCCTGGTCGGAGTTCCACACCTTGGTGGTGACGAACAGTTCCTCGCGGGGCAGCCCGGCGTCGGCGAGGGCCCGGCCGACCCCGGTCTCGTTGCCGTAGATCGCGGCGGTGTCGATGCTGCGGTAGCCGGCCGCGAGGGCCTCGGCGACGGCCGCGGTGGTCTGGTCGTCCGGCACCTGGAAGACGCCGAAGCCGAGCTGGGGGATCTCGACGCCGTTGTTCAGCTTGACGGTGGGGATGGCGGGGGTGGTCGTCATGGTTCTTGGTTCTTTCCTTGCCGATGTGCGATGGCGAAAGCGGTGGCGTTGATCGATGGCCGTGTGTGACGTGGCGACGGCCGGTCAGTGGTGGACGGGGATCCTCGCCGCGGGCGCGACGGTCGCGGTGGGGACGGCCGCCTCGGCACGCGCCGACGTCCGGCGTTCCAAGGCCGCCGACCACAGCGCCAGCACGAGCGCCGCCGCCGCGAGAAGTGCGCCTACCCAGTTCGGGGCGGTGTATCCGAACCCGGCGCTGATGACGATCCCGCCGAGCCAGGCGGCCAAGGCGTTGCCGAGGTTGAACGCGCCGATGTTGACGGCCGAGGCCAGGGTCGGCGCGCCGTGTGCCTGGTCGAGGACGCGCTTCTGCAGCGGCGGCACCGTGGCGAAGCCGAGCGCGCCGACGAGCAGCAGCGTGACCGCGGCGAGGATCTTGTTGTGCGCGGTGAAGGTGAACAGCGCGAGTGCGACGGCCAGGCCGCCGAGGGTGGTGTAGAGCATCGGCATCAGGGCCCGGTCGGCGTACCGTCCGCCGATCAGGTTGCCGAGGAACATGCCGATGCCGAGCAGCACCAGCAGCCAGGTGACCGCGCCGTCGGAGTAGCCCGCGACGTGGGTCATCATCGGCGCGATGTAGGTGACCGCCGCGAAGACGCCGCCGAAGCCGAGCACGGTCATCCCCATGGCCAGGACGACCTGCACGTTGCGGAACGCGTCCACTTCGCGCCGCAGATGCGCGCCTTCGGGGCGGGGCATCGGCGGGACGAGCTTGGCGATGCCGAACAGTCCGACGACGCCCAGTGCCGCGACGCCCGCGAAGGTGAGCCGCCAGCCGACGGCCTGGCCGATGAACGTGCCCAGCGGCACCCCCACGATGTTGGCGACCGTGAGGCCGGTGAACATGGTGGCGATGGCGCCCGCCTTCTTGTGCGGCGCGACCAGCTCGGCGGCGACGACCGCGCCGATGCCGAAGAAGGCTCCGTGCGCGAGCGACGTCACGATGCGCCCCACGAGCATCAGCGGGAACGTCGGCGCGAGTGCGGACAGCAGGTTGCCGACGGCGAACACGCCCATGAGGAGCATGAGCATCGTCTTGCGGCCGACCTTGGTGCCGAGCAGCGTCATCAGCGGTGCGCCGACGACGACGCCGAGCGCGTAGCCGGTGACCAGGAAGCCGGCCGACGGGATGGACACCCCGAAGTCGTCGGCGATCTGCGGCAGTAGGCCCATGACGACGAACTCGGTGGTGCCGATCCCGAACGCCCCGATGGCCAGGGCGAGGAGCGCGAGAGGCATGCGGCGGCCCTCCAGGCAACTCGATTGCGTGTGCGCTTTACAGGCTCAGACAATAATTGCACTCGCATGTACTTGCAAACGCAACGATTGCAGACGCGGTATATTTGCGTTCGGAACGGCGCGGAAGGAGACGCCAATGACCGCCGCCGACACGGCCTCCATCGGCCTCGCCCACGGCTGGTACGCCCTCTCGCTCCTGCACGGCCGGATCGAGAGCCACCTCGAACGCGCCCTCCAGAGCGGCCACGACCTGAGCGCGCGCGAGTACTCGCTGCTGGACGTCCTCAGCCACCAGCACAGCGGCGAAGGCGGCCACCTGCGCATGAACCAGGTCGCCGATGCGGTCGTCCTCAGCCAGAGCGCCACGACCCGGCTGGTCACCCGCCTCGAAGACCGCGGCCTGCTGTCCCGCTACCTGTGCGTCACCGACCGCCGCGGCATCTACACCGACGTCACCCCGGCCGGCCTCGCCCTGCTCGCCGAGGCCCGGCCCACCCACGACGCGGCACTGCGCGAGGCACTCGACCAGGCGTCGGCGGATCCGCGTCTGGCGCCGTTCGTGACGACGGTGGAAACGGTGGACGCGGCCGGGGCGTTCGGGCAGTCCTGAGCGCTGAGCGGGCCCTGGTCGGCACTGCGGGCTCGTACGTCGCGGTACCGCCGTCGCCGTTTCTAAGATCCTCCCCATGGATTGGCTTGCGCGGGCGGGGGCGTTGCGGCAGTGGACCGGGAACGGCGTACGGGCGCCGCACAAGCCGTTGCTGCTGCTGTACGCGCTCGGCCGGTACCAGCGGGACGCCGGGCAGGAACTCGTCTACAGCGCCGTCGAAGAAGACCTCAAGCGGCTCCTCGCCGAGTACGGGCCGGGCAATAAGACGACTCCCGCGTACCCGTTCCACCACCTGGTGAGCGACGGAGTGTGGGAAGTCCGCACCGACCGAGGCCCGGGCAGTCCGGGGAGCGGCGTGCGGGAGCTGCGGGCGTCCGGCGCCGCGGGACGACTGTCGCCCGATCTGCGGGCGGCGCTGCGCACCGACCCGCCCTTGCTCGACCGCATCGCGCGGATGCTGCTCGACCGCCACTTCCCGCCGTCCCTGCACCCGGAGCTGTGCGAAGCGGCCGGGTTGGAACTCGACGCCGTTCCGGCACCGCTGCCCGCCCCGCGAAACCGCCGACGGAGCCAGGCACTTCGGGACATGGTGCTGACGGCGTACGAGTACCGCTGCGCGTTCTGCGGCTACGACGGGCGGATCGGCGCGATCCCCGTCGGTCTCGAAGCCGCGCACGTCCAGTGGTGGGCTTTCGACGGTCCGGACGAGGTGTCCAACGCGGTCTGCCTGTGCTCGCTGCACCACAAGCTGTTCGACAAGGGTGTCCTCGGCGTGAGCGGCGACCACCGGGTGATGGTGTCGCAGAGGTTCGTCGGCCACAGCCCGGCCGCCCGCGACCAGGTCGTCGCGCTGGCCGGACGCCCGCTGTCCGGCCCGCAGCCGGGGACGCCGGCGATAGCGGCGGCACACCGGTCGTGGCACACGGAGCAGGTGTTCCGGGGCCCGGAGCGACCGGTGCCGGTCGGCGGCTAAACACGGCCTGGGCCCCGCCGTCCGGAGGGACAGCGGGGCCGGGGCGGATCAGACGAAGGCCTCGATCAGCGTCCAGACCGCCAGGCCTGCCATGCAGGCGCCGCCGACGCGCTGGACGGTCTTCAGCGGGACGCGCTTCGCGATGAACCGGCCGACCAAGAGCGCCAGCGCGGAGACCGACATGAGCGCCGCGGCCGAGCCGATGGCGGTGGGGAGCCAGCCGTTGGTGGCGGCGAGGTTCGCGGTGGTGATCTGCGTCAGGTCGCCCCACTCGCTGATGAAGACGGCCATGAAGGCGGTCCCGTACACCGGCCAGAAGCCCGTGACGGTGCGCCCCGCCTCGTCGTCCTCGTCGCCGTCGCCGCCGCGCAGCAGCATGAAGGCGCCGAACGCGAAGAGCGACGCGGACACGAGCTTCACGGCCAGGTCGGGCAGCAGGCCGAGCAGGCTGCCGGCGCCGACCGCGAGGGCGACGTGCACGATGAACGCCGTCGACGTGCCGAACCAGACATAGAGCGGACGCATGCGCGTGCCCATGGCCAGCGAGGCGAACATCGTCTTGTCCGGAAGCTCGGCGAGGAAGATGAGCCCGAAGGCGGTGAGGATCGCCAGGGGGTCGAGGTTCACGGCCGGTACTGCTTTCTGACGGGGCACCGGGCCGAGCGCTTCGTACGGCAACCCTGGCGGGCGGCGGGAACGACCGATCGGCCCGGCACGACGGTACGGACCCGCACGGTCGCACGGGCCCGGTCATGCCTTGGCCGAAGGTCTCGTCCGCCCCGCACCCGGTGCGCGGCTCGGTGGCCGGGGTCTCCGCGGAAACCCAGTGTGTCGACCGACCGACGTTGAAGGACTACTCCCCTTCGCAGCCACCCAGTGTAGCCGCGGCACGCCGAGGGGCCGGGGTGTCGTCGGTCACCCGAAATGGTCGAGGGTTGGCGGCCCAACGAACTGGTGAGGACTCGGACGGAAGACACGGACGGGGTTCGGGGGAGGACAGCCGTGGCGAAGTGCCAGCGCACGCGGGTACGAGGCGGGGGCGCGATCATGTGCCGCAACAACGCGATGCCGGGTTCGCGGTACTGCCGAGCCCACTCGGGCTCCGCGGTCGCGGCGCGCAGCCAGAGGAGGCGCAGCCGGGCAGCGGCACGGAACAGCCGGGGCGGCGGCGGAGACGGCTGCGGCTTGTTCGTGGTGGGGTTTCTGACGGTGGTACTGGCGGTGGTACTGGCGGTGGTACTGGCGGCCGTGCCGGCGGCGCTGGTGTGACCTCGGGGTTCGTGTGCGCGGTCGTCAGATCCTCGGATGCCCGTGCACCGGATCCAGGATCTGTACCGGGCGGTCTCCCGCCACCTTCACCGCGTAGGCCTGGGCGGCTTCCAGGTGTCGGCTCGTCAGGTAGTAGGCGCCGGCGTCGTCGCCCTCGGCGATGCAGCGCACGATGGCGCGGTGGCCGCGGACCGCTGCCAGGCGGTCCTCGTGGCCGGCGGCGAAGGCGGAGTCCTCCGTCCAGTCCGGTTCCTGGGCACTCCACAGGGATTCGATGCTGCCGAGCAGCACGCGCATGGTCTCGTTGCCGCAGTTGGCGACGATGGCCTCGTGGAAGCGGGTGTTGCCGCGGAGGAAGGCCGCCGGGTCGCCGGACTCGGCTTCCGCGCCGTCCAGGGCCGCTTCCAAGTGCGGGACGACCGTGGTCGCCCGGTCCTCCCGCTCCGCGCACAAGGCCGCGCACACCGGTTCCAAACGGCGCCTCGCCATGCCCAGGTCGTCGAGGGGGACGGCGCGGGACTGGAGGACCAGGCCGATCGTGCGGGCCGCGTCGGCCGCCTCCGGGACGTGGACGACCGCGCCGCCGACCCGGCCGCGGCGCACCGTCACCAGCCCCTCGTTCTCCAGGATCCGCAAGGCCTGCCGCAGGGTGGTGCGGCCCACGTCGTAGCGGGCCAGCAGCTCGTCCTGCTTGGGCAGGAGGTCGCCGTCGGCGAGTTGGCCGCTGAGGATGTGCCGCCGCAGCACACCGGCGAGGCTCTCGACGACGCTCACCGGGCCAAGGGCCGACGTGGCGGGGGTGCGCTGCGTGCTGCTCATGGGGATCAATCCTGGAGGACGGGCCCGCTGCGTGTCATGGCGGCATCCCCTGACACGCCCATACCATCAATCATAGCTATGATAGCTAGAAAATAAGGCCCGGCTGTGCCAGAGTGCCCTCACCGCATACCCGAAGGCCGCCACGAAGCCCCCGAGGGACACGCAAGAGGACACGCAGAAGGACACCACCCCGAAGCGCACCCCCACCGCACACCCCACCGCACACCGACACAGGCAGGAACACGGCATGGACCCCCGCCGCCTCACCCACGTCGAACTCCTCCACCGTCCCGGCGAACGCGCGCTCGCCCAGCGCCTCTTCGAACTCCTCGGGTGCCGCCCGGTGGACCGCGGCGGGCATTTCTTCTCGGTCATGGTCGACCCCGCCGTCACCGACTGGCGCAGCAACATCCTGTACGCGTCCGAGGCCACCCCCGAGCAGTGCCGTTTCGAGGACGCGCTCACCGCCGCACTCGACACCCCCGGCCCGCTCGGTGACAGCGCCCGCGCCTACCTCGACCACTTCCGGTCCCGGCCGCAGTACTCCGCGCACTTCGGGCTGCGCTGCGCGACGCTCGGCGAACTCGAGGCGATCGTCGCCCGCATCTCCGAAGCCTCGGAAACCGACCCCGAGCTGGCCGGCCGCATCGAGGTGCGCCGTATCTTCCGCCCCGAGGACCCGGACGCCGCCACCGACACGATGGTCCAGGCGTTCCTGCACACCGACGTGGTCGCCACCGGCCTGCTGTGCCTCGGCCAGCACATCGAACTCCAGTGGCACGTCCCGCAGTAGCCCCGCCGTACCCACGAAAGGCCACCATGTACGACCTCACCGGCAAGACCGTCCTCGTCACCGGCGCCGCCCAGGGCCAAGGCGCCGCCGAGGCACGCCTGTTCGCGGCCTGCGGCGCGAACGTCGTGCTCACCGACGTGCAGGCGGAACTCGGCGCGCAGGTCGCCGCGGAGATCGGCGGGAAGGCGAAGTTCGTCGCGCTGGACGTGTCCGACGAGAAGGCCTGGGAAGCCGCCGTGGCGTTCGCCGTCGACACGTTCGGCGCGCTGGACGCCCTGGTCAACAACGCGGCGGCCATGCGCATCGTGCCGATCGCGGACGAGACCGCCGACGGCTTCCGCCGCATCCTCGACATCAACCTCACCGGCACGTTCCTCGGCATCCGCGCCGCGGCCCCGGCGATGCGCGCGAGCGGCGGCGGGTCGATCGTCAACGTCGCGTCGGTGAGCGGGCTGCAGGGCCAGGCCTGGGCGTCCGCGTACTCGGCGTCCAAGTGGGGCATCCGCGGACTCACCCGCACCGCGGCCATCGAGCTGGGCCCGGACGGCATCCGTGTCAACACCCTCGTGCCGGGCGTCATCAAGACCGCGATGCTGCCGCCGGACCGCAGCGGCGCCGAGCGCGACACCCGCTTCGACCGGCTGCCCCTCGGCCGCCCCGGAGAGGCCGACGAGATCGCGCACATGGCGGCGTTCCTGGTCTCCCCCGGCGCGTCCTACGTCACCGGCGCCGACTTCCCCGTCGACGGCGGCCTCACCGCCGGTCCGCAGGCCGCACCGCGCCCGGACGCGCCGATGCTGTTCCACTGAGCCGCACGGCGGCCGACTGTGCGAAGACCCAAAGATCACCCGCCCCGCCACCGCACAGTTGGCCGCCCCGCCACCGGAGCCCCGTATGCCCCGGGGGCAGGTCAGCGCGCCGCGGCCAGCACGGTCCGGGTCGCCTCCGCACAGCGGCGGGCGGCCTCGGCCGTTCCGGCGTCGCGGAGTTCGGCGGAGAACACCTCGACGCCGACGGGAGCATCGACGCCCGCGGCGCGCAGGGCGCGCAGCACTCCGGCCACATCGGCGGCGCCTTCGCCGGGCGGCAGGCGGCGGTTCATCGTCTCGTCCATCATCGCCGCGGCGTCCGCGTCGGACCGGGCGGGCGCCGGGGCGTCGCTGATCTGGATGCCGACGATGTGCCGGGCGGCGTCCGTGGTGAGGTCGGCGGCGCTGCCGCCGGACCGGTAGAGGTGCCAGGTGTCCAGGAGGACGCCGCCGTTGGGGCGGTCCGCGAGCGCGGCGATACGGACCGCCGCGGCGAGGTCGGGGATGCCGGACCACGGCAGGAATTCCAGGTGCACGAGCAACCCGTGGTCCGCGGCCCGGTCGCACAGCGCGGCGAACGCTTCGGCGGCGGCCTCCGGTTCGACGTGCGCTCCGGCGATCTCCACGACGTTGAGCGAGCGTCCGCCGACGCCTTCGGCGATCTCCCAGAAGAGGTCGGCGGGAACCGCGTACTCGCCCGCCGAGACGGGGCCCGGCAGCCAGTCGGTGACACCGTCCAGTTCGCCGATCCGCAGGCCGTGGTCGTCGAGCATGGCGCGCATGTCGGCGGGCGTCAGGCCTTCCGCGTCCTGGGCCTGCCGCCAGTCCTGGGCCCACAGCGTGATGCCGGAGTAGCCCGCCGCGGCGGCTGCTTCGACGCGTTCGCGGAAGCCGCTGCCGAGGACGGTGCCGGCGCACAGGACGAGGTCGTCGGGCTTCCACACAGCGCACCACGCTCCCGCGGGTATGAGTATTCGTACTCCGTGGTCGAAAGTCCGGTCATGATAGGAGTCGCAGGCCGCGGGTGGAAGACCCGCGCGGGGACGGGACGCGGTCAGGCGCTCCCGCCGCCGTCCAGGCTGATCAGCCGTCCCGTCAGGTACCCGGACGCGTCCGTGGCCAAGTACAGCGCGGTGCCGACGATCTCCGTCGGGTCGGCGATCCGGCCCAGCGCGACACGGCCGGCCATCGCCCGCTCCGCCGCCTCGTCGGGCAGCGAACGCGCCAGACTGTCGGTGCGGAACATGCCGCAGACGATCGCGTTGACCCGGATACCGCGCGGCGCCAGCTCCTGCGCGGTCGCGATGGTCAGCGCGTTGAGACCGGCCTTCGCCGCCGCGTACACCGTGGTCAGCGGGGTCGGATGGGTCGACGCCTTCGAGCTGATGTTGATCACCGTGCCGCCGGACGGCATGTGCTCGGCGGCTAGCGCGGTGAGCCGCAGGGGGCCCTTGAGGTTCACGCCGATCGTCTTGTCGAACAGCTCGGGCGTGACCGCCTTCAGCGACGGCGCCACCGGCGCGATGCCCGCGTTGTTGACCAGCACGTCGATCCGGCCGAACTCGGCGACCGTGCGGTCCACGAGCGCCGCGCACGCGTCCCAGTCGCCGACGTGGCACGGCACCGCCAGCGCGGCCCGGCCCAGCGCCCGGATCTCGGCGGCCACCGCCTCGCACGCGTCGGCCTTGCGGCTGGACACCACCACATCCGCGCCCGCCTCCGCGAAACCGAGCGCCATCGCCCGGCCGAGGCCTTTGCTGCCGCCGGTGACCACGGCCACCTTGCCGTCGAGCCGGAACGTGGGGTTGGGCATGGCGTCCTCCAAGTACGGCACGGGGTACGGCATGGGCATCGGGCGCGGACCCGACCCGGTCGTTGTACCAGTCAAGCTTTGCGATGGGTACCGCATCGCGGCCCCGGACCCGCCGCACGGGCAGCCCCGCACCCGCCGCACAGGACGGCCCGCACCGCGTGAACCGGACGCCGCCGACGCGCCCGGGTCCGCGGCGGGCTACGTTCGTACCGGCCGGTCACCTGTGTCCGCGGGACCCGTCCGCGGGCGGCGGGCCGGCCGACGCGCAGGACCCGAGCACGCCCGAGGAGCACCCATGGCCCGCATTCCCACCGCCGCCATCGCCGCGACCGGCCTGGTCGGCGGCTACGCCGTCGCCCGCTTCAGCAAGCAGCGCCCGCTCGGCGGCGCCGTCCTCGCCGCCGCCGGCGCGGTCGCCGCCAAGCAGTGGGCGCGCAGCGCGGGCGTCCCGACCGCGGCCGCGCTGACCGGCCTGTACACCGCCGCGTTCGGCGCGTCGCACCCGCTCGCCAAGAAGATCGGCGCCTGGCCGTCGGTGTTCGCGGTGTCCGGCGGCGTCGCCGCCGCGTCGTACGTCCTCGCCGACCGCAAAGCCGGCTGACCCCGTGCCCGTCACCCAGGACGAGCTGGCCACCCGGTTCGAGGAGAACCGGAGCCACCTCCGCGCGGTCGCCTACCGCATGCTCGGTTCGCTCAGCGACGCCGAGGACGCCGTCCAGGAAGGCTGGCTCAAGCTCAGCCGCACGGACGTGTCCGGAGTGGACAACCTGGGCGGCTGGCTGACCACCGTGGTCGGCCGGGTGTGCCTGGACATGCTGCGGTCCCGCACCTCGCGCCGCGAGGACTCGCTGGAGACCCGGCTGCCCGACCCGGTGGTCACCGACGCACCGAGCGACCCGGCGCACGAGGCCGAGCAGGTCGACTCGATCGGCATGGCGATGCTCGTCGTGCTCGACACGCTGCCGCCCGCCGAACGCGTCGCGTTCGTGCTGCACGACATGTTCGCGGTGCCGTTCGACGACATCGCGCCGATCGTGGACAAGACGCCCGCCGCCACACGGCAGCTGGCCAGCCGGGCCCGCCGCAAGGTGCAGGGCGAAGTGCCGCGCGGCGAGCCGAACCTGCCGCGGCAGCGCAAGGTCGTCGACGCGTTCCTGGCCGCCGCGCGCGGCGGCGACTTCGAAGCGCTGCTGGAGATCCTCGACCCGGGCATCGTCCTGCGCGTGGACACCGGCGTGGGCGTCCTGGAATACGTGCGCGGCGCCGCGGCGGTGGCCGGACGCGCCGTCATGTACGCCAAGTTCGTCACCACCGGCCGGGTCGTGGTCGTCAACGGCGCGGTGGGGCTGCTCAGCGAGACGGACGGCAAGCCCACGGCGCTCATGGCGTACACGTTCACCGACGGCAAGGTCGCCGAGCTGCACATCATCGCCGACCCCAAGCGGCTCGCCGCCCTGGGCATCCAGGCGCCGGACGGCTCCTGACCGCATGCGGGGCCCCGGCACACCGGCCGGGGCCCGCGCGGGCGGGCGGTGCGGACCCACATCGTCGGCCTGGCGGGGTCAGCCCATCGTCTTCTGCCCGTCGATCGCCTCGCGGAGGATGTCCGCATGCCCGGCATGCTGTGCGGTCTCCGCGACGACGTGCAGCAGCACCCGGCGCACCGACCAGCTCGCGCCGGGCTCGAACCACGGCGCTTCCGGCAGCGGGTGCGCCTCGTCCAGGTCGGGAAGGGTGGCGACCAGTTCGTCGGTCGCCGCCGCGACGCGGTCGTACGCGGCCAGCAGCCCGGCCAGCGTCTCGCCCTCGCCCATGCGGAACTGGTTCTCCCAGTCGACCGGTTCGCTGCGCATCGCGGCCGCGCCGCCGACCGCGAACCGCATCCACCGCGCCTCCACGTCCGCCACATGCTTGACGAGCCCGCCGAGGGTCAGTTCGCTGACCGTGGTGCGCTGCGCGGCCTGCGCGTCGGTCAGGCCCTCCACGGTGTAGCGGAGGAAGCCGCGGTGTTTGGCCAGGGTCTGCAGGAAGTCCTGGCGTTCCCGGCTGAGCTGCTGCGTGGTCATCGGACCCGGCCTTTCGGAACGGCGCGGACCCGGGGCCGGGCCCGTCCCCAGCATCGCCGCAATCGCCCGGGGCGCCGCGGCAACGCGCCGAAAACCGGGCTGCCCGGCGCACCGCCTCCGGGACACAATGTGGGACCTGCGCGGGCGGCCGCACATCCGCCCCGCACGAGGCTGCGACAGAAGAGGGACCGCATGGATTCCGCGCCGCGCGCGCTGTTCTGGCACACCGGCCGCGACCTGGGCGCCGACGTGCTGGGCCGGCTCGGCGTGCCGGGGCCGGGTCCGGTCGGGTCGAACACCGCGCTGCCGCCGGCGCTGGTCGAGCACGCGGTGCGGCGCGGCGACACGAACGGTGTCGTCGGCCCGTACCACGTGCGCAAATGGTCGCGGAACGGGCCGGGCGACCCCGACCTGCTGCTGCGGCTGCTGGAACGCGACGACCCCGAGGTCAACGCCGTGCTGTTCGCCCGCAGCGACTGGCCCGTGCTCCGGCAGGCGGTCCTCGCGCAGCAGCGGTTCGCGCCCCGGCCTCCGGACGCGCCCGAGCTGCTGCCGCTCGCCGCCGGACTCCGCGACCGGATCTTCGCCGAGGGCGCCCGCGACGACCTGCACGCCGCGCTGTCCGCGGCCGATCCGGACCTGCTGTTCTGGGCCCTGGTGTCCGGCGCGGTGGGCGCCGCCTACGGCGGCGAGCTGACCCGCGCCCACGCCGCGTGGCGGCTCGGCGCCGTCCACAACCGGCGCGCCCAAGTGCGCCATGTCCTCGACACCGCTCCCATGCGAATACCGCACGGCCTGCCGCCCGGCACCGCCGAAGAGATCGTCCACGGCCGCAGCCGCCCCGGCACACTGGACCAGGCCGTCGCGCAGGAAGCCCGGCCCGAGACGCTCTTCGAGCGGCTGAGCCTCGCCAAGCGCACCGCACACGGCCGCGGGCTGCTGCGGAATGTCCTCCACCCCGGCTGGCAGACCCTCCACATGCGGCATTTGGCCGCGCCGCTGCCCTGGGGCGCCGCCGTCGCGCTCGTCGAACACCCCCGCTGCCCCGACGCGTTCCGCGCGGCCCTGCTCGACACCCACCCGCGCGCCGTGCAGTTCGTCGGCGACCCCGGACCCGACGTCCTCGCGCACTGCACGGCGGTCGACGAGGACACCCTGACCAAAACCGTCCTCCTGCGCGGCCTCGCCGCCGGGTCGCTCGCCCCCGAGCACCTGCTCACCACCGCACGCCCGGCCCGACTCGCCCTCACCGCCCTCGTGCACGGCGGCGTGGAAGCGGTCGCCGCCCAAGCACACGCGATCCGGCTGATCCGGCCGCTGCTGCTCCGGCACGTCGCCCACCCCGGCGGCTGGCGCCACCTGTACGCGGCACTGCCCGACTTCACCGGCAGCGCCGCCGAACTCCTGGCCGCGGAACCGCCGTCCGCCGATTCCGCGGTCAAACGCCCCGGCCGCCAAGCCGCCTGGGCCTACGCCACGCTCATCGGCATCGCCGGTCCCGAACACACCGCCGCAGCACTGGAATTCCTCTCCGACGAGCACCTCGCCCCGGTCGCCGGCGCCCGCGAACTCCCGCAGGACGTCGCCGACCACGCCCTCGCGCACGGCGGCCCGCTCACCCACCGCGTCCTCGCCGCCAACCCGGACCTCCGCCAGGACCTGCTCACCCCGCTGGTGCTGTCCGGCGACCGGGAGATCGCCTCGACCGCCTACCGCAACCCGCGCTGCCCGTTCGCGCTCCGCCAGTACATCCTGTCCATCGACGGCATCACCGACGACCTGCGCACCGAACTCCGCCAAGCCCGCGACCTCGACATCTGGCCGCTGCTCGCCTCACCCGACCTCGAACTCCTCCGGCACGCCGCGACCGCGACCGGCAGAGCCGCCGGGATCCGGCAGCTGCGCGCCGCGGCACGCATCGCCGAAACGCACGGCCTCGCCGCCCTCGAGGGGCTGCCCGGCGAGGCGGTGGCCGCCGCGCGCGAGACGGGGACGGCCGCACCGATCGCCGAGGCTCTCGCCGAGCACCGGCGTGTGACGGAAAAGCTGTTGTCCGACCCGGACTTCGGGCACACCACGCATGGCCCGACGCACGACCACGTGTACGGCGATCCCGGACTCGACTGGAGCGACGTCCTCGCCCGCGTCCGCAGCGAGCGCATCGTCGGTCACGTCTTCCACTCCCTCGCCCAACGCCCCGACATACCGCTGGAGTTGGGCCGCCTGCACCGGGACGACGTGGGCCGTTCGGAAGGCCGCCGCTCGATCCACGCCGCCGCCCTCGCCCGGCACCGGCCCCTCGTCGAAGAGGTCCTCGGCGCCCCGCCGCTCGTCTGGGACAACTCGTTCACCGCCCTGAAGTCCGGCGCGATCACCGCGGACGAGTTCACCGCGGTCTCCGACGCCGCCCAGGCCGTCGACGCGTCCGCCCACCATCCCCCGCTGGCCCGCGCCGTCGCCCGCCTGCTCGGCGACGCCCTGGGCGACACCGCGGACGCCGTCGACGCCTGGACGATCCTCGCCCGGATGCTCGCCGACCGCCCCGCCGCCACCCTCGCCGAACTCGCCGCCACCGCCCGGGCGGCCGCATGACCGCTGCGGACGGCCACCCGCTCCTGCGGTACGCCGACCCGCCGACGCGGGCCGCCGCCGCGACCCGCCTCGACCTCCCGCAACCGCCCCCGCCCGAACCCCCGGCCGGCCACGCCCCCGGCGACGTCATCGCCCGGCTGCGCTCCGGCCGCGGCAAAGACCCCCGCTACGTGCTGGACGGCGTCGTCGTCACCGACTGGGACCTCATCACCGCCGAACACCGCCGCGCTCCCTTCCCCGACGTCATCGGCGCCGGCCTCGTCGCCCGCCCCGACTGCCCCGCGCACGCCGCCCTGGCGCTGGTCACCGCGCACTCCACCAGCCGCCGCGGGCACGGCACGGCGACCCTCGCCGCCGCCCTCCAGCGCGGCGTGGTCACCCCGCACCAAGTGCTCCACGAAGCCACGCCCGCGTGGTCGGCCGTCCGCACCCTGGAGCGCTACGCCACCACCTACGGCAAGTGGTTGCACCCCATCCGCCTCCTCTTCCACGAGTCCGCCGCCCTGTTGCCGGGCGACGACGCGGACGCCTGGCAGCGGCTCGTCACCGTGGGCCCCTACTTCCCCGGCACCTTCCCCGAACTGTGCGCCGCCGTCCGCGACCCGGCGACCACCCCCGCGGTCGCGGCCGCCCCCGGCCGCGCCGTGCACTGGGAGTTCACCAGCCCTGCCGGCCTGCTCCGCTACGCGCCGCCGCGGGTCGCCGAACGAATCGTGCGCGGCGCCCCGGTCGCGATGCTCAGTACCTTCGCGCAGATGCCCGGGCTGCCCGCATCGCTGGTCGTCCCCGCCCTGCGCGCTGCCCCCGCACTGGCCAAGATGCTCGTCCCGCAGCTCCTCCAGGCGCCGCGCGGCATGCGTCGCATGCTCACGCACCCTGACCCCGCGGTCGTCGACCTCGTCCTCGCGGAATTCCCGCGCTGGACGCCCCCTCCGGAAGACGACGACACCTCCCCCGAAGACGTCGTCGCGGCACTGCGAGCGCAACCGCCGGCCGCCGACGTCCCCATACCGGCCGGTGCGTGGCCGGCCATCGAGACGGCGCACGCCCGCGACCCCTTTCCCGAACGCACCTTGGCCGTGCTGGCCGACAACCTCGGGTGCCCCGATTCCCTGCGGCTCGCCGCCTGTCATGCGATTCCCGCGGCAGCCGACATCATGGGCGGCCGCGGTCGGCCATACGCGCTGACCGCACTGCGGCACCCCCTGCGCATAGCCCCCCGGGCCTGGCAGACCCCGCCGCCCGCCTGGTACCTGACCGCGCTGGCCGACCGCGACATCACCGCCGCGGAATTCGTCGACCTTGCCCACCCCGCGGCCCGCGCCTTCGACGCTCTCGACGACGTGCATGCCGTGCTCCCCGAAGTCCACGCCGAAGCCGCCGCACACCTCCACACCTTGTTCGCCCGATTCACCGACGACGTGGAAGCCTGGGTGATCGCCGCCCACCTCCTCCCGGACTTCCACGGCACACTCCGTGAACTCGCCGATACCGTCGAGGCGGTGAGCGCCTGACCCGCAACCGCACCCCGCACCCCTACCCGAACCCCGACCCGCACCCCCGACTCCCGGCCCGGCCGACCGGGCAAGGCGAAGCCGGAACCCCGGCCCACCGCCCGCGCGTCAATTGCTTGGACGGGTGTCAGCCCCGACTGGAACCATCTGCACTACACGAGGGGAGGTGATCGACATGGCATACGGCGACACCAACGCCGCCAAGCCGCTGGTGGTCCAACTGACCGACCGCCGGGCCCTGGAGTCCTGGGATCCGGCCGACGACGAGACCATCGCCCGCGCCCGCGAACTCAAAGAACAGGCGCTGCTCGACTTCGGCATGCAGGCCAGCGTCATCGCCTCGTGGCTCTACACCAAGTGCCACCACCAGATTCCGACCACCGCCGTCGACACCGCGGCCGTCATGGCCTCCGGCGACGGCACCTGCCTGCTGCTCTACAACCCGGACTTCTTCGTCGCCCTCGGCCTGGACGGCGTCAAGTTCGTGCTCTTCCACGAAGCCCGGCACCTCATCCAGCGCCACCTGTTCGCCGACCCGGAGCTGCGCGCCGACCCGGTGTTCACCCTGGCCGCCGAAGTGACGATCAACCACGTCGCCCTGCGCCGCCTCGGCCGCACCGAACTCCCGACCCTGCGGCGCACCGACCCGGACACCGGCGAGGTCACCGAGGACCCCACCGGCGTCGACCCGCGCAAGGTGCACGAGGCCTACGTCGCCGACCTCACCGAGCAGAACCTGACCCCGCTCCCGTACGACGAGTTCATCGAAACCGACGCCCTCGTCTACGCCGAGCTGAAGCGCATGAAGAACCCGCCCGTCCCGCCGCCGCTGTGCATCCACCTGCAGCTCGGCAACGGCACTGGAGAGGGCGACGGACTCGACCCGGAGACCGTGCGCCGGGTCTCCTCCGAAGTCCTGCGCGGCGTCCTGCTGTCCGCCCGCCGCGGCATGCGGCTGGCCCGCGAGGAACTCCTCGAACTGCTCAAGCGCACCGACGGCGCCACCGACAGCGTCAGCAAACTGTGGGGCGACCTGGGTGCGGGCTTCCTACGCGGCGAGACCCAGAAGACCCGCCGGGTCGACTGGTGGCAGCAGTGGCTGGTCGACGTCCTCGCATCCAAGCTGCGCGACGGCGAACGCCTGGTCTACCCGAAGAAGCGCGGCGCCCTGCTGGCCACGCTCGGCCACGACCCGATGCTCGCCCGGCGCGGCCAGGAACGCACCAAGGTCATCGTCGTCGCCTACGACACCTCCGGCTCGATGCCCACCCACGTCGTCGACTGGCTCACCGAGCTGGTCGGACACACCGACGGCGTCGACGCGCACTGGCTGAGCTTCGACGGCGCCCTCATGCCGTTCAAGCCCGGCGAGCGCGTGTTCGGCGGCGGCGGCACCGACTTCCAGCAGGTCGCCGACTACGTCGAAGGCCGCCTCGCGGTCGACGGCGAACGCTTCGACGACACCGCCGACGCCGTCCTGATGCTCACCGACGGCTACGCTCCGGCGATCACCCCGGCCGAACCCGACAAGTGGATCTGGCTGATCACCGAAGGCGGCGACGACTGGCCCGAGCGGCACAACCCGCCGATGGCCTGCCACCGTGTCGTCACCGGCGACCACTGACCCACCGCTGTCCCGCCCGGAAACCCCGCGGCGTACGCGCCGCCGCACCGCGGAACCCCGCGGCCGACGACTGCCCGTGCGACGACTTTCCTGTGTGACGACTGCCTTGTGTGCGGAAGGACCCATGACCATCACCGCTGACACCCCGCAGACCGGGAGCCGCCCCGCGCGCCCGCGCTGGAAGGCCACCGCGACCTACCCCGAGGCGCCGCGCGGCTGGAAGGGCATGTCCAAGCTCGAGGAGTTCGTCGACGCGATGATCGAGCTCGGACAGACCGGGCAGATCTTCGGCGAGCACGGCATCGGCAAGACCGCCACGTTCTTCACCCACATCCCCGAGCACTACCCGGACACCGAGCTGGTGTTCGTGCCGGCCGCCAACCTCACCCCCGACGACCTGCTGATCAACGCGCCGGTCCGGGACCCCCGCACCGACGAACTCGTGCTGCGCCAGCTGATCATGCGGCAGCTGCGGCCCGGCACCAAGTTCGTGCTGCTCATCGACGACGCGCTGCAGGCCGGCGAGACCATCCAGTCGCAGCTCATGCAGATCGCCTGCAACTGGACGCTCGGCGAGTACGACCTGCGCGAACTCGGCTGCATCGGCGTCTTCCTCACCGACAACGAGTCCCTCACCGAGACCTCCGCGCGCCGCAGCGACCTGGCGATCCTCGACCGCATGGTCACCGTCAAGATCACCGCGACGGACACCGCCTGGCGCATCAAGCTCGCCGAACGGTTCGCCCGCACCGACCTGACCGGTGTCTTCAAGGTGTGGACGGCGCTGTCCCCCACGCTGCGCCAGCTCCTGTCGCCGCGCACCGTCGAGCACATCCTCGACTGCGCGCTCGCCGGATTCCCCCTGGAGTGGGGGCTCCCCCTGCTCAACGGCGACCGCCTGCGCCTGATCGAACCGCTCAAGGACGGTTCGCCCGGCCCGGACCGCACCGACGAGACACTTGACCGGATAGCCGCCGCGCTCGGCGTCCCGAACCACGCCCACACCCCCGACGCGGTCCGCCGCGTCGTGCGCGAAGCGGTCGCCCGCCGCTGGGCGGTCCTCATCCAAGGCCCGCCCGGGTGCGGCAAGACCGAGGTGGTGCGCGAGGTCGTCCGCGAGGAACTCGGCCACGACCCGATCTACTTCTCGCTGCCGGTCACCAATGTGGAAGACCTGTGCGCGCCGGTCCCCACCATCGACGGGTCCCTCGACAACCTGCTCGCGCAGCGCTTCACGGCGCCGGGCGACAAGGTCATCGTGTGGGACGAGTACAACCGGCCCAAGGACAAGTCGGCGTTCGCCAAGCTCATGGAGATCACCCAGGAGTGGTCGATCGCCGGGCGGCGGATTCCCGGGCTTCGCGCCCAGATCGCGCTGCAGAACCCGCCGTACCACCTCGGCCGCAAGATGCTCGTCGCGCGCAACAACATCGCGCAGGCCAGCCGCTTCACCGCGTCGCTGCAGGTCCGCCCGGAGGACATCCCGGCCAACGAGTGGCTCATCGCCACCTACGGCCCGGTCGCCGAGACCGTGCTGGAGTGGTGGAAGAGCGACATCGACGACGAGGGCCGCGAGTGGATCACCAAGCGCACCCTCGAACGCCTCATCAAGCTCCACCGGCGCGGCATGGACCTGGAGATGGCGAAGGTCTACCTGGGCGACGGCGAATACGCCCCGGTGCCGCTCAACGCCCTCGAAGCCCGGCTCGCCGACAAGCCGCGCACCGGCCTCGGCGACCTGGCCGCCGACCTGGAGGCGTGGGAAGCCCGCCTGCGGGCCGGCAACGAGGTCTCCGGCGAGGGCACCAACGACACCGACGTCGTGCACCAAGTGCTCGCCAACGCCGAGCTGTCCCAGCTCCGCGAGCACATCGACACGGTCGCCCGCCTGCTGGCCTGCCTCCCGGCGAAGCTCAAATCCAGCTACCTGGTGGGGCAGTCGGCGGAGAAGCAGCGGTTCTGGATCGACGCGTTCGCGCGGATGCCGCGGGGCTGATCCGGGACGGACACGGTGGCCGGGTGCCGACGGAGGTCGGCACCCGGCCGCGCCATACCCGCGGCCGTGCGGGGCCGGGCGCGGATCCGGCCGGGCATGCCCCCGCCGGTCAGCCTTCGGCGCCCGCCGCCGGCGTCCCGACCGCCGCACACACTTCGGCGAGTTCGGCGACCGTCCCGGCGAATTCCGGCAGGAGCTGCACGAACACCGCCCAGGCCTCGGGCTCGGTGCCCAAGTGGCGGACGGCGTGGGTGCCGAGGGCGGCGAGGACCTCGGGGCCGCGGGCGTCGGAGCAGTGGCGCGGCAATGCGGCCAGCGCCGCGGCAGCAGGGTTGGCGACGGCCAGGAGCTGCTCCGGGTCCACGAACCGTACCCACTGATTGCGGCTGTCCTGGGCTTCCAGCGGAAACTCCCGGATCCGCTCGTCCGGTCGGTAGTCCCACTGATCGCGGGGCCGGGGCACCGGCGGCTTGGTGCGGGCGTGCAGCTTGGCGCGTTCGGCGGTCAGCGTGTCGGGAGTCCCGGCGGCGAGCGCCGCTTCCGCTTTCTTGGCGATGACCGCGCTCAGCCCGTCCGGCACGGATGTCAGCACACCCTCGACCGCTTGCGCGCCCCCGCGTTCCCACAGCGCGAGGACCACGTCGAGCTGGTCGATGCGGCGCAGCCGCGCGGCTTTCGGGAGTGCCTCGCAGACCAGCGCGGGGTCGCCGGAGTAGACCGCGGTCGACCATTCGGCCGCGGCCGGGTCGTCGATGACCGCCTGCCGCAGCTCCGGATCCATCGGCCTGCGCGGCCCGCCGCTCGGCGAGACGCCGCCGAGGATTTCGCGCCGGACGGCAGCGCTCACCCCGGACTTGTTGAGCGCGAGGATCCGGTCGAGCGCCGGGTCTTCGTACGCCTGAAGGCGGCGCGCTTCGGCGTCCCGCAGGTGCTGGTGCCCCGCGGCTTTCGCGAGGAGCACCGGATGGCCGCTGCGGTGCGCGAGTTCGATCACCTCGGCCGGGATGGGGACGTGGCCCTGGATCAGGTCGCGGACCAGATCGCCGTCCAGATACGGCAGCACGGCCTCCACATCCGCGATGTCGAGGCGCCGGATCAGGAAGAGCAGTGCGGGGCGGACCTTCGCCGACGCGGTGATCACCGTCGGCACGGCGCGGGTGGCGCCGTCGGGGCCGTCGGGGCCGTCGGGCGAACCCGCGATCTCGTCGAGCAGCACGGACAGCGGCACCTCGGCGCGGGCCAAGCGCGCGCCGAGGGCGGCCCAGGCCTCGGGCTTGGTGCCGAGCGTGCGGGCGAGAAGCGGGCGCAGCATCGCGTCGGCGTCGGATTCCCGCGCGAACTGCGCGGCGTGCTCGCGGGTGAGCTTGGCGAGCACCTGCACGGCGACCAGCGCCGGGGACATCCGGGTCCACAGCGCGGCGGGATCCACGGCCCCCAGAGCGAGGGCGGACTCGACCGCCGGCGCGATCTCCGCGCTGGACCCCCGCGGGACGTCAGGGTCGTGCAGGAGAGGCCGGAGGTCCGCGTGCCGCGACCGCCAACCGGGCGCGGGGTCGGCACGCACGCGGGCCGTGTACCCGACCTCGGGGTGCGCGGCGAGCAGCCGGACGGCCTCGTCCGCACCGCAGTCCGCCTCCCGGATACGCAGCCAGGCACCGTCGGCGGCGTTCCCCGGCACACCCGCGTGCGCCGCTCCCGGGGCATCCGCGTTGTCCGGCGATGCCTCCGCCTCCGCACGCATCTCGGCGAGCGTGCGTGCGAAGAACGGCAGCGGCTGGTCAGGATCGAACGCCTTCCGGCGTATGTCGTCGCCCCCCGCTTCGATGAGCCAGGCCAGTTGCCGTGGGGTCAGGTGCGGGTTGCCGGCCAGCGCGACGACGTCCTCCGCCGCGCCGTGCCCGGCGACGACCCGCACGAACGCGTCGGGCAGCGCCACCGGCACCGCCAGCAGTTCGGCGAACGCGCCGGGCGCCATGGCACCGGCCACCCGGCGCACCACCCGCCCCGCCGTCTCCGCGTCGCGTTCGGCCAACGCGGCAATCACCAAATGAACGGGCGGCTTTGCGGACATCTCTCCCCCGGGTCGGGCACGGTGGCGACCCGGCCGAGTATGTCAGCGGCGGGTGTCAGCGGCGCCGCTTGGCCGTGCCGAAAAGGCTGCGGGTGATCTCCCGCACGGCGGTGTTGACCGCGCCTTTGACCGCCGAACTCTTCATGATCTGCTCGACCATCGTCTGATCCTGCTTGCCGCCGCGGCGGCGCCCGTCCCCGTCGCCCCAGGCGGCATCCTTCCGTTCGGCTTCGTCGGCCTTGGCGCGCTCGTCCGCCTGCGCCTGGTCCGCGGCCTGCTGGGCGGCGGCTTGCTGGGCGGCGGTGAGCTTCTCGAACGCCGACTCCCGGTCGACGGCGGTGCCGTACTTCGCCAGCAGCGGCGACGCGGCCACCGCGGCCTGCATCTGCGCCGCGTCGACCTGCCCCATCAGCGACTCGGGCGCCCGCAGCCGGGTCCACGCGACCGGGGTCGGTGCGCCCTTCTCGGACAGCACGGTGACCACGGCCTCGCCGGTGCCGAGCTGGGTGAGGACTTCCCCGAGGTCGTACGACGACTTGGGGAACGTCGACACCGTCGCCTTGAGCGCCTTCGCGTCCTCCGGCGTGAACGCGCGCAGCGCGTGCTGCACCCGGTTGCCGAGCTGGGCGAGCACGTCGCCGGGCACGTCCTTGGGCGTCTGCGTGACGAAGAAGATCCCGACGCCCTTCGACCGGATCAGCCGCACGGTCTGGGTGATCGCGGTCAGGAACGACTTGGACGCGCCGTTGAAGAGCAGGTGGGCTTCGTCGAAAAAGAACACCAGCTTCGGCTTGTCCAGGTCGCCGACCTCCGGAAGGTCGGCGAACAGGTCGGCGAGCAGCCACATCAGGAACGTGGAGAACAGCTGCGGCTTGTCCTGCACGGCGTTGAGTTCGAGGACCGACACCATGCCGCGGCCGTCCGCCGCGGTGCGCAGCAGTTCCGCGGTCTCGAACTCGGGCTCGCCGAAGAACACGTCGCCGCCGTTGTTCTCCAGCGTGATCAGCGAGCGCAGGATCACCCCCGCGGTGGCCGACGACAGGCCCCCGACGTTCTTCAGCTCCTCCTTGCCCTCGTCGGACGTGAGGTGCTGGATGACCGCGCGCAGGTCCTTCAGGTCGAACAGTTCGAGGCCGCGCTCGTCGGCGTAGTGGAAGATCAGGCCGAGCGAGGACTCCTGGGTCTCGTTGAGGCCGAGGATCTTGGCGAGCAGGGTCGGCCCGAACGCGGTGATCGTGGCGCGCACCGGAATGCCGGTGCCCAGGCCGCCCAGCGCATAGAACTCGGTGGGATAGCCGTGCGGCTGCCAGTCCTGCCCGATCTCCGCGGTGCGCGCCTGCAGCTTGTCGTTGGGCACGCCGGGCTGCGAGATCCCCGACACGTCGCCCTTGATGTCGGCGAGGAATACCGGCACGCCCTGCGCGGCAAGCTGCTCGGCGATCAGCTGGAGCGTCTTGGTCTTGCCGGTGCCGGTCGCCCCGGCGACCAAGCCGTGCCGGTTGAGCATGCCGAGGGGGATGCGGATCTGCGCGTCGCGGCGGCCCGCACCGTCCACGACGAGCGCGCCGAGGTCGAGTGCGGGGCCGGTGAACGCGTATCCGTCGGAAATCGCGGCGACCGCGGCAGGACTCCCGCCGCCCTCGCCGCCGTTTTCGACGTTGCCGGTGCCGCCGCTCTGAGCCGCCATCGGCGCTCCCTCGTCGCTCGCCGGCGGCATGCGCCAGCCATTCGTACCAATACAAGAGAAATATCCCATTTGTTCACCCACCCAAGGCGCGCGACGCGCCCGCCGGAATCGACGAGAAGCCGACGAGTCGGCGACGAGTAGGCCACGGCGGGGACCGCACGCACCCGGGCCCCGGTAGGCTGCACCCTGTGATCTTCAAGCGGATCGGTGACGGCAAGCCGTACCCGGACCACGGGAGGTCGGGTGCCCGCCAGTGGGCCGACATCGCCCCGCGGCCGGTGCGTCTGGACCAGCTCATCACGACGAAGCGCCAGCTCGACCTGGACACCCTCCTGGCCGAGGACTCGACGTTCTACGGCGACCTGTTCGCCCACGTGGTCAAGTGGCAAGGCGACCTCTATCTGGAGGACGGGCTCCATCGCGCGGTTCGCGCTGCCCTCCAGCAACGCCAAGTGCTCCACGCCCGCGTGCTCGACCTCGGCTGACGGGCGAGGGGGGAACCGCCGCCACCCGTCCGGGCTCGCCCGGACGGCGCAGCCGACGGCGGTCGTAGGCCCGGCTCCCGCGCGCGCGTTCGCGGGGTGCGGCGTTAGTGTCGGCAGCACGGCGACCGGGACCGACGCCGGGTTCCGGCGCGCACACACACATCGCCCTGACCGGTCGTCAGCCGGGGGCGCGAGGAGGATGGGGGCGCGTCGATGAGCATGCTCACTCCCCGCGGCATGCGGGGTCAGTACAAGATCACCGGCAAGATCTACCCGCGGATGACCCGCCGGCGCCGCAAGTGGCCGGTGGTCGTGGCGTGCCTCGTCGCGCTCACCGTCCTGAGTACCGGCGCGTTCGCCGTCTACCACTTCACGAAGGACGACTCGTCCTCGAACGCCGCCGCCGGCTGCCCGAGCAAGTCGCCCTCCGCCTCCGGCGCACCGGCGACCCCGGCCGCCCAACCGGTCTCGCTTGCCAACCTGCCCGCGCCGTCCGCGATCACGGTCAACGTGTACAACGCGACCCAGCGGCCGGGCCTCGCCAAGGGCGTCGCCGACGAGCTGAAGAAGCGCGGCTTCGTGATCGGCAAGGTCACCAACGATCCGCTCAAGCAGCAGATCACCGGACCCGGCCAACTCCGCGCCGGCGTGCCCGGCAAGGGCCCGAGCACCGTCGTCGCCGCCCACCTGGCCGGCACCCAGGCCGTCGAGGACGCCCGCACCGACGGGTCGGTCGACCTGGTCCTCGGCGAGGGGTTCCAGACCCTGGCCACCCCGGAAGCGGCCGCGGCCGCCCTCGCCCCGCCGCCCGCTCCGGCGGCGTCGACACCGGCGCACTGCTGACCTTTCCTTTCGGCCCTCGGCACCGTCCTCGGACCTGCCTCCGGCACCTCCGCTGCCCCCCGCGCGACGTCCGCGGCGGGGCAGCGCTGTTTCCGGTCCGGCCGGCGGCCCTATTCGGCCCGGTTTCCGGGCATGGGACCGGTATGGGGTACCGGATCCTGGCCGACGCCACCGTGGTCGTGCACTTCGCCTTCCTCGGCTACGTCGTGTCCGGCGGCTTCCTGGCCTGGCGCCACCCGCGGATGATCTGGCCCCACCTCCTCGCCGCCGCGTGGGGCCTGGCGATCGTCGTCACGGCCGTCGACTGCCCGCTCACCCTGCTGGAGAACTGGGCACGCGAACAGGGCGGACAGCCTCGCCTCACGCACGGCTTCATCGACACCTACCTCCAAGGCGCCGTCTACCCCGCGCGCTACACGCGGCTGCTCCAACTGTTGGCCGCCGGATGCGTCCTGGTGTCGTGGTCGGTGCCGATGCGGCGCCGGCTCGAGGCCCGCCGGGCGGGCGACCCGCATCCCGGCCGCCCACACCACGGGCACTCGTGACGGTCGGCGCCACCGCGACGGTCAGCACTCCGGCGACAGCGGGCTTTCCCGCAGGAGCCGCGCGATCTCGCCCGGCGACCACACGCCCCGCGCCCCCGGGCACTCCGCCAAGTACGCCGCGCTCCGCTCCGCCGTCCACCCGTGCGCCTCGCACAGCCCGGCCCCCAGATGCCGCAGATACGCCGCGGCCGGCGCGTTCCACGGCACATCGCCGCTCCGCCACGGGGCAGTGACAGTGAGCACGGGGAATCCGTCCAGCCACCCGGGGCACACCACCGTCTCGTAGCGCCCGGGACCGAGCGCGTCCCTCCCGTCCCGCACGGCCCGCGCCGGATCGAGGTCGCCGTCCGGCAGCCGACGCATCTCCTGCGCCGCGATGTCGGAGAACTGCCCCACGGTGACCAGGTACGCCCGGCCGACCGCCTCCCCGCTGTCGCCTGGGTCGTACAACCCCAGCCCACCCGTCCAGACGTGCGACTCCAACGCGAAATACAGCCGCCCCGGCAGCACCACCGGCACCGTGCGCCCCGGCGGCGCGGCATCCCGGCACCCCGGATACACCCGCGCCCCGCCCGCGGGCCGACCGCCGCGCAGGTAGCAGGCGAACCGCGCCGCATGCATATTCGACGCATACGCCGCGTACCACACCCGACCCGGCACCCCTGCCGCCACACCATCCCGCCGCACCGGCCGCCGAGGCTCGCTCACTCCGACCCGGTCCCCCGAATCCCCGCGCCCGAAAAGCAGGAAGCCGGGCCGGTCCTTACGGACCAACTCGGCTTCCTTACTGCTGAGAGCGGTAGCGGTGGGATTTGAACCCACGGAGGAGTTGCCCCCTCACACGCTTTCGAGGCGTGCTCCTTAGGCCGCTCGGACACGCTACCGAGGGAGAGCCTACCCGACGTCACCCCGTGCTCCGAAACCGGATTCGCGGAAGAAGGCGGTGAGGACCTCGGCGCACGCGTTTTCGAGGACGCCGGAGATCACTTCGGGGCGGTGGTTGAGGCGGCGGTCGCGCAGGACGTCGCGGAGTGAGCCGGCCGCGCCGGCCTTCTCGTCCCACGCGCCGAAGACGACGCGGTCGACCCGGGCCAGCACGATCGCGCCCGCGCACATCGTGCACGGTTCGAGGGTGACGACCAGGGTGCAGCCGGACAGCCGCCATTCGCCGACCGCCTTGGCGGCCTCGCGCAGGGCGACGATCTCGGCGTGCGCCGTCGGGTCGCCGTGCGCCTCGCGCTCGTTGCGGCCCCGGCCGACCACCGCGCCGTCGCGGTCGAGGACGACGCACCCGATGGGGACGTCGCCGGTGGCCGGGGCCAAGGCCGCCTCGTCGAGTGCGAGGCGCATCCACGGTTCGTACCGGGTCCGTACCGGGCCTCGGCGGTCCGGCGCGGTATCCGGGACGTCCGTCAACGCACGGTCTCCAGTTCGTCGGCGCAGCCGAGGCGTTCGGCGATGACGACGAGGGCGTCGGCCGGGAGGCGTCCGCCGCCGCCCAGTTCGGCGAGTTCGTCGGCGGTGACGCCGAGGTCGGCCAGGACCGACTCGTCGCCGGCCGGGCCGCTCGGCGGCGCTTCCTCGTCGTCGTCCGGGTCGTGCCCGAGGACGTCGGCGGTCAGCAGGGTGTCGCCGTACGCGCTGCGGCCCACCGCGGCGGCGTCGGAGACGTAGATGCGCGGATCCTCTTCGCCGTCCACGCGGACGACGGCGAACCAGGTGTCCTCCTGCTCGACGAGCACGAGGACCGGCTCCTCGTCGACGGAGGAAGCGCGCGCGAGATCGGCGATCCCGTCGAGGTCCTCGACGTCGTCGAGGTCGACCTCTCGCGCCTCCCATGTCTGTTCAGTGCGCACAAGCACTGCGGCGAAGTACGCCACCGGACTCTCCCAGGTCGTCGGACTCGGCGCGGCCGGTCTCCCGGTCCGCGCGCACTGCCGTGATTTTGTCGGGTCCCACCGCTGCCTTCCCCCGGCTCGCGAAACGGGAGGGGCCGGTTCCGGGCCCGGAACCACGGTGGTGCTTCCCTCCCGCATCGTGGCAGAAACGGGGGCGTCTCCGCGCGGATTGGGGATGCCCGACCCGGTGCGTCGTGCGGGGGTTTGTCGACCTGACGGAGTGTCAGTAGCGGAATGTCCGCATCCGCATCATCTGCCGCAGTCGCGCGGTGCGGGTACGGCGCGGCTGGATCCGCTCCCGCAGCTCGTGCGCTTCGGCCAACTCCCGGAGAAACAAAGCCCGTCGGCGCAGCCGCTCGGCGTCGGTCTCCTCGGGGCGCCCTTCGGGCGCGCGGATGGGCGTGGAGATGACGGGGACGTCGCCGGAGACGGGGTCGGGGGCGTCCTCCGGGTGGCCGTCGGGGGCATCGCCGCGGTCTTGGGCGGCGGCGGTGTCGGGCCGCTGGGGTGACGACGCGGCGCGTCGGCCGACGGAGGCACGGGTGTCGGCGGCGGCATCGTCGACCGCCGCTTCGCGGGCTTGGGAGGCGACGGCGTCAGGCCCGCGCATCCGGGAGGACGCACGCCGGGCCGCCGAGGCAATGCCGTCGGCCTCGCGCTTGTGCGCGAAAGCGGTCTGGTCGTCGGGAGCTGCGTCGCGGGCTTGAGCGGTGGCGGCGTCGGGGCCGCGACGCCTCCGGGAGGAGGCACGCCGGGCCGCCGAAGCAGTGCCGTCGGCGTCGCGGTCTTGCGGAGTCGGGGGCCGGTCCGTGGTGGTGGCGCTTTTGCGGACCTGGTCCGAGGATCCTGCGGCGGCGCCCGGGGCGACCACCGGGCCGCGTTCGCTCGACGTGGCGCCGGCGGTGCGGCTCGTGGCGGCAGGAGCGTTGGCCGCGCGGCGTGCGACGGCGCCGCGGTCGTCGGTGGCAGCACGACGTCGACGACCGGTGCCCCGCTCGTCGGCAGCGGCGTCTTGCCCGGCGCGACGCGGCGAAGCGGCGCGTCGGTCAGCGGGGGCAGCGCGGCCTGCGGAACCCGAAGGGGAGGCTGCGCCGCCGTCGGTCGCCTGTTCGCCACCGGCTCGGGACGTCGCGCCGGCGCCCCGCCCTGCCTTGCCGCCGCCGCTGCCGCTGCCGCTGCCGCGTGATGCCTTGCCCGCGCGGGTTCGGGAACGCGCCGTCGCTTCCGGCCCGTCGGCCGGCCCGGACGCGCGCTCGGGGTCGGCCGCGGGCGCCCGCCCCGTGCGCCGCTTGGCCCGCGCGGGCTTTGCGGCCGAGGCGGGTTCGGTGTCACGGGACTTGCGCCGCGGCCGGTCGGCACCGTCCTGGTCACCGACTCGCGCCGCCGACGCCGAGCGCGCCTTGCCGGCCGCCGAACCGGTCGCCCGCGGCTCACCGGAATGCGCGCCGGACTGCGCCCGCGCCGCGTCGCCACCGCCACGCGGCCGACCGGACGAGGCCGAGTCACCGCGCCGTTCCACCAACGTGCCCTTGCCCTTGTCCGCACCTGATCGCGACGAGCCGGCCGTGGCGGCCGCGGCCGTGCCGTTCTTGCCACCCCGCGCCGCCCCCGTGGCCGAGCGCGCGTGCGGGCGTTCGAGGGACGAGTCGCCGGGCTGCCCGGACGCCGGGCCGGAGGCGTCCCCGACGGGTCGACCATGTCCCACCTCGGCGTCCGCTACGGCGGCACCGCCACGGGACACCGCCCCCGCAGCGACGGACGCACGCACGGCCGCGGCCTGGTGCGGAGCCCCGGCGCCGGTCCTGGCGACCTCACCTGCACGAAGCGCCGCCACCGCGGTGCCCGTCGTGCCGGCCCGCGCAGTACGCGCCACAGCCCCGCCCGCAGACGCGGCCTCCTGACGAGCCCGGACGCTTTCACTCCCCACGGACGCCTTGCGTGCCGCAACCGCACCTGCGGCACGGGACGCCGTGGCACGTGAAGGGTCCCGGCGCGAAGCGGTTCCGTTCCGCGCCACAGCTTCCACGCGTCCGTTTTGCGCGGCAGCTTCGTCGCGCCCGTTCCGCGAGGCGGCTTCCCCAGGCACCGCGGACCCGTCGCGTGACACACCCGAGGCGTCGGGCGCGCGCGCTCCGGCGGCACGATCGCCGCGCGCCGAGCGGGCGGCCGCCGGGGCGGATTCGGTCGCGTTGGTGTTGCGCCCTGGCTGCTGCCCCATAGGGCCCCCTCGCGGTGCACCTCTACGACCCGACCTCACCAACCTGCCCGCTCGGCCGGAAATGCGCCACCGCAACCAGCCCGCGACACTGTCCCCGCACACCTGGCCCATGCCAGGGGCGGTGCCCCGACCTCGCCAGGGCAAACCGGCCGCCCACGCACCCGCGCCCCGCCGACACCGCCCCACCGGCAGTCGACAGCCGTCGGATCCGCCCCAGCAGACGGCCCCCGCCACCGACTCGAACGCCGCGACGGCAGCGCCGGGGAAACCGCCACGGTGCCCACCGGAATAGCGGAGCAAAGCCAGGGCCCCCGGCGGTCACACGGCACCCCATTCCCGCCCCTGACAACCGCGCCGAGCCCGGTCGGCCGCCCGCAACTATCGGCGGCCCGCCGAGCAGCGCTCCGACCCGGCCTACCGACTCCACCAAGCACCCCCGAGCCCACACCGAGTGCCCCGACCACACCTCCGCCCGCCACCGGCCGCCCCGGCGCCGCCCCAGGCACGACCGAGCACGACGCGCCGGCATTGGCCGGCCTCGTCCAGCCTCACCTCCGGGCCCACCACGCCGTCCCGGCCCACCCCCGGCCGCGCGATACTGTCTCACCATGCGGATTCACGTCGTCGATCACCCTCTCGTCGCCCACAAGCTCACGACCCTGCGGGACGAGCGCACCGATTCGCCGACGTTCCGGCGCCTTGCCGACGAACTGGTGACGTTGTTGGCGTACGAGGCCACCCGGGACGTCCGGGTGGACCAGGTCGAGGTGCGGACGCCGGTGGCGGCCACCACCGGGGTGAAGCTGTCGTACCCGCGGCCGCTCGTGGTGCCGATCCTGCGGGCCGGGCTCGGGATGCTGGACGGCATGGTGCGGCTGCTGCCGACGGCCGAGGTCGGGTTCCTCGGCATGATCCGCGACGAGGGCACCCTGCAGCCGTCGACGTACGCGACCCGGATGCCCGACGACCTCACCGGCCGCCAGGCCTACGTGCTCGACCCGATGCTCGCCACCGGCGGCACGCTCGTCGCCTCGACGCAGTTGCTGATCGACCGCGGCGCCGCCGACGTGACGGCGATCTGCCTGCTGGCCGCGCCGGAAGGCGTCGCACTGATGCAGGAGGCCTTCAAGGACGCGCCCGTTCCGGTGACCGTGGTGACCGCGTCGGTCGACGAGCGGCTCAACGAGCACGGCTACATCGTTCCCGGACTGGGCGACGCGGGCGACCGGCTGTACGGCACCGCCTGACCCGTCCGGCCGCGGCCGACCGGGCGACCGTCACCGACGTCCCACGCCAACTCCCCGTACCGCCAAGCACGTCCGTGTTTCCGGGCCGAAAGTCCCGGCGCGGCGGGACGTCCGCCGGATGCGGCGGGCCGCCGTGCGGCGCAGACTGGATGGTGTGTCCGGGGCTGGGCAGGAGCCCCCGACACCCCGGGACTCCGGGCCGATGCCTGCGACGGTACGACCCACCGTTGCTCCGGCCGGGTCCCAGATGGAAGAGGGAGCGACCGACATCCCCCCGCGGCCGCTCCCTTTTCCCTTGCCCGGACCGCCCGTCCCGCCCCGGACCGCCCGTCCCGGCCCTTCCCGTCCACGCTTCCCGCCCGCCCCTTCCCCCGCCCTCGCGCGGCCGGACGCCACCCCCGGAGCCGCACGGACGTTCGCCTCGAGGCGACACACCCCCGGCAAAAGCACGGGCAATGCGCAAGCCAAGTTCCGGGCAGGGAGACCGCGACCAATCCCGCATTCCCGGACATTCGAGCTACGCCTTCGGGCCCTTCGGGTGCGCGAACGGCGTGGAGGCTCGCCGCAGTCCGCAGCGACCGGTATCAATGAGGGTGAGCGCCTGGGCGGTGCTTCTCAGGGGAGGCGGGACGATGCAGGTGCAGGCCAAGAAGATCGTCGGCGTACTGCTCATAAGCTTCGTCATCTATACGATCATCGCCACGCCGGACAAGGCGTCGGACCTCATCGCGCAGTGGTTCTCGGCGATCTCGTCGTCGTCCAAGTGGGTCGGCAACCAGATCGGCAATCTGATCAACTGAGCCGCGCGGTACGCCCGCGCGCCCCGAAACACCCGTGCCGATACCGCCCGCCGCCCTGCCCGCCCGCGCCCCACGCCTGCCCGAACCCTGACCCGGAAGCCCCGAGACCCGCCGCCGATGCTGGACCCGTCGATACGCCCGAAGACCGTGCAGCGGTACCTGCTGCCCGGCGAGCGGTGCGCCATCGCGGTCCGCCGCCACTGGTCCGTCCTGCTGCGGCCCGGCTCCACCGCCTTCGGCGCGACCGCGCTGGCCGTCCTGCTCGCGCTGTACTTCCCGGACGAGAACGTCGTCGTGCATCTGGCCCTGTGGCCGGTCGTCGCCGCGTCCGTGCTGTGGCTGACCTGGCACTACCTGGTCTGGCGGCACGACTACTTCTTCGTCACCGACCGGCGGGTGATGGTGACCACCGGCGTGCTGACCCGCCGGGTGCTGATGCTGCCGCTCGCCGAGGTCTCGGAGCTGAAGTTCGAGCGGCCGCTGGCCGGCCGGATCCTCGGCCACGGCACGCTGGTGCTGGAGTCGGAAGTCTCCGAGGAGGCGCTCCAGGCAGTGGAGTATGTTCCGTGGCCGGACACGGTCTATGTGCGGATGTGCGACCTCCTGTACCCGTCGTCGGCATCCGCGGCCAAGACCCCGGCGTCCGAGGCCCCGGTACCGAAGCCGCCGGGACCGAGAAAACCCGTACCGAAGAAATCCGAACCATCCGAGGGGTAAGCGATGATCCGCCACCTGGTCCTCTTCAAGCTCAACGAGGGCGTCTCGCGCGACGAACCGCGCGTGGCCGAAGGTGACGCGGCCTTCCGGGCCCTCGGCGACACCATCCCCGAGCTGACCTTCTGGCAGTGCGGCTGGAACATCACCGACCGGGACATCGCGTACGACTACGCCATCGTCTCGGACGTCGCCGACGCCGACGCCCTCCAGCGCTACCTCACCCACCCGGACCACCAGGCCGCCGCGGCGAAGTGGCGCGAGTTCGCCACCTGGGTCATCGCCGACCTGGAGAGCTGACCCGAAGCCTGTACCGGGCCCCCTCCGTGCGGCCCGGATCCGGAAGAGCACCGACCCGGATCCGGGCCCGCCGCACGCCCCGAACCCGGTGACCCGCGGGTAACTTTCGTGTATTTCTCGACTTTCCGCCTCGAATTTTGTCCGATTCCTCACCGATTGACCGGTGCAAGCGCCCGAGTTGATGCGCTTCACCGGACAAATCCAAGATGTCGCAAGGGGTTTGGGAGCGCGCGGCGCCGGTATGTGGAGAGCGAACAACGGCTGCCCGCCGGACGGGGCGGACCAGCCGACCGGGTTCGGCTCCGATGAGGAGGTGGGCTTTCCCGTGCTGGTTCGCGAGACGGACGCGCCGGTGGCCACGGTGGAAACCGCAGAGACTGCGGAGACGGCCGTGACGGCGCAGGCGGCGGAAACGACCGAGACGACCGACGCCGCGGCGCAGCCCGCGCCAGTCCCCGCGCCACGTGCGGCGGAGGCGTCACTCGACACCCGCGTGCTCTCCCGCACCCTGCTGCTCCGCTTGTCGGAGGTCGAGGAAGGCTCGCCCGAGCATGCGTACGTACGCAGCACGCTCGTCGAACTCAACCTCCCCCTGGTCCGGTTCGCGGCCAACCGGTTCCGCAGCCGCACCGACCAGTACGAGGACGTGCTGCAGGTCGGCACGATCGGCCTCATCAAGGCGATCGACCGGTTCGACCCGCACCGCGGCGTCGAGTTCCCGACCTACGCCGTTCCGACGATCATCGGCGAGATCAAGCGCTTCTTCCGCGATACGTCGTGGAGCGTGCGGGTCCCGCGGCGCCTCCAGGAGCTGCGCCTCGCGCTGGCCGAGGCCACCGAGGAGTTCTCGCACAAGCACGACCGTGCGCCGACCGTGGTGGAACTCGCCGGGCATCTCGGCATGACCGTGGACGAGGTGCTGGAAGGCATGGAGGCGGCCAACGCCTACTCGCCGGCCTCGCTGGACGCCCACGACCTCGACGACGACCGCGACAACGCCCTCATCGCGCGCCTCGGGCAGGAGGACGAAGCCCTCGACGGCGTCGAGTACCGCGAAGCGCTGCGGCCGCTGCTGGCCCGGATGGCACCGCGTGACCGGCAGATCATCATGCTGCGGTTCTTCGGCAACATGACCCAGTCGCAGATCGGCGAACGGCTCGGCATCTCCCAGATGCACGTGTCCCGGCTGCTGGCCCGCGCGCTGGCCCGGCTGCGCGCGGACCTGTCCGCCTGAGAAGAACCGAGAAGACCCGACAAGACCTGAGAAGACCCGAGAAGACCCGAGAAGACCTGGGAAAACCTGGGAAAACCTGGGAAGACCGGGGAAACGCGGCAACCGGCGGCGTCCCAGGGGCGTGGCAGCGGCATGACCAGGGCACGCACCCGGGCATGCCCTACGCCCGGCCGGCGCCGTCGTACCGGGCGAGCAGCAGGGCGATGTCGTCGCCCAGTTCGCCGATGCGCCGGGCGATCAGGTGTCCGGCGAGGCCGTCCGGGGTCATGCCGCGGCCGTGCTCGAGGGTGTCGAGCATCCACGCGACACCGTCGTCCAGGCTGAGCCCGCGCGACTCGACCAGTCCGTCGGTGCACAGCACGAGCACGTCGCCGGGCGCAAGCGCGACCTCGGTGGCGGGGTAGCGGGCGCCGGTGTCGATGCCCAGCGGCAGGCCGCCGGGCACGTCGACGAGCCGGGTGCCGTCGCGGCCGAGCACGGCCGGATGCGTGTGTCCGGCGCGGACGATCACCGCGCGGCCGTTCGACGGGTCGAATTCGACGTACGCGCAGGTCGCGAACAGGTCGGTGCCGAGCCCCGCGGTCAGCGCGTTCGTGCGCCGCACCACTTCGGACGGTTCGTGGCCTTCCACCGCGTACGCCAGGACCGCCGTGCGGAGCATGCCCATGATCGCCGCGGCGTCCACGCCGTGGCCCTGCACGTCGCCGATGACCAGCCCGGCTTTGCCGTTGGGCAGCGAGATCACGTCGTGCCAGTCGCCGCCGACCTGCATGCCGACGGTCGCGGGTATGTACCGGGTGGCGATGGTCAGGCCGCCGATGCGTGCGGGCCGCCCGGGCAGCAGGCCGCGCTGCAGGCCCGCGGACATCGCGTGCTCGTCGTCGTAGCGGCGCGCCCGGTGCAGCGCGCGGGCGAGCAGTGCGCGCAGTTGCCCGAACAGCCGGAAGTCGTCCGGCCCGAAGTCGCGTTCGCGGTTGTACGACAGCACCGCGGTACCGACCGACTCCCCCGACGCGATCAGCGGGAGGAACACCCACGCCTGCCGCCCCGCGGCGTCGGCGAGGATGTCCAAGTGCGGGTAGCGGCGCAGGTATTCGGCCCGTGACCGGATCGCGAAGGCGCTGCGGCGCCGGATCGCCTCGACGAACGGCGCGTCGTCGTCGAGTTCCCACACCGGGTATCCGGCGGCGGCGCGCGGCGGATACCCGGCGTGCCCGACGACGCGCAGCCGCCCGTCCTGCACCATGCCGATCGCCAGCCCGTCCGCACCGCACACCGCGGGCATCCGCCGTGCGGCGCGCACCACTTCGTGGACGGTGAGGGACTCGGCGAGCGCGGCGGTCAGCAGCTGGATGCGGGCCTGCTGGGCGGCGGCCACCTGCGCGGCTTCGCGGAGCTTGGCCTCGTGGCGGCGTTCCGCGGTGATCTCGACGCAGAACAGCAGCATCTGCCGCTGCCGCGGATACGCGCTGACCCGGAACCAGCGGTCGTCTTCCGGGACATGCAGGGTGAACGTTTGCGCACGGTGTTCCTGGAGTGCGGTGAACAGCCGGCGTCCCCAGCCGTGGTGCCGCGCTTCGGGGAGCAGGGCGTGCAGGGGGTGGCCGAGGATGTCGGCGCGCGGGCGGCGGAACAGCCGCTCGCTGGCGGCGTTGGCGTAGACGAGCCGCCATTCGCCGTCGACAACGATCACCAGGGCGTCGATCTCCTCGGCCTGCCGGGCGAGGGTGAGCCGTAGGTCGGGCAGCTCGGTGACGTCGGTGACCACGCCGCGCAGGCGGCGCGGCCGGTCCCGGTCGGCCGGGGCGACCCCGGCGCGGACCTCGACCCAGTGCTCGCGGCCGTCGGCGTCGTGCAGGCGGTGCCCGACGTGGAAGACGTCGTCGGCGGTGAACGCCTCGGCGAGCTGGAGCCGCAGTCCGGGGAAGTCGTCGCGGTGGAAGGCGCACAGCACCGGTTCGATGGGGCCGGAGTAGCGGCCTTCCAGACCGAACACCCGGCTCAGCCGGGTGTCGAAGGCGACCTGGCCGGCCGCCAGGTCCCAGTCGAAGGTGCCGGTGCCGACCGCGTCCAGGGTGGCGAGGGTGGCCTCGGCGCGGGCCAGCGCGGCCGAGCGGCGGCCGGACGCGCGCCGCGGGGCGGCGTCGGTGTGCGCGCCGAGGAAGTCCTCGGCCCGGGGCGGGTCGCCGAGCCGGGCGATCTCGTCGCCGATCAGCTCGGCGTAGGCGCGGATCCGGGCGAGGAGCCGCCGGTCGAACGGGACGGTGTCGCGGAACGCCACGGTGAGCACGCCGCGTGCGGGCTCCGCGGGATCGGGCGCGCTGCCTATCGTGCCGCTCATCGGCACGCACACGCAGGCGCCGGCGCCCTCGCCCCAGGTCCGGCTGTCGTGCCGCGGGTACCGGGCGGTGCCGAGGACGCGGTCTTCGAGGATCACCGGGCGGCCGGTGTGCAGCGCGTCGGTGACCGGCAGGCGCTCGTCGTGCAGGATCCGGCTGTAGAGGTGCACGGTCGCCGGTTCCGGGGTGCCGTCGGCCACCAGGCCGGCCGCGCCGCGCAGCTCGGCGATGTCGTCGTGCGACACGTGGACGAGGACCGCGGCGACCTCGGCGAAGCCGGCGCACGTGTCGGTGATGTCGGCGAGCAGCGGCTCGAGGGCGTCCTGCAGGCCGGACCACGACCAGGCGGGGGCGTACGCGCCGACCGCGCGAGGGCCGGGAAGCGGCGTCACGGCACTGCTCATAGCCTCACCTGGCCTGTCCCGCGCGGTGTTCCCCGTGATCCCCGTGCTCCGCTTGCTCATCGCCGCCGGATACCCGTTTTCCCGTCACCGTCACGCGCGCTCTCCCTGTGGCGTACGTCGCGCAAGGTTACGCGGGTGGTAAACGGCTTGGCTGGACAACACACCTATAGCAATAACAGCCCATTCGCGCCACTCGTGAGCATAAACAGCTACGTATCTTGATCGACATTCGCCTTGATTTGACCTGTACCACTACCAAGTCTGTGTGATATGAAGAATTTTGATGCAAAATGTCTGGTTTACCCGAAGCGGTTTGATAAGGCCCGCGCTTCTGGTATTGATCTGATGGACACCGACCGGTATCGATCCGGCCAGTCCGGAAACGCCGGTACTAGACGACCCCGCGATGAGGTACGGATGTCTGCCCTGCTCGAGAGCCAGCACGTTCAGCAGCACGTTCAGTCCGAACCGGTACCTCGCACTCTCCCCGAGGTCCCCTCCGGGCGGCGGTCCGCCGCCGACCCGGGACAGCTCACCGCCCGCTCGCCCGACGCCGTATCCGATGCCGGAACGGACGCCGAAGACGGCGCCGGCTCCGACGTCCGCAAGCTGTCGGCCGTGCTCTTCGCCCGCCTGGCCACCCTCGAACGCGGCACCCCCGAGCACACCTTCGTCCGCGACCAGCTCATCCGGCAGAACCTGCCGCTGGTCCGCTACGCGGCCAACCGCTTCCGGCACCGCAACGAACCGCACGAGGACGTCGTCCAGGTCGGCACCATCGGCCTCATCAAGGCCATCGACCGCTTCGACCCCGACCGCGGCGTGCAGTTCCCGTCCTACGCCATGCCGACGATCATCGGCGAGATCAAGCGCTACTTCCGCGACAGCGGCTGGTCCCTGCGGGTCCCCCGCCGGGTCCAGGAACTGTGGCTGTCCCTCTCCGAGGCGATCGAGACCCTGTCGCAGGCCAACGACCGGGCGCCGACCGTCGCGGAGATGGCCGCATACCTGCAGGTCACGCAGGAAGAAGTGGTCGCCTGCCTGGAAGCCACCAACGCCTACGCGCCGTCGTCGCTGGACGCCACCGACGGCTCCGACGAGCGCACGCTCGCCGACCGGCTCGGCTACCAGGACCAGGCCCTCGAAGGCGTCGAGTACCGCGAGGCGCTGCGCCCGCTGCTCAGCCGCCTCCCGGCCCGCGAGCGCAAGATCCTCATGATGCGCTTCTTCAACAGCATGTCCCAGTCGCAGATCGCCACCGAACTGGGCATCTCGCAGATGCACGTCTCCCGCCTGCTGTCCCGCACGCTCACCCGCCTGCGCAGCGAACTGGGCGACTGCTGAACGTAGTTTCGTTCCACCGCGAACCGGCGCGGCGCACGTCCACGGGGGCGCGGGGGAACCGGGAGGGGACCCGTCCGCACGACAGTCGACACAGTGACCGCCACCGCGAACGTCACCGTCGGCCGCGCCTGCGGAAGCTCGGACACCGTGCAGGACCGCCGTTTCCCACCAGGAAACGCATAGGAATGGTTGGGGAACCACCACACATCGGTGATCGCAACGCCCCGGGAGAGAACGCCGTCACCGGAGGGCCAGGACTCGTGGACAAGTCCAAAAAGCAACTTGTCGCCCCGCCTGGACGCCGCCGCCCGCGACACCGTGTCGCGGTCGGGGACGTCGAGGCGGGGCGATCGGTTCCCGGGGACCACACCGAGCGCGAGTCCGCGCCGGGAAGGCCGTCCGGAAGGCCGGATCAGACCGACAGCAGCCGCAGCTTGAGCTTCGCCAGCGTCAGGCCGTCGATGCCCAGGCCGTTGCGCAGGTAGTTGTCGAACGAGCCGTACACCTTGCGCACCTCGTCGAACCCGGCGTCCAGGTACGAGGTCTGCACGCCCAGCAGCGGACGCACCAGCTCCGGGTTCTGCAGCGCGCCCGACGCCACCATGCCGTTGATCGTCGCGTCGATGCTCGGCTTGAGGTAGTCGTTGCTCGCCAGGTAGTCCGTGTACACGGTGCCCTTGTCGACGCCCAGCGCGGTCAGCAGCGTGGCCGCCATCCAGCCCGTACGGTCCTTGCCCGCCGAGCAGTTGAACGCCACCCGCGCACCGGACGCCACCGCCTTCAGCACCGCCGCGAACTCGGCGCGCTTGGCCGGGTCGTTCACGAAGGACCGGTTCACGTCCTCCATGAACTTCTGCGCCTTGCCGTCGCCCAGCATCTCCTGCTGCTTGACCGGGTCGCCGCTGGAGACCGCCGCCACCACCGTCGCCAGCACACCGCCGTCGGACAGCGGCACCGAACGCGAATCCACGCCCGCCGGAAGGCGGTTCGGGCCGTTGCTGCCGATCTCGCCGGTGACCCGGAAGTCGTAGACCGCATCCAGGCCCAGCCCGGCCAGCTTCGCGACGCCCGCGTCGGTCGCCTTGCCGAAGCTGTCCGACCGGAAGACCTCGCCGTACTTCACGGTCCGGCCGTTCGCCGTCCGGTAGCCGCCCAGGTCACGGGTGTTCAGCGCACCCTGCACGCCGACACCGCGGGTCGCGGTCTCCACGCTGTAGCCGCCGTTGGCCGGCGCGACCACGAAGTACCAGCGCTTGCCCGCGTCCAGCCCGCTCACCACGGCACTGCCGGAGCGCGACGACGCGACCTTCTTGCCCGTGCCCTTCGGGTCGCGGGAGTCGGTCGAGGCGTACACGTCGACCTGGCCGTACGCCAGCACGCCCGTCCAGCGCACGGTGTACGAGCCGTCCGCACCGGCGGTCACCGACGCGTCGAGCAGGGAAGCCAGAGACGCCGACGACGCGGCCGGGTCGGCGGCACTGCCGTCGTCCGCGAGCGCGGCGGAGGAACCGGCAATGCCGAAAGCCAAGGCGGATGCCACGGCAACGGCGGCAAAACGAGTGCGACGAGCGCGCATACGGTGGTGCTCCCGTGTTGGTCCAAGAACGAAGCGCGCCGGGAACACCCGCGGACAGACGCGGGGCGCTGCAACCGGTACGCGCGAGACCACCCTAGTCACCGCCCCGCCGACCGATCCATACGGGACCGTACGCAGGGGGCGTGAGCGGCACCACACCCGCCCCGCACCCGCACGCACACACCCTGCCCCCGACATGCCGCCGCCCCCGCGGTCCCGGTGCCGGGACCGCGGGGGCGGACGTCACGTACTCGCGGTCAGACGCTCAGCAGCCGCAGCTTCAGCTGCGCCAGCGTCCGCCCGTCCAGACCCAGACCGTCCCGCAGGAACCGGTCGAAGGACCCGTACTGCTTCGCCACCTGGTCGAACGCCGCGTCCAGGTACTGCTTCTGCACACCCAGCAGCGGGTCGAGCAGGTCCGGGTTCTGCATGAGGCCCGCGTACTTCAGGCCCATCTTCGTCCGGTCGTTCGAGGCCTTCAGGTACGTGTTGCTCAGCAGGTAGTCCTGCGTCACCGTGGCCCGGTCCACACCGACCGCGCTCAGGATGATCGCGGTCATCCAGCCCGTGCGGTCCTTGCCCGCCGAGCAGTTGTAGAGCACCGTCTCACCCGCGGCGATCTTCTTCAGCACCGCCGCGAACTGCTGACGCTGCGACGCGTCGGCGACGAACGACTTGTTCGCGTCGATCAGCAGCTGCTCGGCCTTGCCGTTGCCGAGCGCCTCGGCCTGCTTGACCGGGTCCTTGCTCGCGATGACCTCGTTGAGCTTCGCGTACATGCCACCGTCCGACACCGGCACGCGCAGCACGTCCGTCCCGGCCGGCACCTTGTCCGGGCCGTTCAGGTTCACCTCGAAGTCGGTCCGCAGATCGGCCGCCGTGTCCACGCCCAGCTTCGCGAGCTTCGCCAGCTCGGCGTCGTTGAGCTTGATCAGCGCGTCCGACCGGAACACCTGGCCGTAACGCACCGTGAAGCCGTTCGCGGTGCGGTACCCGCCGATGTCCCGCGCGTTCGGCGCGTCCGGAAGCCCCAGGCCACGCTGCGCGACGACCACGCCGCCGAACGGATTGCCGTCCGGAACGAGCTGGAAGTACCAGCGCTGCGCCGGGTCCAGCCCGGTCACGGTGGCCGAAGAGCCGTTCACCACAGCCACCTGACGGCCCGTCAAGGCCGGCAGCGTCGGGTGCGTCGAGGCATACACGCGCACCGCGCTCGCCTTGCCCGACGCCGTCCACGTCAGCGTGACGGTACCGTCCGCCGCGACCTCCGCCGCCGCGCCGGACAGAACCGTCTTGCCGTGCTGCTTGGCGTCGGCCGCGGGTGCGGCGAACGCAGTACCGGAGACCGCGAGGGTCCCGGCAGTGGTACCCAACGTCAACGCCGCGACCAACGCACAGGTGGCGGCGCGCGTACGACGGAGCTTCATCCCACTCCAAGGGGTCGAGAGCCCGGACACGGCAAACGCAGGCCGGCCCGGGCATGTGAACTCGGCGGCAAGAACACGCAATCCGCGCGCCGCCGGTACCCGTCTCTGGACGGGTGCGCAGACTGTAAGCGAAAGGGGCGAAAGGATCGAGACCAGAAACGTATTTTTTGGTGGCCGGAATTCGAACAGGGAGCGATTCCGGCCGTACGGAACCGACTTCCCCACACGCCACAGCGGCCGAATCCGTGCGTTCACCCGCACCGTACGGGCAGGCTAGGACCGTGACATGACGCCGGGCGGCCAAGCGAGGCCCGCGGCCCTCGCGGGGAGCCCCCCGCACACCAGAAGGAGGCAATCGTGCCGGACGGTTTCGACAGGCGCCCCGCAACCGGCGACCGACCGCCGGCCCAGCGAACGGCAACGCCGCGGTTCGACGAGGACGACGACTACGACGCCGACGCGTACGGCGATCCCTACTCCGACGATCCTTACTCCGACGAGCCGTACGACACGGGCACCGACGACTACGCCGACCCCGACGGAGGCGACGCCCGCCCCGGCCGGGCCCGCCGCATCGCGAACTGGTTCGGGATCGGCATCCAGCAGCCCCCCGACGACGACCTCTACATCCGCGGCGACGACCAGCTGGAGAACGGCCCCGTCGACGGGCCCGCCATCCCCCCGCTCCCGGACGCCCCGCCGCCGCTGCCCGCCGCCCGCGAACCGCGCCGGACCACCGAACCGGCGCCCGGCACCGACCTGCCGGATCCGGACAGCGCACCGGCCCGCCGCCGCACCCGCGCCACCTCGCCGTGGGAAGACATCATGCTGGGCTCCGGGCCGCCGCCGGGCACACCGATGTCCGATGCCATGCCCTCCGACACGCTGGCCCCGCCGGACCTCGTCCCGCGCCCCGCACCGGCCCGCGGCGAACGCGTCGACGACGACGGCAGCCGGGACAGCCGGCCGTCTGAACCGCACACCGGCGTGCCCCTGCCGCAACGCCGCAAACCCAAGGGCAGTTCGGCGGACTCCGCCGCGGCATCGTCCACCACCGCCGCACCGAAGGCCTCCGCCACGCACGGCGACACACTCGCCGACTGGCTGGACCCGGTCGATCCCGTGGACCCGCTCGACCCGCGCGACGATCCGGCCAACTCCTCGGCAGCATCCGGAGGATCGGGCGGATCGGGCAGCTCGAAGCCCGGCTCCGAGCGGAACAGCGGGCTCCCCGCCTTCGACACGGACGACGGCGACACCGCCGATACTGCCGACACTGCCGACGAAGAGGCCGCGGACCGCACGAGCGTCCTCCGGGTACCGCCGCCCACGACGACCACCGTCATCCCGCCGGCTGCCGCCCGGACGGCGGCGGTACCGACCGCGAAAGCCGCCACGGCACCCGCGGCTTCGGCGTCGGCGTCGGCGCCGACCGACGGCGATTCATCCGCTTCGGCGCCGTCTGCCCCGCAATCCGACGGCCGACAGCGGGACTTGCGTCGGGAAGGCCCGGAACCCCGCCGCATGCTGCGCCTGTTGCCCACACCTGTACTCGCCGACGGCGGCGGCATGGTCGCCGAAGGCGGCACGGTGGGACGCATCACCGCCCGCGCCGCCGCGGTCCGCGGCGACCTGCACTCCCGCCAGGGCACACCCCGGCAGAACTCCTTCGCCGTCGGCCCCGATCCGAGCGGGCAGTGGACGATCGCCGTCGTCTGCGACGGCGTCGACGGCGGCTACGCGCCGGAGTTGGCCGCGCAGGTCGCCATCCGCAGCACCTACCGCGCGGTGGCGCGCATGGTCGCCGACGGACGGCACGAGGACTGGGACTGGACGGCGACGTTCGCCTCGGTCCAGACCGACCTGCGCACCCGGCTCTCCGAGATCGGGGCCCGGGCCCGCGCACTGGGACAACCGGCACCGGCTACCCGCCTCGCCGTCCTGGTCACCGCAGCCAAGCCGCTGGAAGACGACCGGGTCGACATGGCCGTCCTCGGCGACAGCACCATCCTGCGTCTCGCCGAGGGGGGTTGGCGTGCTCCGCTGGGCCTCCGCGAAACCCCCGCGGACGCCGCCCCGCCGGCGTTCCCGGAACAGGGCACCGAACACGTCCGGGTCTGCCGCACGACGTGGAAGCCCAGCGACGCCCTGGTCGTCATGACCGGCGGCTACGCCGAAGCACTCGGCGCCGAATCGGGCGGCCTGGCCGCACGTTTGGCCGAGGAATGGCGGCGCCCGCCGGAGATGCTGGAGTTCCTCGGACACGTCGCCGAGGGCTGCCGGGCCGGCGACGGCGCGGTCGTCGCGCTCTGGCCGGAGCCGTAGAAGGAAACTGTACGCACGGTGTCGACGCGGGAGGCCGACACCGACGGATACGGGTGAGGGCGAGGACGGTCTTCCGTCCTCGCCCTCACCACGTTGCGAAGACCCGGTTCGTCACGACAGGGCGACGACCGCGATGACGACGATGGCGATCACGGCGACGACGATGCCGCCGATCAGCGCCGGGGACATCCCGCCGCTGCGGTGGTGCGGCGCCGGCGCGGGAGAATCCGCACGGGAGGAAGCCGCGGCACCCTCCTGCTGGGCCACGAAGGCTTGGAACATCTGGGTGCTGGCTGCGGGGTCGTGGTGCTCGTTGTTCTCAGGCATGCGGTAGACCCTACCGCGCCGCGGTAAAGCCGTAGAAAAGCAGATAGCCCCGCCCGGTTACCCGGGCGGGGCTATCTGTAAGTAAATTCCGGCGGCGTCCTACTCTCCCACACCCCTTCGAGTGCAGTACCATCGGCGCTGAAGAGCTTAGCTT
>NZ_JBMULZ010000035.1:0-39523 GCF_049534875.1 Uniformispora flossi
GAGGCTTCTTCTTCCCCATGCTCTCCATGATGGACATCCTCCCGAAAGGGCCGCAGCCCCTCAGCCAGGGTGTCCGTCAAAGCGAATCAAGCCCAGTGGTGCAAACGTTTCCCGTTCACATGTACCGAGCCACGACGCGAGCGACGCCAGCACCGACCAGGTCCGACGGACCGTTGCCGCCGGGCGGGTGGCTCAGTCGAGTTCGGTGTGCTCGAGGACTTGGCGCAGCACCCGCCAGGAGAGGTCGGAGTAGGTGGTGAAGACCTTTTCGGTGTGGTCGTTCTCGTCGATGTAGTGGAAGTTGTCGCGGCTGTCGACGTTGTCGTAGTAAGCGGTTTCGTCGTCGTTGAGGTAGACGTGGAAGCTGGCCGCGAACTGGTCGGTGTTGTTGAGGTATCCCGGGCCGGTGGGCTTGTCGGTGTTTCCGTCGAAGGGGCAGAAGACCTTGTGGACGGCGTAGGTGTCGCCGGCGAGCCAGGCGGTCTGGCCGGGGGTGAGGGTGTAGAGCCCCTTCTTCGGGGCGTCCCAGGCGAGGGCTCCGTAGCCCATGATGTCGAGTTGGCCGGTCAGGCAGTGGATGATGCCGGTCGTGTGGCCGTGCGAGTGGATCGGCGAGTAGTGCTGGGCCGGCCAGATCTCCAGCACCGCGGGTGAGCCGTAGTCGCCGGCCGGTTGCGGCTCGAGGTCGTCGACGTAGTCGAACTCGGTGGCCCAGCCGTCGTAGCTGCCCTTTCCGGTGCACGCGACCCGGATGTAGGGCGGATGGGACGGGTCCTTCTCGGCCTTGTCGACCAGGATGCGGCGCAGCAGCCCGGGCTCGACGCCTTGCATCGGCGCGAGGTGCCTGCGGATGGCCTCGGTCTGCTGGACGGACAGGCGCAGGTTGGCGGCCTTGCGGGCGAGGTCCATGACCGGCCCGGGGATCATCAGCTGGCCGACGAAGTCGTCGAATGATGCGGGTTGTTCGACGAGGACGGACGGGACCAGCCGTTCTGCGGCGACCCGCAGCCGGATGGCTTCCTCGCGTGTGATGTGGAACGGATGGGTGGTGGCCACCTCGGTCATCGTCATGCCGTACTCCGGGCGTTGGTGGGCGGGAGCGGGAAGCGCTCCCCGGTGTGCTGACCCCGACCACCGTGAAGGCGGCCGGGTCGGTGCGGAACGTCCGCGTCGCGTACTGCGGAGACAGCTCGGACGCGGCAGCCTGGGTGGGACAGCACGTGGGCAAAGGTGCTTCGGTTGCCGTGAGGCGTAGGACGCCCGCGCTTCCGAGCGTCCGTGAGCGCCAGGGCTTAGAGAGGGGACGTCCTGGGCGGTTGCCGGTCAGCGTGCGCGGGTGCCGGTGATCTCCTGGTCCGGGCACGCCGCGGCTTGGTCGGCGATCGCGGCCTGTTCGGCCGCGTCGACGGACAGGCCCCAGCGGGCTTCACCGACACCCAGTCGGCCAGGTACTGGCAGTCATACGGCTGGTACGGGGGGACCCATTCCCGCACGTCCTTGTCCGCCTTCGACCGGTTCGAGGCGGCGGACACGGCGATCAGGTGCCGGTCGTCGTCGAGGTCGTTCGCGTACAGCTCGCGCTCCTTCGGCGTCCACGCGCTCGCGCCCGAATCCCACGCCTCGGCGAGCGGGACCAGGTGATCGACATCCAGGCCGGAGGCGCCCTCGATGGTGCGGTCGTCGTAGGCGGAGTACCAGGTGCCGCCGGTCAGCGTGCACCCCGAACCGACCTCGGGCGCGTCCACGGCCTCGGCGATCAATACCTCTGTGCGGGCGTTGCAGCCGTCCTTGTCCGCATCCACCCAGTGCTTGAACGCGGTACGCACGTACCCGGTGCGGTCCTCGTCGGCGACCGGCAGCCACCCCGCGGCGCCGTGCAGCGTGAACGCGAACTCCTCCCCCGCGGCACGGTGCTGCGGCGCCGCGGCCGACGCCGGCGCCGTGCACACCACCGCGGACAACGCTGCCGCGGCAGCGGCGGCGGACCAGCAGCGCAGTGAAAGACGCATCCGAGAGACTCGCTATCCATACGATTCGTTGGTTCGGGTAGTCGTATCGGCGCGCACCACGCCGAGTCGAGGCGGACGCGCAGGCGTTCACCCGCGCGGACGAAGGGACGCGCGCACATGGCCGACGCTGGATGCGCGGTTGCCCGGACGGGTGGATGTGCGCGGACCGGCCCTCGTTGCGTGCGGCACAACACGAGGAGGCCGCCGTGGACGAGGCTGCGCGCGGCCTGTTTGCGCGTCGCCCCCGAGCCCCTCGCGCGGTGGGGGCTCGGGGGCGGCGGCGTCAGGCGAGGTTCTTCTCCAGCGCGTTGACGTAGTGGTCGATGAAGTGGTCGCGGATGCCGTCCGAGGCTGGGGCGAACAGGTCGGCGGTGGCGCCCTTGGCCTTGTCCGCGAGCATGCCGAGGGCGGGCATGCGGTCGTGGAGCTTGCCGGAAGCGTCGATGTAGCGGATGGCGTCGACGTGGTGGAACGCCGGCTCGGCGGGGACCTGCGGGACGATGTCGTTGTTGTTGACGAACCGGAACGTGCGGCCCTTGAGCGCCTGGTCGTAAGCGGCGGCGAGCATCCGGTCGCAGGTGCGCGGCTGGCCGTACGTGTAGATGCCGTGCGGAACGAGGTTGGGTGCCTCGAAATACATGCGCGCGCCCGACAGCATCGCCAACGCCCCGCCCAGGCTGTGGCCGGTGAACCAGACTGTCTGGCCGTTCTCCTTGAACTCGGCGATCGTGTCGCGGATCTCGGGGTGGACGACGTCGCCAGCCCGGTGGAAGCCTTAGTGCACGAAGCGATCGTCCGCGACGGCACATCCACCCCCACCCCCGCACACGCCTCCGACAACTGCCCCGCCGTCAATCCCAACGCCTGCCGCCGCCGCCGCACCTGACGCCCCATCGCAGCCGTAAACCCCGAAGACCAGCCCTCACTATCCAGGGCATGCACTTACGGTCATCCCCATGGCGGCGAGCTGCTCGGCGGCCGCCCGGCCGATTCCCTTGTTCGCCCCGGTGACCAGCTCGCGATCACGGCGCTCCGCGTGCTCGGCCCTGTTCACGCTCTGGAACAACCCGACCGCCACGAACCGTGATCGTGCTGGTCGTCATCCTCGTGGCCGCCATCGAAGGCTCTCGCTCTGCTGGGCGCCGGTGGACGCGCCCACGTCCATACCAGCGGCCCGGTTCCGTCGCAAGCGGGGCCGGCGACCGCCACAAAGCAAGACCTGCCTGCCCTTCCCCACGGCTTGACGTATGCCGATATCGGCATACGATACTCGCATGGCACGAGCAGCGACGACGTCGGACGTCTTCAACGCGATCGCCGAGCCGCAGCGCCGGGAGATCCTCCTGCTGCTGCGGTCGGGCGAGAAGCCGGTGGCCGAGTTGGCCGAAGCGCTGGGGATGACCCAGCCGGGGGCCTCCAAACACCTGCGGGTACTCCGGGAGGTCGGGCTGGTGCGCGACCGCAAGGCGGGCAAGCAGCGCCTGTACAGCCTCGACGCCCGCGGGCTGCGGCCGGTCCACGAATGGGCCGGCGGGTTCGAGCGGTTCTGGAACGAGAGCTTCGACCGCTTGGACGAGTACGTGCAGGACCTGAAAGCGACAAGGGATGCGGAGTAACTCATGGGCACGGCAGAGCAAGGAACACCAGCCCAGTCCGCGACGGCCGACCGCGAGATCGCGATCTCCCGAGTCATCGGCGCCCCGCGGGAGCTGGTGTTCGAGGCGTTCACCGAGGTACGGCACCTCTCGCGGTGGTGGGGGCCGGAGGGGTTCACCACCACCACTCGGGCGTTCGCGTTCGGTGTCGGCGGCGAGTGGGAATTCGTGATGCACGGTCCGGACGGGACGGACTACCCGGAGTGGATCACCTGGACCGAGATCACCCCGCCGGAGCGGATCGCGATGCTGCACGGCGAGTCCCGAGACGACCCGAACGCCTTCGAATCGACCCTGACTTTTGAGCCCGACGGCGCGGCGACCCGGATCGAGATGCGCACGCTGTTCCCCACCAGGGAGCTGCGCGACGAAGCAGTCGAGAAGTACCACGCGGTCGAGGCCGGTCGGCAGACCCTGGACAACCTGGCCGCCTACGTCACCGAGAACGCACGCAAGGGAGTCGAGAACTGATGCCCGGGAAAGTCTTCTTCAGCGTGTCCATGTCCCTGGACGGCTTTATCGCGCCCGAGTCCACCGAGGAATTGATGGGGCGGCAGTGGATGGAACTCCAGCAGTGGATCTTCCCTCTGCGGTTCTTCCGAGAGAACCTGGGGCTCGGCGAGGGCGGCGAGGAAGGACCCGACAACGACATCGCACAGGCGACGTCCGAGCGCACCGGCGCGAGCGTCATGGGTAAACGCATGTTCGACGCGGGCGAGAAGATGTGGCCGGAGGAAGCCCCTTTCCACACACCGGTCTTCGTCGTCACCCACGAGAAGCGCGACCCTTGGGAACGGCCCGGTGGGACCACCTTCCACTTCGTCAACGACGGCATCGAGTCCGCACTCGAACGGGCCCGCCAGGCCGCGGGCGACCGGGACGTCCGCATCGCGGGCGGCGGCGCAACCATCCTCCAGTACGTAAACGACGGCTTGGTCGACGAATTCACGGTCGCGCTCTCACCCGTGCTGTTCGGCGCCGGGATCCGCCTGTTCGAGGGCGTGGACGCGAGCCGCGTGGCCCTGGAGCAAATCCGCGCGGAGCCGACTCAGCGGGTCACCCACCTGACCTACGCAGTCCGGGAGCGGTAACGGTTCTTGGGCGCGTGTTCCACACCAAGGCCCCGGCGTCGAACGTGGCCGGTCCAACAGCCAAGCAGCCTTTTGCCGGCCTCGTAAAAGCCCGTTATTGGGCGACTCAAGTTCGATTGCCTGCCGATCCCCGAGACAGCCAAGCCGACGATCTGACGAGGCACGTTGACATGCACACTCGCAGACTGGCCCGGCGGGACTTCCACGGATGGGGAAGTCCCGCGCCGAACCCGCCGATCCGCGATCCGAGAGCGGGGCGACCGCGCCGACATCCGCGGTGCAGGCCAACTACCCGCTGCTCCGCGAAGTTCCGCGAACCGTGGACAGGCCTGGACTGACTACCGCGACCTGCTTCGCGACGCCGTCCGGCGCCAACTACGCAGCGTGCGGCACCGACCGTGGCTCATCGACGGAGCATTGGCTGGAACCGGACTCAAACTCACGCCGATACCGCCAAATCAAACCGGGGAGGCCGGCTTTGTCGGTGCTCGGACCTAGCATGCGGCGCATGACGCGATATATCGACGAGGATCTGCACGGTGCGGAGTTCCGTGAGTGCGATCTGACCGGGGCACGCCTGATCGGTGTCGTCATGCAGGATGCCGTGATCGACGGGCTGGTCACCAACCTCGTAGTGAACGGTGTCGAGGTCACCGAGTACGTCGAGGCAGAGCTCGACCGGCGCCATCCGGTGCGGGTGCTCATCCGCTCCGAGGACCCTGACGATCTGCGCGAGGCATCGCGTCAGCTCCATGCCGGCTGGGCCGCCACGATCGAGCGAATCCGCCGTACGCCCGGCATCGAGCGCCGCAGCATGAACGACGAGTGGTCGGCGGTGCAGACGATGCGCCACCTGGTCTTCGTCCACGACTCGTGGTTCCGCCGCTGCTGCCTGGGCTCGACGGAGCTGTTCACACCGATGGGCATCGGGACAACCGTCGAGCCGTACCGTGGAGCGCACGGAATTGACCTCTCGCTCGATCCGGCCCTCGACGAGATCGTGAACGTGCGTGACGCACAGGCAGCCGAGCTTGAGGCCTGGCTCGACGAGGTCACCGCCGTGCAGCTCGCAGCGCGAGCGCCGGTGCCCGACGACGATGTCTGGCCGCGTTACGCCCGGGGCCGCTTGGTGCGGCAGTGCCTCGGCACCGTGCTCAACGAGACCTTCGAGCACCACGGCTTCTGCGTTCGCGACCTCGACCTGATCGAGGCACAGGACGCCGAGTAGGGCTGACTACGCACAACGTGCACCCGCAACTCCTTGGCGATCACCGCGTTGTCGTCACCGACGGCGAACCGCTCACCGGCCTCCATCCTTCAGTTGCTCTCGCACCGCTCTACGCTCGGCGGTCAACCCGCCACCTGGCGCATATCTCATACAACAGACGTACCGCCGGACCGAACAACTGACAGCCCTCGACGACACCACACCTTAAAGCTCAGTAGCTGTCGGTCGCCCCACTTGTAGCGTCAGAACATCTCGTCTTACTAGTTGCCAACAGCGCCCTGCTTCCGTCAGCGTATGAACCGGATGTGACGGTGGTTGCCGGCCTGGGCACTCACCGAGGCCGGCAACCACCGCGGGCGCGAGCCCGCTGCTGTGTCTCTGCCAGCGGCCGCGCGGCTTCCGCCGCTCGGGCCAAGGCCTCTGCGGCACGTTGACGCGCCTGCTCCAGCTCTGCGGCAGCCTGGGCTCACCATCGGCTGGGCGGACGACGCTTCTCGGCTTCACGAGGCGATGATGGCCAACTTCCAGGTCACCTGAGAGCCGTCGAGACAAAGACCAAGTCGGCTGCCTGGCATCGCCGATACAAGCCGCAGCCCGGCACCAACCGGCGTACGGCATATAGGCGTACGAGCGATGGAATCGGTCAGTGACGGTCGTCGGCGCTGGGGCGCATTCGACGAGTGAGAAACATGCCTGCCACCGCGAGCAGTCCGGTGAGGACGAAGACTCCCAGCAGGGCGGTGCGGGTGGAGCCGTCATGGTTCTCGGCGAGCGCCATGGCCGCGCCCCCGAGGCCGGCGATCACAGCCGTCGCGAGGGTCTGCGCGAGTTGGAGGGCGCCGGAGGCTTCGCCCTGGCGGGTCGCCGGTACCTGTTCGAGGGTGTCCGCGGTGGTGGCGTTGAAGGCGATGCCCATGCCCAGACCGCCGATGCCCCACCCCACCACGGCGATCCACGAGGGCACTTCGGTGGTCAGGATCGCCAGCGCCGTCAACACGGTGCCTGTCAGCAGCAGGGCGAAGCCCATCACGGTGGCCGCCACGCGCCCGCGAGCGCCGATGTCCCGCTTGGCCTGCAAGCCGGAGCCGACCACCCAGGCGATGGCCCCGGCCGACAGCCCCAGGCCGGCCAGGGTGGAACTCATGCCGCGCAGTTCTTGCAGGCCCAAGGGGAGGAATGCCTCGCTGCCGAAGTAGACGCCACACAGCATGCCGCGAAGGACGATGCCCGCGCCGAGCCCCGGGCGAGCGCCGAGCGTGCCTTCGGGCGTGACCGCCCGCAGTGCCGGAATCGCGACGGCGAGGCCGATCACGGCCAGAGCGACCAGCAGGGCAGGATTCTTCAGCAGAAGCGCTTGAAGAAATACGCCGGTGCCCACGGTGAGCAGGACGGCGCTCGGGAGGGGCCGCTTCCACCATAGGGCGCCGGGGCTCAAGGATGCCGCGGACGTGGTCTCCGGTGGCCGTAGTTCCCGCAACGGCGGCAAGGTGAGCACCCCGGCGACGGCGACGACCGGAAGCATGGCAACGAAGACCCAGCGCCACGTGCTGTGTTCGGCGAGCGTGCCGGTGATCGCCGGGCCGATGAGCGAGGGAACGGTCCAGGCCGATGACAGGAGCGCGTACATCCTTGCCCGGAGGTGCGAAGGGTAGGCCAGTCCGATCACGGTGTAGGCCATGGACATCACGGTTCCCACACCCAGGCCCTGGGCGAAGCGGCCGACCAAGAACAGCGGCCATGTGGCGGCGGCACCGGCAATCGCACAGCCCAGGGCGAAGACGAGCATGCCGAGGGCCATCGGGAGCCACGGGCCGCGGCGGTCCGCGGCACGTCCGCCGAGCACTGTGCCGACAATGTTGGCCAGCATGAGGGCGGACAAGCCCCAGCCGTAGGCACCGAGACCGTCGAGGTCCTCGGCGATCCCGGGCAGGACGGTGGCCACGCCGAGGGACTCGAACGCCACCATGCCGACCGACAACAGAACACCGAACGTGAGGACGCGGTACGGGGCGCCGAACACCCGCTCCTCAGCACCGCGGATGCTCCCCGGAGCGAGCGGTCCCTGTACCTGAGAATCGTCGGGCTGATCGAGTGCAGTCTCGCCAGGATCTGTGGGCATATCCACTCCTCGCCTATTAAGTTCCGATCCGGAACGGAATTTAATCTATACTTGGTCCATGCCAAACAGCGCAAGCGGGCTTCAGGCCTCCAACCCACGCAGGACGTCCGGCAGGCCACGCGACGCCCGCATCGACGTTGCAGTCCCCCGAGCGGTGTTGGAGATCCTCAACGAGGCCGGGTACGGCGGGCTCACGATGGAAGGCGTCGCCGCTCGCGCGGGAACCAGCAAGCCCGCCCTCCGTCGCAGGTGGCGCTCGCGCCAACACCTTGTCGTGGACGCGCTAGCCTGCGCCATCGGCACGAATCCCACGCCCGACACCGGGTGCACGCACTGCGACCTGATCGCCGGCATCGGCACTCTCAGCGACGCGTTCACCACCACGGTCGGCCGTCGCGTGCTTCCCGCCCTCGTTGCCGATCTGGCCGACGACCCCGAACTGGAGAAGGAGTTCCTCGACGCGTACTTCCATCCGCGGCGTGCCACCACAGCCGCTGCCCTGCGGCGGGGTATCGAGCGCGGCGACATCCGGCCGGACGCCGACATCGACCTGCTCCTGGACATGCTCGCGTCGACCACGTACTACCGCGTGCTCTTCGGCCACCTGCCGATCACGCCCGAACTCGCCGAGAGCGTCGTGTCGGTGGTCATGGCGGGCGTCGCCACGGCGGGGTGGCGCGCCGATCACCCGGTCGAGCCGAGCCGGTAGCCGAAGGAACTCCGTCGTCTCCGGCCATCTCCGCCGAGCACGCACACTCCGCCCCGGCGGTCACCCAGCCCTGTAGAGCAAGGCCGAGGCCCAGCGGTTGTTCAGGGAACTCGCCCCACGAACGCGCGGCTCGACGGCCTTCCCCTTCGCCGAGAAGACCGTGATCCGCGTCGCCTCGAACAGCCCCAGATATCCGCAGTCAGCGAGGCTCCATCACCCAACTCCCCCATCGTTCTCGACCGGCGAACCTAGACACCGCACGGACACCAAGCGTCGCCGACATCATCAGACAACACACCGGAACAGAAAGATCACCTGGGCCTTGGCCCTGATCGCCACTCACCCCGACGTCGAGTCCCGGGTCCACGACGAGGTCGACCGCGTCCTCGCGGACGGCGCCCCCGCCCACGAACACCTCGATGAACTGCCCTACCTGGGCCGGGTCGTCGCCGAGACCCTCAGGCTGTACTCGTCAGGCTGGATCCTCACCCGCACCACCACACACACCACCGAACTCGGCGGCGCCCGACTACCCGCAGGCACCCTCATCGGCTTCAGTACCTCCGCGATCCACCGCGACAGCGTCTGCTTCCCCGACCCCGAACGCTTCGACCCTGACCGCTTCGACCCCGACCGCTGGGCCCAAGCACCCGACCGCACCACCTACATGCCCTTCGGCGCAGGCCCCCGCAAGTGCATCGATGACCGCCTCGCACTCGCCCAAGCAACCGTCGTCCTCGCGACCATCACCGACAGGGCACGCCTGATCCCCGTCAACCGCAACCCTCTACGCCCTCGACCGGCCATGCTGCTCCGCCGTCGTCGAGTGACCATGAAGGTAGCCCTGCGCCGACCGGGAGAACCCACAGCGGACAGAACCACTTGATGCAACCCCGCTCACTCTGACCTCAAGGCGCCGGCGAGCGGACTCCGGCCGGCAGCGGATGGGTCGCGACGGCTGCTGGTGCCAACTAATGCGCAGTCATGGGAGCGTCCTCATACCCGGAGGAGACTGCGAGGAATGTGGCGTGACGGTCGTAGCGGGCGGTGCCGTCGGTCATCCAGTCGTAGTTGCCGCGGAACATGTGGCGCATTCCCCGGACGTAGATGTCGGTCGCGGTGCGGTCTGCCTGGTCGACTCCGAGGTGGTCGTAATAGGCGGGCAGCCGATCGGTGAGCCGGAGGAAGCGTTCGCCGGAGTGGCGGACCATCGCTTGGATCTCGGCGATGGACTCGTCGCGGGTACGGCCGGCGGCTTCGAGCACCAGCACCATGTTGTCGACTTCGCCTCGGGCCTCCTCGCGTTCGACAGCGAAGACGTCGTTCGGCAGGATCGCGAGCTTTGTGGCCTCGTCGAGGAGTGCGCGGGCGAGTGACGTGGCCGGGAACCACGCCGGGGCCCGCCAGTGCTCGACCCGTTCCGCGATGGCGAGGCCCAAGGGCAGCCCCGTGGTGATGCGCCGCCGCTGGAGGTACTGCCCGACGGTCGGCATGGTGCGGCGGATGCGATGGTCGAGATACGCGGTGAAGACCACGGTGTGGTCGCGGCGGACGCGCTTGCACCACGCTGCCGGCATGCCCTCGCGGAGGCGCCGCCACAAGCCGCACCACGCGGCACCCACGGGCGTGGCGGGTCGGACGGGCTCGTCGTGGTCGAACAGGGCCAGCAAATCTCGGCAGATACGGACCGCTTCGTCGACCCGTGCTCCGTCCGTGCTGCCGACCAGGTCGTTGACCAGGCTGCAGAGGGCCATGTGGTCGGCGGCGAGGTCGAGGTCCTCCCCGCGGGCGTTCGGGTAGATGTAGGCGGCGCAAGTCCCCAGCCGCATGGCCGCGAAGTAGCCTGCCTGTTCCGGAGTCAGCAGGCCCTCTGCGAGAGCCCACTGCACCAGGTGCTCGTCCGCTGCGGCGGCATCCGGGCTAACGGCATGGGGGAAGGGCATGTGGAACTCGATGTTGCTCGGCATGTGTCCTTCGGCCTTCGGCCAGTTCGAATCAGGAGGTGGTCTGTTGCGTCGGTCAAGCGCAAGGACCGACCTGTTGTGGCTGGAGAGGCTCGTCCCCGACGGACTGATGCGTGAACTGATCGGCGTAAGCGCAGATCAGTTCCGCCAGCCCCGGATCGACCACCGCGCGGCGCACGCAGGCATGCGCTTGATCGAGGTGGTCCTCGATCTTCCGCTCGGCCCAGTCACGCCCGCCGCACTGCTCGACGAGGTCGGCCATACGGCCGAGTTCCGCATCGTTTGGCGCTTGGGGCCGCCGGTAGTAGGAGGCCAGCTCGGTCTGCAAGGCATGGCCGGACTCCAGAGCGGCGCACACGATGCTCGTCTTCTTGCGGGACCGAAGATCGTCGCGCCGAGGCGGCGCGGCCTCCCCGGCGTGCCCGAAGACGTCCAGGACGTCGTCGCGCAGTTGCATCACCCGGCCCAGGTGCCACCCGAACGACCGCATCAACTCCACGCGTTCCGGTCCCACCCCGCCCTGGAGCGCGCCTGCCGCGCAGCAGGCGGCGACCCAGTCGGAGCTCTTGCCGTCGACAACCTCCAGCGCCTGCCGCAGGGAGACTCGGGCGTTCTGCTGGAGCCGGGCTTCCTCTGCCTGCGCGCGAAACGCCCCATACATCGCACCGACAAGCACGCGCCGTACGTCGGCTGCCGCGGGACCCGTCTGCTCGGCCAGCTCCGCAAGGGCCGTCATCAGCAAGGCATCGGCGGCCAGGATGGCCGTGGGGACGCCGAAGGCCTTCCACACAGTCGGAAGACCGCGCCGCGTCCCGTCCTGGTCGATGACGTCGTCGCAGATCAAGCCGTAACCGTGGATGAGAGCACACGCGGCGGCCACCGAGCGTGCCCGTTGCCAGGAGGCGCCCTCGACACCGGCGCTGAGAAGGACAAGCGTGACAGCCCGACAAGCAGGTCCCTGGTAGACCACTTCCCGACCTGCTTCGTCGACCCACCCGAAGTAGTACCCACACGGGATGTCGAGCGGCGGCGGTACCCGGCCGACGAGGTTCCGCAGATACGGCAGGAGTATCCCCCGTGCGGCCGACGCGACTTGGTCGGGGGTCGTCACAGCGGAACGTTCCGGTTCAGTGCTTTCCAACATATGGGTTCTCTGCCTGCTGCTCGGCCAGCCTGATCGGTCAAGCACGCTGAACCGTGCTCTCCCCACCCCTGCTCCACCCACGCCGAGCGCCTCAAACCACCCAACCGAGCGACCGCCGTATTCGCGACCGCCGCCGATCAGGCTCCGGTTGTGGCTTCACGGCGCCGGCGGCAACAGCGTGTGGGGCGCTCCACGATGGCCGAATCGACTTCGCGGCCAAAAATGCCCGCGCGCGCTGGTTCGCGTACGTCGGCGACGAATTCGGCATCACGGATCGGGCCGTCAGGCTACGTCGACGCAGCCGAATGCCGGACACACTGCGCCACACACTCGCCGCAATACGGCTGGGCGAGTTCACCGGCAGGCTCCACCCCGCCTCGTCCCGGCAGGGCCTGCGGCTGATCATGTTGAACAACGCGCTGTCCTGTCTGCACGAGGACTGGGTCGCCGAACAGGGCGAGCGCGGGCAACTGCGCAGTGCCGCGGACATGATGGCCGCGTACGACCGGGCCTTGGCCGTGTTCGACGGCTCCTGCTCCGACGCCCGCGACCTCCCGCTTGCGCGCGCAACCGCGTTGGTCGCCCAGGCACTGCACGGCTTCGGCCGGCCCCTTCACACCCAGCGCTATCGCATGAAACTGCGCGAGTACTGGCACGCCCACCTGTGGGAAGTCGACCTGCAGCGCCGGTGCGCCGTCCCCTCCCTGGCCGAGTACCGGCAGCTACGGCCCTACGTGCTGGGCATCCGAGCGCTGCACGAACTCCTGCCGCTGGCCGACGGCATCCCCGTTCCCACAGACCTGTTGGAGCACCCCCTCGTCGAGGCGCTGTCCGGGTTTCTCGTCAATCACCACGTCCTCGTCAACGACCTGTTCTCGCTGGCCAAGGAACTGCACGGGGAAAGGCCGGTCAACATCGTGCCGGTGCTTTGCGCCGAACAAGGGCTGACCTTGCAGCAGGGCGTCGACGCCACAGCCCACGCCATCGGAGGAGAACTTGCCGCCTACCTGCGGCTGCGCGCCACGCTGCCTCGCCTGGGGCTGGAGCGCCCGGCCTTGCTGAGCCACCTGGCCGGCTTGGAACGCCTGGCGGCGGACGCCATCGCCTGGCACGCCGCCGCGCCGCGCTACAAGATCCTGCCCGACGTGCGCTGCGCGTCCGCGTCCGGCGGGGCAGAGCGGTGAGCCTCCAGCCGCGGGCCGCCCGCGACGAAGCCTTGGATCGCCTGCGGAACACGGTCGACGACCTCGGCACCGGCGGAGGCGCCATCACCCCGTCGGTCTACGACACCGCCCGCGTCGCCACCCTGCTGCCCGCGCGGCCGGACACCCACCGAATGCTTGACTGGCTTGTCAACCAGCAGCAACCCGACGGCGGTTGGGGCTCCCCGTCGGCACCCCTGGCCCGGGACCTGCCCACCCTCGCCGCAGTCCTCGCCTTGGATCCCCACCCCGCTCACCGGCCGGCAGCCCGCCGCGGCATGCGGTTCCTGGAACAGCACGCCCCGAAGCACTGGGGTGGACCGATACCACAGGACATACCCGTCGCCCTCGAGCTGCTCCTGCCCGTACTCCTGGACGAAGCCCGCACCGCCGACATCACCATCCCCACCGGCCCGTACGACGCGCTGCGCACCCTGGGAGAGCACCGGCGCCGTCTCATCGCGCGCGGCCTGCCCCACGCCCCCGGGACCGCGGCCGTCCACTCGTGGGAAGCATGGAGCAGTCCCGACGACCGCCTTCCGATCGACGGCAGCTCGGGCGTCGGCCACAGCCCCGCCGCCACCGCAACCGCGCTCAACCGAGCCGCACGCGACGCACCAGCCGACACCCTGAACACCTACCTGAACCGGGCCACGGCAGCCTGCCCGGCCAACGCCGCGAGCGCGTCGATGCGCCGACGGGGCACCGCGCGCTTTCTCGCGGGCCGGGCGGTGACGACCGCGGCGTTGCGGACCTCAGGACGTGCCGCTCTCCAGGATCGACACGATCGAGAACAGCGAATAGCAGATGGCCCCGAGCCCGACCAGGACGCGGGCGGCCACGATGACCGAGGATGTGTCCGCTTCGAAGAGGAACGTCGACAGGAACAGACAGGAGAGCGCGGTCAGCGTCGGGATCATCGGTACACGGGAGGCGAGTTCGGCGGTGCGCCGCCAGACGATCGCCAGCAGCAGGACCTTGCTGAGGATGCTCCAGCACACGAGTCCGAGGCCGGCCATGACCAGTCCGGGCGTCGCCCACTTCGGGTTGTCGTGGCAGATCAGCCCGATGCCCCAGAGCAGCGAGACGGCGCCGGCAGCGGCCGCGAGGGCCGGCCACGCGCGGCGGTCGGTGTCGGTGTAAGTGCCCTGGACCTGGCGCAGGATGCTGGCGACCAGTCCGATGAGCGCCGTGCACACGCAGGCGATCCCGGCCAGGACGAAGCCCGCGGTGGACCGCGGTACGCCGGTCCCGTGGCCGCCCCCGGCGAGCAGGACGATCGACCACGTCCACGCGGTGAGCGCGAGGGCGAAGGGGAGGAACGGCAGCAGGCGCGCGAACGTCGCGCCGAAGCTCGGCCCCGCGGCCGGACTGCCCGGCGCCGAGGCGGAGTTGAGCGGAATGGTGGAGAAGCGGGTCGACGCCAGGACGACGCTGAACACGCAGCCGCAGATGAGCCCCAGGCCGAGGATGACGTGTCCGGCGAGGCTGTGCGGGTTCGGCGAGTCGGGGTCCGTGGCCAAGTGGACGCCGTACGCGAAAGTCCCGGCGGCGAGCAGCCCGGCCAGGATGGGGTAGGCGAGGCGGTCCGCGGCCGAATACCGACCCAGCAGTTGGCGGATGATCGTGCACGCCGTGGCGAAGAGGCACAGGCAGATGGCGGTGAGGAAGACGTTGACGTGCCCCGCGACGTAGGCGTCCGGGTCGGGGTGGGGGTGCCGGAGGACGGTCAGCCCCATGCCGAGACACACACCTGCCATGACCACGGGGATCGCGCGGAAGAGAAGGCTGATGCGGTAGTTCATGCGGGCGGGTCCCCTGCCTCTGCTCGCGACGGCACCCGGGCGGCCCCCGTGCTTCCTGCACGGAGGCCGCTGTCTGCGGGGACTGGGCCGCGCACGGTGTCAGTCGTGACGGTTTGCACGGATCAACTCGGCGATGCGCTGGTTGAGTTCGCTGTCGCTGCGGGCGGCGTTCTCGTGCACCAGGGCGCCGAGGCGGTCTGCCGTGAGCGTGTCGTAGGCCTCCTCGGCCGCCGCGCCCGGCACTGTGGCGTACTCGGCGTCGGCCCGGAAGCCGACCGTGGCGTCGACGAGCTTGGCGAGCACCCAGCTCAGCGCGAACGAGAAGGCGGCCATCGCGAGGATGGCGAGCACCTGTTTGCCGAGGAGGCTCCAGCCGCCGCCGTAGAACAAGCCCTTCTGCCCGCTGATCCGGGCGGTCGCGAACAGGCCGACCATCACGAGTCCGGTCACGCCGCCCACGCCGTGCACGCCGACCACGTCGAGGGTGTCGTCCACGCCGAAGCGGTATTTGAGGGTGATGGCGTAGGCGCACACGAAACCGGCGACCAGGCCGGTGACGACCGCGCCGAGCGGGTTGATCTCGCCGCACGCCGGGGTGATGGCGACCATGCCGGCGACCGCGGCGGAGACGACGCCGGTGGTGGTGACCCGGCCGGTGCGCCGGCGTTCGACCAGCGGCCAGGTGACCATGGCGCCCGCGGCGCCGAGTTGGGTATTGACGAACGCCGCGGCCGCGGTTCCCTGGTCGTTGAGCGCGGATCCGGAGTTGAAGCCGAACCAGCCGAACCAGAGCAGCCCGACGCCGATGACCACCAGGGGGATGTTGTTGGGGCGTTCCTCGCGGCGGGCCCAGTCGCGGGGGCCGCGCAGCGCGAGGGCGACGGCCAGTCCGGCCGCGCCGGAGTTCAGTTCGACGGGCAGGCCGCCGGCGAAGTCGAGGGCGCCGAGCCGGTCGTGGATCCAGCCTTCGGGCGAGAAGACCCAGTGCGCGGCGGGTGCGTACACGACGAGCAGCCAGAGCGGGACGAACACCAGCCAGCCGCGCATCAGGGCCCGGTCGGCGATGGATCCACTGATCAGAGCCACGGTGACGATTGCGAAGCCCATTTGGAAGGTGGCGAAGATGTACGTCGGGATGGCGCCGGTGAGGGTGTTGATCTGGATGCCCCGGAAGAACGCCTGGTCGACGTTGCCAATGATCCCGGCTCCGCCGACGTCCGGTCCGAAGGCCAGGGTGTAGCCGAGCATCCACCAGACGATGGTCCCGAATGCAAGGGCCGCGAAGCTCATCTTGATCATCATCAGGATGTGCTTGATGCGGACCATGCCGCCGTAGAAGAACGCCAGCCCCGGGGTCATCAGCAGGACCATGGCGGTGGAGGCCAGCAGCCAGGCGGTGTCGCCGGCGTTGTAGGCCGGGGGCATCGGCGGGGGCGCGGTGAGCATGGGCACGGTCTCGGCACTTCCTCGTCGGCGGAACGGGGCGGAGGCGGACGTCAGGTTTTGCGCAGATCGGGGGCCGGACTGCCGGTGAGCAGCAGGCGGACGGCCCGCCAGGCGTCGGAGAATGCCGCGGCGGTGCGGATGGGGCTGTCCTCCAGCAGGCGCAGCCAGGCGCCGGATTCCTCGGGCAGCGTGGAGACGCCGTAGTGCAGGTCGTGTCCGGCCAGGGCTGCGTGCAGGGTGTCGGCGATCTCGGCGGCGGGGCGTTGGCCGCCGATGACGAACAAGGTGCTCAGGTGGTCGTACCCGGCGAACACCGCGGGGCCGGTGACGGTGTCCCGGCCGCGGTCGGGCACCAGGCGCAGCGTGTCGACGGCGAGCAGGGTGCCGTCGGGGCGGTGGATTTCCAGATCGGTGGCGAGCACCTGGTAGTCGTGCCGTTCGCCGCGGGCCAGGCGGCCCGCGGTGACGGTCTCGCCGAGGACGACGGTGGAGCCGGGTGCGGCGGTGACCGTGGTGCGCTGGTAGAACCGCGCGTCGCGGAACGGAATCAGGGGGTCGGGCAGGTATTCCAGGTAGGCGCCCGGCGCGGCGGTGAGTGCGACGAGTTGGCTGGCGTAGTCCTGCTCCATCCGGAACACCTTCGTGGCGGCCTGGGTGGTGAGGTGGACGCGGGCGCCGGGGCCGCAGCGGACGTCGATGCGGTAGCGGTCGGCCTGCGTGATGCCGCCGCCGGTGGCCATCAGGTAGACGTACGCGGTGCCGGGCTCGGCCGGGTCGATCCACAGCGGACGCATGATCTGGAGCGGCGTCTTCTGGTAGCGCCCGACCAATTCGGTGCGTGCTCCGCGTACTTCGAACGCGAGGTCGAGGATGCCGACTTTGGCGGGCGAGCCGGGAGCGAGCGTGTCGGGGCGCTCGGCAAGGCGGGCCACCTCGGGCGGGAGGTGGCCGGCGGCCCAGTGCGCCGCGGCGAGCCGGTCGGCTACCGGCGGCGGCAGGGGGAAGTCCATGTCGGCGGGCACGTCTCCCGGAGCCTGCCGGGCCGGGACGAGCCCGTCCGTCGGCGGCCGTGGCGGGGCGGTGGTCATGTCAGATCAGCACCTTGCGGCGGGACTCCAGGAACGCGGCCAGGTCGTCGATGCCGACGCCGACGAGCGAGTCGGTGAGCAGCACGGGCCGCCCGTCGCGGACCGTGTGCGCGTCGGACTCCATCACGGCGATGTCCGTGCGGACGTACCGGGCGATGTCGATCTTGTTGATGACCAGCAGGTCGGACTCGGTGATGCCCGGCCCGCGCTTGCGGGGCATCTTCTCGCCCTCGGCGGTGTCGAGGACGAACACGAAGACGTCGACGAGGGCGGGGCTGAACGTCAGCGTCAGGTTGTCGCCGCCGGATTCGTACAGCAGGGTGTCGACGTCGGGGAAGCGTTCCAGCAGTTCGGCGCCGGCCGCGAGGTTCATCGTCGGATCGTCACGGACGGCGGTGTGCGGGCACGCGCCCGTTTCGACGCCGACCACGAGTTCGGGATCGAGGACCCCGGCCAGGGTGCGGCGGACGTGCTGGGCGTCCTCCTGCGTGTAGATGTCGTTGGTGATCACGGCCGGACGGTGGCCTTGCCGGATGAGCACCGGCACCAGCGCCTCGATCAGCGCGGTCTTGCCGGAGCCGACCGGCCCGCCGATGCCGATGCGCAGTACGTTGTCGTTCACAAAGCTCCTTGTCGTCGGGACTTCCCGGACCGCACGCGATCGGGTGTCCGGAATTCCGGCTGCCGCTGGCAGCCGCTCAGCTGGCGAACAGGCGGGCCTCGGCGCGCTCGTGGCGGCCGGACATGATGTCGGCGGCGAAGGCGGTGGAGCCCAGGTCGGCGAGGTCGCGGACCAGTGCGCTTCGTACGGTCTCCTCGATGACCGGCGCGGCGCCGCGCAGCAGTACCTGCGCTTTCCGGTGGTCGGTGAGCCGCAGCCGCAGCGCGGCGCCGGCGAAGCTCGCGCTGAACGCGAACAGGTCCGCGGCCACGGCCTGGGCGACGGGCACGCCGGCGGCGGCCTGCACGATCCCGGCCGCGACGGCCTGGGTGCCGGGGGCTTGGCGGTCCGTCACCCGCCGCAGGTAGCCCTCGACGACCGGGTGTCCGAAGACTTCGGCGGACAGGTCGAGCAGCTGCCGCCCGGTGCGGGTGGCGGCCTGCCGCATCTCGCGGCTCAGCTTGCCCGCGCAGAGCCGCCGGTCGACGAGGACGGCGGTGTCCAGGTCGCCCGCGGCCGCGGCCCGGTGCGCGAGCGCGAGGGCGGTGGCATCGCCCGGTCCGACGCCGTGCCGCAGCAGGTCGGCGAGGAGCGCGGGCAGCGATTCGGGAGTGACCGCGCGGGCTTGGGCGTAGCCCTCCAGGCTGTGCGAGAGCGTGTAGAAGCCGCTCGGGAAGGCGGAGTCGGCGAGCTGGAGGCTCACCAGCAGGGAGGACAGTCCCCCGAGCTGCGGCTCGGGGGACGGGTTCGGGCCGGTCGGCTGGTCCGGGCTGGAGAACATCCGCTACACCACGAAGTAGAGCTGGTTGAGCGGCAGCGTCTCGGCCGGTTCGATGGTCGTGACTTCGCCGTCCAGGGTGACCTTGAAGGTCTCCGGGTCGACCTCGACCTTGGGCAGGGCGTTGTTGCGGACCATGTTGTGCTTGCCGATGACGCGCGTGCCGCGCACCGGCGCCATGGTGCGCTTCAGGTCCAGCTTCTCCGGGACGCCCGCGGCGACGGCGGCCTGCGAGACGAACGTGAGGTGGGTGGCCTGCTGTGCCCGGCCGAGCTGGCCGAACATCGGCCGGTAGATCACCGGTTGGGGGGTCGGCAGCGAGGCGTTGGGGTCGCCCATCTGGGCCCAGGAGACGATTCCGCCCTTGATGATCATCTTGGGCTTGGCGGCGAAGGAGTGGATCGGCCAGAGCACGATGTCGGCGAGCTTGCCTTCCTCCAGCGAGCCCACGTAGTCGGCGATGCCGGTCGCGATGGCCGGGTTGATGGTCACCTTCGCCAGGTAGCGCAGCACCCGCTGGTTGTCGTTGCGGGTGGTGTCGCCGTCCAGGGGGCCGCGCTTGTCCTTGCAGTGGTGCGCGATCTGGAAGCAGCGGGTGACGGACTCGCCGACGCGCCCCATGGCCTGCGAGTCGGACGACACGATGCTGATCACTCCGAGGTCGTGCATCACGGACTCGGCGGCGATGGTCTCCGCGCGCACCCGGCTGTCCGCGAAGGACACGTCTTCCGGGATGTTGTGGTTCAGGTGGTGGCAGACCATCACCATGTCGAGCAGCTCGTCCACCGAGTTCCTGGTGTACGGCAGCGTCGGGTTGGTCGAGGACGGGATGACATTGGGTTCGCCGGTCACCCGCAGGATGTCGGGCGCGTGGCCGCCGCCCGCGCCTTCGGAGTGGAAGGTGTGAATGGTGCGGCCGTCGAAGGCCGCGCGGGTGCTCTCGAAGTACCCGGACTCGTTGAGGCTGTCCGTGTGGATGGCCACCTGCACGTCGTGCCGGTCCGCCACGTCGAGCGCGCAATCGATGACCGCCGGGGTGGCGCCCCAGTCTTCGTGCACCTTGAGCGCGCAGGCGCCGGCCTCGATCTGCTCGTCGAGCGCCATCGGCCGGCTGCTGTTGCCCTTCGCCATGATGCCGAGGTTGACCGGCAGTCCTTCGGCCGCCTGAAGGAATCGGGCGATGTTGAACGGGCCCGGCGTGCAGGTCGTGCCGTTGGTGCCGTCGGTCGGGCCGGTGCCGCCGCCGATCAGCGTGGTGATGCCGTTGGTCAGCGCCTGCTCGGCCTGCTGCGGCGAGATGAGGTGGACGTGGGTGTCGATCGCCCCCGCGGTGGCGATCAGATGCTCCCCGGAGATCGCCTCGGTGCACGCGCCGACCACCAGCTTCGGGTGCACGTTGTTCTGCGTCTGCGGATTGCCGGACTTGCCGATCCCCGCGATCATGCCGTCCTTGATCCCGATGTCGCACTTGACGACGCCGAGGATCGGGTCGATCACCACCACGTTGGTGATCACGGTGTCCAGCGCGCCCTGGGCGGCTGAGGCCTGCGGGTCGGATCCCATGCCGTCGCGCATGGACTTGCCGCCGCCGTACACGATTTCGTCGCCGTACAGGCCTTCGCTGAAGTCCTTTTCCACCTCCACGATCAGGTTCGTGTCGGCGAGGTGGAAGCGGTCGCCGACGGTGGGCCCGAACATGTCGGTGTACTGCTTGCGGGAGAGGATCGGCATCAGCTCGCGCCCTTCTTGCTCTTGTGGCCCTTGCCTTCGGACGCACCGGTCGCCTTGGTCTCCTTGGCTCCTTCGAAGCCTTCTTCGAAGGCCTTGCGGAATGCCTCGATGCGCGCCGGGTCGGAGATCGTGCTGCCGTTGAGCAGGCCGCTGAACCCCATGAGGCGGGCGGTGCCGCCGTATTCGCACAGTTCGACCTCGCGGGTGCCGCCCGGCTCGATGCGCACCGACGTCCCGGCGGGGATGTTCAGGTGCATGCCGAGGGTCTTGTCGCGGTCGAAGCGCAGCGCCGAGTTGACCTCGAAGAAGTGGTAGTGCGAGCCGACCTGCACGGCGCGGTCGCCGGTGTTGGACACCTTGACCTTGAGGGTCCGGCGTCCGGCGTTGATCTCGACCGGATCGTCGCCGTAGAGGTAGATGCCGATAGTCGATGTCATGGGTGGCTCCTTGCGCCCGCACCGGTCACGGGGCGGGCAGTCGGGGACGGGGTGCCGTGGTCGTGCACGTGGCCGTGGGCGTGGCGGTGGCCCTGGTCGTGGCCTTGGCCGTGGGCGTGGGTGTGGTCGTGCTCGCCCGGCTCGTGGGTGTGGCCGAGTCCGAATCCGTCCGCGGCGCCGAGCGCGCGGCCGACGCCGTCGTCCCCGTGCTCCCGCAGCCGGTGGCGCGCCGCGGCGGCACGGGCGGCGACGACACCGGCCAGCGCCGCGGAGCCGAGCAGCGGACCGGCGTCCCGCACCGGCACGTCGTCGACCGCGGGCGGCAGCGGAACCGCGCCGAACCACGCGGGCAGCACGGCAATGCGGCGCGCGCCCAGCAGCACGCATCGCCGCAGCCCCTCGGCGATGTCCGGGTCTCCGCCGATCAGGGCCGTCTCCACCAGCCGGTGCCGTCCGTTGCGGCGCACGAGGTAGGCCGCCCGGGCCAGTTCGGCGTCCTCGTGAGGGTCGCCGCCGGGGGCCGCGAGCAGCAGCGCGCTGTCCGGGTCGAGCCGGGATGCCGCGGCGCGAAGCCAGCCGACCAGATGGTCGACGGTGCCCAACGGATCGGCGACGGCGACACCGCGGCGCAGCTCGGGCGGAAGCGCACGGACGGTCCGGGCGCTCTCCGCTGCCAGGCTCGGCTCGCGGCCGAGCGTCATCGGGACCACGACGGTGTCCCGGTCCGCCGGCCCGGCGGCGAGCGCCCTGTGCAGTTCCCGTCCCGCGGTGACCACGGCGGTGCCCGGCCCGGCGAGCGGGCGCAGGTGCGCGCCCCGGCCCGACTCGTGGCCGCACACCAGGATCACCCCGTCACGGTCGGCCATCGGTCAGCCGCCGATGGGGTCGTGGACCGAGACCAGCTTGGTGCCGTCCACAAAGGTCGCCTCGACCTGGAGCAGCGGGAGCATCTGCCGGACGCCGTCCATGCAGGCGTCGCCATCGACGATGTGCCGGCCGAGTTCCATGCAGTCGGCGACGGATTTGCCGTCCCGGGCCGCTTCCAGGATGGCCTCGGTGATCAGGGCGACGGCTTCGCTGTAGTTGAGCTTGAGCCCGCGGTCTTGGCGCTTGCGGGCCAGGTCCGCGACCACGTAGACGAGCAGCTTGTCGATTTCGCGGGGCGCGAGGTTCATGCGTCGGTGCCTTCCTCGGAACGGAGAACGGTGTTCACGGGCCGAACGGGTCAGTGGCCTGCTCGGCGCAGACGCGGCAGCAAGGCGACGGCCGCCATCAGCGTCCAAGTGGTGAGGATGAACGGCCAGGTGAACGTGTGGCCGTGGAAGGGCTTGAACAGCGAGGTGATCGCCGCGGTGAGCCCGGTGGACACGCCCGCGCCGAACAGCGCGTACCCGGCGTTCCAGGCCGTGTTCGCGAGGAATACGGCCCCGACGGCGATGGCGACCAGCACGGCGTTGTAGCCGTAGATGCCCTCGGCGATCAGGGCGGTCGGCGCGCCGAGCACCCAGGCCACGACGATGCCGACGGCACTGCCCAGCGCGGCGGCCAGGGCGACGCGCACGCCGGCGAAGGCGAGGCCGATCAGCATCAGCAGGCCGACGTACCACTTACCGACGAGGAAGACCTGCGCGATGTTGGTGAAGAACGCGTGCCACAGGTCGGACCAGGTGATGCCGGTGTCGCCGGACGTGGCGCTGGTGACGGGCGATCCGCCGTGCCAGATCCGGTCGAACGACGGGGCCCCGAGCACCATCGCCCCGGAGACCAGGCAGAAGGGCGCGGTCAGCGCGGTCAGCGCGTAGGGCTTCGCCAGGTTGGTGAGCGCCGCGGTGAGGATCGTGCAGAGCAGGCAGCCGACGACGGCGAGGATGTAGGTGGCGACGTGGTTGCCCAGAAAGACGACCAGGGCGATTCCGGTCAGGCAGCCCGAGTAGCCCTGGAGGCCCAAGGCGATGCTGCCGCGGTCGACGTCGAACGCGTACGCGGCCGCGGTCGAGATCAGCGTGCCGAGTGTGGCGAAGAGTCCGACCTCCCAGCCCGCGGCCCAGAGTCCGGCAAGGATGAACGCACCGGTGAGCAGCTGAGGTTGCAGGTCGACCTGGCCGACACCGCGCAAGGACGCGACCAGATAGGCGAGCGGCTCCCGGTCCCAGGGGCGGGGGTTGGTGCGTGCGGCGGCGACAGCACCTTGCGTCACGGCATCTCCTGAGATTCACAGGAACGTCGAAGCAGGAAACCGTGGCCCGAGTGGGCGCGTTTTGCCCGACACCCCTGTCTACCTTATGCGATCATCTATGCACATTCAGTGACATACCGTGAAGGCAATCTTCGCCTGAATAGACCACCGCTCTGGCTGTGCGAAAGGTGCACTTCCGGTGACCAACCCGTACGTCGACACGAATGACCGTCCGGTACGCCCGCCGGCGCACGCCCATTCCGAGCACGCCCCCGGCCGACAGCTCCCGGTCGTCGCCGCCGTGGCCGTCGGCGGTGGGATCGGCGCCTGCGCCCGCTACGGGATCGAGCGAGCGTGGCCCACGTCGGGCACCGAATTCCCCTGGCCGATCCTGACCGTCAACGGTGTCGGCTGCCTGGCGATGGGCGCGCTGATGACGGTGCTGACCGCCCGTTTCCCCGGCGCGAAGCGGATGGCCGGCGCCTTCCTGGGCACGGGCCTTCTCGGTGGGTTCACGACGTTCTCGCACTACGCCGACAACTTCCGGGTGCTCATCCGCGGCGAGGCCTACGGCTTCGCTTTCGGCTATCTGTTCCTCACGATCGTCGTGGCCTTGGCCGGCGTCACGATCGGCGTGTTCACGGCCCGCGCCGCGGTCGGCACCCCCGCGCACCAGAAGGCGTCCGCGGATGCTCACTGACTGGTTTCTCGTCCTCGCCGGCGGCATGCTCGGCGCGCCGACCCGCTACCTCACCGGGGTGGCCGTCAAATCGCGCGTGCACAGCCCCTTTCCGTTCGGGACGCTGACTGCCAACTTGGCGGCCTGCCTGCTCCTCGGCTTCCTCTCCGAGGCGATGCTGCGCGGCGCTTTGACCGACAACGAGCAACTGCTGCTGGCCACCGGGTTCTGCGGGGCACTGTCCACGTGGTCGACATTCTCGTACGAGCAGTTCACCCTCGCCTCCACCCGCCGGACCGCGCTCGCCGCGCTCTACCTCGCATTCACCGTCGTACTGGGCATGGGACTTTCCTTCGCGGGCGCGGGCATCGCACGCGACATCTGGAACTGAAAGGACACGGACAACGCCGTGACAAGCGCAGGGGTAGGCGGGGCCGCGGGTGCCTCTTCTGCGGCGGACGACGCCACCGCCTCAGCCTCTGCAGACGAAACAGCGTCAGTCATCGGTCCTCACCCGTGGCCCATGACGGGTCCGTCAGCCGTTCCGCCTGCGCAGCGTTGCGTTCCTCGGGCCTTGCCGAGTCACCGCGACTGTCGCTGAGATCGCCCCTACGACGAGATCGCCGGCGCCGTCGGCAAGAGCCCGGCCGCGGTCCGCCAACTCGCCTACCGGGCCCAAGCTCACGTCGCCGCGCGGCGACCCGCGGCACGGCTTCCCCCGCCCAGCCCAGGGCTGCGCTCCGGGCGTTCCAACTGGCGGTCGAAACGGGCGAGTTGCAGAGCCTGCTCGACATCCTGGCACCCGATGTCGTCGCCCTCAGCGATGGCCGCGGCGGCCGGCACGCACTGCTACGCCCGCCGTAGGCCCGGACAAGGTTGCCCGCCTTCTGACCGGCGGCTGGTGGAAAGGCGACGCCGTGAGATCGCTCGAACCGGTACAGGTCAACGGCGGCCCGGCCCTCCTCGTCCGAGTCGACGGACAGGTCGACGGCGTCCTGGCCGTGCGCGTCGAGAACGGCTACGTCACCGGCGCCTACCGCGTCCGCAACTCCGACCAGCTGTCCCCCGTGACGCACGAGACCGCCATCAACCACTGGTCTTGCAAGCTGATGCGCGGACGCAGAACGGCGGAGGGCGTACGCGCCCACTCCCTGGTTCCGTCGCTGCTCACTCGTCTACGGGTAGACCGTAGGCCGCCGCCAGGCGCCCGAGTGCCGCAGCCAGGGCAGCCCTCTGGGACGAGGTCAGTTCGGCGGTGAGCTTCGCGTCGAGGGCGACGGCCTCGGCGGTGCATTGGGCGAGGAGGTCGCGACCGGTATCGGTGAGGCTCAGGATCTGGCGGCGGCGGTCGGCCGGGTCTCGGAGCCGTTCGATCGCCCCGACGGACTCCAGGTGGTCGGCGAGGGAGACCACGAGGCTGGGCGCCACTCGCATCAGCTTGGCGATCTCCAGCTGCGAGGCGGCCAGCCCCGAGTCGAGCACCTCCAACAGACCGACGTGCTTGGGCTTCAGGCCGTGGGGGGTCAGCGCCTGCGCGTACTCGTCGGCCACCAGCGCGCCTAGCGCACCCAATCGGAAGTTGAGGGTCTGGGTCCACTTGACGTCGTTCACGCCGTACATGCTACCGTCCATTAATCATTCACTCTCTGAACGATTTTAGGTGAGAACAATTTTCGATCACCGCACCGTGCAGATCGTCTTCGCCGACCTTCAGGACAGCATCGTGGCCGTGAGCCGCACCAACAGCCCCGCCACCATCAGGCGTTCGGCCGGCGTGCTCGGCAAGGTCGCACAGGCGCTGGACATCCCGTTCACCGTGTCGGTCGCACCCAGGCCCAGCGGACCCGGCGTCATTGCCGAACTCCCCGCTGCGTCCCCGTTCGTGCGCGGCGGACCGTGTTGCTGGGACGACCGGCCGTGGCGCGACGCAACCGCCGCCCACGATCGCAAGACGCTGGTCATCTGCGGCGTGACCTCGGAGATCGTGGTCCTCCACACCGCGCTCGACGCGCTGGCCGCCGGCTACGACGTCGTCGTCCCGGTCGACGCGAGCGGCGGCATCTCGGAGCGCACGGAGAACGCGGCACTGCATCAGATCGCGGGCGCAGGAGGCACGGTGACCTCCGTGGCGAGCCTCGCCACCGGCATGGTGCGCGACTTCACCACCCCCACGGGGCGCAGTGTCATCGCCGCACTCCACGAACTGATGGCCTAGCGATCACGCCCGCGGCCGACCGCCCGCACGTCCGCTCTCGGTCCGGGCTCCCTCATCCGAAGGAAGCGCCATGGAACTCGCCCCTCATCTGCACCGCCTCGGCAACGATCTCGTGGCCTGCTACCTCATCGACACGCCCGACGGCATCACCCTCATAGACGCCGGGCTCCCCGGCCACTGGCGGGATTTGCAGCGCGAACTCCGCACGCTCGGCAAGTCCGTCGACCACATCCGCGGACTCGTGCTGACCCACGGCGACTCCGACCACATCGGCTTCGCCGAGCACCTGCGCAGCGTCCATGGCGTACCGGTGTTCGTACACGCCGCCGACGCCGCCCGCGCCCGCACGGGAGCCAAGCCCAAGGTCCCTCTCGGCCCCCTGCGGCTCGGCCCTGCGCTTGGGTTCCTCGCCTACTCCGTCCGCAAAAACGGCCTGCGCCCCCGCTACGTCGCCGAAGTCACCGAGGTCGACAGCGGCGACGTCCTGGACCTCCCCGGGAACCCGGTAATCGTCGGAACGCCGGGGCATTCGCCGGGCAGCGTGGCCGTGCACGTCCCCCTCGCCGACGCGGTCTTCGTCGGGGACGCCCTGACCACACGCCACGTCCTCACCGGACGCCCGGGCCCCCAACCCGCCCCCTTCACCGACAACCCGGCCGAGGCCTTCGCCTCCCTCGACAGCATCGCCGAACTCCCGGCGTCCTGGATCCTCCCCGGCCACGGCACCCCCTGGCGCACCTCACCGGATCGAGTACGCGAAGCGGTCCAGTCGGCAGCGGCCGACTGCGGCGATTGAACCTCCGTCGGGCGCGGGGGCCCGAGCCGAGAACGTGCGGCGCGGCGGACGATCACCGGGCACTGTCGCGCCGCGTCGTTTAGCGCAGCCGCACGGCGAATTCGCAGTACGGCCCACCCCCTTGGCTGGTGGTGTTGGGGGCAGGACGAGTCGGATTCCGCCGGCCGACCGTCGCTGCTGCTCGCTGGAGCAGACGGCGCGGTTCGGATACTCGAGGCCTCGACCGGCTGCATCACGGGTGCGTTCGACCTGCCCGGCGGCGCGCTGGATGTGCAACTGGCCCCTGGTGCCGAGCACTTGGTGGCGACCGGGCCGCTGGGATACGCCTTGTGGCGGCGTTCCGACGGGCGCGCGACGGTGCGTGAATCCGGCGCATGGTCCTCGGCCGCCAGGCGGGCGGACGCCGAGCGGGTCGCGGTCGCCTCCGGACGCCGCGCGCTCGTCCTCACGCCGCACGGCGAGGAGCTCTGGTGCACCGAGCCCGCGGCGTCCACCGTCACGGACGTCGCCTGGATGCGCCAGGGCCGACGGCTGGTGGTGGCAGCGTACGGCGCGGTCAACAGCCATGAGCGCCACACGGACAAGCCGGTGGCGGCGTACCGGTATGTCGGTTCTCATTTGGCCTTGGCGATATCGCCCAACGGCCGGTGGATCTGCAGCGGCAACCAGGACGCCTCGATCCACATCTGGAGGGCGCGGGACGGCGGCGAGTTGACCATGTCCGGCTATCCCGACAAGGTCGCCCGCCTCGACTTCGACGACACCGGGTTCTGGCTGGCGTCGGACGGCTCACCCGAAGTCTCCGTGTGGGACTTCGCCGGAAAGGGCCCTGAAGGCACCGCGCCGCGTGTCCTGCGCTGTCACGAGACCGTCACCGCGCTGGCGTGGCGGCCCGGCGGGGCCGGCCACCTGGTCACCGGTGGCGACGACGGCACGGTGGCCTTCTGGCGCGCGACGTCCGGGCGCCCGAGGCAACTGCTCTGTCCCACACGCACGTTGGATGGCGACGGCGCGCCTGTCGCGGCTCTCACATGGGCAGGTCCGGACCGGCTGGTGGCCGCGTGGCGCGACGGGCGAGTGCGCGCGTACGTCCTGCCGTCGCGGACGGGCGTGTGAGCCGGCCGTTGCTCGGCGTGGTGCGGCCCTGCGCCAACTGCACAGATGACGTCCTTCGCTGGGTCGAGGCGGGCGGTCCCGGCCTCGCCGACCCCCGGTCGGACTCGAACTCCACTTCATCCGCCCGCCGCACGAGGCCCGAAGCAGCGCACGCTGACGAGTTCGGCGGCACGCCAGGCGCGCCCGAACCGCCTCCGACCCGCCCATCCCCTGAGGCGCTCCCGCCGTGCCGGTCGTGGACAGCTCATCCCGTCAGGGCCTGGTATCGCTGCCCTCACACCCAAATTTCGGTAACGATTTTCATTACCTGCATGGTCAACATAGATATGAAAATCATTTCCATCTAGTGTTTGCTTCGTTCCCACCGAGCCACGCCCATCTCGGGCGCGGCGCTTCTGAGGAGTTCTCCGCCATGCGCAGTTCCGTCCAGCCGGCCGCCGGTCGTCGCCTCACCCGCCTGATAGCCGGTACGGCCGCCGCCACCGCCCTCGTCGCCGTCAGCGCGTGCTCCACGTCGTCGGGCAAGACCGAGAAGACCGCCGACACCGCGCCCGGCGGCGGCAAGGTGCTGAGCGTGGTCGCGGCCGAGAACTTCTGGGGCAGCATCGCGGCCCAACTCGGCGGCGAGCACGTCAAGGTGACCAGCATCATCGACAACCCCGACGCGGACCCGCACGAGTACGAGCCGACCGCCGCCGACGGCCGCGCTGTCGCCACCGCCGACTACGTGCTCACCAATGGACTCGGCTACGACGCCTGGTCGGACAAACTGCTGGCGGCCAACCCCGCAAGCGGCCGCACCGCGCTGAAGGTCGGCGACCTGATCGGGCTGAAGGAGGGCGACAACCCGCACCAGTGGTACGCGCCCGCGAGCGTCGCCAAGGTGATCGACCAGATCACCGCCGACTACAAGAAGGCCGACCCCGCCGACTCAGCCTACTTCGACGCGCAACGAACGAAGTTCACCACCGAGACCCTCGCGCCATACAACAAGCTCATAGCCGACATCAAGGCGACCTACGGCGGCACGCCGATCGGCGCGTCGGAATCCATCGTCAGCCCCCTCGCCGAAGGCCTCGGCCTGAAGGTGCTCACCCCCGCTTCGTTCCTGAACGCCACCAGCGAAGGCACCGACCCGACCGCCGCCGACAAGTCCGCGATCGACCAGCAGATCCGCGGCAAGCAGATCAAGGTGTATGTCTACAACAGCCAGAACTCCACCCCGGACATCGCCGCCCAGGTCGACGCCGCCAAGGCCGCGGGCATCCCTGTCGCCACCGTCACGGAAACCCCCGCACCGGCCAACGTCAGCTTCCAGGACTGGCAGACCACGCAGCTCCTGGGCATCGCCGACGCGCTGAAGCAGGCGATGGGCAAATGAACACCGGCGTGATGATCCGCGGCGCCCTCCACCGCATCGTGACCGGCCATTCCGCCGCGCCGCCCGCCCCGGAGCCGGCGGACGGCCACCCGGCGCTCGAACTGCGCGGGGCGGCCGTACGCGTCGGCGGCCGAACGCTGTGGTCCGGGGTCGACCTGAACGTGAAGGCCGGGGAGTTCACCGCCGTCCTCGGGCCGAACGGGGTCGGGAAGTCCACGCTGCTCAAGATGCTGCTCGGCGCCGTGCCCGCCGCAGCCGGCGAGGTTCGGGTGCTGGGCGGGCGGCCGGGCCAGGTCAACCGCAGGGTGGGCTACCTGCCGCAGCGGCGCAGCTTCGGCCCGGACCTGCGGATCCGCGGGATCGACGTCGTCCGGCTGGGTCTGGACGGCGACCGATGGGGCGTCCCGCTGCCCGGCCGCCGGCTCGCGCGGCAACGCGCCGCACACGAACGCGTCGAGGAAGTCATCGCATTGGTCGGCGCCACCGCGTACGCGTACCGGCCGATCGGCGCGTGCTCGGGTGGCGAGCAGCAGCGGCTCTTGATCGCGCAGACCCTGGTGCGCGGCCCCGAACTCCTGCTGCTGGACGAGCCGTTGGACAGCCTGGACCTGCCCAACCAGGGCGCGCTGAGCGGGCTTCTCGGGCGCATCTGCCGCCAGGAGAACGTCGCCGTGGCGATGGTCGCGCACGACGTCAACCCGATCGTCCACCACCTCGACCAGGTCGTCTACCTCGCGGAAGGCGCAGCGGTGGCCGGCCCGCCGGCGGAGGTGATCACCTCGGCCACGCTCACGCGGTTGTACCGGACGCCGATCGAAGTGCTGCGCACCTCGGGTGGGCGGCTGGTGGTCGTCGGTCAGCCCGAGACCGCCGGGCCGCACTGCGGCCGGCACGTCCAAGGAACGGGGCCCGCGCATGCGGCTCGCTGACGGCGCATCACCGTCCTTCTCCTGGAACCTGCTCGCCGACTTCCACGACATGTGGGCCTATCCGTTCATGGTCAACGCTTTCCGCGCGGGGACTATCGTCGCCGTCGTCTCGGCAGCGGTCGGCTGGTTCATGGTGCTGCGGCGCCAGACCTTCGCGGGCCACACACTCTCAGTCGTCGCGTTTCCAGGCGCGACACTGGCTGCACTGCTCGGACTTCCGCTCGCGTGGGGATACTTCGGGTTCTGCGTCGGTGTCGCACTGCTTCTCGCGGTCCTCCCACGAGGCCACGCCGATACCGGAGGCCAGGCGTCGGCGATCACCGGCACACTCCAAGCCTTCGCCCTCGCCTGCGGGTTCTTGTTCGTCACGCTCTACAAGGGCCTGATGAGCGGACCGGAGTCGCTGCTCTTCGGGAGTTTCCTGGGCATCACCACCAGCCAGGTCGCGGTACTCGCCGCAGCCGCCGGAATCGTCCTGGCCGTGCTCGCGCTCATCGCGCGTCCGCTGTTGTTCGCTTCCGTCGACCCGGAAGTGGCCGCGGGACGCGGAGTGCCGGTGCGCCTGCTGGGCACCGTGTTCCTGGCCGTACTGGGCGCGGCGACCGCGGAGGCAAGCCAAATCACCGGCGCGCTGCTGGTGTTCGCCCTCATGGTGATCCCGGCCGCGACCGCTCAGCAGTTGACGGCGCGCCCGGCGCTGAGCCTGATCCTCGCGGTTGCGATCGCTCTCGCGTGCTGCTGGGGTGGACTGATCGCGGCCTACTACCAGCCTTACCCCATCGGGTTCTTCGTCACCACCATCGCGTTCGGCACGTATGTGCTGACCCGGTGTATCCGCGCGGCGGCCACCGCTCTCGGCCGGGCACGCGGGGTACGCGAGTTGGGACTGGCGGCATGACCGAGTCGGCGGCATCCAGCGGAATACGCTTCGCACTCACCCAGCCCTTCTTCCAACACGCCCTCATCGCCGGCACCGCAATCGCCCTCGCGGCCGGCCTGGTCGGCTACTTCCTCGTCCTGCGTGCCCAGGTCTTCACCGGAGACGCGCTCAGCCACGTCGCGTTCACCGGCGCCATGGCCGCGCTCGCGGGCGGTTTCGACCTGCGGCTCGGCCTGTTCTCCGCCACCATCGGCGTCGCACTGCTCCTCGGTGCGCTCGGGCCGCGTGGCCGCCCGGACGACGTCGTCATCGGCAGCGCCTTCGCCTGGCTTTTGGGACTGGGCGCGTTCTTCCTCACCCTCTACGCCACTTCGCACAGCGCGGCGAACGGCGGCGCGGGCACCAGCGTGCTGTTCGGCTCCATCTTCGGCCTTGACCAGGACCGGACGCTCGTCGCCGTCCTCGTCGCCGCCGGGGTCACCACGGCGATGGTGGCGATTGCGCGGCCGCTGCTCTTCACCACCCTGGACGAGTCCGTCGCGGCCGCCCGAGGCGTTCCCGTACGCGCGCTGGGCCTGTTCTTCCTCGCCCTGGTGGGCATGTGTGCCGCGGAGGCCACCCAGGCGGTGGGCTCCCTGCTCCTGCTCGGGCTGCTCGCCGCCCCGGCGGGGGCCGCGCTGAGGCTCACCGATCGGCCGTACCGCGGCCTCGCCCTCGCGGCCGGACTCGCGGTCGCGGAGATGTGGGCCGGGCTACTGCTCAGCGCCGCCGCACCGAGACTGCCGCCCTCGTTCGCCATCATGGCCGCCGCGACCGCTGTCTACGCCGCGACGTTTTTGCCGGGCACCGTACTTCGGCATCGCGCAGCCACCGCCGTGGCGCGGGCCGTGCGCCGCTGAGGGCCGGCGAGCGGGAGGCGCCCCGTCCAGCAGGGCAGGGCGCTTCCCGCCTACGGCATCCAGACCGCAGCGACCGCGGCATGGGCGCCATACCCGGAGCGTCGAGTGCGACGTGCTTGTCGACGCCGGTCGGCGGACGCGTGGACGCCAGGGACAAAGAGAAGAGAGGCGACGAGGGCGAAGAACCCGGCGGCGACGGCCGAGGCATTGCGGAGCCGCTGACAGGTCAGCCCTCGGCGACATCACCCGCGGCAACCGGTGGGAGCAGCCCGCGCAGGATCACAGAGACGATGCCCTCGGCCGTACGGCTCGGGTCGTCGATCGGAGGTCGGCCGGACCACAAGCGCCCCAAAGCTTCGCTGACCACCGCGCCGATCACCATGTTGGCGGCGGCCCTGGTGTCGGCGTCCGGGCGGAGGCGGCCGTCGGCCGCCGCGCGCGAGAAGATGCCGTTGACGCGGTCCAAATAGACGTTGTTGGCCGGGTAGGCCGCGGCCGGACGTGGGGCCTGAGGGCCCATCAGGTCGCAGATCAGGCCGGGCGTGGCGGCCGCGACCTCGGGTCGCGCGTAGTACGCGGCCAGCCTGGTGACGAAGCTCCGGAGATCGGTTTCGAGATCGCCGGTGTCCGGCGGGATGCCGGGGTCGGGCTCGGAGATCGCCTCGTGGACGAGCTCGGCGACGTTGCGCCACCAGCGGTACAGCGTCGGTTTGCTGACTCCGGAACGAGTGGCGATCGCGGCCATCGTCAGTCCGGCGTAACCGACTTCCGCCAGCAGTTCGACGGCCGCGTCGAGTGCCGCGCGGTGGGCACGCGGGTCGCGCAGGCTGCCACCGCCGCCGGGGAACCGGGACGGGGGCGGGTCGGCCGGCATACACCTGTCCTTTCCTGGCGCCGCGGTCGACCGGCGGCGAACGCACGCATCGTAACGCCGCGCCGTCGGCCCGGGGCCCGCGGACCCGTGCGGCGGAAGCCGTGGCGCGGGGCCCATGATCCGCCGGTTCGAGGCTCTTGCGTCTTGCATCTTCAGACCTTAACTTGCCGTAACGCTCTAAGGAGGGGAGGCCACCCATGGACGCTTCAGAGCCCGACGGCCGCCGTTGGACGAGCCCGGTGATCGACATCGACCAGCACTACTACGAGGCCGACGACTGCTGCACGCGCCACGTCGAGCGGCGCTTCGCCGACCGCGTGCCCCGCCCCGTGGCCACCGACAGCGGCGCCCGCGAGTGGCGCGCCGGCGGCCGCGCGATCGGCTTCGAGCGCTGGGTGCGCGACGTCACCCTCGCCCCCGGCGCCATGTTCGACCGCCGCAGCGCCGGTGGTCCGGCCGCCCCGCTCGAACTGGTCACCACCGACACACCGGAGTTCCGCGACCGCACCACACGCCTGCGCCTGCTCGACCACTGGGGCGTCGATGCGGCGGTCATGCTGCCCACGGCGGGCCTGGCCTGGGACGCCGAGCTCACCCACGAACCCGAAACGGCCGCCGCGGCGATGCGCGCCTTCAACCGCTGGGTCGAGGACGACTGGGGGTTCGCGTACGAAGGGCGCCTGTTCGCGCCGCCGTTCATCTCGCTGCTGGACGTCGACGCCGCGGTCGCCGAACTGGAACGCGTCCTGGCGGCCGGGGCGCGCATGATCCTGGTACGCAAGGGCCCGGTCGACGGACTGTCCCCGGCACACCCGAGGTTCGATCCGTTCTGGGCCCGAGTGAACGAAGCCCGCATCCCGGTAGGCCTGCACATCTCGGTCAGCGGCTACGAGCGCATGATGAGCGCCGCCTGGGGCGAGGACCCCGACGCGAGCCACCGGACCTTCTCCGGCCTCCAGTGGTATCTGAGCTTCGCCACGCGCCCGGTGACCGACACCATCGCGGCGATGATCTTCCACAACCTGTTCGGCCGATTCCCGAACCTGCGGATCTTCAGCATCGAGAACGGCTCGCTGTGGGTCGCGCCGTTCCTGCGCGACATCGACGTGGCGCACGGCTTCGTCGACGACCCCGCACGCGGGGCGAAGTGGATCGGCGGATTCGTCGCCGAACGCCCCAGCGAGATCTTCCGCCGGCACATCGTCATCGCCCCCTACCTCAGCCCCGGTTTCGACGCGGAGGTCGCCGATCTCGTCGGCCTCCTCGGCCCCGAGCAGGTCGTCTTCGGCTCGGACTGGCCGCATGGCGAAGGACGCGCCACTCCCGTCGACTACCTCCCCGACTTCACCCCGCTCACCGAGGACGCTCGGCACGCCGTCGTATACGGCAACGCCGCCTCGGCACTGGGACTGGCCGCACCGAGCGGGCAGTCGGCAAGTCGGACGCGCTGAGCCGCACCGGCGACGGCCCGTAGGACATACAGGACCACAGGAAAGCGAGAGCTCCCCATGCAGACGCTCAACGGCCGGGTGGCAGTCGTCACCGGCGGCGCCAACGGCATCGGCCTCGGCCTGGCCACGCGCTTCCTGGAGGAAGGTATGAGCGTGGTGGTCGCCGACAACGACGAAGCGTCGCTCAAGCGCGCCGCCCAGTCCCTTGCCGCGCACGGTGACGTCTTGGCGGTGCGCACGGACGTGTCCGACGCTTCGTCCGTCGAGGCGCTGCGGGATGCCGCCGTGGCCCGGTTCGGCGCCGTGCACGTCCTGTGCAACAACGCGGGTGTCGGCGGGCTGCAGCGATTCTCACGCACCACGTTGGCGACGTGGGAATGGACGCTGGGCGTCAACCTGCACGGTGTGATCCACGGATGCAATCTGTTCTTGCCCGTACTCGCGGAACAGGACGAGGCGCATATCGTCAACACGGCGTCCATGGCAGGCTTCGTCACCGGCCCGTACATGGGTCCCTACTACGCCTCGAAGGCCGGCGTCGTGGCTCTGTCGGAGTCCCTTGCCGCCGAATTCGCCGTCGAATACCCGCACATCGGCGTCTCGGTCCTGTGTCCCGCCTACACCGCGACGGACATCCGACACGACGAGCGCAACGCGCCCGTAGGCCACATCCCGCGGAGCGAGACCGACCCGGACCTCGACGAACGCCGCGAGGCGACCTACCGCAACATCGAAGCGGGTATCTCCACGGCCGAGATCGCCGACCTCGTCGTCCGCGGCATGGCCGCGCGCAAGACGCACATCTTCCCCCACCCGGAATGGGTCGGCTACTTCCAACAACGGGCCGCCGCCATCGCCGCCGCCCTGGACTGAAGCCGGTTGCCGGCTCAGAGCGGGTCCCCGGTGCGGGCGAAGGCTTCGCGGGCGTTGCCGCCGAGGAAGCGGCGGCGCACGTCGGCGTCGATCCCGTCGAGCCGCGGGCCGTAGACGTTGACGGGGTCGGCGTTGCCCTCCATGTGCGGGTAGTCGGAGGAGAACATCCCCAGTTCGGGGTACCGGCTGACGATGTCGAGGGCTTCGCTGTCGCCGAAGCCGGGCAGCGGTGTGAACCGGACGTTGTGGCGCAGCATGTCGCCGCCGCTGGTGGGGAACGGCCAGTCGCCGAGTCCGGGTGACGGGAGGGACTGGCGTGTGCACATCTCGATGAAGGAGGGGATCCAGGCAACCTTCATCTCCTCGAGGCACACGGTCAGGTCCGGGTGCCGGTGGAAGACGCCGCCGTAGAGCAGGGAGACCAGCAGGTTCTGGGCGACGTGGACACGTTGGGTGTTGGCCAGGCGTGTCAGGGCCGTCACGCCGGCTCCCCCGGGCTTGTCCCAGCCGATGTCCGCCCAGCCGCCGAAGTCGGCCGCGGTGTTGCCGACGTGGATGAACGCCAGCATGCCGAGGCGTGTGGCCGCCGTCCACAGGTCGTCCCACTCGGGGTGGCCGGGCGGCGTGGGTGCCGGCGGGCGGCCGTTGACGGTGTACAGGTGGAAGGCGCGGTGGCCGCGGTTCCGGGCGCGCTCCAACTCTTTTACGGCAGCCCGCGGATCGGACAGGTCGAGCAGGGCGACCCCGTGCAGACGGTCGGCATGGTCGGCCAGTTGCTCGGCGAGGAAGTCGTTGCACCGTGCCGCCCCGGCCGCGCGGTCGGGGCCGAGGAACTGGAGCGTCTGTGCGTAGCCGCCAGGGTTGACCAGGCAGTGGTCGATGCCCACGCGGTCCATCCAGGCGACCCGTTCGCCGGCCGTGGAGTCGTGCTCGGGGTGCAGGACGACGGGCCCGCCGCGGCGCTCGGCGAATTCCACCAGGCCGGGCATCAGCGTTCTTCCGGACGGCCGTCGCCGCGGGGGCAGCGCGTCGAGCAGGTCCCCCGCGATGCCGTGCGCGAGTTGCTCGACCCGGTCACGGCCCGCCGAGTCCAGCCATGGCTCCAGCGGGTGCTGCCCCGGGGCGAATCGGCTGATCTCCCAATGCGTATCCACGTCCACGACCGTCATGGGCCCTCCCCGGGGATCACGATCTGTTCGCCACGCCGTCACCACAATTAACATAGGGAGAACGCAAAATCGAGAGCCTTGCCGGTGCGCCTGTGCTCACTGTCCGGTCGGGCCGGACGCACCCAGCGCGGACCGCAGGTGGTCACAGCCCATGTCCAAGGCGTCCATGGCGGCCGGGACCTGCGCGAAGAGCGACAGGAAGCCGTGGCACAGTCCCTCGAAAGAGGCGAACTCGACTGGGACTCCGCTGTCTTGCAGGCGTTGTGCGAAGGCCGCGGCGTCGTCGTGGCCGTGGTCGTGTTGCGGAGTGGCGACCAGAGCGGGCGGCAGCCCGGCCAGGCTGTCGGCGTGCAGCGGCGACAGGTAGGGGTCGCGCAGGTCGGCGTGTCCCGCGTACATCCGCCACATGGTCCGCGCGTTGTCGACGGTGAGCATCGGGCCGTCGGCATAGGTCTCCCACGAGCGTCGTTCCGATGCCCCGTCCAACGCCGGATACGACAGCCACTGCGCCGCGAACTGCGGTTCGCCGCGGTCCCTGGCGAGCAGGCACGCCGCGGCGGCGAGGTTTCCGCCCGCGCTGTCGCCCCCGACGGCGACCCGGCCGGGGTCGGCGCCGAGCTGCGTTGCGTTGCCGATCACCCACTGGGCCGCCGCGTAGAAGTCCTCCAAAGGCACGGGATATGGATGCTCGGGCGCAAGGCGGTAGTCGACCGCGGCCACCACCACATCGGCACGGAGGGAGATCTCCCGGCAGAGCGCGTCGTGGGTGTCCAGGTCCCCCATGACCCAGCCGCCTCCGTGCGCGTACACCAGGATGGGCAGGCACGGCGCGGGTCGAGGCCGGTAGACACGCATGGGGATCGGACCGGCGGGTCCGGGGATGCTGCGGTCGATGAGCGAGTAGACCTCGCGAGGTGGCGCCAGGGCGGACATATGCGCGTGCACGCGCTTACGTGTCGCCGCGAGCGATGCGTGCGTGAGCGGGACGGTCGCCGGCGCTGCGGCCAAGATGGCAGCGAGTTCGGGGACGAGCCAGGGTTGGTGGTGACGGACGTGGGACATATCTACTCCCCCCGTGCGGCTTGTCGTTCGCCGCTGAACGGAAGTTCACGTCGAGAGATGGCGGCCTTCCCTGTCTGGTCGCCGCCGTGGCGATTGCCTGGACATGCCGGCCGCAAGGTCCAGAGGTGCGTGCCCGGTCACGGTCATGGTTCGAGGAGCAGGCCCGAACTCACCCGGGTGACCGTCCCCGTGATGCCGCGCGCGGCTGGAGAGGCGAGGAAGAGGACCGTCGCTGCGATGTCCTCGGGCAGGGTGATGCGCCGAAGTGCGGTGTCCTCGGCCATCTCTTGGCGGACCGCGGCGGGTGTCGTGCCGCGTTCCCGCGCCAGCTCGTCGATCCATCCGGACAACTTGGCGTTGTCCGTGGTACCCGCGGCCACCACGTTGACGCGGATCCCGTCTGGGCCGACTTCTCGCGCGAGGACGGCGGACGTGGTCTCCATCGCGGCTTTGGTTGCGGCGTATGCGCCGAGGCCGGCCGGTTTGAGGCGTGGGGCCTCGCTGCTGATCTGCACGATCGATCCGCCGCCCGATCGACGCAGGTGGGGAAGTGCCGCGCGGCTGACCTCAAGAACGCCCAGGACGTTGATGTCGAAGGCCTTGCGGAAGTCTTCGCGCGACAGGTCTTCGAGGATGCCGCCCGGGTTGTAGGTGGCGACGTTCACGACGATGTCCAGGCGGCCGAGTTCGGCGACACCCGTGTCCATCATGGACCGGACGCTGTCGGGGTCGCCGATGTCGGCGGGGATCGCGACCGTACGGCCTCCGGTGGTGTCGTGGACTTCGTCGGCGAGTTCGCACAGCGGACCCGGTCGGCGCGCGGCGAGGACGATATCGGCGCCTGCCCCGGCGAGGGCGAGTGCGGTGGCGCGGCCGATCCCGGCGCCGGCTCCGGCCACCAGCGCTACGCGGCCGGCCAGAAAGGCGTTCGAGGACCCGGCACGCGACCAGGGGGCATCGTTCACGACGCCTCGCGGTCTTCTTCGGGGGTCGGCCGCCACACGACACCGTTGATGTGGCTGCCCCCGCCGACAAACAGGGTATTGCCGGTGACATAGCGCGAGTCGTCGGACGCCAGAAAGAGCGCCGCACCGCCGATGTCGGTCTCCGGGTCGCCCATCCGCCCCATGGGGTTGTTCGCCTCCGCGGCGGCGGCCTGGACCGGGTTGGCGGCGGCAAACGCCTCGAACGCTTCGGTCTTCGCGCCCGGGCAGATGGCGTTGGCGCGGATCTGATACTCGGCCCATTCACGGGCCGCGGAGCGCGTGAGCGCGCGCAGCGACTCCTTGCCGACGTTGTATTCGGCCGTGTAGAGGTGCGCGTTCACGCCGTTCAGGGAGCAGATGTTGATGATGGAACCGCCGCCCGCGGCCCGCATGGGCTCGAATGCGGCACGCATCGTCCACCAGCCCGCCCACAGCCCCATGTTCAGACCGTGCGCGAACATCGCGTCGGTCTTGTTCTCCAGGCGGTTGGTACGGCCGCCGCCCCAGGCGTTGTTCACCAGGACGTCGATCCGCCCCCAGCGCTCCACGGCGGCGTCAACCAGGCCCACCGCGAACTCGCGCTCGGTGACGTCGCCGACCAGCGGGAGCGTCTCGACCCCGAAGTCGTCGGCGAGTTCGCGGGCGACGTCGCGGGCGGGTTCTTCACGGATGTCGTTCACGACGATCCGGCATCCCTCGGCCGCGAATCGACGGGCGATGCCCTTGCCGATGCCGGCCCCGGAGCCGGTGATCACCGCGACACGGTCCTTCAACCGCAACATCTCTGCCTCTCTTCGTGGATGTCCTGTCGGTCCCTGGACCGGGCGCCGTCACCGGGTGGCGTTCGGCGACGGCGCCCGGGGCTTTCAGAACGCCTTGAGGAAGTCGGCGATGTGGCCGGTGACGCGGGCGATGTCCGCGTCGCCGAGTCCGTGGTTGCCGGAGACGAGGATGCCCTGGCGCATGACCT
>NZ_JBMULZ010000036.1:0-6028 GCF_049534875.1 Uniformispora flossi
AGACCCTTTCACCGGTCTCTCCGGGCGTTTCGCTTCTTCGTTTTTACTGTGTTTCTTTGTTTCTGCGCTTCCAGCGTATCACACCGTTTCCGGTCCGATTTCGCTTTCCGCCGGCCTTCCGAACCGCCTTTCGGCTTTTCTTCCGGCCTTTCTTTCTACTCTTCGAGCCTACCAGATCCGTTTTCCCGTTCTCAACTCGCTGGGCTTTCGCTCTGCGGGTCGGAACAAGCCGCGCATCCGGCGTTCCCGATGCTTCAACCTTAGCAGGTGTCCGCGGGGCTCCGAACCACTTCCCGGAATTCCCGAAAAACGGGCGGAAAGCAAATACGGACAACACAAAGAAAGACGCCCGGAAATCTTTGATCGATTCCGTTCGCTGGTTCGTTGTGAGGATCGCTGCGGGACCGGCCATCGCACCGACATGCACGCACCAACCAGGCGCACGAACTTGCGTGCGGCACTTGGAGGGGGTTCACGGAGGGCGCGTCTGTCCGGATCTCCCGAACGAGCGACTCGGACGACATTAGACGACCCCCCGGGACGAGTCAAGTCCCGGGGGGTCGGAAGTTCGCACGGTGCTCGGCCGGCCCGCGGAAGGGGTTCCGCGCGGGCCGGCCGGCTCTCAACTCAGTTCGAGGGCACCGAGGTTGCGCTTGCCGCGGCGGAGCAGCACCCAGCGTCCGTGCAGCAGGTCGGCGGACGTAAGGAGCGCGTCCTCGGTCGCGACCTTGGTGTTGTTCACGTACGCGCCGCCTTCTTTGATCGTGCGCCGGGCCGCGCCCTTGCTGGGCGCCAGCTCGGTGGCGACCAGCGCGTCGACGACCGTCGGCAGCTCCGCCACCTGCGCGGACGGCAGCTCGGCAACCGCGGCGGCGAGCGTCGCGGCGTCCAGCGCCGCCAGGTCGCCCTGGCCGAACAGCGCCCGGCTCGCCTCGACGGCGGCGGCGCACTGGTCGGCGCCGTGCACCATCGTGGTCAGCTCTTCGGCGAGGGTGCGCTGTGCGGCACGGGCGGCGGGGCGCTCGGCAGCCTCACGCTCCAGTTCCTCGATCTCCTCGTGTGAGCGGAAGCTGAAGGTGCGCAGGTAGCGGGAGACGTCGCGGTCGTCGGCGTTCAGCCAGAACTGGTAGAAGGCGTACGGGGTGGTCAGCTCGGGGTCGAGCCAGACCGCGCCGCCTTCGGTCTTGCCGAACTTGGTGCCGTCGGCCTTGGTCAGCAGGTTGGTGGTCATCGCGTGCGCTTGGCCGTGCGGCTGGTTGCCGGTGACGCGGCGGATCAGGTCGAGGCCCGCGGTGATGTTGCCCCACTGGTCGCTGCCGCCGATCTGCAGCGTGCAGCCGTGCCGCCGGTACAGCTCGAGGTAGTCGAAGCTCTGCAGGATGACGTAACTGAACTCGGTGTACGACATGCCTTCGCCGCCGAGCCGGGACTTCACGGTGTCGCGGGCCAGCATCTGGTTGATGCTGAAGTGCTTGCCGAGGTCGCGCAGCAGGTCGATCGCGCTGAGGTTCTCGGTCCAGTCGTAGTTGTTGGCCATCAGCGCGGCGTTGGGCGCGTCGGTGTCGTCGCCGCCCGCGAAGTCGAGGAACGCGGAGAGCTGCCCGCGGATGCGGCCGACCCACTCGCGGACCGTGGAGGCCTCGTTGAGCTGGCGTTCGGCGGACGGCTTGGGGTCGCCGATCAGGCCTGTCGCGCCGCCGACCAGGGCGATCGGACGGTGGCCGGCCAGTTGGAGGCGGCGCAGCGTGAGGACCTGGGTGAGGTGGCCGACGTGGAGGCTGGCGGCGGTGGGGTCGAAGCCGCAATAGGCCGTGACGGGACCGTCCGCGAACGCCTTGCGCAGTGCGTCCTCGTCGGTGGTCTGGGCGATGAGCCCGCGCCACTTCAGGTCCTCGACGATGTCCGTCACGGTCGTTCGTCTCCTCGGTCGGTCCTGCGGGGGGTCGATTCTGCGGCGGCGTGTGGGCCGCGGCCTACAGATTGCCCGACGGGCCGGTCGCGGCGCGAACCCGATTATGGCGAGTGTGGGGCACGGCGGGTGCGGGGCACGTGGGCCCGGTAGGGGCTGACGGTGGGGTCGTCGGCGATGTGGAAGCGCCAGGGGTGTCCGGCGCCGTCGCCGCCGACACCGGTGCGCGGCCCGGTGCGGACGGTGTCGGGGGCGGCGGGGGTGCCGTGGAGGAGGCGGAAGCCGGTGCCGGCGGTGCAGGCGTCGACGCCGTCGTCTTCGCGGCCGATGCCGAGGGCGACGGTGAGGCGGGCGGGGCCTTGCGCGAGTTCGGTGTCGCGGCGGGCGTTGGGACGGCGTTCGCGGACGAGCGGGAGACCTTCGACGATTTCGCCGGCGCGGACGAGGACGGCGGAGGCTTTGCCGGGCGGGCTGCAGACGACGTTGACGCAGTGGTGCATGCCGTAGGTGAAGTACACGTACAGGTGTCCGGCGGCGCCGAACATGGTGCTGTTCCGCGGGGTCTGTCCGCGGTAGGCGTGCGATCCGGGGTCGTTGGTGCCGTCGTAGGCCTCGACCTCGGTGATGCGCAGGACGGTGCGTCCGGCCTCGGTGTCGCGGACCAGGAGGCGTCCGAGCAGGTCGGGGGCGACGGTGAGGACGGGGCGGACGAAGAAGGAGCGCGGCAGAGGGCGGCGTGCGTCGGCGGCCATACGCGAGACTCTACGGCGACGGGGAAGGGCGACGGCCGGGGAGGCTGCATGGTGTTCAAGAAGTTGATGGCGAGCATGGGGGCGGGCGGGGCTTCCGTGGAGACGGACCTGTTCCGGGCGGATGTGACGCCGGGCGGGGTCGCCGAGGGGCGGATCCGGATTCAGGGCGGGAAGGTCGACCAGGTCATCGAGGGGCTCTATGTGGAGCTTCGTGCGGTGGTGGAGGTCGAGACCGAGGACGGCGAGTACAAGGTCAACCAGGATTTCGCGCGTCTTCAGGTAGGCGGAACGTTCCAGCTGCGCGAGGGTGCGGTGCACGATGTGCCGTTCGCGCTGGGGATTCCGTGGGAGACGCCGGTGACGGTGTTCCGCGGTGTGCAGTTGCGCGGCACCAGCATCGGCGTGCGGACCGAGTTGGAGATCGACCGCGCGGTGGACAAGGGCGACCTGGACCCGATCCAGGTGCACCCGATCCCGGCGCAGGCGGCGATCCTCGATGCGTTCGGTGCGCTCGGGTTCCACTTCAGGGGAGCGGACCTGGAGAAGGGGCACATCCGCAATACGCGGCAGCGGCTGCCGTTCTACCAGGAGATCGAGTTCGCGCCGTCGGCGCAGTACGCGCGCGGGATCAACGAGGTGGAGCTGACGTTCGTGTCGGACGAGCACGCCACCGAGGTGATCCTGGAGATCGACAAGAAGGGCGGGATGCTGTCGGACGGCAGCGATGCCTACCGGCACTTCACGATCGACCATGCGGCGATCGGCCAGACCGACTGGGCGGCGTACCTGCATGGGTGGCTGCACGAGGTCGGGTCGCGGCGCGGCTGGTTCTGATCTTGCCGCGGGGGCACGCACGGTAGGACGGTGCTCCTGCCCCCCTGGATGAGCCCTCCTGGGCCGCGGTCACCCGTGGTCGAGGAGGGCTCTCACGTATTGCGCCCAGTCGGCTTCGAAGGCGGCGCGGTCGAGGCCGGTGGCGTCGCGGAGTGCGCGGTCGACGGCCGCGGCGGAGGGGTCGGCGTAGACGGCGGCGGCGAAGCGGAAGACTGCCGCGGCGCCGCGGGTCTCCTCGATGCGCAGCATCGCCAGGTGCGCGAGTTGGTAGGACGCGGCGTTGCCGACGGGGTCGGCCTGGTAGAGGTCGGCGTCGGTGGGGAGGGTGCCGGTGAAGCGTCCGGTGCGCAGGTAGGTGCGGGCTTCGCCGAATTGCGCGGACAGGCGGTCGCGGTCGGAGCGGAAGGCCAGCCAGTCGGCGAAGCCTTCGACGACCCAGACGGGTTGGTTCTGTCCGGCGAGGTCGCTGCGCAGCGGGGTGACGAGGGCGTGGGCCATTTCGTGGCGGAGGAGGTCGGCGGTGCGGGTGGCGTCGCCGCCGGTGAAGTAGCCGGAGGTGACGTCGAGGACGATGCGGGCGCCGCCGAACTGGGCGGTGGTGCCGGGTCTGGTGGTGGCGGCGGTGTTGCCGGTGGGTGAGCTGCGGAGCGCGTAGGTGAGGCCGGATTCGTCGCCGTGCTGGTCGGCGCGGCCGCCGTACAGCTCGTAGAAGGCGGCGCGGTCGGCGACGGGGACGAGGACGAAGCCGGGGGCGGTGCCGCGGGGTCCGGCGTAGGCGGCGAGGTCGGCGGCGGCGGCTTGTTCGGCGGCGTCGGCGAGGGGTTCGGCGCGGTCGGCGAGGGCTTGTTCGGCGAGGACGACGACGTGGGGGCGCCGGGCGACGGTGAGTTGGGCGCGGTCCCAAGGGGCGGGGTAGTCGCGGGCGTAGCGGTAGCCGGCGCCTCCTTCGTAGGGGGTTCCGGTGATGCTGGTGATGCGGGGGGCGGCGCCGGGCGCGGGACGCGTGACGGTCCAGCGGTAGCCCTCGCCGACGGTGGAGGTGTCGGCGTGGGTGATGCGGTGGTCGAAGGAGACGTCCACGGTGAGCGGGTCGCCGGGTCGGGGGCCGGGTCGGGTGGCGGCGACGCGGTAGGCGGCTTCGTCGAAGGGGATGGGGCGCAGGTTGCGGAACAGGCGGCGTTGTTCGTCGACGAGGCCGGGTGTGGCGGGGTCGAGGGCGGCGAGGAAGGCGTCTTCGTCGCCGTCGGCGAGGGCTTTGCCGCGGGTGTCGGCGAGTGCCGCGAGTTCGGCGGGGGTTACCGCGTCGGGGGCTTGGGGCGCGGTGGTGCCGGGGGCGGGTGAGCCGAGGGGGGTGCCGGCCGGTATTCGGGTGGTGGTTTGGCGGCTGTGGGTGGCGCCGTAGGCCATGACGGCGGCGAGGACGGCGAGCAGGGCGACGAGGGTGACGGTGAGCCGGTTGGCTATACGTCCGTGCGCGGGTGCGGTGCCGGTGCGGGGGCGTTGCGGCGGTTGCGCGTTTCCGGGTGCGGTGGGGGTGCCGTGCGGGGCCGATGCGGGTGTCCCGGCGTTCCGTCGCGACTGTGCCAACGCGCCCGCTCCCTTGCCGTGCCGGGGTGTGTCCCGGCGGTGTCCGGTGATCCGTCGAGTGGCTCTCCACCAGGGTGGTTCGTCTGGCTGGCGGGAGGATACGGCGTAGGGTCGGGTCGTGCGTACCGGGTGCCTTCCGGGTGGTGCCCGGACCTAGTGGCCGACGGGGTCGGCCGGGAGATGGAGTGCCCTTCGTGAGCGAGCCGAAGATGCCGCCGATGCCGTACGAGTTCCTGCCGGAGAAGCCGTGGTTCACGGTGGAGAGCACGGATGTCGCGGACGGCGTGACGCTGAGCATGCCGCAGGTGAGCGGTGTCATGGGCGCGGGCGGCGAGGATGTGTCGCCGCAGTTGTCGTGGGCGGGGTTCCCCGCGGAGACGAAGAGCTTCGTGGTGACGTGCCTGGACCCGGACGCGCCGACGGGGAGCGGTTTCTGGCACTGGTCGGTGGTGGATGTGCCGGTGTCGGTGACGGAGTTCCCGGCGGGCGCGGGTGCCGCGGACGGGAAGGGGCTGCCGGCCGGCGCGTTCCACGTGCGGAACGACGCGGGTCTGCCGGGGTACGTCGGGGCGGCGCCGCCGCAGGGGCACTACCCGCACCGGTACGCGTTCGTGGTGCATGCGGTGGATGTGGAGAAGCTGGGCGTGGACGAGAACGCCACGCCCGCGGTGGTGGGGTTCCACTTGTTCTTCCACACGCTCGCGCGGGCGATCGTGACGCCGGTGTACGCGCACTGATCCGGCGTTCGAACGGGGATCGAACATTCGACGGTGTCTCGGTCTCGTTCGCGGAAATTGCGTTGTCCGGGTGATCTGCTCGGGGCACAGTGGTGGGGGGGGGCCCCCCCCCCGCCGGCGGCGCGGGCCCCCCCCCCCCCGCCGGGGGCGCCCCCCCCCGCCCCGGGGGGCGGAAAGCGGCGTGTTAAACCCCCCCCCCACCCCCCCCC
>NZ_JBMULZ010000036.1:6038-33328 GCF_049534875.1 Uniformispora flossi
TCGCGTAATTGGGGTTGCCGGGGTGATTTGCTGGGGCACCCGTGGTCTCGCCCCGCCCCCGCTCGGCGCGGGCCGAGACCACCGATCCGGCCGCTTCGGCGGCCGCACGAGGACCGTCGAGGCGAAAGGCGCGTATGACCACCGCGGCACCACCGCTCACCTGAGGCTTCCGGCACGTGGCCGGCGGTTCCGGCGGGCGTGGGCGCCCGGTCCGGATCCGGCGCGCCCGGGGTTCCCGGCGGTCCGACCCCGAAGGGAGGGCGGACGCATGCGGGACACGTTGGTGCTGAATGCCACGTACCAGCCGCTGGCGACGGTGTCGTTCCGGCGCGCGCTGGTGCTGGTGCTGCAGGAGAAGGCCGTGGTCGAGGACGCCGATCCGGGCCGCGTGGTACGTGCCGCGGCGCTGGAGCTGCCGGTCCCGCGTGTGATCCGGTTGCTCCGGTACGTCCGGGTGCCGTTCCGACAACGGGTGGCGTGGTCGAAGCGCGGGGTGCTGCAGCGGGATGCGCGCAAGTGCGCGTACTGCGGCGGCCGGGCGACGACCGTGGACCACGTGCTGCCGAAGTCGCGCGGCGGGGCGGACTCGTGGCTCAACACGGTGGCGGCCTGCGCGGCCGACAATCAGCGCAAGGCGGACCGGACGCCGGACGAGGCGGGGATGCGGCTGCTGTTCGACCCGTACGAGCCGGCCGGGACGCGGGCCCTGGTGCTGGCGTTCGGCGTGACCGCCGAGCAGCAGGCGTGGTTCGGCGCCGCGGTCGCGGCCACCGCCTGACCGGGAAGTTCCGACGAACGCCTGCCGCCGTCCCCCTTGCGGGTGGACGGCGGCAGGCGTTTCGTCATCCGAAGGTCCGGCGCATCCAGTCGGACCAGGCGCGTTGGAAGTCGGCGAGGCTGCTGCCGGTGGCGGCGCGGACGGCTTCGTCCATGCTGCGCGAGGTGCCGCGGTAGACGTCGGTGATGAACGCGCAGGCCTTGTCGGGGCCGTAGGTGTCGGCGAGGAAGCGGATCGCGAGGTGGCCGAGGACGTAGGCGTTGTCGATGACTTCTTCGTCGTCCGCGTCGAAGTCGGCGTCGGTGGGGAGCGATCCGGTGAACTTGCCGTCGCGGATGAGCTGCCGGGCGGCGCGCGCGTCGTAGGTGTCGGTGATGGTGTGGTCGGACTGGGCGAGCCAGTCGGCGAAGCCTTCTGCGGCCCACAGCGGTATGCGGTCGTAGGCGGCTTGGGTGAGCGGGTCGAGCAGGGCGTGCACGAGTTCGTGGCGCAGGATGACCCGGGCGAAGTCGGGTTCGCTGTCCATTTCGTCGAGGTCGATGACGACGCGGCTGCCGCCGATCACGTCGGCGTCGCCGTCGGAGGCCAGCGGGAGGGCGAAGCCGGCGGCCCAGTCGCCGGCCGATTCGCCGCTGTAGATGCGGTCGAAGTCGGCGCGTTCGCGGGTGAGGGCGACGACGAACCCGGGCGAGGTGCCGGGCATGCCGGTCCACCGGGCGAGGTCGTAGAGCGCCGCGTCTTCGGCTTCGTCGGCGCGGGACGCCAGGTCGGCGGCGAGGTCGGCGGGGCCGACGACGAGGACGTGCGGGCGGCGTTCGACGGCGAGTTCCCAGAGGTCCCAGGGCGCGGGGTAGCCGGACGGGCCGGTGAGGTTGCTGTCGGGGGCGCCGTTGACGGCGGTGACGGTGCACGGGTCCGCGTCGGAGGTGCAGCGGACGGTCCACAGGTAGTGCTCGGCGACGGGGCGGACGTCGGCGTTGTTGATTTGGTGGACGAACGCCACGTCGACGTTGGCGACGACCGGCCATCCGCCGTTGCCGGCGCCTTGGGTGCGCGCGTCGGCGACCCGGCCTGCGGTCCAATCGGCTTTGTCGAGGGGCAGTTTGCGCAAGTTGTCGAACAGGCGGCTCTGCGTGTCGCCGAGTTCCTTGGCGTTCTTGTCGAGGCCGCCGGTGAACGCCGCGACGTCGTTGGCGCGCAGGGCGGGTCCGCGGGCGGCGGCCAGGGCCTGGGTGCGCGCGAGCACGGCCGACTTGACGGCGGGCGAGGCGGTGGAGCCGTTGAGCGTCGGGGGTTTGCCGGTGTCGGGGCTGGTGCTCGGCTTCGCCGGGTTTTTGGGCCCCGGCTCGTGGCCGGGCGGAGTCGCGGGCGCGGTGGGCGCGGTCCCGACGTCGGCGATCGCCCCGGCTTCGCCCGACTGCAAGGGCCGGACGAAGGCGACGAGCAGCAGCACGGCCGCCAGGCAGGCGACGAGCGAGGAGACGACGATCGCGGGGGTCTGCCGATCACGACGCGGGTCGACGACCGCGTGCGGCCACAGGCCGAAGGTGTCGTTCGGCCGCCGGTACGGCACCGGCCCGGACACCCGCGGCCCGGGCACCCACGGGTAAGCCCCGGGCACCGGCCCCGGCGGGCTGCCAGGGGCATACGGGTAGGTCGGTGCGCCGGCCCGAGGGCCGGGGATCCCGACGACTTCGTGCGCGGCGGGCCAGGCATCGGCGGGGGTCCGGGGACGGCTGTCGGCGGGGGCGCCGTCGCCGCGGGGGGCGGAAGCGGCGCCGACGAGTCCGGGCGCGGTGGAGGCGGCGGCGGGCGCAACGCGGGCGGCCTCGGCCGCGGTCGGCTCGGGTACGCGCGGCGAGGGAGTCGGCGCGGACCGCCCGCTCGCCGACCCGACCGCCCCGGCTTCCGCGCCGCTCTCCGCAGCCTGCCGGGACATCACGTCGCGGCCGGCCGGGGGTGTTGCGGCGGCAGGCCGCCGGTCGCTTTCGTCGCTTGCGGTCGCGGCCGGATCGGGCGCGCCGTCCGACGCCGCCGGTTCCGGTCCGGCGTCCCCGGCGGGGTCCGTCGATCTCCCGCGGTCCTCCGGTACCCCGCCCCCCGTCACGACCTCTCCCCCGTCCACACGTCCCTGGTCCAGCGCCGCTCGGTGTGCGGGCATGGCGTCCGCGGCGCTGTCGTCCATGCCTGTGCCCCTGTGCTCGCCGATCTGCTCCACCCCCGTGGGGTGCAGGTGAGGATATCCGGCGGCTTCGGCCGCAGGGAACGGCGCCGTCTCCACCGTGCCTGTCCGGTGCGGAGACGCGGCAACTGTCGCGCCGGTTCATTCCGCACGCGTTCTCGGGCCTCCGCGGCAGGCGGTCCGCGCCCGCCCGGCTTGGGCCGTCGAGCCCCTCAGCCGGCCTTCGCCTTCACGTACTGCGTCCACTTGGCTTCGAACTGCCCGTGGTCCAGCCCGGTCGCCGTCCGCAACGCCGCATCGACGGACGACGGGTCGCGGTACACCGCGACGACGAACGCGTAGGCCTTGGCGGCGCCGTATTTCTCGGCGATGTAGCGGATCGCGAGCATCGCGAAGTGGTACCCGGCAGAGCTGGTCCGGGGATCGTCGGCGTAGATCTGCGCGTCGGTCGGGAGCCTTCCGTCGAAGGTCCCGGAGCGGACCTGGTCGCGCGCCGCCGGCACATACCAGCGCTCCAGCGAACGGTCGCTCCACTCCAGGTAGCCCGCGAATCCCTCGGCCACCCACAGCGGCGGCCCGTTGCCCGCCACGCGCTTCTGGAACGGCGCGACCATCGCATGTCCCATTTCGTGCCGGAAGATCGCGATGGTGTCCTCGGCCTTGCCGGTCGTGATGTCCTGCGCCGTGGAGTCGACGTAGATCCTGCTGCCGGCGAAGTCCGGTGTGGCGGGCCCGCGTCCGGCCGGGTCGGCGGGCAGGGAGACGCAGACGCCGATGGCGTTCGTGGTGACCGTATCGCCGCCGCGGACGCGTTCGAAGGCGGCGTGGTCGGGGGTCAGGAAGACCACGAACCGGCCCGGGGTCGGCTCCGGGCTCTGCCAGCTCGCGAGGTTGCGGGTGGCGGCGGCTTCCGCGCGCGTCGCCCACAGCGCGGCCTTGGCTTCGTGCTGTTTCGCGGCGAGGAGCAGGACGTGGGGTTTGTCCACGAGGACGAGTTCGGCCGCGTCCCACGGTGCCGGGTAGGTGGTGTTGCGGTGTGCCGCGTCGGGTGCACCGCCGTCGACGGCGGTGATGGCGAGCGGTTCGCCGGGGCCGGGGCGGGTGACGGTCCAGCGGTAGGTCTCGCCGATCGGGGCGACGTCGACGCCGGTGATCTGGTGGCTGAAGACGACGGTCACCGTGCTGGTGCGGCGGCGTCCGGCCGAGTCGGCAGGCACGGGCTGCGCGTCCTGGTAGCGGTATTCGGCGCGGCTGAACGGGATCTTGAGCAGGTTCGCGAAGAGCCGGCCGCGTTCCGCACGCAGGTCTTGGCGGTCGGCGGCGTAGGGGGCGAGGAACGCGGCCGCGTCGCGGCGGGCGAGGGCGTCGTTCTGGCCGGCGATCAGGCCGGTGAGTTCGTCCCGGGTGAGGTCGCCGGTGCCGCCCGGGAGCGGGGTTGCGCCGGTGCGGATGTCGGCGGCGCCGCCGCGGCCTTGGGCGGCGTGGTCGACGACGGCGCGGGCCGAGTCGGGGCGTAACGCGCGGTCGCCTAACGGCGTGGCATAGCCGAGGAGGACGGCAAGGCCGACGAGCAGGCCGGCGGCTGCTGCGAGTACGGCGCGCGGGGGCCTCCGGGGCCCCGTCAGACGTGGCTCTTGACCCACTTCGCCCACCGGGATTCGAAGGTGGCCAGGTCCAGCCCGGTGGTCTCCTGCAGGGCCTTGTCCGGGTCGCGCGGGTTGCGGTAGGCGGCGACGACGAACGCGAAGGCTTTCTCGGCGCCGTACTTGTCGACGAGGTAGCGGATCGCGGTCATGCTCAGGTGGTAGCCGATGCCGTTGGCTTCGGCGTCCTCGCCGTACAGCTCGCTGTCGCCGGGGAGTTTCCCGGTGAACCCGTCGCTCGCCACGAAGTCGCGTGCGGCGGGCACGTAGTACTGGCCGAACCGGTCGACCCATTCGAGGTATTCGGCGAAGCCTTCGACGATCCACAGCGGGACGTCGGGTTGTCCGGGGTCGGAGGCCATGAAACCCGCAACGAGCGCGTGGCCCATTTCGTGGCGCAGGACGCCGGTTTGCTCTTCGGTGTTCTTGATGCCTTTGGAGCGGGTGTCCCAGGTGATGCGGCTGCCGACGATGACACGGCCGCGGGTGTCGGAACTGTCGGCGGCCATGGGCGCGCAGAACGCGACGGTGCCCTTGGGCATGGTGCCGCCGTACGCCTTGGCGAACAGCTCGGGGTCGGGGCTGGCGAACACGAGGAAGCGCGCCGGGACTCCGCTGGGGCCTTTCCACAGGTCGAGGTCGCGCTTGGCGGCGTTCTCGGCGTGGTCGGCCCAGCCGGCGATCTTGTTGGCGTCGGCGGAGCCGGCCAGCATGACGACGTGCGGGCGTTCCGCCTTGACGAGTGGGGCCAGGTCCCAGGCGAGCGGGTAGGAGCCGCTGCGGCCGGGGGTTCCGCGGACGCCGGTGATGCGCAGCGGGGCGCCCATGGCGGGGCGTTCGACGGTCCAGATGTACTGCTCGGCGACGGGTTGGGCGTCGACGCCGGTGACTTGGTGGACGAAGGCGACGACGACGTCGGCGGTGAGCCGACCGGTGTCCTTGCCGGACAGCGAGCCGGTGTAGAGGCGTTCCCAGCGGTACTGCGCCTGCGTGAAGGGGACGAGCCTGAGGTTGGCGAACAGGCGGCGGCGTTCCGCGATCAGGTCGGTCGCGGCCGGGTCGTAGGGCGCGAGGAACCCGTCGACGTCGCCGCGCTTCAGGGCGTCGGTCTGGGTGCCGGCGAGGGCCCGCAGTTCGTCGGTGGTGATCTCGGTGCGGGTCGGGGCGGACGTGGCGGAGGGCGCGGCCGACGTGCCGGGCCCGGCGTTTGCCGCGGTTCCCGGTGTGGCAAGGAGGTCGGACGCCCCGGCATTGGCGAACAGCGCGGAGCCGGTGACGACGAGGACCAGCGCCGTGCCGATCGCCATGACGGGTATGAGCGCGGGGTGCGGGCCGCGGCGCGGCGCGGGCGGTTGCGGCGGGACGGCCGGGGAAAGCGCTTCCGCGGGTGCGGAATCGGACGGTGCGGCGGTGTCGGCGGCTGCGTCGGCACGGCCGGCTTCGGCTCCGTCGGGCGAGCCCTCGGCCGCGTGTTCCGGCGAGCCCTCGGCCGTGTCTTCCGGTGCCCCCGTGTCGGACTCGTCGGCCACTGCCGCGTCCCTCCCCCCTCGTGCCGCCGCCGCTCCGCGCGGTCGGGCTGCGGGACGAGCTGCGTGATCATCGCGTGACCGCGTGCGCGGAGAGTACCCGGCGCGGGTGACGCCGCGTCAAGCGGGTGGCCGCGGGCTGCCGCGGTGTGTCAGGGGCGGTGGGAACGGGCCGGAGCGCGGCGGGTGTTGCCGGGGTGAGGGGCGGTCAGCAGTCGGTTTCCGCCCAGTCGGGCCGGTGCGCGGCGAGGAGGCGTTCGGACGCGTCGCGCAGGACGTCGCGCTGGTCTTCGTCGAGGACCGCGAAGAACCCGTCTTCGGCGGCGCCGAGGAGGGTGCGGCTCTGCTCGACGGCGGCGCGGCCGGCGTCGGTGACGTGGACCAGGTGGCGGCGGCGGTCTTCCGGATTGCGGCGGCGTTCGGCGAAGCCGCGCGCTTCGAGGTCGTCGATGAGTCCGACGAGGACGTTGGGGTCGATGCCGAGCATCCGGCTGACGTCCTGCTGGGACAGCCCGTCGTAGGCCAGCAGGGTCTCCATGACGTGGATGTGCTTCGCCTTCACACCGAGCGGCGCGAGGGCGTCCTCGGCCAGGGTCAGCAGCATTTCGCCCAGCTTGACCAGCCGGTATCCGGTGCGGTTGCTCATCGGCGGGCGTCTTTGCATGGCGTCAACTCTACCGACCACCAACCATGGGTAGTGCATATGAATTCAGATCCCTATCGTATGCTCGACCTACGATATCCTCGACGGAAGGTCGGCGATGTTCCCTGCCCTGGCGCGGCTGACCGCCGCCCGACCACGGCTCGTCCTCATATCCGCTCTGCTGTTCCTCGCTCTCGCCGGCTTCGTGGGCCGCGGCGCGGGCGACCACCTCCTGGCCGGCGGCACCGAAGTCCCGAAGTCGTCGTCGGCCCGCGCGGCGGCGGCGCTCGACCGGGAGTTCCCCGGCAGCCGGCCCAACCTCGTCCTCCTGGTCACGCCCGCGCGCGGCGGCGTCGACTCCCCCGAAACCGTCGGCGCGGCCAAGGCGTTGACCGACCGCCTCACGGCGGAGGCCGGGGTCGTGGGCGTGCGCTCGTACTGGAGCACCGGCTCCGCGGCCCTGCGTACCGACGACGGGCGCAGTGGTCTGGTGCTCGCCCACCTCGAAGGCAGCGAGAACGCCGTCGCGGACACGCTCGACCGGATCGCTCCGCACTACCGCAGCACGCAAGGCGGTCTGGACGTGCGGATCGGCGGACTGGCGGCGGTGCAGCACGACATCCAGTCGACGATCCGCGACGACCTGGTCCGCGCCGAGATGATCGCCCTGCCCATCACGCTGCTGATCCTGGTGCTGGTGTTCGGCAGTGCGGTGGCCGCGCTGCTGCCGCTGGGCGTGGGGCTGTTCGCGATGTTCGGCACCAACGCGGTTCTGCGGGTCGTCGCCGGCGTCACCGACGTGTCGGTGTTCGCGCAGAACCTCACGACCGTGCTGGGCCTCGGACTCGCCGTCGACTACGGCCTGTTCATGGTCCGCCGGTACCGTGAGGAGCTGGCCCGCGGCCTCTCCCCCGCCGAGGCCGTCGCCACGACCCTGCGCACGGCGGGCCGCACGGTGCTGATCTCGGCGCTGACCCTGGCGGTGTCGTTGGCGGCCATGCTGGCCTTCCCGCAGTACTTCCTGCGGTCGTTCGCCTACGCGGGCATCCCCGTCGTCATGCTGGCCGCCGTCGGCGCGCTGGTGGTGCTGCCCGCGGCGCTGGTGCTGCTCGGGAGGCGGATCGACGCGGGCGACCTGCGCAAGCCGTTCCGCAGGCTGCGGCACTCGCGCATCGCGGGAACCGACGCCACCCAGAGCACCCAGAACACACAGGGTGCCGCGAGCGCCGCGAGCGCCGACGGCACCGGATGGCTGCGGGTCGCGCACACGGTGATGCGGCGCGCGCCGCTGGTCGCATTCGCCACGCTGGCCGGACTGGTGGTCCTCGGACTGCCCTTCCTGGGCGTGAAGTTCGGTACGGCCGATGACCGGCAGCTGCCGGTGACCGCGGAGTCGCGGCAGGTGCAGCAGGTGATCCGCGACCACATCGACGGCCGCCCGGCCGGGTCGATCGAGATCGTGCTCGGCGACACCTCCGCGGCGGAGCGGGCCGGGTACGCGGCCCGGTTGTCCGCGCTCGACGGCGTGGCGCGGGTCGTGGGTCCGGACGGCGTCTTCCGTGCCGGGCAGGCCGAGTCCCCGGCGGGGCCGGCCGAGGCCGGCCGGCTCGAGGGCGGCAGCGCGTACCTGTCCGTGGTGCCCGCCGGCGAGGAGCTGTCCCCCGCCGGGCAGGAGCTGGTGCGCGAGGTCCGGGCGACCCCGGCACCCGCTCGGGCGCTGGTCGGCGGCGCCGCCGCGGTGGTCGTCGACGGCAAGGACGCCATCGCGGACCGACTGTGGATCGCCGGGGCGGTCGTCGTGCTGGCCACGTTCGTCCTGGTGTTCCTGCTGACGGGCAGTGTGGTGATGCCGCTGCTGGCGGTGCTGTTCGCGGCGCTGAGCCTGACGGCGATGTTCGGCGCGGTCGTGTGGGTCGTCCAGGACGGCCACCTGTCCGGCCTGCTGGACTTCACGCCCACCGGGTCGATCGAGACCCAGCTGCCGGTGCTGATGTTCTGCGTCGCCTTCGGACTGTCCATGGACTACGGGGTGTTCCTGCTGTCCCGGGTCAAGGAGGAGTACGACGCCACCGGCGACCACCGCCACTCCGTGGCGATCGGGCTGGCCCGCACCGGCAGCATCATCACCGCGGCGGCCTGCGTGCTCGCCGTCGTGATGGCGGCGATCGGCGCGTCCCGGGTGACGAACACGATGATGTTCGGCGCCGGACTCGCGCTGGCGGTGCTGGTGGACGCCTTCGTGGTGCGCGGCCTGCTGGTCCCGGCGACACTCGCGCTCGTCGGTGAACGCTCGTGGTGGGCTCCGGCGTTCCTGCGCCGTGTGCACGCCAGGTTCGGCATCGACGAAGGCGGCGCACCGGCCCCGGCCGAGGCTCGACCTCAGACGGTCGCGGTGTCGAGCACCAGCCACGAGTCGGCGACCCGGTAGCCGGGCGCCTCGAACGACGCCACCGGATCGGCGGCGAGGCCTTCGACGCGGGTGGGCGCGTGCGGCTCCTCCAGCACCTGGGTGTACCGGTGGTGGAGGTGGCCGTGCGCGGCCAGCCGCGGCCGCAGCGCGTCGACGAGGCGCTGGATGCGGTCCTGGTTCGGATGGCAGACCGGCAGGTCCTTGCGGTTGACGCCCGGGGTGGTCGCGCGCGGCTTGTCGTGGGTGAGGAGGACGTCGACCGGGCCGGCGGTGTCGATCACGGCCTGCGCGTCGGCATCGGTGGCTTCCTCCTCGGGGAACCACAGCGTGCCCGCGTGGTCGGGCACGCTCTGGGACGGACGACCTGCCGCCAGCCGGTAGTTCTCCTTGCGGAGCGCCTTCTCGGTGCGGCGCCGCTCCGCCTCCAGCCGGTACTCGCGGTCGACGGAGCAGGCGCCGCCGAAGGCGAGGAAGCGGACGCCGTCCCAGGTCCAGACGTGGCCGCGCGGGGCGTACCGCACGCGGCCGCGCACGCTCAGGAAGCCCTCCATGTCGCGGTGCTCGCCGTACCGTTCGAGGATGAGGCCGGATTTGTCGTGGTTCCCGTCGAGGAAGTAGACGGTGATGCCCTGCGCCCGGGCCGCGCGGTGGACTTCGTCGAGGAACCGGACTCCGCCGGGCTCGTGCTCCCAGTAGCCGAAGTCGCCGAGCTGGAAGATCCGGTCGATGTGTTCCGCGGCGGCGGCGTCCAGCACCGTCCGCACGTGCGCGAGATTTCCGTGCACGTCCCCCGTCAGCAAAATCCGCATTGCGCAGCGTAACCCGCGGCCCGGGAACCGGATCGCGGGCTTCCCCGTCGGATCGGGCGTCGGTTGTCGGAACCGGGCGGGATCAGGGGGTTTGCGGTGGTCGGCGGAGCAGTCGTGCGGCGGGGGGCCGTGGTGGCGGTGCTGGTGATGCTCGTGCAGATGGCGGCGTTGATCCGCCCGGCATGGGCCTGCGGATGCGGGGCGATGGTGCCCGGCAACCAGACGTCCATGGCGGTCCGGGAGGAGACGTCGGCGGTGCGGTGGGACGGCCGGACCGAGGAGATCCTCATGCAGCTGACGGTGACGGGGAACGCCGCCAACGCCGCCTGGATCATGCCGGTTCCGGCACGAGCCGACTTGGCGCTCGGCGACAAGAAGGTGTTCTCCCGGCTCGAAGAGGTCGTCGCACCGGTCGACAAGACCCGCTACTACTTCTGGCCGCGCGACGGCGACTGGCCGTTCGGCGGCGACCACAAGAAGACGAACGGGGCGTCGTCCGCGGCGGCGCCGGGAGCCGCGGCACCGCCGGTGAGCGTGGTGGGCAGCGGTGAACTCGGCCCGTTCCAGTACGCGCAGCTCGCCGCGACCGACCCGGCCGCACTGGAATCCTGGCTGCACGCCAACGGCTTCACCATGCCCGCCGGTCTGGCGGACTCGCTGAAGCCGTACGTCGACCAGGGCTGGGAGTACGTCGCGGTCAAGCTCGCGCCGGCCGGCAGCGGCGGCAGCACCGGCGGCAGCACCGGCGGCGGGGCGGGACGGTCGGTGCCGGGCAGGGTCGCTCCCACGCTCGGCGGCGACCTCGACCCGCTGAAGCTCACGTTCGCGTCCGACAAGCTCGTCTACCCGATGCGGCTGTCGCAGCGCGCGAAGACCGCGCAATCACTGCGCCTGTACGTGCTCGCACCGCACCGGGTCGAACCCGTCGCCGGGATCGGCGGCGGCGGTTCGCTGGAGACCCTCTACGCGGGGAAGCCGGACACGGGGCGGGTCGGCTGGGACGGCGGGCAAGGCCCGGCGGTGTTCCTGACCGCCATGAACAACGAGCTGTCCCGGCCGTCGGCGATCACCGGCGACTACGAGTTCCGTGCCGCCCCCGCCGACGAGCGCTACCAGCGCGTCCGCTACCACGACGAGTTGCTGACCATCGGCGGCGTCCCCGCGTGGATCGCGACGGTCCTGGCGGTGCTGCTGGTGTTCGCCGCGGTGCTGATCGCCCTGCGGCGCCGGTCGAACCGGCGGCGGTGGGCGGCCTACCCGCCGCGGCCTGTGGCGCCGCCGCGGCCCGCCATGCCGCCGCTGTAGGACCCCCGGATCAGATGCCCGGCGGGACGAACCGCATTCCCGCCGGGGCGCCTTGCGTGATGAGCCGGTCGACGGCCGCGTTGTCCAGGTGGTCCGCGACCAAGTCTCCGAGCGCGTCGAGCCGGGCCTGGCGGGCCGCCTCGAACGAGGTGTCGGGCGACACCGTGAAACGGCGTCCGGCGACCGCCGCGACCTCGCCGAGGAACGCACGGCGGAACGCGTCGTTCTCCAGCGCCCCGTGCCACAGCGTGCCCCACACGGCACCGTCGCGGCAGCCGTCCAAGGGAACGCCGTCGGCGTCGGTGAACAGCGGTGCGCCACCTTCGACGGTGACGATGCCGTGGTGGATCTCGTACGCGGACACCGGCGCGCCGCCCGCGAACCCCGTGGGCCGGGCCAGCGTCTTGTCGGCGGCGAAGGCGACCCGCACGGGCAGCAGCCCGAGCCCGGCGACGCGGCCGAGCCGGGACTCGTGCTCGTCGTCGATCTCCCGGCCGAGCATCTGGTAGCCGCCGCAGATCCCGAGCGTCGGGCGGCCTTCCGCGGCCCGACGGGCGAGCGCCGTGTCCAGGCCGCGCTCGCGCAGCCACGCCAGGTCCTCCACGGTCGCGCGGGTACCGGGCACGACCACCAGGTCGGCATCGGCGAGTTCGGCCGGGGTCGAGGCGAACCGGACGACCACGCCGGGCTCCACGGACAGCGCGTCGATATCGGTGAAGTTGCTGATCCGCGGCAGCCGCACGACCGCGACGCGCACGATGTCCTCACCGAGCGGCGGCGCCGCGACGCCCCGGTCGGCCTCCAACGCCAACGAGTCCTCGACGTCGAGCCACAGCCCGGTCAGATACGGCAGCACGCCGAGCACCGGCCTCCCGGTCAACGCGCTGATCCGGTCCAGCCCCGGCGCCAGCAGCTTGGTGTCGCCGCGGAACTTGTTGACCACGAACCCGCAGATCAGCGCCTGGTCCTCGGGCGACAGCAGGGCCAGCGTGCCGAACAGGTGGGCGAACACGCCGCCGCGGTCGATGTCGCCGACCACCAGCACCGGCAGGTTCGCGGCGCGCGCGAGGCCCATGTTGGTGATGTCACGGTCGCGCAGGTTGATCTCGGTCGGGCTGCCCGCGCCTTCGCACACCACGACGTCGAACCGGGCCCGCAGGTCGGCGAGCGAGTCGAGCACGGCGTCGAACAGCCGCGGCTTGAGGTCGCGGTAGTCCAGCGCGGACACCTCCGCGACGGGACGACCGAGCAGCACGACCTGGCTGCTCATCCGGGCACCCGGCTTGAGCAGCACCGGGTTCATCGCGGCTTCCGGCGCGATCCCCGCGGCGGCCGCCTGCATCGCCTGGGCGCGGCCGATCTCGGCGCCGTCCGCGGTGACCATCGAGTTGAGCGACATGTTCTGTGCCTTGAACGGCGCCACCTTGACGCCTTCCCGGGCGAGCCGGCGGCAGAGTCCGGCGACGAGCACGCTCTTGCCGGCGTCGGAGGTGGTGCCGGCGACGAGCAGAGCGCCGTTCATGGGAGGTCCTTTCGGGGTGACCGAGTCTTAACCTGGCGGTCTGGCGGTCTGGCGGTCTGGCGGTCTGGGCTGGCGGCCTAGCGGTGCCGGTGTCGTGCCGCGAGCACGCCGAAGGCGAGGGCGGCGGACGCCAGCCCGACGGCCGCGGACAGCCGGTTCGCGCGGGGGATGTCGCGGCCCTCCGCGGGGCGGCCGTCGCCGAGCACCGGACGGTCCTCGGTGCGGCCCGCGTACACGTTCCGCCCGCCGAGCCGCACGCCGAGCGCGCCCGCGGCGGACGCCTCGCAGCGGCCGGAATTCGGACTCGGGTGCGCACTGCCGTCGCGCCGCAGCACCCGCCACGCCGCGGCGGGCGACCCGCCGACGACCGGCGCCGCGGCCACCGTGAGCAGGCCGGTCAGCCGCGCCGGGACGAGGTTGGCCGCGTCGTCGAGCCGCGCCGACGCCCACCCGAAGTGCAGGTGGCGCGGGGTGCGGTGGCCGACCATCGCGTCGAGGGTGTTGACCGCACGGTAGCCGAGCAGCCCGGGCAGGCCCGCGACCGCGCCCCAGAACAGCGGCGCGACGACGGCGTCGGAGGTGTTCTCGGCGACCGACTCGACCACCGCGCGGGCGATCCCGGACGCGTCCAGCCCGGCCGGGTCGCGGCCCACGAGGTACGGCAGCCGGGCGCGGGCGGCCTCCAGCTCGCCGGCTTCGAGCGGCGCGCCGATCGCCCGGGCCTCGCGCCGCAGTGTGGTGCCGCCGAGGACGGCCCACGTGGCGGCCGCGGTGACGGCCACCCGCGCCGCGGGGTGACGGCGTGTCAGGCGGTCCGCGGCGACGCCGAGTCCGCAGGTCGCGCCGACGGCGAGCGCGCTGTAGAGGGCGCCGCGGGCGCGCGAGTCGGCGTACATGCGGCGTTCCAGCGCGGACGCCGCGGTGCCGAACGCGGCGACCGGGTGCCCCCGGCGCGGATCTCCGACGAGCACGTCGGCGGCGACACCGAGCGCCAAACCGAGGGCGGGTATCCGCACCGGGGATCCTCCAGGCAGCACAAACGGAACAAGGGGAACAAGCCGAACAGCCGCCCCGGAGGGGGCCGACCGACCGCCGATCTTCCCACCCCGCCGTGTGGAGGCCACACGTGCGTCCACTGGACACCGCGGCGCCACAGACGGCAGGCGAGACGATGACCGCACGTCTCCGCGGTGCGGCCCGCCGCGCGGCTTGGCATGCGGGGGGGTGGCGCAGCCGAGCGTTGCGGCGAAACGTGGGGCAGCGCAGGCGCGGGAGGCAGGAGACAGCAGGATGCGGGGGGCGCGGGGGGCGGGCACGACGGGTGGAGACAGCCGGCGTGGGAGCCGCCCGGCAAGGCAGCCGCGACGCGACCCGCATGCGACCCCCGCACCACACCCCGCCCCTGCGCTCGCACCCGCAGCCGAGGGCCGACAGCGCGGGATGGGCCGGACACAGCAGCGGGGCAAGCGCGGCGCGACCTCCGTGCTCTCTTCCCCTCCGCATTCGCGCCGCGGCCGAGGCTGCACGCCCCTCGTCGGCGCCGCGTATGTTCCGCTCATCAAAGCCCGCACGACACCCCGCATCTGCTTCGCCCCTGCGCTCGCGCGGAGGTGAGCCGGAAACGGCAGCGGGGCAAGCGCGGCGCGACCTCCGTGCTCTCCTCCCCTCCGCATTCGCGCCGCGGCCGAAGCTGCACGCCCCTCGTCGGCACCCCCGCGTTCCGCTCATCGAAGCCGCAGCATCGCGATCGTCCCCACCGCCACGATCGCGCCCGGGTGCTCAGCTCGTCAGCAACCGCACCACTGCGATCGTCCCCACCACCACGATCACCCCCCGGAGTACGTTCAGTGGGAGGCGGCGGCCGACCTTGGCGCCGAGTTGGCCGCCGATGATCGAGCCGACGGCGATGAGGGCGACGACCTCCCACGCGACGTCGGCGAGGATCATGAACAGGATCGCGGAGACGCCGTTCACCAGCATCGCGAGCACGTTCTTGACCGCGTTGATGCGCTGCATGTCCTCGTTGAGGAACACCCCCATCAGCCCCAGCAGCAGCACGCCTTGCGCGGCGCCGAAGTAGCCGCCGTACACGCCGGTGCCGAAGATCGCGGCGAACAGGATCGGCCCGCCGTGCGCGGGTACCTGGTCGGTGCCGCGGCGTTCCTTGATGCGCCGGGCGAGCGCGGGCTGGGCGACGACCAGGACGAGCGCGGCGATGATGAGGACCGGGACGATGGCCTTGAAGGCGTCGGCTGGGAGGACCAGCAGGAGTATCGCGCCGGTGATGCCGCCCAGGACGGACGCGATGCCGAGTTTGATCAGCCGTTCACGCTGGCCGGACAGTTCCCGTCGGTATCCGATCGCTCCGCTGAGGGATCCGGGCACGAGTCCGATCGTGTTCGAGACGTTCGCGGTCACCGGCGGGTATCCGATCGCCAGCAGGACGGGGAACGTGATCAGCGTTCCCGATCCGACGATCGTGTTGATGCCGCCGGCCGCGATGCCCGCGCCGAAGACCGCGAGCTGTTCCAGCCAGGTCATGTGGGTTGTTCCTTCGCCGTCCCGTCGGATGCGAGATCCGTACAAGCGTGCCCCCGCGGGGGAACCCTAACGGCTGGATGTGAACGCCCGGCCGCTCCCCGCATGCCCGGGACGGAACGCGAAGACCCGGGGCCGCCGCGTGCTCGACGCGGCGCCCCCGGGTCCCGGAATCCGTGCGGACTCCCCCGGGCTCAGCCGAGGGGGCCGTTGTCCCGCGGCTGCCGGCGGCCGGCCGTGGCCGGGCGCTCGACGTCGGGCCGCCGGACCGCGCCGGGCGGCGGGGCCGGACGGCGGCCGACCTCGGGTCCCGGCAGGCCGGACACGTCGGGGTCGTCCTGAGGGTCGGCGTGCGCCGGGACGGTGCCTTGCGGCGCGGACTGCGCGGGAATGCCCGGCGCCGCCTGGGGCACGGTCGCCGAGATGTCGGACGGCACCTCCGCCGGGTCCTTGGCCCCGCCCGGGAACGCCGCGGGCTCCGGCGGCGGCCCCGCCTGCGGCGTGACCTGCGGCGCCGGACCGGCCTGGCCGGCACCCGGGGGCAGCAGCTGCGGCGGCACGCCCGCACCGGCACCGCCGAGCGGCGCGCCGGTGAGGTTGCCGAAGACCCCGCCGATGCCTTCGAGAGCACGGCCGATCTCGCTCGGCACGATCCACAGCTTGTTCGCGTCGCCCTTGGCCAACTCCGGCAGCATCTGCAGGTACTGATACGCGATCAGCTTCTGGTCCGCGTCGCCGTCGTGGATCGCCCGGAACACCGTCTCGATCGCCTTGGCCTCACCTTCAGCCCGCAGCGCGGCCGCGGTGCGCTCGCCTTCGGCGCGCAGCACGGCGGCTTCCTTCTCGCCTTCCGCGATGAGGACCTGCGAGCGCTGCGTGCCTTCCGCGGTGAGGATGGCTGCGCGGCGGTCCCGCTCGGCGCGCATCTGCTTCTCCATCGACTCCTGGATGGAGGGCGGCGGTTCGATCGCCTTCAGCTCGACGCGGTTGACGCGGATGCCCCAGCGCCCGGTGGCCTCGTCCAGCACGTTGCGCAGGCCGTCGTTGACCTCTTCGCGCGACGTGAGGGTCTGCTCCAGGTCCATGCCGCCGATGATGTTGCGCAGCGTGGTGATGGTGAGCTGTTCGATCGCCTGGATGTAGTTGGCGATTTCGTACGTGGCCGCGCGCGGGTCGGTGACCTGGAAGTAGATGACGGTGTCGATCTGGACGACCAGGTTGTCCTCGGTGATCACCGGCTGCGGCGGGAACGGCACGACCTGCTCACGCAGGTCGATCATCTGCCGCACACGGTCGATGAACGGCACGAGGATGTTCAGGCCCGCGTGCAGCGTTCTCGTGTACCGCCCGAAGCGTTCGACGATCGCCGCGCTCGCCTGCGGGATGACCTTCACCGTCCGGACGAGGGCGACGATCACGAGCAGCACGAGCACGATCACGACGATGACGACGGTCACGGCGCCCCTCCCCGAATCCGTTGGGTTACTGAGTCGACTTTACGGGGTGCGGGGACCCGGGTGTGCGCCAACACGAGAACAGCCTTCCGCCGCGGGCCGGTTCAGATGACCACCGCCGTCGCGCCGTCGATGTCCGCGACATCGACTTTCTCGCCCGGCTCGAACACCCGTGTCGTGTCCATGGATCGGGCCGTCCACACCTCGCCGGCGAGTTTGATCCGGCCGCCGTACTCGTCGACGCGTTCCAGCACGACGGCGCTGCGGCCCTTGAGCGCCTGCACGCCGTCGCGCATGACCGGCCCGCGGTTCAACTGCCGCAGGGCGATGGGCCGCACGAAGATCAGGAAGGACGCGGAGACCACCGCGAACACGATGCACTGCACGACGAGGCCGGCGCCCATGCCGGCCGCGATCGACGCGGCGAGCGCGCCGACCATGAACATGCCGAATTCGACGATGGAGGACACGACACCGACGATGCCGAGACCGCCCAGCACGATGAGCCACCACATCCATGCGTCCACACCGCCATGGTAGGCGGCCGGGGGCGGCCGGAGCAGGGGCGAAAACCGGCCAAGATCCGGGCTGTTCGGCGGGAAACCGGCGGATCCGACGGTGCGTCAGTCCGCCGCGGACGGCTCCAGGGCGGCGCCGAAGGCCGCCACCAGCGCGCGGCGGCACGCGCGTTCGAGCGGGGCGAACGAGTCCGCCCGCGCCGCCATTTCGAAGGCGTTGACGGCCGCGCCGTGGTCGCCGGACGCGAGCGCGAGTATCGACGCGACCCGGCGGGCCTGTTCGACCACCCGCACCGCGCGCGCCGGATAGCCGGGGGCCAGCGGCGATTCCTCGTCGTCCCGGCCGCCGCGCAGCACCGCCGCCACCGTGTTCGCGCGGGCGCCGGTGCCCGCGACGTCGAGGCGCATCAGCGCCTGCGTCGCGTCGCGCAGCGCCCCGGCCAGCTCACGGTCGGCCTCGGCCAGGAACGGGCCCGCGGGCGGCCGGTCGGCGGCCTCGTACACCCGCCACACCACGCGGGTCGCCTGGTCGCCCTCCGGCCCGTAGACGAGCCCCTCGGGCACCAGCCCCCACTGGTGGCCGTGCGGCCCCACGGTCACCGCCGCTTCCCCGGCGTCCAGGGCGGCGTCGTTGAACGCGGGCGGGCCCGGCAGGCCCAGCGGGTCGCCGGGGACCGGAAGGGACAGCCGCAGACCGGTCACCCCGAGGGCGCGCAGCCGCCCGAGGGCCAGGCTCAGCCCGACCTCGCCGGACTCTCCGGGCAGGCCCGCCACTCGGTGGGGCTCGTCTCCGTGGGTGATCCGGGCCACCGCTTCGTCGGGGCCGACACGTCCGGAGAGCAGAGCGTTACCCCAGGCGACGAGTGCGCCGGAGCGCGGGACATCAAGCATGCGGTTGAGACTAAGGGGTCCAGGTGCCGTAGGTTTTCTCCACGAGTGGGTGAGTCGACCGCGCACCGCATGGGCAACGCGATGGGGAGCTGGCACGGGCATGAGTGACGTACTGGAGCTGGTGGACGTATCGGTGGTCCGCGGTGGCCGCCACCTGGTCGAGCAGGTGACCTGGGCGGTCGCCGAAGGCGAACGCTGGGTGGTCGTCGGTCCCAACGGAGCGGGCAAGACCACCCTGCTGCAGATCGCCTCCACGTACCTGTTCCCGACCTCGGGCACCGCCGCGGTGCTGGGCGAGAAGCTCGGCGGCGTCGACGTGTTCGAGCTGCGGCCCCGGGTCGGCATGGCGTCGGCGGCGCTCGCCGACCGGCTGCCGCGTCGCGAGAAGGTCGTCGACATCGTGCTGACCGCCGCGTACGGCATGACCGCGACGTGGCGCGAGCAGTACGACGAGTCCGACGAGGACCGTGCGCTTTTCCTCCTCGACCAGCTCGGCATGGCGTCCTACGCGGAGCGCCGCTTCGGCACGCTGTCCGAAGGCGAGCGCAAGCGCGTGCAGATCGCCCGCTCGCTCATGACCGACCCGGAGCTCCTGCTGCTCGACGAGCCCGCCGCCGGCCTCGACCTCGGCGGCCGGGAGGACCTGGTGCGCCGTCTCGGACGCCTGGCGTCCGACCCGCTCGCCCCGGCAATGGTGATGGTCAGCCACCACGTCGAGGAGATCCCGGTCGGCTTCACCCACGTGCTGATGCTGCGCCAGGGCCAGGTTCTCGCGGCCGGGCCGATCGCGGACACGCTGACCTCGCGCAACCTGTCGCTGTGCTTCGGGCTGCCGCTGCTGGTCCAGTACAAGGACGAGCGCTGGACGGCCCGGGGCCTGCCGCTGCAGCAGGGCTGAGCGGATCGGACGACGACGAGGGCGGGCGGCGCAGAGGATGCGCCGCCCGCCCTCGTTCTTGTCGTGTGCTGTGTGGTGTGTGACGCGGTGGTGTGTGTCGTGTGTCGGGTACCGGGCGGCTACTTGCTCTTGCGGCCGACCTTCGGGTCGAGGCGGCGCAGCATGGCCATGGCGAGGCCGGCGTAGACGACGATCTGGACGCCAAGTATCGCGATGTTCGTGTACCAGACCGACGCTTCGTGCTTCCAGCGCGGATCGGGACCCTTGGAGCCGTTCTTCATGGGTGCCTGGAAGATCGCGTCGACGGTGCCCGCGGCCGCGGAGAAGGCCCAGCGGGCCGGGGCGAGCCAGGAGACCTGCTCGATGACGGGTGCGCCGTTGAGCGGGAAGAGCGCGCCGCACAGCACGACCTGGATGATCGCCACGACGACGAGCAGCGGCATGGTGAGTTCGGGGGTCGACACGAGTGCCGAGATGACCAGGCCGAGTGCCATGGCGGCGACCGCGGACAGGATGACGGCGATGCCGATCTCCACCATGGGCGGCATGACGACGCCCTTGGCGGGGAGTTTCTTGCCCGCGAGGGCGACCGCGGTGAGGGCGGCGCCTTGCAGGGCGGCGATCGCTCCGAGTACCAGCAGCTTCGAGCACAAATACGCCGATACCGACAGGCCGGCGCTTCTCTCCCGCAGGTAGATGGCGCGTTCTTTGATGAGTTCGTTGACGGCGGTCGCCGAGCCCATGAGTCCGCTGATGACGAAGAGGACGAGGAGTTTGGTGAGGACGTCGGGGTTGCTGCCCTGTTCGTCGGTGACCAGCTCGCCGGGGATGAACCGGCAGAGGGCGCCGAGGAAGATCGGGGCGGCCATCAGCAGCGCGAGGTACTTGCGGTCGGAGGCGATGACCGACAGGTAGCGGCGCGACAGCGTGAAGAGTTGCGAGCCCCAGCTCTGCGGCTTGGGCGGTTTGACCTGTGGGCGGTCGGCTTGCGGCTGCGGCGCGGTGCCGCCGGCCGGGTTGAGCCCGGATTCGACGTAGCGCGCGTGCGGTTCGGAGGCGCGGAAGCGTTCGGCGAGGATCTCGCCGCGCTCGTTGTTGAGCATCTGGAAGGCCGCGCGCCAGTTCTCCTTGCCGAAGTAGGCGAGGGCTTCGCCGGGCGGGCCGTAGTAGGCGACGTAGCCGCCGGTCACCAGGACGAGGAGCCGGTCGCAGACTTCCGCACTGTCCAGATCGTGCAGAACCGTGATGACGGTGCGGCCGTCGTCGGCCAGATTGCGCAGGTTGTCCATGAGGTCGCCGGCCGAGCCGACGTCCAGGCCGGATGTGGGCTCGTCCAAGTACAGCAGCGACGGCTTGGTGAGCAGCTCGACGGCCACGCTGACGCGCTTGCGCTGGCCGCCGGAGAGCTTGTGGATCGGGAGTTCGGCGCGTTCGGTGAGGCCGAGGTCGGCGATGACCTCGTCGACGCGGCGGTCGCGCTCGGCCCGTTCGGTGTCCTCGGGGAAGCGCAGCCGGGCGGCATAGCGCAGGGCCTGACGCACCGTCAGCTGTTTGTGCAGGATGTCGTCCTGCGGCACGAGGCCGATGCGCTGCCGGAGTTCGGCGAACTGCTGGAACATGTCGCGGCCGTCGTAGAGGACGTTGCCGCTGCTCACCGGGATCGAGCCGGTGAGGGCCTTGAGCAGCGTCGACTTGCCCGCGCCGGACGTGCCGACGACCGCGAGGAGGGTGCGTTCGCCGACCGGCAACGACACCTTGTGGAGCAGGGTCTTGTCGCCGGCTTTGACTTCCAGGCCCTGGATCTGGAGGGAGACCTCGCCGGTGTCGATGAACTCGCGGAGTTCGTTGCCGTCGAGGCGGAAGGTGGCGTGGCCGATGCCGACGATGTCGTTCGGGCCGAGGATCTGCTGTTCGACGGGCACGCCGTTGACGAACGTGCCGTTGTGGCTGCCGAGGTCGGCGATCTCGTGGCGGCCGCCGGGCGTGGTGCGGAGTTCGGCGTGGTGCCGGGAGACCATGAGGTCGGTGAGCACCAGGTCGTTGTCGAGCGCGCGGCCGATGCGCAGCGTCTTGACGGGGATCCGCATGACGACGCTGGGCCGCCGGTCGACGCTGGGCCGCTGGTCGGCGAACGGGCCGGGCGCCATGTTCTCCCACGGCGCGGGTCCGGCAGGCGGGGTGCTGCCGCCGCCGACCGGTGTCCTCGGGCCGCCGACGGGCGGCATGCCGCCCGGGGCGTCGGGGATACGCGGTGTGACGGGCGCCTGCGCGCCGTCGCGGCCGTGCGGGGGCTGCGGGTCCCGCGGTGTCGCGGGCTCTTCGGGCTGCGGCCGCGGGCTCGGCGATTCGCGGCGCGGGGGCACGAGTTCGGTTGCTTCGACGACCGGGCTCAGCCGGAGCCGGCCGCCGTCGTCGGGGTCGCCGAGGAGGACCTCGACACCGCCGGCCACCACGACCCGGTTGACGCGCTGGGCACGCACATAGGTGCCGTTGACGCTGCCGGTGTCGACGAGTTCCCAGCCGTCGGCGGCGACGCGCAGCACGGCGTGCCGGCGCGACACGCGCCGGTCGTCGACCACGACGTCGCACGACTGCGGGTCACGGCCCACGATGTAGTCGCGCCCGGGTTCGAGCACGACGGGCTGCCCGGCATCGGTGCTCGCGTTCAGTCGCGGCACGGCCGGGTCTTCGGATGCATACCTGCCCCCCATGTCCAGCGAGTTTAGGGACCTCGGGGGCTGCTCGGCACCTCTTCGCCGAGGCTTCCACCCGGATCGGTGTACCCGGCGGGAGCCTCCAACCGGTCGCCGTAAGTGACGGGACGGACAAATGCCGGACAATTGCTGTCCGTCCGCGGTCCGAGGCGGCGGGAAAAGCGCGGAGGAATGGTGGCGACCGGAACTTGCCGCCCGATCCGGGCAACCGTTCGGACGCGTACGGAGATTCCTGCGCACCGCGGTTCTTGCGCTGGTGAGCCGCGTGCGTAACAGCCCGTCACCCGTCTCGGCGATTCCGTTGACGTCCCTTGCACGCGGGTCCGATAGTCGTTCCTGTCCGATGGGGGCGGGGTGCTGCTGCTGTTCCCTCGTCAATTCGTGCGCAGGGAGCGGGCGTGTCCTGGACCAATCCTCCGCAGCGGCCCGGGAATCGGCCGCCCGGCCCGCCTCCGCATCAGCCGCCCGGCGGCGGGCAGCCGCCGCCTCCGGGACCGCCTCCGGGGCGCCCCGGACCGGGCTCGTCGGGTCCTGCGCCGTCCTCCGCGGCCCGGTTGTTCGGCGGGGCGGAGGCGTGGCTGCACGCGCTGGTCGCGGTGGTCGCCTCGTTCACCGCGATGGCGTTCACCGCATGGCTGGCGCTGTGGCTGCTGGGCGCGGGCGACTTGGGCGGCGGCACGATGCCGTCGCTGGTCGCCGCGACGATCTCGCTCGGCGTCGGCGGGCGCGTGGACTTGAAGGGCGCGGAGAACGCCGACGGCGGCGGCGGGATCCTCGGCGGCCTGCTGCCGGACGACTTGGCGCTCGCGCAGGGCACCGGCCACGTCGACGTGCTGCTGTACGGCGTCGGCCTCGTCGGGGCGGTGGTCCTCGGCTGGCTGTTCCTGCGCCCGCTGCGCTACCGGCTGGTCATCGGATTCGACGAACTCCTCGCACACATGGCGCGGATCGCGGTGTTCACCGCGGCGGCCCTGGGCGTCTGCGCGTCGCTGGGCAGCCACACGCTGCCGATCGGCGACCTGGTGCCGAACGTGGACGCGTCCGAGCTGATGGGCATCTTCAACCTGGGCGCGGCGGCCAAGTTCACCACGGACGTGCCCTCGACGCTCGGCTTCGGCTTCGTGTGGATGCTCCTCGCGATGGTGGTCGCGCTCGGCGTGAGCGAGCGGGGGCCGCTGCCGCGGGTGTGGCTGCGCTACCGCGCGGTCCTGCGGCCGCCGGTCGCGGGCGTCATGGCCGTGTTCTTCGGCGCGGTGGTGCTCGGCCTGCTGGGCACGCCGTTCGTGGCGGCGGCCGCCCCGGGACCCAAGCGCATGATCGGCGGCATGCTGCTGGCGCTGCCCAACGTGATGTGGCTGCTGGTGACGCTCGGTATGGGCGTGGAGTGGAAGTCCAGCGGCGGCGGCGACTTCAGCTTCGGCTTGCCGGGTCCGCTCGGGAAGCTGCTGAACGAGTCGGGCAGCCAGGGCATGCCGATCACGGTGAGCAGGCTCGCGGAACTCGACAGCCGCGCGTGGTGGGTGCCGGTCGTGTCCGGCCTCCTGCTGCTGTTCGGCGGCACGGTCATGGCGCTGCGGGCACCCGCGACGGTGAAGCTCCACCAGCACGCGTGGCGGTTCGCGGTGACGTTCGCGGTGACCGCCGTGGTCGCCGCGCTCATCGCGCAGATCCACCTCAAGGTCGCCGTCGAGATCCTCGGCGGCGCGGCCGCGCCGGGCGGCGAGGTGAGCCTGCACGCCGACTACCTGATGACGGCCGGGCTGGGCGCGCTGTGGGGCGCCTGCGCGGGCTTCCTCGGCGGGGCGCTGGCGGCGTGGATCCGCGCGGTGCGCGGGGACCGCAAGGCCATGGCGGGGCCGGTGCGGCACATCGTGCGGCAGGGACCGGTGGGCGGGGCGCCCGCGGCGTATCCGGCGGGCGGCGGGTCGTATCCGTCGGGGCCGGGCGGAGCCCGTCCGCCGGGCGGCGGGCCCGGGTCGCCGTACGGTTCGGGGCCGCCGCCCGGGGGCGGAACGGCCGGGCCGGGGTCGCCGTACGGCCCGTACAGCCCCTACGGACCCGGCGGCGGACCACCGCCCGCGGGGCCGTATCCGGGGCCGCCCAACCGCGGCACTCCCCCGGACGGGCCAACGCGAGGGCCCGGCGGCCCGTACGACCCGGGCGGCCCGCGCCGCTGAGGGACGGCGGCACGGCACCGTCCACGCCGCTGTCCACACCTCGGGACCGCGCGGCGACCCGCCCGGGCAGGCGGGTACCGTGATCAATCATGGACGCCGCGCCCCGCACCCTCCTGGTCAAGATCTTCGGCAAGGACCACCCCGGCATCACGTCGTCGTTGTTCGACGTGCTCGGGGAGTACGGACTCGACGTCATAGACATCGAGCAGACCGTGACCCGCGGGCGCCTCACGCTGTGCGTGCTGGTCCCGGCGCCGCGCGAGGACGGCGACCTGCGGGCGCGGCTGCACCGGTGGGCCGACGGCGAGCGGCTCGACATAGAGATCATCAGCGGCAGCGGCGACAACCGGCCCCGCGGCGAAGGCCGCTCGCACGTGACGGTGCTGGGGCATCCGCTGGCGGCGTCGGCGGTGTCGGCCATAGCGGGCCGTATCGCGGCGACCGGTGCCAACATCGACCGGATCTTCCGGCTTGCGAAGTACCCGGTGACGGCGATCGAGCTGCAGGTGTCCGGCGTGGAGACCGACAAGCTGCGCGGCGAGCTGGCGGGCGAGGCGGCGGCGCAGCGCGTCGACATCGCGGTCCAGCCGTCCGGATTGCTGCGCCGTTCGAAGCGTCTCGTGGTGATGGACGTCGATTCGACGCTGATCCAGGGCGAGGTCATCGAGCTGCTCGCGGAGCACGCGGGCTGTCTGGACGAGGTCGCGGACGTGACGGCCGCGGCGATGCGCGGCGAGCTGGACTTCGCGGAGTCGCTGCGGGCGCGGGTGGCGCTGCTGGCCGGGCTGGACGCGGCGGCGATCGACGCGGTCCGGGAGAAGGTCGAGCTGACGCCGGGCGCGCGGACGCTCGTGCGCACGCTGAAGCGCCTGGGCTACCAGGTCGGGATCGTGTCCGGCGGGTTCACGCAGGTGACCGACGTGCTGGTGGAGCGCCTCGGGCTGGACTACTCGGCCGCGAACACCCTCGAGGTGGTGGACGGCAAACTGACCGGCAAGGTCGTCGGCGAGATCGTCGACCGGCCGGGCAAGGCGCGCATGCTGGAGCGCTTCGCGGCGGAGGCGGGCGTCCCGCTGTCCGCGACGGTCGCGATCGGCGACGGGGCGAACGACCTCGACATGCTCAACACCGCGGGCCTGGGTGTCGCGTTCAATGCGAAGCCGGTGGTACGCGAGGCCGCGGACACCGCGGTGAACGTGCCGTTCCTCGACACCGTGCTGTTCCTGCTGGGCCTGACCCGCGAGGAAGTCGAAGCGGCGGACGCGGCGGACCCGAAGGCCGCGAAGCAGAGCTGACGTCGGCACGGGCCCGCGTCGGGCAAGAGCCTCCCGTAGGCCACCGACTCACCCACAGCCCGCACCAGTCGCCACCACCCCACACCCCCGCATGCGCTAAACCGGTCCCATCAGGGGGCCTCCCCCCGCCGTTCATCACACCGGCATTTGCGCCTCACACCTCTCGCACCGCGTAGTCCCTCAGCGCGGGCTCCAGCACCGCGAACGCTTCCTCCGTCGATACCGCGAGCGCCGCGGCGATCTCCGGGTTCGTCTGGCCGTCGAGGGTGCGCCGCAGCGTCTCCTCGAACAGCGTCCGGTGCACCGCGGCCAGCAGCGCCGCGGCCACCCGGGCGCGCACCACGTCGCCGGTCTCCCGGGCCAGTTCCCCCGCCAGCGCCTGCTCGCGCAGGTCGTGGAAGTCGCGCAGCCGCGCGGTGAGCGCGGGACTGTCGGCGATCATCCGGGCGAACGTCGGCCCGGAGAACCCGAGCACCGGATCCTGCCGCGCGATCGCGCCCCGGTAGGCGGCGCGCAGCGCGCCGAACGCCGACTCGCCCGCCGGCCGCGCGGCGACCGTCCGCGCCAGGCTCGCGACGAACTCGTCCTGGTGGTCGAGCGCGAGGTCTTCCTTGCGTGGGAAGTAGTTCGTGACGGTCATCTTGGCGACCTGCGCCGCGGCGGCGACGTCGGCGATCGTCACCTTGTCGAAGCCCCGCTCGATGAACAGCCGCGTGGCGTGGTCGGAGATCGCCTGGCGGGTCTGCTGCTTCTTCAGCTCGCGAAGGCCGCCCGTCACCGCCTGTGTCGTCGTCATACATCGATCATGTCATACCCCGACCCAAGTTTGTGCTTGACATATTTTTATGACCGACCTAAGTTTGTCCTTGCCGCCGCGGCACGCCCCGGCGGCAGCAGCCCTGACCATCACGTCGAGGAGACGTTCTGAACCTGCGCATCACACCCGGCCTCACCGTTCCGGCCACCGCGGCACTGCCGGTCACCACCGCCGCCGCACCCAAGGCCACCACCAAGGCGGCGCGTCCGGTGCTCGCGTACCGGTCCGCCGCCACCCCGCCCGCAGCGGTTCGGCACACAGCGCCCCGTCCGCAATTCCTCGGACGCGGCCGCCGCGGCTGACCGGGCAACCGCCCGCCGTCGGACCGCACCCGCCCGAACCCCACCGCACGACGACATCCCCGGGAGGCCACGCATGACCAGCACGCAGACTCGGACCAAGCCCCAGCCCCGCCCCGAAACGCAGTCCGAGGCGCAGTCCGAGGCGCAGTCCGAGGCGCAGTCCGAGGCGCAGCCCTTCGACGCCGCGGCCGAATTCGACCGCCAGGTCGGCACCTTGACCGCGCTCGGCTACCCCGGGCTCGCGGGCCTGTCCGACGACGCGTTCGCCGCCCTCGTCGCCCCGCTCCGCAAGGCCGCGGTGGCGCACGGGGGCGCGGCGCCCGCGGAAGGCCGGCTGCCGTTCCTGCTCGTGGTCACCCGCGCACTCGTCCCGATCGAGGAGACGATGCCGCTGACCACGCTGGAGGGCAAGAAGAAGCCCGGGTTCGTCGACCACAGCTACGAACCGGGGGCGCTGGAGCGCTTCGTCACCGTCGAGGACGTGGAAATCCCCGGCGAGAAGGTCTACTTGCTCGTGGACGTGGATCGCGGCGAGGAGTTCTGCGGGGCGATCCCCAACGACGCGATGGCCGCCATCGCCGCCCGGGGGCGCACGCTCCTGACCATCGAGGAAGGCATCGCCTTCGTGACGCAGCAGCCGGCCGCGCTCGCGAAGAACAAGTGCTTCTCCCTCGGCGCCTCGCGCTCCGGCGACCGGCGTTTGCCGGCCCTGTGGCGCAGCGACAACAAGCCCAAGCTGGGCTGGTGCTGGACCGGAAACCCGCACACCTGGCTGGGCGTGGCCTCGGCGGGCGGCCGCGCGGGCGCCTGACGGTTCGCCCGAGACCCCCCACCGCCGCCGGGGGGGGGGGGCACCCCGCGCGCGCCC
>NZ_JBMULZ010000037.1:0-27595 GCF_049534875.1 Uniformispora flossi
TTTTTTTTTTTATACCTCACGGGCGCTGTGTTGCCCCCCCCATGGGGGGGGTCCCCCCGGTTTTTACCCACCCAAAACCGGGCGTGCCGGCCCCCCCCTTTTGGGGCCCCGGCACCCCCGCGTCGGACGGCGCGAGCGGCCGTCGGGGGCCGGCTGCTCGCGCCGGAGAAACCGCGGCGACGACAGGGGCGCGCCGCCGCGGGGTCGGCCGGGCCCTCAGGGGAGGGGCCCGGCCGATGTTCGGCAGTCGCAGATCAGGCGAGCAGCTGCGGGATCTCGACGTAGCCCAGGCCGTGCGCCTCGGCGACGGCGCCGTTGGTGAGCTGGCCCTCGTGGGTGCTCAGGCCGAGCGCGAGCGCCGCGTCGTCCTGGCACGCCTTGCGCCAGCCCTTGTTCGCGAGCGCGACGATGTACGGCATCGTCGCGTTCGTGAGGGCGTAGGTGGAGGTGTGCGGCACCGCGCCCGGCATGTTGGCGACGCAGTAGAAGATCGAGTTGTGGACCTTGTAGACCGGGTTGTCGTGCGTGGTCGGACGCGAGTCCTCGAAGCAGCCGCCCTGGTCGATGGCGATGTCGACGAGCACGGAGCCCGGCTTCATCTTCGCCACCAGCTCGTTCGTGATGAGCTTCGGGGCCTTGGCGCCCGGCACCAGCACCGCGCCGATGACGAGGTCGGCGTCGACGACCGCGCGCTCGATCTCGTAGGCGTTGGAGGTGACGGTCTGCAGGTGGCCCTGGTAGATCCGGTCGGCCTGGCGAAGCGTCTCGATGTTCTTGTCGAGCAGCAGCACCTCGGCCTGCATGCCGAGCGCGATCGCCGCGGCGTTCAGGCCGGACACGCCGGCGCCGATGACGACGACCTTCGCGGCGTACACGCCGGAGACGCCGCCCATGAGGGTGCCGCGGCCGCCGCCCTGGCGCATCAGGTGGTACGAGCCGACCTGCGGGGCCAGCCGGCCCGCGACCTCGGACATCGGGGCGAGCAGCGGAAGCTGGCCGCCGGGGAGCTGGACGGTCTCGTACGCGATGGACGTGGTCCCCGCCGCGAGCAGCGCGTCCGTGCACTCGCGGGAGGCCGCGAGGTGGAGGTACGTGAACAGGGTCTGGTCCTTGCGGAGGCGCCCGTACTCCTCCGCGATGGGCTCCTTGACCTTGAGGATCAGCTCACCGGTCTCCCACACCGCGTCGGCGGTGTCGAGGATGGTGGCTCCGGCGGCCACGTACTCCTCGTCGGTGATGGAGGAGCCGAGACCGGCGTCCTTCTGGACGAACACCTGGTGGCCGTTGCGCACGAGTTCGTGCACGCCGGCGGGCGTGATCGCCACGCGGTACTCGTGGTTCTTGACCTCGCTGGGAATGCCGACCTTCACGGCTATCCACGTCCTTACGTACAGAGGGTTGAGACGCCGTCGGGGAAGCTGTCCGGCGGACCCGCGGGCAGGCTGAGGCGCACTGCCGTCACTCCGAGGCACACCTAGCTTAATGCGGTCCCAACACCCTGCCAACCTTACAAAGTGCCAGTGAATGCAGCACATTGTTTGGCTTTCCCAGGTTGGGACGCCCGTGGAGGGGTGCTGAGCTGCTGTTTGTGGCGTACCCGTACGCATGGGGACTCACGCGGAGTGCCCGCGCGCGGGCAGCAGAAAGCCGCCGGGGACCCCGGCGGGCGGTGGTGCGGGTCACTCCCCGCGTTGCGCGGGGACTCCGGGCTGCGCGTCCTCGTCGAGCAGGCGCCGCATCTCGTCGGCCTGGGGGACGTCGCTGACCAGGGCGAGCGCCTGGCGGCGGCGGGCCCGGGCCTCGCCGGGGTCGCCGGCGTCGTCGAGGAGGTCGGCGGTGCGCAGCAGGGTCAGTGCTTCGAGGCGTTCGTCGCCCGCGGTGCGGAAGGCTTCGACGGCGTCGCGGTAGACGGTGAGGGCTTCGCGGGTGCGTCCGGCGTCGCCGAGGCATTCGCCGATGTCGGCGAGGACGCGGCCGACGTGCGCGTGGTCGCCGAGGCGGCGGCGGACGCCGAGGGCGGCGCGGTGGTCGCGGAGGGCTTGTTCGAAGCGGCCCATGCGGGCGTGCAGGCGGCCGAGGTGGGAGAGGACGCGGGCTTGGCCGTCGGCGTCGCCGGTGGTGCGGCGCAGCAGGAGGGCGCGGTCGTACCAGTCGGCGGCGCGCTGCAGGTCGCCGAGGTCGGCGTAGGCGTTGCCGAGGTTGACCATGGCGCGGCCTTCGCCGGCCGGGTCGGCGATGGAGCGGGAGACCTCGAGGGCGGCGCGGTAGCAGGCGAGGGCTTGTTCGAGTTCGGCGCGGGCGACGTGCAGGTTGCCGAGGTTGAGGAGGGCGACGGATTCCTGGCGGCCGGAGCCGTGCCGTCGGGCGGTGGCGAGGGCGAGTTCGTGGAGTTCGCGGACGTCGCGCCAGTGCGCGCGTCGGTCGAGGATCCGGGTGAGGACGGCGACGAGGCGGCGGGTGGGTCCGTCGAGTCCGGCGGACGCGGCGACGCGGGCGGCGGCGAGGAGTTCGGGGCGTTCTTCGCGCAGCCACGCGCGCGCGTGGGCGGGCGATTCGAAGCGGACGTCGGCGGGGACTTCGCGGCCGCGGCCGGCGAGGGTGTGCTCGGCGGCGCGGGCGAGGCGGATGTACCGCTCGAGGAGGCGGACGCGGGCGGTGCGGCGTTCGCCGGGGCGTTCTTCGGCGTCGAGGCATTCCTGGACGTAGCCGCGCAGGAGTTCGTGGAAGCGGAACCGGCCGGGGGTGGGGCCGGGTTCGAGGAGGTGCAGTTCGCACAGTTCGGCGAGGGAGGTGGCGGCGGCGTCGGGTCCGCAGTCGGCGAGGGCGGCGGCCGCGTCGGCGCCGAATTCGCCGCCGGGGACGAGTGCGAGCAGGCGCAGCAGGCGGGCCGCGGAGGGCACGAGTTCGCGGTGCACGAGGGTGAAGCAGGCGCGCAGCGCGAGTTCGGTGGCGGGGCAGGTGCTCTGCACGCGGAGGCGTTCGGCGCGCAGGCGGCGCGCGACGTCGGCGAGCGCGTATTGCGGGCGGGCCCGCAGCCAGGCACCGGCGAGGTGGACGGCGCCGGGGTGGTAGTCGCACAGCGACAGGAGTTCGTCGGCGGCGCGGGGGTCACAGGCGACGCGGGTGTGTCCGGCGAGGGAGCCGAGGAGTTCGGCGGCGGCGTCGGGTTCGAGGACGTCGAGGGCGCAGGCGCGGACGACGGCGGCGCGGCCGAGGCCGGTGAAGGGGGTGACGCTGGTGGCGACGACGAGGGCGGTTTGGCTTTCCGGGAGTAAGGGCCGCAGTTGGCCGGCTCCGGCGAGGTCTTCGAGGAGGAGGAGTATCCGCCGGTCGACGACGAGTTCGCGGAAACGGCGGGTGCGGTCGTCGGTGCCGGACGGCACGTCGCGTTCGCCGAGCGCGTGCAGAAAGGATTCGAGGACGTCGGCGGGCGGGACGGTCTCGCCGCGGGCGCCGGTGAGCCGCGCGTACAGCACGCCGTCGGGGAAGTGCGGGGCGAGCCGGTGGGCGAGCAGCACGGCGAGGCTGCTGCGGCCGATGCCGACCGGCCCGGACACGGCCACGATGCGGTCGGGCGGCAGGAGCGAGGCGGTGCCCGGCGCGGGGACGGCGGCGCCGGGTCCGGTGACCCAGCCGTAGAGGGTGCGTAGTTCGTCGGTGCGGCCGACGAATCCCAGCGGTGCGGGGGGCAGTTGGGCGGGGCCGAGGCGCAGCGTGGGGACGCCGGATTCCTCGCCGGCCCGCGGTCCGGGGACGGCGGTGTTCCGCGCGTCGTCGCCTCCGGCGACGGCCGTGGATTCACCCGCTTGGATCACTGCCGACGACCCCCTGTTCCCAGCCCCCAGACAGCCTTACGGCGCAGGTTAGCGAACCGGTGGAGCAGGGTGCCGCGCGACGCACCCCTACCTGGGGATGACGCTCTCCAACGCCACCCCCTCGTACACCATTCCCCGGGCTGAAACGCCAGGACGGAAACGCCGGGACTAGAACGGGCGGGCCGGCCACGGCGCGTCCGCCGGCCGCAGGGCGTCCAGTCCGCCCGGCCGGTTCCGTGCCGCGTGCAGGGCGAGGACGCCTGCGCACAGCGTCGGGTTGTGCAGGTCGCCTGCCAGTACCCGGCCGATCAGCTCGTCGGCCGGCGCCCAGGCCAGCTCGAGGTCGAGTTCCTCGCCGTGCGCCTGGTACCGCTCGCCTTCGACCTCGCTCAGTCCGCGGGCGAGGAACACCCGGATGGCCTCGCTCGACGATCCGGGGCTGTTGTACAGGTCGACGAGCACGTTCCAGTCGTCGGCCTTGTGGTGCGCTTCTTCGTACAGTTCGCGCTGCGCGGCGAGCAGCGGCGGCTCCCCGGCGACGTCGAGCAGCCCGGCCGGGACCTCCCACAGCTTCTGCCGCACGGGGTGCCGGTACTGGCGCAGCACCAGCACGCGGTCGTCGGGGTCGAGCGCGATGACGCCGACCGCCCCGGGGTGGACGAGGTAGTCGCGCCGGGCCGTGGATCCGTCCGGCATGGTGACGACCTCGGTGCGGAGTCCGGCCATCCGGCCCTGGTAGGGGGTCGACGATTCGGTGACCGGCCATTCCGCGGGGCTGTCTGCGATGTCCATGCGCAAAACCTAGTGGAACGTGCGGCGGGGGCGGATCCGCGTCGCCGATCCGCCCCCGCCGTGTCACCGCATGTGCGTGCGGCTACCCCGCGACCTCCGCCGCCGCGCGGTCTTCGCCGGTCACCCGGCGCACCGCTGCCGCGACCAGGCCCGCGAACAGCGGGTGCGGGCGGGTCGGGCGGGACTTGAGTTCGGGGTGGGCCTGGGTGGCGACGAAGTACGGGTGCACGTCGCGCGGCAGCTCGACGTACTCGACGAGGCGGCCGTCGGGCGACAGGCCGGAGAACACCAGGCCGGTGCCTTCGAGCTGCTTGCGGTAGGCGTTGTTGACCTCGTAGCGGTGGCGGTGCCGCTCGAACGAGTGGTCGGCGCCGTAGACCTCGGCGGCGATGGAGCCGGACGTGAACTTCGCCTCGTACTCGCCGAGCCGCATGGTGCCGCCCAGGTCGCCCTGGCCGGCGACGATGTCGAGCTGGTCGGCCATGGTGGAGACGACCGGGTGGGCGGTTTCCTCGTCGAATTCGAGCGAGTTGGCGCCGTCGAGGCCGGCGAGGGACCGCGCGGACTCGATGACCATGCACTGCAGGCCGAGGCAGATGCCGAGCGTGGGGATCTTGTGCTCGCGCGCGTACTTGATTGCCTGGACCTTGCCCTCGACGCCGCGGTCGCCGAAGCCGCCGGGCACCAGGACGGCGTCGACGTCCGCGAGTTCGCGGGCGGCGCCCTCGGGGGTGGCGGTGTTGTCCGAGGTCACCCACTTGATCTTGGCGCGCACGTTGTTGGCGAAGCCGCCCGCCCGGATGGCCTCGGTGACCGACAGGTAGGCGTCCGGCAGGTCGATGTACTTGCCGACCAGGGCGACGGTGACCTCGCGCTCCGGCTGGTGCACGCGGCGCAGCAGGTCGTCCCAGGTGGACCAGTCCACGTCGCGGAAGTTCAGGCCGAGGCGGCGGACGACGTAGGCGTCGAGGCCTTCGGCGTGCAGCACCTTGGGGATGTCGTAGATCGACGGCGCGTCGATGGCGGCGACGACGGCTTCCTCGTCGACGTCGCACATCAGCGAGATCTTGCGCTTGATGTCCGCGGGCACCGGGCGGTCGGCGCGCAGCACGATGGCGTCGGGCTGGATGCCGATGGAGCGCAGCGCGGCGACCGAGTGCTGGGTGGGCTTGGTCTTCAGCTCGCCGGACGGGCCGATGTAGGGCAGCAGCGACACATGCAGGAAGAACACGTTGTCGCGGCCGACCTCGTGCCGGATCTGCCGCACCGACTCCAGGAACGGCAGCGACTCGATGTCGCCGACCGTACCGCCGACCTCGGTGATCACGATGTCGACCTCGTCGCCGGCCATCTGCCGGATGCGCGACTTGATCTCGTTGGTGATGTGCGGGATGACCTGGACGGTGTCGCCGAGGTACTCGCCGCGCCGCTCCTTGGCGATCACCGACGAGTAGACCTGGCCGGTGGTGACGTTGGCCGACCCGTGCAGGTCCTCGTCGAGGAAGCGCTCGTAGTGGCCGATGTCCAGGTCGGTCTCGGCGCCGTCGTTGGTGACGAACACCTCGCCGTGCTGGAACGGGTTCATCGTCCCCGGGTCGACGTTCAGGTACGGGTCGAGCTTCTGCATCGTCACGCGGAGCCCGCGCGCCTTGAGCAGCGCGCCGAGGCTGGATGCCGTGAGCCCCTTGCCGAGCGAGGAGGCGACACCCCCGGTGACGAAAAGATGCTTGGTCGGCCGGGTGCGAGCCGAACGCGCGCCGCGCGTCGGACTGCCGGGCGTCTGCACTGCCAAGGAGGGGCTCCCGTGGGGTCGATCCGAAGGGGGAATCCGAGGGGGATTCGGAAGGGCGATTCGGAAGGGGGAGGCCTCGGTCGCGGGCCGTCCCTTCAAGTCCACGGGAGTCCAGGGTAACAGCGCACGCGGACATCGTCCCGTAGGCGGAGCCGTCACCACGGAGGACGATCCACCATATTCGGAGCGTGACAATCCGTGCCTACCGCCCCTCGCATAGCATCGGAAAAGAGGGCAGTTCCGGATGAACTCCCCCGCCTAGGCCACGCAGAGTCACGGAGTGGGCGCCACCACGGCTCCGGTTCGCGTACCCTGATCAAGGACTGCGCGTGCCCTTCGAGGGTCGGCCGGTCGTCCCTCCAAGCTCTCTCCAGCCCGTTTCACCCGCCTTCAGTTCGTCTCCTTTCCAGACCCATCTTCTCCAGGCACAGCGCCGGACATCGGCAGGACGGATTTCCCGCGTGAGCAATCGCATCGAGGACTACGCCCTCATCGGGGACATGCAGACCGCCGCTCTGGTGGGCCGCGACGGCTCCGTGGACTGGCTGTGCCTCCCCCGATTCGACTCCCCCGCGATCTTCGCGGGACTGCTCGGCACCGAGGACAACGGCTATTGGAAGATCGCGCCGCTGTCCGGCGGGGTGTCGACCCGCCGCCAGTACCAAGGCGACTCGCTCATCCTCGAATCCGAGTGGGAAACGCCCCGCGGCACGATCCGCGTGACCGACTTCATGCCGCCCTCGGACGAGCTGATCGGCGCACCGGCGATCGTGCGCATCGTCGAAGGCATATCCGGGCAGGTCCCGGTGCGCTCCGAGATACGCATGCGGTTCCACTACGGCAAGGTCGTCCCCTGGGTCCGCCGCCACGACGACGGCCGCACCGTCGCCGTCGCCGGCCCCGACTCGGTGTGGCTGCAGAGCGACACCGACCACTACGGCCGCGGCATGACCACCTACGCCGACCTCACCGTCGGCCCCGGCGAGCGGCACGCCTTCGTGCTCAGCTGGTGGCCCTCCCACGCGCAGCCGCCGCTGAGCACCGACGCCGAGGAAGTCCTCCAGGACACCCAGTTGTTCTGGCAGGACTGGGTCTCCCGGTGCACCTACGACGGCCCGTGGCGCGACGCGGTCGTCCGCTCGCTCATCACCCTCAAGGCGCTCACCTACGCGCCCACCGGCGGCATCGTCGCCGCCCCCACCACCTCGCTCCCCGAAGACGTCGGCGGCGTCCGCAACTGGGACTACCGCTACACGTGGCTGCGCGACGCCGCGATGACCCTGTCGTCACTCGTCCGCACCGGCTTCCTCGAAGAAGCGACGGCCTGGCGGGAGTGGCTGCTGCGCGCGGTCGCCGGCGACCCGGAGAACCTGCAGATCATGTACGGCGTCGGCGGCGAACGCCGGCTCACCGAGTACGAAGCCGACTGGCTGCCCGGCTACGAGCACTCCAGCCCCGTCCGCATCGGCAACGCCGCCGCCGAGCAGTTCCAGCTCGACGTCTACGGCGAGGTCGTCGACGCCCTCCACCACGGCCGCCTGGCCGGCATGGAAGGCCACGACAACGCCCACCAGCTCCAGCTGCGCCTCATGGACTTCCTCGAGGACAACTGGCGCAAGCCCGACGAAGGCATCTGGGAAGTCCGCGGACCGCGGCGGCACTTCGTGCACTCGAAGGTGATGGCGTGGGTCGCGGTCGACCGCACCATCAAGCTGCTGGAGGCCGGACTGGCCGAGGACGCGGCGGCGCACCTGGAGCGCCACCTGGACCGGCTGCGCGGCGTCCGCGACGAGATCCACCACGAGGTCTGCGAATACGGCTACGACGCCGAACGCAACACCTTCACCCAGTACTACGGCTCGCTCGAACTGGACGCGTCGCTGCTGCTGATCCCCCAGGTCGGGTTCCTGCCGCCGGACGACAAGCGCGTCGTCGGCACCATCGAGGCGATCCAGCACGAACTCACCGAGGACGGCTTCGTACGCCGCTACCCCACGCGCGGCGAAAGCGTCGGCCTCGACGGCCTGCCCGGCGACGAAGGCGCCTTCCTGGCCTGCTCGTTCTGGCTCGCCGATGACCTGGCGATGATCGGCCGCGTGGAGGAAGCCCGCGAACTGTTCGAACGGCTCCTCGCGCTGCGCAACGACCTCGGCCTGCTCGCCGAGGAGTGGGACCCGCGGCTCGGCCGCCAGGTCGGCAACTTCCCGCAGGCGTTCAGCCACGTGCCGCTCATCGACACGGCCCTGCGGCTGACGTCCCTGTCCCGCGCGGAACAGCGTGCGGCCCAAGGCGGTTCGCGCGCGGCGTCGGACGACGACCTGCACTGAACCGCCCGGGGCGGACGTCGAAGCAGTGAACCGGGGAACTCGGGTCAAATCGGCCCGAGTTCCTCGTACACGCTGAGGACCTGGCTGACCGTGTCCGACTCGTCGGGCCATGTCTGCGCCTGCGTCGGTCCCGCGGCGGCGAGTCCGGCGCGGCGGGAACCATCGGTCAGCAGCCCGGCGACGGCGTCGGCGAGCGCGTCGACGTCACCGTGCGGCACCAGCACCGCGGCGTCGCCGACGAGTTCCGGGATACCGCCGACGTCGGTCGCGACCAGCGGGACACCGCCGCGCAGCGCTTCCTGCGCGACCAGCGAGCGGGCTTCCCAGCGGGACGGCAGCACGACGACGTCGGCGGCGGCGAGCAGGTCGGCGACGTCGTCGCGGTGGCCGAGGAGCCGCACGGGCAGGTAGTCGGCGTCGATGCGGGCCTGGAGTTCCTCGCGCATCGGGCCGTCGCCGGCGATCACCAGCAGCGGCACCGGGTCGAGCGCGGTCCAGCGTTCCGCCGCGTCGAGGAGCTGCGGGTAGGACTTCTGCGGCGCGAGGCGGCCGACGGCCAGCAGGATCGGGCGTTCGGTGCCGCTCAGTTCGGCGCGGACCGCGGCCCGGTCGCGGCGCGGCGCGGGCAGCAGGGGCGCGCCGACCGGGCCGAGGCGGGCGTCCGCGGCGCCGAGTTTGCGGGCCCGGTCGACCAGGTCGCCGGACGCGCCGAGGACGACGTCGGCAATGCGCACCGCGCGGCCCTCCATCAGGTGCGCGAATCCGGCGCGCGGCCCGGTGGCGAGGACGGCGTTGTGCAGGGTGAGCACGACCGGGATGCGGCCGGGGCGGCGGCGGCCGACCGCGCTGCCCGTGACGAGTCCGGCGCGCAGTCCGTGGGCGTGCACGACGTGCGCGTTGGCGCAGGCGTCGCGGAGCGCGCGGGCGGCGGCCATGTCGGACGGGCGGGGCGAGTTGCCGATCTCGACGGGCACGAACCGGGCGCCGGCGTCCGCGAATCCGAAGTGCTCTCCGGTGGCCGCGGGGGCGGCGACGGTGACGGCGACGCCGTGCGCGGTCAGGCCGCGGACGAGCGACAGCACGTGGGCGCCGATGCCGCCGGTGGACGATCCGAGCACGAGGACGGCCCGCAGCCGTGCCGGTCTGGTGCGGCGGTCCTCCGATGTGGCGGCCGTCGGGTCAGGCATCGCGGTTCCTCCCGTTGTCGTGCTCGTTCCGCCGTGCCGGGCTGTCGTTCCCGGGTCCGGTGCCGCCGGTCCCGGGGTCGCCGGGACCGGCCGCGGGGGCCGCGTCCGGTGCGGACGGGCGGGCGGCGGGGTCCGCCGCCGGATCCGGGCCGGTGTTTCCCTCCGCGGCCGTGGTGCTGCGGCCGCGGCGCAGCAGCCGTCGCGCGTCCGCTCCCGCGAACGGGTAGACGGCGGCGGCGAACACCGCGGCCCCCAGGATTGCGGCAGCCGCCCCGATGATCAACGTGTAACCGGTACCGCCCGTTCCGGCGGCGGCCGCGAGCCCGGCCCCGGCGGCGCCGCCGAGGGCGGCCGCGGCGAGTCCGGCGGCGGTCGTGCGGAGGGCGCCGTGCAGGGCGGCGCGGCCGACGGTGCGCGCGGTCGCCCAGGCCAGCAGCAGTCCGGCGACGGTCATGCCGAGGGTGTTTCCGGCGCCGAGCGCGGCGACCGTCCAGCTTTCCGGCACGGCGCGCACGAGCACGACGTCGGCGGCGACGGCGGCGGTCCAACCGAGGACGACGGCGCCCGCGGAGGCGCGGCCGTGGCCGCGCGCGTACAGGGCGCGGCCGAGGTGCGCGACGAGGCCGTACCCGGCGAGTCCGGGGGCGAAGGCGAGGAGGGCGCGGCCGAGGACCGCCGGGTCGGTGGCGGTGCCGGTGCCGATCTGGGCGAAGAACCGGCCGACGGGGTACGCGGCGGCGGCGAGGATCGCGGTGCCGGCGCAGGACACCAGCAGGACGGCGCGGGTGGTCGCGGCGCTCGTGGCGGCGAACGCGGAGTGGTCGCCGTCGTGCGCGGCGGCGCTGAGCCGGGGGAAGGCGCTGGTGGCGATGGGGACGGCGAGGACGGCGTACGGCAGGACGTACACCATCCACGCGTTCTGGTAGGTGACCGCGCCGCCGTCGGGTCCGTAGGCGTTGACGAGCATCAGGACGGCGACGGTGGCGAGCTGCTGGGCGACGAGGGTGGCGATCCCGGCGAGTGCGAGGGCGCGGGCGCGGACCGCGACGCCGTCGGGGAACCGCAGGGTGGGGCGCAGCCGCAGGCCGGTGCCGCGCAGCGGGACGAGGGTGCACAGCGCGAGGGCGAGGACGCCGGCGGTGGTGCCGAGGCCGAGGAGGAGGGCGCTGCCGTGCGGGAATCCGGCGAGGCGGTCGCGGGAGCCGTCGAATTCGGCGGCGAACGCGAGGTAGACGCCGGCGACGACGAGGCTGGAGAGCAGGGGGGCGACGGCGGCGGCGGTGAACCGGCGGTGGGCTTGCAGGATGCCGGCGGAGACGACGGCCAGCCCGTAGAGCACGATCTGCGGGAGGAACGCGAGCAGGAACGACGTGGCCAGGTCGAGCATGCCGGGCACGTCGGCCTTGTCGCGCAGCAGCAGTTCCATGAGCGGCCGGGCGAGGAACACGCCGGCGAGGGTGACCGGGACCAGGATGAGGACGGTCCAGGTGAGGAGCGCGGAGGCGGTGCGGCGGGCTTCGCCGTCGCGGCCGCGGGCGAGCGGCCCGGCGAGCAGCGGCACGACCAGGCTGGCGAGTGCCCCGCCCGCGACGATGTCGAAGACGATGTTGGGGACGTAGTTGGCCGTGGTGTAGGCGGTGCCGAGGTTGTTCTGGCCGACGGCGGCGTTGAAGACGAGCTGGCGGCCGAACCCGGCGAGGCGGGCCAGCACGGTGAGGACGGCGATGAGCGCGGCGGCGCCGGCCAGCCCGCGGACGAGCCGCCGCCGCGGCGGCGGGTCGGCGTGCGGGGGCGAGGCCGGGGAGGCCGGCCCCGGGTGGTGGTGGGTGGTCATGCGGCGGGCCGCCGGTGGTCCTAGGGCGCCGTCGCGGCGGCATCGGCGGACGCGGCGGGTGCCGCGTCGTCGGCGGGCGGGCGCGGCGGCGCGACCGGGCGGCGGCCGAGCATGTCGATGCGGTCGAGGGCGGGCGTGCGGGCGATGACCTTGGTGAAGCTGACCCTCTCGCTGGCCAGGGTGAGCCCGGTCAGGACGGCGGCGCGCAGCACGAGGCCGGTGCGGGACGCGCCCGCGGCGGCGGCCACGCCGAGCGCGGCGCCGAGCGCGTTGGCGCCCGCGTCGCCGAGCATGGCCTTCTCGTCGAGGTCTTCGGGCAGCAGCGCGGCGGCGGCGCCCACGGGGGCGGCCGCCAGCCGGTTGCCGCGCAGCACGGGCAGGGCGCCGGCCAGCACGGTGACCTTTGCGGCGCGGCCGGGGCGCAGGTCGAACAGGTTGACGACGTTCGCGGATCCGGCGACGACGATGCCGGCGAGGATCTTGTCGACGGGCTTGCTCTGCACCATCGCGCCGGCGATCAGGCCGGTCGCGCCGATGCCGAGGACCTTGACGGTGCCGCTGGTGAGTTCGCCCTTGGCGAGCGCGCCGAGGTGGCCTTTGAAGCCGCGCTTGTCGGTGGCGCCGAGCATGTCGTCGTAGGTGCCGAAGCCGGCCGCGGCTGCGGTGGCGAACGCGGCGGCGGCGCGGTGCCGGGCGGGGACGCCGGGCGCGGTGGCGGCGGCGACCGCGCTGCCGAGGGCGGCCGCGGGGCCTTCCAGGAGGGTGACGACCTCGCCGCGGTGGTTGCGGCGCTCCCACAGCGCCGCCTCGCCGGGCGTGAAGCGGTTGAGCAGCGTGTAGCCGAAGCGGGCGGCGGTGCCGCCGACCAGGGCGGTGCGCACCGCGTGGCGCAGCGTGGTCCGCTTGCCCTTGGCGGCCTTCGCGGACTTGGCGGCCTTCGTGGACTTGGCGGCCTTCGTGGACTTGGCGGCCTTCGCCCGCTTGGTGTGCGCCGTCGTCTGCACCGTCGTCACGACGTTTTCTCCGTCTTCTCCTCGGGCAGTTTGGGCAGCCAGCCGTCGGCGCCCGTCAGCCCGTACTGGCCGGACTTGCCTTCCTTGGACTCCACCACGAGTGCCCAGTCGACCGAGACCTGGCCCTGGTTGGTGTCGGCTCCGTCGACCGAGGAGACCACCTTGGCCGTGCGGTCGTCGCGGCGGAGCGCGGCGAGGGTGCCGCCGTCCTGGGTGGCGGTGGTGTCGCCCGCCATGACCGTACCGTCGTCGGCGGCGTCCAGGGTGCGCGACAGCCCGAGGTAGATCTGGTTGGTGCGGCCGGCGTCGTTGCCCTGGAGGGGGCCGGAGGGGGCGATGACGACGGCGAGCGTCGCGCCCTTCTCGGGGTTGCCCTTGACGTCGACGAACCCGGCGGACTTGAAGCGGGTGAGCACGGCCGCGGCCTGCTCGGTGGCGCTGGTGTTGGGGGCGCCCGTGGTGGGCGCGCCGGTGCTGGGTGCCCCGCTCGCGGGGGCGGTGGGGGTCGTCGTGTGGCCGGTGGCCGGGGTCGTCGTGGGGCTGCCGGTGGGCGGCGTCTCGGTGACCGGGGCGCCGGCTTCGCCGGTCGCGGTGGGGTTGGGGGTGCCGCCCGTGCCGGTGGAGCTGCTGCCGGCGGTGCTGCTCTTGTGCACGAGGGCCTGCGCGAGCGCGGCGGCGGCCCGGTCGTAGGAGGTCTGCCCGGAGACCGAGTATTCGGCGGAGGCGGTGAGCAGGGTGCTCTCCTTGGCCGGGTCGGTCCACGCGGTCTTGACCGCGACGGTTCCGGTGACGGTCGCGCCGGACTGCTGGAGGGTCTGCGCGGTCGCGTCGGTGATGTCCGAGTCGGCGCCGGGCAGCGTCACCAGGACCACCGAGCGGCCCTTGAGCAGGTCCTTGACCAGCTGCGGTTTGCTCTGGTTGATGAAACTGTTGAGCTGGTCGTTCTCCGTCCGCGCACTACTCAGGTCGTGGCGCAGGCCGTCCGCGGTGCGGCTGAGGTTCCGGATCTGCCCGTCGAGGTCCTTGGACACGATGTCGGCGAGGAAGGAACTGCCCAGCACGAGGCCCACCGACAGCGCGAGGAACACCGCGATGATCGAGACGACGTGGTAGCGGAAATCGATCATTACGAGAAGATCCCCTGGAGCCAGAAGACGAACGAGTCCCACTGGGCCCGGAACACGTGGTAGTACGCCTGGCCGAGCGGGCTCACCCGGACGGTCACCGCGATGGTGATCAGTGCCGCCAGGCACATCACCAGCAGCGACGTGGTCGAAATGCGGCTGCGGTACAGGCGGCTGACGCCTTTCGCGTCGACGAGCTTGCCGCCCACGCGAAGCCGGGTCAGGAACGTGCTCGCCATGCCCGCCCGCCCCTTGTCGAGGAATTCGACCAGGGTGGCGTGGGTGCCGACCGCGACGATCAGGTTGGCGCCCTTGTCGTCGGCGAGCAGCATCGCGATGTCCTCGCTGGTGCCGGTCGCCGGGAACGGCACGCCGTCCAGGCCGAGTTCCCGCAGCCGTTCCATGCCGGGCGCGCGCCCGTCGCGGTAGGCGTGCACGACGATCTCGGCGCCGGAGCGCAGGGCGTCGTCGGACACCGAGTCGAGGTCGCCGATGATGATGTGCGGTTTGTAGCCGGCTTCCAGCAGCGCGTCCGCGCCGCCGTCCACGCCGATCATCACCGGCCGGTATTCGCGGATGTAGGGGCGCAGCGCCGCGATGTCCTCGCGGTAGTGGTAGCCGCGCACCACGATGAGGACCTGCCGGCCGTCCATGGGGGTGCGGATCGCGGGGACGCCCACGCCGTCGAGGAGCAGGTCGCGTTCCTCGCGGATGTATTTGAGGGTGTTCTCCGCGAACGCCTCGATCTGCTCGGACAGGCCCGCGCGGGCCTCTTCCATCGCGGCGCGCACGGACTCCTTGTCCAGGAGGGTGCCGATCGCGACGGGCCGGTCGCCGCTGTAGAGGACGTTGTCCTCGATGCGGACGAACTCGCCTTCCGGGAGCCGCCCTATGACGCCGTTGCCGACGTCGTCGAGGAGCGGGATGCCGGCCTCGACGATGATTTCCGGCCCCATGTTGGGATACCGGCCGCTGATGCTGGCGGACGCGTTGACCACCGCGGAGGGTCGGCAGGCGACGAGCGCGTCGGCGGCGACCCGGTCCAGGTCGACGTGGTCGATGACGGCGATGTCGCCGGGCTGCAGGCGTTTGGTGAGGTCTTTCGTGCGCCGGTCCAGCCTGACGACGCCGGCGGTGCCCTCATATTCGGGCACGCGGCGTCGGCGGAGCACGGGAATCCTCATCGCGGTCATCCTGCCATGCAAAGAGTCCTGGTCAGGGCAGTACGGGTGGCGCCACCGGCCCGCCGCGACGCCGCGCGCCGCCCCGGTGCACGGCCGTTCCCAACCCGTTACGGCCTCGTGACCGCGGGCTGGGAACTTCCCGTCGGACCAGCACCGGAACAGGGGCCGGCGGGCGGTCGCGCAGGGGGTCTAGCGGGGCTTTTCGCACGCCCTCGCGGCGTCCGCTCCGCACATCCCCGGCCGGTCCGCGGCCGGGGACGTGGGACGCGTCACTTTCCGCGCTTTCCGGCCTTCGCCGGGCCCGCCGCCTTCGCCTGCGCGGCGGTGTCGAGGAGTTCCTCGGCGTGCGCCCGGCCCAGCTCGGAGTCCTCCAGGCCGGCCAGCATCCGGGACAGCTCGCGCACCCGGGCGTCGTCGTCGAGCGCGACGACGCCGGACCGGGTCACCGTCCCGTCGTGCGACTTCTCCACCACCAGGTGCCGGTCCGCGAACGCGGCCACCTGCGGCAGGTGCGTCACCACGATGACCTGCGCGTTCCGCGCCAGCATCGCCAGACGGCGGCCGACCTCGACCGCGGCCTTGCCGCCCACACCCTGGTCGACCTCGTCGAACACGAACGTCGGCACCGGGTCCGCGCCCGCGAACACCACCTCGACCGCGAGCATCACCCGGCTCAGCTCGCCGCCGGACGCGCCCTTGTTCAGCGGCCGCGGCGGCGCCCCCGGGTGCGGGGCGAGCAGCAGCTCGACCTCGTCCACGCCCGACGGCCCGTACGCCAGCAGCCGTCCGTCGACGGCGAGCCCGTCCGGGTCCTCGACGCCGGTCACCGCGACGGTGACCCGGGCGTGCGGCATCGCCAGCGCACTCAATTCCGAAGTCACCGCCTCCGCAAACCGGTCCGCGGCCGCCTTCCGGGCCTGCGACACCTCGCCGGCCAGCTCGGCCAGCTCGGCCCGCAGCGCGTCGCGTTCCTCGGCCAGTTCGCCGACCCGGTCGTCGTCGCCGTCCAGCTCGGCCAAGCGCAGCGCGGACCGCTCCGCCCACGCCAGCACCTCGGCGATGTCCGACCCGTACTTGCGGGTCAGCCCGGACAGGGCCGCGCGGCGCTCCTCGGCCACGGCGAGCCGCACCGGGTCCGCATCGACGCCCGCCGCATACGACGCCAGCTCGGTCGCGACGTCGGCCACCAGGTAGCCGACCTCGCCGAGCCGCTCCGCGAGCGCGGCCAGCGCCGGGTCGTGCCCGGACACCGCCTCCACCGCCCGACGGGCCGCGCCGATCAGCGTCGTCGCATCCACGCCTTCCACCGCGGTCTCCGGATCGAGGATCAGCGCCTCGTGCGCGGTCGTCGCCGCCGTCCGCAGCGCGTCCGCGTGCCCGAGCCGCTCCGCTTCCGCGGCCAGCTCGGTGTCCTCGCCGGGCAGCGGCGCCAGCGCCTCGATCTCCCCCAGCCCGAACCGCAGCAGGTCGGCTTCCTGGGCCCGCTCCCGGGCCCGCGTGGTGATCGTCTCCAGTTCGGCGGCGACCTGCCGCAGCCGCTTGTAGACCCGCCCGTACGAGGCCAGCGGCTTGGCGACCGCCTCGCCCGCGTACCGGTCCAGCGACGCGCGCTGCCGGGACGGCCGCAGCAGCCGCTGCTGGTCGGTCTGGCCGTGCACCGCGATCAGCTCGTCCGCCAGGTCCGCGAGCAGGCCCACCGGCACCGACCGGCCGCCGACGTGCGCCCGGCTGCGGCCCTCCGCGGACAGCGTCCGGGTCAGCAGCAGCGCGTCCTCGTCCAGATCGGCGCCCGCATCCGCGGCCCGCACCGCGGCCGGCGCGTCCGCGGCCAGCCGCACCCGGCCCTCCACGACCGCGCGGCCCTTCCCGGTCCGCACCAGACCCGCGTCCGCACGCCCGCCGAACAGCAGGCCCAGACCGGTCACCACCATCGTCTTGCCCGCCCCGGTCTCCCCCGTCACCACGGTGAAGCCCGACGCCAGTTCGACCACGGCGTCGTCGATGACTCCGAGGCCCTGTATGCGCATTTCTTCCAGCACGGCGACGACCCTACGGGTTCTTCGGCCCCGGGACGGCGTCCCGCGGGGAAACGACGGAATCGGGCCCGGTCCCCGGAGAACCCGGCAGCTCACCGGCCTCCGGCACGTCCGCGGCCTCGACGGCCTCGGGAGTGTCGTGCGGCCCCCCGCGCCACCCGCGCACCGGCAGCGCGAACTTCGCCACCAGCCGGTTCGTGAACGGCGCCTCGTGCAGCCGGGCCAGCCGGATCGGCTCGGCACCACGCCGCACCTCCACCCGCGCCCCCGGCGGCAGATCCACCGTGCGCCGCCCGTCGCACCACAGCACGCCCTTCGGCGTCTCCGGCAGCACCTCCACCGCGAGCACCGAACGCGGCGACACCACCAGCGGCTTCGCGAACAGCGCATGCGCACTGATCGGCACCATCAGCAGCGCCTCGACCTCCGGCCACACCACCGGGCCGCCCGCCGAGAACGCGTACGCGGTCGAACCGGTCGGCGTCGCACACACCACGCCGTCCCCGCCCCACCGCGACAGCGGACGCCCGTCCACCTCCGCGACCAGCTCCAGCATCCGCTCGCGCGACGCCTTCTCCACCGCGGCCTCGTTCAACGCCCAATTGGTGGCCACCACGTCGCCGTTGACCCGCACCACCACGTCGAGCGTCATCCGTTCCTCGACCTGGTAGTCGAACCGCACCACGCGGTCCACCACCTCGCCCAGGTCCTCGCGCTCGGCCTCGGCCAGGAAACCCACCCGGCCCAGGTTCACCCCGAGCATCGGCACCCGCGCGTCCCGGACCAGCTCCGCGCCGCGCAGCAGCGTCCCGTCGCCGCCCAGCACGATCGCCAGCTCGCAGCCCTTCGCCGCGCCCGGCTCCGCCGGCACCACCTCGATGCCCGGGTGCGGCAGCAGCTCCTCGGCCTCGGCCTCCAGCACCCGCACCACGATGCCCGCCTCGACCAGCCCGTCGACGACCAGCCGCGCGCTGCGCAGCGCCGCCGGACGCCCGGTGTGCGCGACCACCAGGACAGTGCGCCCCGTCATGCCATCGCCCGCCCGTCTCCCCGTACCTGAGCCGTCGTTGCCGTCGTTGCCGTCGTTCCCGTCAACCGCATCGCGCGACCGTATCGCGCCCCACCGCCATCGCCGCGCCGGATCCACCGGACGCGGCGCGGGCCGCACCGCGCGGACCCGCACCATCGGGCAACCCGGTCACTGCGGGCCCTCCGCGACCGCACGCGCCACATCCTCCGGATCCAGCGCGGGCGCGCCACGGCGCAGCCACACGAAATACTCCACGTTCCCCGACGGCCCCGGCAATGGGCTGGCGGTCACACCCAGCACGCCCAGCCCCAGCCCGGCGGCCTGCCCGGCCACCGTCCGCACCGCTTCGGCGCGCAGCTCCGGATCCCGCACCACCCCGCCCGAGCCCAGCCTCTCCCGGCCGACCTCGAACTGCGGCTTCACCATCATCACCAGGTCCGCGTCCGGCGCCGAGCAGCGCACCAGCGCGGGCAGCACCAAGCCCAGCGAAATGAACGACAGGTCGCCCACCACCAACCCGGCCGGCTCCCCCACCTGATCCGGCGTCAGCTCCCGGACGTTCGTGCGGTCCCGCACCGTCACCCGGTCGTCACTGCGCAGCGACCACGCCAACTGCCCGTAGCCCACGTCCACCGCGACCACATGCCCGGCACCCGACCGCAGCAGCACATCGGTGAACCCGCCGGTCGACGCACCCGCGTCGATACAGCGCCGCCCCTCGACCACCAGCCCCCGCGGCACGAACGCGGCCAGCGCACCCGCCAGCTTGTGCCCGCCGCGCGACACGTAGTCCGGATCCGCGTCGTCCTTCGCCACCACCACGGCCGCCGACGTCTCCACCTGCGTCGCCGACTTCGTCGCCGTCGCCCCGCCCACCGACACCCGGCCCGCGGCGATCAACTCCGCCGCATGTTCCCGGGACCGCGCCAATCCCCTGCGCACCAGCTCCGCGTCGAGCCTGCGTCGTGCCACGGTCCCTGCCCGCCTCGATCTCGAATTCCCGATCCGGCGGACCCGGCCGCAAGGCCGGCGACCGCCGTCAGGACACGCCTAGCGGTCCAGGCCCGTAAGGACCTCCCGCAATTCCCGGTGTACATCCTCGTACACCTCGGCATGCCGCTCGGTAGGCAGGACCCCGGCCTGCGTCAGCCGTGCCACCGCACGGTCCACCTCCGGCTCGCCCGTCGGCACCGGAGGCTCCACCTCCAGCGGCGCGACCTCCTCGACCGCGGGCTCGGCCCCCGGCACACCCTCCGGCCCGGCGTCCGCGGCGGCGGGCCCGGACGGCTCGGGCTCCGCCGGGCGCGCCACGTCCCACACGTTGCTCACGCCTCGCCGTCCTTCCGAGGCGCCTCGGCCGACGTCTCCGCGGACTTCGGCGGCGCCGCCTTCTTCGCCGCGGCCTTCTTCGCAGGGGCCTTCGTCTCCGCCGACTTCGCGGTCCGCGCCGCCGCGGTCTTCTTCGCCGCCGACTTCACCGGCTTGGCCACCGGTTTCGCGACGGGTTTCGCCACCGGCTGCTGCGCCGCGGCCTTCTTCGCCGCCGCCTTGCGCGCGGTCCGCGCCGGCGTCACCGTCCGCCGCGCAATCGGCGAGCCCGGCTCGGCCTCCTTCGGCGCCCGCGCACCGGACGAACGCACCGGCACCGGCTCCTCGTCCGCCACATCCACCACCACCGGCTGCGGACGCGACGGCCGCCGCGGCGCCGACGCCTGCGCCAACCGGTGCTCCAGATCCGTCACCCGGTGCTCCAGGCGCGCGACCTCGTCCTCGACCCGGCGCACATCGTCCGCCCACGGCCGCAGCCGCGCCATCGCCTTCTCCACCTCGCCGCGCACCACGCCGACCAACAGGTCGCGGTTCGCCTTGCCGGTGGTGAACAGATCGTCGGCGATCTGCTGCACGTACTGGGGCACCGTCTGCGCCTGCTGCGCCACCTGGGCGGGCACCCCGTCCAGGTCCACGCCCGTCTTCTCGACCAACTGCTTCGCAGCCTCCGTGACCCGCTGGACGGTCATCTCCGTCAGCCCAGTCGCGATCTGCAGGTAACTGCGCAAAGCATCACGCATGGTCCGGCGCCTCCCGGGCTCGCTCGGTGTCGCAGGGGCCATCTCCTGGCCGTACTCCCCTACTGTCCCGACGCTACCGCCTCCACACCCGTCAAGCCGTCCGCGTCGGCCGAACGGGCAAGCCACGCCTTCCCGGGACATGCCGGGGGATGCCGTGGGATAGCGTCATGACACACCCGTCTCCCGCACCCCACACCCGTGATACACCCGCGATCCGAAAGGGCGCTGCCATGGCGACCGTCGACGAATGCCGCGCCGCACTCGACCAGTTCTCCGCCAAACTCGGCGGCGCGGAAGGCGACGCCGGGCGCGCCGCGCACCTCGACCGCAGCCTCAGCTGCCGCATCCCCGACCTGGACACCACCTTCCGCGGCCAACTGCGCGGCGGCGCCCTCCACGACATCACCACCGAACCCAGCGGCGACAAAGCCCAGATCCGCCTGGAGATCGGCAGCGACGACCTCGTCGCGCTGGTCGCCGGCAAGCTCGACTTCGCATCGTCGTGGGCCCGCGGCCGGGTCAAACTCGAGGCATCGATCAAGGACCTGCTGACGCTCCGCAAGCTCCTCTGACCGACACACAGCCGGCACACGGCGACACAGCCCGACACAGGCCCACCGTCCGGCTCCGACCGGCCCGGCCGGACACCGCCGATCGGGCTAAAGCCCGGAAGCCGCCAGCGTCTTCGCCGCCGCGGCCACATCCACCTCGCCGCCCGCGTCCGCGGCCTCCCACACCGCCGGACACGCCGCACGCAACGCGTCGTACGGCTCCCCCTCACCCGACAGCACCACATCCCCGCCGGCCACGCGCACCGTCCAACCCCCGCACGACCACACCACATCCGCCGTCACACCGGTCGGCCCACCCGACCGCACCCCCCGCGGCAACGGCTCCAGGAGCGCCCGCAAATCCCGCGCCACAAACGTCGGACGACTCCCCCGCGGCGCCCCCAACACCCCTGCCACGTCCGTCACCCCCGTCATCACCAGCAAGGAATCCACCCCGCCCGCCACCGCACCCTCGATGTCGGTGTCCAGCCGGTCCCCCACCACCAACGGACGCCGCGCCCCCGTCCGCAGCATCGACTCGCGGTGCAACGGGAGTTCCGGCTTCCCCGCCACCACCGGCTCGGCACCCGTCGCCGCCCGCACCACCCCGACCAACGCCCCGTTGCCCGGCGCGATCCCCCGATCGGTCGGAATCGTCAGATCCGCATTCGACGCGAACCACGGCAGCCCCGCACCCACCGCATACGACGCCTCCGCCAGCAACCCCCAGTCCACCGCGGGCCCGAACCCCTGCACCACCGCCACCGGACCATCAGCCGCCGACCCCACCGGCACCAGACCCCGCTCACGCAGCGCCGCGACCAAACCCTCCGCACCGACCGCCAGCACCCGCGAACCCGCCGGGAAACGCTCCGCCACCAACCGCGCCGCGGCCTGCGCCGACGTCACCACATCCGACGCCTCCGCCGGAACCCCCAGCTCAACCAGATGCGCGGCCACCGCCTCCGGCGTCCGCGACGCGTTGTTCGTCACGAACGCCAGCACCATCCCGGCCGCCCGCGCCCCCGCCAACGCCTCGGATGCATGCGGCACCGCACGCGGACCGGTGTAGACGACCCCGTCCAAATCCAGCAGCGCGACGTCGTACACCTCCACCGGAACCACCGCGTCCGCTCCGCCCGCACCCGCCGCACTCACACCCGCTGCCCTCCTACATACCGGTCTCCCGGGCCCGCAACGTCGCCCGGGCCTGAGTCAGCGCCACACGGTAGTGCTTCGTCCCCGGACGCATCGCCACCGCCAGCGCCAAATGCTCCACCGCCGTCTCGAAGTCCCCCACCCGCGACGCCGCCAAGCCCCACCCGAACTGCGCGTAATCGTCCGCCGGATCGGACTCCGCCACGGTACGGAACTCCGCCAACGCCGCCGCATACCGGCCCGCGTCGAACAACGCCCGCGCCAACGCCTCCCGCACGCTCCGCGACTCCGGCACCGCCTCCGCCGCCCGCGCCAGCAACTGCGCCGCAGCAGCCGGATGCCCCGAATCCAGTAAGCCGACACCCCGCCGGTACCACTCGTACGCATCCCCCTCGGGCACCCCCGACGCCCCAGCGCCGCGCCCGCCACCCTCGCTGCCGAACTGCTCCTGCGGCCCACCCGTCATCGTCCGCTCCCGTCCGCCGCGCCGGCGCCCGTGCCCCGGGCCGGTCGGGGAGCCGAGGCGCCGACCCCCCGCGCGATCATGGCCGTAGCATGCCCCCCATGGACCACGCCGACACGAACGGGCTCGATCTCGCGCCTTTCCGGGGACTGCGCTACGACCCCGCCAAGGTCGGCGACCTCGCGCTGGTCACCTCGCCGCCCTACGACGTCGTCGAACCCGGCGGCATCGGCCTCCTCGAGGACTCCGACCCGCACAACATCGTGCGCGTCGTTCTGCCCCGCTCGGACCCCCGTGCCGACGCGTGCGGCGCCGACGGCCCCTACGCCCACGCCGGCGTCACCCTGCGGACCTGGCTCGCCGAAGGCATCCTGCGGCCCGACCCGGAACCCGCCCTCTACGTCTACGAGCAGGTCACCGCCACCGCCCACCAACGCGGCCTCATCGGCGCCCTCGCCCTCGGCGGCCGCGAAGGCAACCCCGCGGTCCTGCCCCACGAAGACGTCATGCCGGGACCGGTCGCCGACCGCACCGACATCATGAACGCCACCCAGGCCAACCCCGAGCCCATCCTGCTCGCCTACTCCGGCGACGGCCCCGCCTCCGACGCCATCGACGCGGCCTGCGCCGACGGCCCACCGCTGCTCGACACGCGCACCCCCGACGGCACCGAGCACCGCCTGTGGGCCATCACCGACCCCGACACGCTCGCGGGCATCCGCGCCGACCTCGCCACCCGTCGCGCTCTCATCGCCGACGGCCACCACCGCTGGGCCGGCTACCGGCGGCTCCGCGAAATGGCCCGCGCGGCCGGCCGCGGCCCCGGCGCGTGGGACCGGGGACTCGTCCTCCTCGTCGACACCGCCCGCTACCCGCTCCAGGTCGGCGCGATCCACCGCGTCCTGCCCGGCCTCGCCGTCGACCGCATTCTCGAAGGCCTCCTCGCGCACGGCCCGGCCGGCTCCGGCGCGTTCCTCGCCCGGCGCGTCGAAGACCCGTGGCCGTCCGTGCTCTGGACCCTCGAACGCGCCGAAGGACCCGCCTATCTGCTCACCGGCAACGGCTCGTTCCACCTGCTGACCGATCCCGACCCGGAACTCCTCGATGCCGCCGTGCCGTTCGACCGGCCCGCGACCTGGCGCAACCTGGACGCGACGATCCTGCACGCCGCCCTGCTCGACCGCGTGTGGAACGTGCCGGACGATCCGGCGCACATCACGTACCACCACGACGCGGTCGCCGCGATCCGCGAAGCCCAGCGGACCGACGGGACCGCGGTCCTGCTGCGCCCGGTCGGCGAGGCGCTGGTCCGCGACCTGGCGGAGCAAGGCGTCCGGATGCCGCGCAAGTCGACCTCGTTCGGACCGAAGCCGGCGACGGGGTTGGTGCTGCGGAGCCTGGCGCTGGATTGAGGGCCGGGGGCGGGCCGCAGGACGTGGCCGGCCGAGGGGTGGTGACGGAGCGGCGGGCAGCCGGCGACAGACGGAGCGCCGGCGATCGAGTGTGCGGATGAGCCGATCGCACGGGGCCCGTTATTGATCACTATCGATCGCCGATGCCGTTCGGATCCGACCGATTACGCCTGCTGCTGTCCGCGTTCGGTCACTGCCGATACGGGCCGTTTGCATCCTCGGCGGGCGTGCCGACCTCGTACAGGCGCTTCTTCAGCAGCTCCGCCGCGCGCTCCGGCGACGTGTGCACGTCGAACCACGAGCGGTGCCGGTGTTCCCCCGGGCGGTGCAGGTTCACGGCCACCCACGAGTAGACGCCCCACAGGATCTCCCGGCGCCGCTCCGGCGCGCGGACCGCGAGCGCGAACGGCACCGCCATCCCGGCCCGCACCAGGGTCATGGTCTGCGGCGACTCGTCGCCGTCCTCGGCCGGCTGCGGAATGCCCCCGCTGAGGAACACCGGATCGTGCGTCACCTTCATCCAGTCGACGGTCGACCCGGGCACCTGCTCGACGAGCGCATCGGTCACACCGTCGCGCACCACACCCGGCAGATCGCCGAGCATCCATGCGAGAAAGTGATCGACTTCGCTCAGCTTCGCGAAGTCGTCCTGCGGCGGGCCGAACCGAGGATTCGGCTCGTACTCACCAGTGAGCACGCCGTCGTCGCCCACCGCCCAGCCGCCGGCGACCGCTTCGACCGGGACGTAGCCGTCGGGATCGTCGACGTACTCGGTGCTGATCTCGTAGATCCATCCGCCGGGCTGCGCGGCCGCGGCCTCCGCCAGATGCGGCGGCGGTGTCCGCCACTCGCTCCGCGACCCGGACTTGCTCTCGCCCACGCCTGATGCCTCCCCAAGCCCGCCCGTCAGCCGGACAAGCCTACAAACGAAAGTGGCCCGGACTCCTGGGGAGTCCGGGCCACTGGGGTCATCTGCGACGACTTCGCCTACTTGTCCTGCGCCTTGTCGGCCGCCTCGTCGCGCTTTTCGTCGCGCTCCTCGTCGGTCACGGCCGCGGGGAGGTCGTCGTCATCGTCGAGGTCGTCGTCGGCGAAGACGTCGATCTCGTCGGCCTCGCGGTCGTCGACATCGTCTTCTTCGTTTTCGTCCTCGTCGAAGTCGTCCTCGTCTTCGTCTTCGTCTTCGTCTTCGTCTTCGTCGAAGTCGTCCTCGTCGTCCGCGGCACGCCGCGTGCGGTCGCCGGCCTCGGCGATCTCCTCGTCGACGTCGTCGATCTCCGGGTCGTACGCGTCGACGAACTCCGAACCGTCCAGCTCGGCCAACCGCTCCGCGGCACCCGTCGAACCGTCCGCGTCGGCATCCGCGGCACGCGCGAACCACTCGCGCGCATCGTCCTCACGACCGACCGCCAGCAGCGCGTCCGCGTAGGCGTACCGCAGCCGGCCCGACCACTCGCGCTGCGCCGGCGCGTTCAGCTCGGCCACCTGGAGCGTGACCACGGCGGCGTCGAGCTGGCCCATGTCGCGGCGCGCACCGGCGGCGACGATCCGCAGCTCGATCTGCGCGGCCTTGTCCAGGTCCCGCACCTCCGGCGCACCCGCCATCTGCAGCGCGCGCTCCGGGCGGCCCAGACCGCGCTCGCAGTCCGCCATGACCGCCCAGTGCTCGTTGGAGCCGGTCATCCGGCGGGCGGCACGCAGCTCGGACAGCGCCTCGCTGTACCGGCCCGTCATGTACGCCGCGATGCCCGCGGCTTCCCGCACCGCCGGGACGCGCGACGCGAGCCGCAGCGCCACCCGCGAGTAGCGGTAGCCCGCCTCCGGGTCCTCGTCGATCAGGCGCCCGGTCATCACCAGGTTCTTGGCGACGTCGTCCGCCAGCGTCTTCGGCAGGCTCCGCAGCTCCTGGCGGGCGGCGGCGTCCAGTTCCTCGCCGGTCACGTCCGCCGGGATCGGCAGCCGGTCGACCGGCGGGTTCGGACGGTCGCGCTCGTCGAAGCCGAAGGGCCGACGGTTGCCGCGCTCGCCGCGGTCCCGGTCGCCGTACGACGACGGACGACGGTCGTCGCCGCCGCGGAACGGACGGCGCTCGTCACGACCACCACCGCGCCGGTCGTCCCGGTCCCGGGAGAACGAGCGGCGGTCGTCGCGCGCACCGCGGTCCTCACGCGGGCCACGGCTGTCGCGGGGTCCGCGGCTGTCGCGGTCGCCGTAGGACGGACGGCGGTCGTCACGCGGGCCGCGGTCGTCACGCGGGCCGCGGTCGAAGGAGCGGCGCTCGGGGGCGCCACGCTCACCGGACTGCGGACGGCGGTCGTCGCGCGGTCCGCGGCTGTCACGGTCGCCATAGGACGGACGGCGGTCGTCACGCTGCTGGAACGGACGACGCTCGCTGCTGCCGCCACGGTCACCGTAGGACGGACGACGGTCGTCGCGGGGCCCGCGGCTGTCGCGGTCGCCATAAGAGGGACGGCGGTCCTCACGCGGGCCACGGCTGTCGCGGTCGCCGTAGGAGGGACGGCGGTCGTCACGCTGCTGGAACGGGCGACGCTCGCCGCTGCCTCCACGGTCACCCTGCGACGGACGACGGTCGTCGCGCTGCTGGAACGGACGACGGTCGCCGCGGTCACCCTGCGACGGGCGACGGTCGTCGCGCGGTCCGCGGCTGTCGCGGTCGCCGTAGGACGGACGGCGGTCGTCGCGCGGGCCGCGGTCGAAGGAGCGGCGCTCGGGGGCGCCACGCTCACCGGACTGCGGACGACGGTCGTCGCGGGGTCCACGGCTGTCACGGTCCCCGTAGGAGGGACGCCGGTCGTCACGCTGCTGGAAGGGACGGCGCTCGCTGCTGCCGCCACGGTCACCGTAGGACGGGCGACGGTCGTCGCGGGGCCCGCGGTTGTCACGGTCGCCGTACGACGGGCGACGGTCCTCACGGGGTCCACGGCTGTCGCGATCCCCGTAGGAGGGACGGCGGTCGTCACGCTGCTGGAACGGGCGACGCTCGCCGCTGCCGCCACGGTCACCCTGCGACGGACGACGGTCCTCACGGGGTCCACGGTTCTCGCGGTCGCCGTAGGAGGGACGGCGGTCGTCACGCTGCTGGAACGGACGGCGCTCGCCGCCGCCACGCTGATCGTCCCGGTCACGGTTGAAGGGAGGGCGCTCGCCGCCGCCTTCGCGCTGGCCCGAGGAAGGCCGGCGGTCGTCACGGTCCCGGTTGAACGAACGGCGCTCGCCGCCCTGCCGATCCCGGTCGCCACCGCCGCCGCCGAACGACGGACGACGGTCATCGCGCTGCGGGTAGGAACGACGCTCGCCACCGCGCTCGTCACGGGAGTTCCCGCCGCTGCGGTCGCCGCGATCGTCGCGCTGCCCGAACGACGGACGTCCGCCGTCACGGCCGCCGCGCTCGTCGCGCCCGCCCGAGAACCGTCCGCCGCCGCCAGGTCCGCGCCGACCGGCGCCCCCCGAGTTCTGCGAACCACCCGAACGGCGATGCGGTCGCCCCTCAGAGGGATAGGACATGGGATTGACTCCTCGGATCATCGAACGGGCACGCCATCAACATGGCTGCGTAACCCATTGTCCCGCACGCGCCGACCTCCGACGTACCGGGCGGCAGCGGGAAGCGGCGCCGGCCCATGAGAAGGCGGGCCGCATATACGAAGCCATATAACGCAGTAAGGGGTTCCACCGTTGGGTGGAACCCCTTACTGTAAGTAAATTCCGGCGGCGTCCTACTCTCCCACACCCCTTCGAGTGCAGTACCATCGGCGCTGAAGAGCTTAGCTTCCGGGTTCGGAATGGG
>NZ_JBMULZ010000038.1:0-19059 GCF_049534875.1 Uniformispora flossi
CACCCGCCCCCCCCCTTTATCTACCGTGTGTTAGTCGCCGGCTGCCTAATTTGTTTATACCCGCCCGCGGGGGGTCCTTGTAACTTCGCTTTGGGGGGGGGGGCGGGGCCTGCCGCCGGCCGCCGCTCAGTTTTCCGGGCCGCCTTCGGAGGCGGACGACGGCGCGCCGGGCGCGGCGGGTGCGACGCCGTCGGCGCCCGAGCGGTCGGCGGTGTGTTCCTCGCCGTGCTCGTACAGCTCGTCCAGGTCCGCCAACATGCCTTCGGCCAGGTCGCGTTCGGCCTGGTAGTAGCGCTCCGCCCAGCGCAGCGCGAGCTTGGCGAACGGCCAGCGGTCCTGCGAGGCCTCTTCCGACGAATGCACTTCGGCGAGCGTGCGGTCGGCCCAATCCCGGTGCTCGGCAACGGTCTTGCGCAGTTCCTCGGGTTCGGACAGGAACCCCATCCAGACGCGCAGCACGACACCGTGCTTGAGGACCGGCGGGCCCGCGGGGCTTTCGCGCATCCAGCGTTCGAGCGCGGCACGGCCGTCGTCGGTGATCGTGTAGAGGCGCTTGTTGCGGAGTTCGTCCTGGGACGCGATGCGCGACACCGCGAAGCCGAGCTGCTCGAGGCGCTTCAGCTCCGTGTAGATCTGGCTGAGGGCCGGGCTCCAGTAGAAGTAGCGCAGCGACGCGTCGGCCCACTTCTTGAGGTCGTACCCGGAGCGTTCGCCCGGCATGGACAGCAGTCCGAGCACCGCCCACGCCGTGTTCGGCAGCTTCGGCAACGGCGTCGGATGCGGTGCGGGGGCGTCGCTCATCGGGGTCCCTCCCTTTCGTCCAACTGATTCTACGTCAGTTCACCCCTTGACGTCGCAGACTGTCATACATCTAATTGGAGTATTCCACGCGAGACTCAGGAGTACGGCATGCAGTTCTCGATGATCTTCGAGGCCCAGATGGCCAACCCGACCGCCGAGCACGAGCGGCAGGTCATCCTCGACTCGGTCGAGCAGGCCGTTTACGCCGAGGAGATGGGCTTCGACCGCGTCTGGGCCGTCGAGCACCACTCGACCAAGTGGTACTCCCACATGAGCGCGCCCGAGATCTTCCTGACCTGGGTGGCCGCGCGCACCTCCCGCATCCGCATCGCGCACGGCGCCGTGTGCATGCCCTTCAACTTCAACCACCCCGCACGCGTCGCCGAGCGCATAGGCATGCTCGACACGCTGTCCGGCGGCCGCCTGGACGTCGGCGCGGCCCGCGGCGGCACGCTCCAGGAGACCAGCCTCGTCGGCGCCGACATCGAGACGACCAAGGCGCAGGTCGAAGAGGCGCTGCGGATCCTGGGCGCCGCCTGGCAGAAGGACGAGCTGGAGTACAACGGCGAGCTGATGCAGATCAGCCCCCACCCGATCCTGCCGCGCCCGGTGCAGACCCCGCACCCGCCGCTGTTCCTCGCGTGCAGCAAGCAGCCGAGCCTCGTCGAGGCCGCCAACATGGGCGTCGGCGCGCTCGTGCTCGGCTTCGCCGGCCCGGACGAGGTCGCGAACCTCAACAAGATCTACCGCGACGCGATCGAGGCCCGCGACGGCTCGCAGTTCGTGTCCACCGTGCAGAACAACCACCTCGTGGCGCTCTGCCCGACGATCGTCTCCGAGGACGGCGACACCGCCCGCCAGGTCGGCGCCCGCGGCCAGCGCTTTTTCGCGCAGTCGATCGCGCACTGGTTCTCCGGCGGCAAGTCGGGCATCCCGGACGAGGCCGTGGTCGAGGGCGTCGACCACGTCAAGGAGATCCAGGAGGCCGCCGAGCAGCAGGTGGCCATGCTGCACGAGGCGAAGATCCCGGTGACGGTGAACGCCACGGCGACGTACAACATCAACCACGCGTACGGCACCGCCGAGGATGCGATCGGCTACGTGCAGAAGCTGATCGACGCGGGTGCGGACGAGATCATGTGCCTCATCCAGATGGGCACCGTCCCGCAGGAGGCGTGCATGGAGACCATCCGCATCTGGGGCGAGAAGGTCATCCCGCACTTCCGCGCGAAGTACGGGAACTGACCTCCCGGGGTCCGGCCGGAGCTCGACACGCGTGACGTGCACGACACGCAGCGGGCGGGCAACCGGCCGGAACCGTGCGGCGACTGACGCCGCGTCAGACTGGGTCGCCCGTTCCGGTGCGGAGGACTGGAACGGGCGACCCGACCCATGTGTAATCCGTAACGACTCATGGCGTCTATGAAAGGGCCTGCCACGTGACCAGCCTGGACGGCAAAGTAGCCATCATCACCGGAGCCGCGCGCGGCATGGGCGAAGCCGAGGCCCGGCTCCTCGCCGCGCACGGGGCACGCGTCGTGCTGACCGACGTGCTGGCGGAAGAAGGCACGGCGGTTGCCGCCGATATCGGTGATGCGGCTTTGTTCGTCCGGCACGACGTGTCCTCGGCCGAGGACTGGGCGCGGGTTGTCGCCGCGGCCGTCGAGGCCTTCGGCGGCGTCGATGTGCTGGTGAACAACGCGGCGATCCTGCGGCATGCGCTGGTGATGGAAGAGACGGCCGAGAACCTGGAGCGGGTTCTGCAGGTCAATCTCTTCGGCGTGTTCCACGGGATCCAGGCCGTGGTGCCCGCGATGGCCGCGCGCGGGGGCGGATCGATCATCAACATTTCGTCGCTGGCCGGGCTGCAGGGGATTCCCCGGCACGGGGCCTACGGCGCGGCGAAGTGGGCGGTGCGGGGGCTGACGAAAACCGCGGCGCTGGAGCTGGGCGAGGACGGCATCCGGGTGAACTCCGTGCACCCGGGCGGAGTGGACACCGCGATGCTCGGCCGGACCGTGGAGCGCGGGCGCGGGAATTACCCGGCGGTGCCGCTGCGGCGGATCGGGGAGCCGGAGGACATCGGGGAACTGGTGGTGTTCTTGGCTTCGGATGCTTCGTCTTGGATGACGGGGACGGAGTTTGTGATTGACGGGGGGTCTACGGCGGGGATTGTGCCGCCGATGCGGGGCTGACCTTGCCCTAAAGGGCCCTCCCTCCTCCCGCCACTGTGGAACGAGATCCGTGTGAGGGTCCCTCCCCCGCCCCCACCGCCATCGGATTCCATCCGACCCCGCAGTCTCACCCGCCCGGCCCCGCGTCGTCACTTTTGGAAACCCCGACCTGTGGATAACGGCCCGGCTGTGGAAATCCCCGGCTCGACCAAGGAAGCGAACACCATGACCCAACTCCAGGGCCCCAACCTCACCGACAAGGTCGTCATCATCACCGGCGCGGCCGGCGGTCTCGGCGCGGCCGCCGCCGGCCAGGTCGTCGCGGGCGGCGGCAAGGTCGTCGTCACCGACCTGCAGGAAGAAGCCGGCCGCAAGACGGCGGAAGACCTCGGCCCGAACGCCCGCTTCCACGCGCACAACGTCGCCGACCCCGCCCAGTGGCAGGCCGTCGTCGACTTCACCCTCGCCGAGTTCGGGCGCATCGACGGCCTCGTCAACAACGCCGGCGTCACCGCGGGCGGCCCGTTCGCCGAGGAGTCGCTGGAGAACTTCGAGCGCGTCATCAAGATCAACCTGACCGGCGTGTGGATGGGCATGCAGGCCGTCATCCCCGCGATGAAGGCGGTAGGGGGCGGCTCGATCGTCAACATTTCCTCCGCCGCCGGCCTCATGGGCCTCCCGTACACGGGCTCCTACTCGGCGGCCAAGTGGGCGGTCCGCGGCATCGGCAAGACCGCCGCGATCGAGCTGGCCGGCGACAAGATCCGGGTCAACTCCGTGCACCCCGGCATGATCTACACGCCGATGACCGCCGTCGTCGGCATCAAGCCGGGCGAAGGCGGCTACCCGAAGGCCCCGATGGGCCGCGCGGGCGAAGCGGAGGAGGTCGGTTCCGCGGTCGTCTACCTGCTCTCCGACGCCGCGTCCTACGTCACCGGCGCCGAACTCGCCGTCGACGGCGGCTGGACCGCCGGCCCCACCGTCCGGAACACCGTGGAAGGCTGACATGCCCCAAGACGCCCTGGCCCCGGAAGTCCGTCAGCTCATAGACCTGATGACGGCGACCTTCCCGCAGGTCGGCACCCAGGTCGCGGACGCCGCCGAGGCGCGCCGCATCCTCGCCGCCGCTCCCAAATCGCCCGCCCCGCCGATCCCCGTCGCGGACGTGCAGGACCGGACCATCCCCGGCCCCGCGGGCGAACTCCCGGTACGGATCTACCGACCCGCCGGGGCCGAGGCGTCCGCCGCGCTTCCCGTCGTCGTGTTCCTGCACGGCGGCGGGTGGGCTCTCTGCGGCCTCGACAGCCACGACGGCACCTGCCGCGCGTTCGCCAACGCGACCGGCGCCGTCTTCGTCTCCGTCGACTACCGCCTCGCGCCGGAGACCCGCTTCCCGGGCGCCGCCGAAGACGCCTATGCCGCCTACCTGTGGGCCCGCGAGCACGCCGCGGCCATCGGCGGCGACCCCGCCCGCATCGCGATCGCCGGCGACTCCGCGGGCGGCAACCTCGCCGCCGCCGTCTGCCTCATGGCCCGCGACCGCGGCACCGCGCAGCCGACGTTCCAGCTCCTGATCTACCCGGTGCTCGACCACCGGCGCGGCACCGACTCGTACCGCGACAACGCCGAGGGCTACTTCCTGACGGCCACCCACATGAGCTGGTACTGGGAGCAGTACATCGGCCCCGACGGCGACCCCGCGCACCCGTACGCGTCGCCCGGCACCGCCCCCGACCTCGCCGGGCTCGCCCCCGCCTTCGTCGTCGCCGCCGCGCTCGACCCGCTGCGCGACGAAGGCGCGGCATACGCGGTCCGCCTCGCGGAAGCCGGCGTCCCCGCCGCATACGGCGTCTACGACGGCATGTTCCACGGCGCGATCGGCATGGGCGCCCTCGTGCCCGCCGCCGCGACCGCGTTCGCCGAAGCCACCGAAGCCCTGCGCAAGGCCCTCGCGTAACCCCGCGCACCCCGCACCGGCTTTCGTGCCGGGCCCGCCGCGGCGGCCCGGCAACCCCAAGGAGTCACCCATGGCACAGCTCACCGACCAGCTCACCGGCAAGGTCGCCATCATCACCGGCGCCGCCCGCGGCCAAGGCGAGGCCGAAGCCCGCCTGTTCGTCGCCCGCGGCGCGAAGGTCGTCATCACCGACCTGCTCGAAGAAGAGGGCGAGAAGGTCGCCGCGGACCTCGGCGACGCGGCCGTCTTCGTCCGCCACGACGTCTCGTCGCCCGACGACTGGAACCGCGTCGTCACCGCCGCCCTGGACGCCTTCGGCCGCATCGACGTCCTCGTCAACAACGCCGCGATCTACTGGACCAAGGCGTTCCAGGACGAGACCCTCGAAGGCCTCGACAAGATCTTCAAGGTCAACTTCCAGGGCGTCTTCCTCGGCATGCAGGCCGTCCTGCCGACGATGAAGGCCCAGCGCTCCGGCTCGATCGTCAACATCTCGTCGCAGTCCGGCCTCGAAGGCCTCCCGTCGCACTCCGCCTACGGCGCGACCAAGTGGGCCGTCCGCGGCCTCTCCAAGACCGTCTCCCTCGAGGTCGGCGAACACGGCGTCCGCATCAACTCCGTGTACCCCGGCGTCATCGACACCCCGATGATCGCCAAGGTCGGCGTCGAACGCGGCGAAGGCAAGTTCCCCGCCGTCCCGCTGCGCCGCGTCGCCGCACCCGAGGAGGTCGCCGAGACCGTCGCCTTCCTCGCCTCCGACGCGGCCTCCTACATGACCGGTGCCGAACTCGTCGTCGACGGCGGCATGACCGCCGGCGCGGTCCCCGCCACCGGCCGCTACTGACCGCGCTGACTGCGTTGACCTGCGGAAACGACCGGCCGGGTATCGGTTAGGAAGTTGCCCGGTCGACCATGTAAAGTAATCCCTGGCCAGTCGGGCAACCGACTGCCGGGTGAGGGGCTATAGCTCAGCTGGTAGAGCACCTGCATGGCATGCAGGGGGTCAGGAGTTCAAGTCTCCTTAGCTCCACTCACACAACTGAATCGACCGCCGGTCTGCGTGAGGGCGGTCATCCCGGGGCTATAGCTCAGCTGGTAGAGCACCTGCATGGCATGCAGGGGGTCAGGAGTTCAAGTCTCCTTAGCTCCACTCGGGTCGAGGGCGACATGTGTCTGTTGGTAAACAGACCTTGTCGCCCTCGTCGTTTTTTGGGCGCTTCGCGCCGGTGGGGGGCTTCGCCACCCCACACCCCCCCGAAGCCCGCGTGGTTGGGGGCCCGCGTGGTTGAGGGCCGGGTGGTGGGGGTCGGGCTGGGGGTGGGGCGTCTCCTCGGCGAAGTCGGTGGGGGTGCGGGTGGGTTCGCTACCACCTGCGAAACGCCCCCGGCTACCCCAAGCCCCCACCCGGCCAGGTTCCCCCTGCCCCGCGGCCTTTCGCTCAGATCCCACCGGGGGCCGCACCCCCCTGGGCCAGCCCCACCGAGCGGTATTCCCCACCTCCACGGGCTTGGGGAGTCCGGCCACGGTGAGGCCCAGCCATCCGACTTCCGCCAGGCCGACTTCCCCTGCGCCGCAGTGTTTCCCCCGACCCCACCGGTTTTCCCCAGCCCCACGAGCGCCCGTGTGCCCCCGGGCTGGACCCGACCACGCGGCGTCGCCCCCGAACCGCCTGGGTGGGGAGCTGTCTCGCTACACCGTCATTCCCCGCAGTCCCGTGGGGTGCGGGGCCGGGCGTGCTGCCTCTCTCCGTTCGAAACTGCGTGGGGTTGGGGTGGGCGGAGCGCTATCTTGCGGCGGTGATACGTACCTATCGGGTGGTGGACGGGGGCCGGGTCGACGGGGAGAGCTTGTTGGTCTTCGCGCGGGTGGCCGGCAAATGCAAGCTGGTGGAGCTGGCGGTGTATGCCGACGGGGTTATTTCGTCGGGGACTTCGCCGTTGCCGTGGTCATTCGACGATTTCGTGGATGCGGTCCGGAGCGGGGAGTTGATCACCGAACTGCCGGACGAGGTCTCGGTCGACTGCTACGGGACCGGCTCATGGACGATGACCGAGGTGCGTTTGCACCGCGGCGAAGCCGAACTCCTCGCCGAAGTTGCCGACATCCTCGACCGGCTGAACGGCCGTCCCACGATCACCCACCGGTGGTTCGACGCCATGCGCGCCTACGGGCGCCAGCCTTCGGAGGAACGCCTCGCGGAACTCCGCACCGCCGACGATGCCATCCCCGACAACTGGGGTTGGCTGGTGGACAGCGCGGCAACCGACGCGGCATGGAAGATCCTGCACGGCGTCGGGCAGCCTTGGTTCGGCATTCCGCTCACCCAGGAGCAGATCGACGAGGCCACGGCGACTCTGGTCGAGTACGCGCGTGAATTCGACGCGGCCGCATACGAGCCGAAGGCGACGGGTGTCGCCGGTGCCTCCACGATTGAGCTCCGCGACCTGAACTTCGCGCACCCGGAGCCCATCCCCGACTACCCCAACGCACTGCGGAACGAATACCCCGCGCCCCTCACCGTGGAAGGCCGCACCTACGCGTCGCTGCACCATGCCTTCTACGCGCTTTCGACCCTCGATGAGGCGGGGCGCGATGCGATCGCCGCCGAGAAGCTCGGCTACCGGGTGCCGTATATCGCCGAGGACTACCCGGAACGGGACGGCTGGGACGGTATCCGGGTCGCGGTGATGACCGAGCTGCTCCGGGGGAAGTTCCGGCGGTATCCGGAGCTTGCGGAGATGTTGGTGTCGACCGAGGACGCGCGGCTGGTCTACCAGAGTCGGGACGAGTTCTGGGGGGAGCGGGCCGGCGGGTCGCCGCACTGGATGGGGCGGTTGTTGGAGATGGTGCGGTCGGAGTTGGTGGCGGCGCGCGGTGGGATCGTGCTCGACGTGCGGTAGCGCCCTCAGGCCAGGAATCCCCGGAGCAACGCGGCGGTGCCTTCGAGGTGTTCGATTGTGGCCCGCCGAGCCGCGTCGGGGTCGCCCGCGAGGACGGCTTCGACGATGGCCTGGTGCTGGACCGCGCTGTGCGCGATGTTGCGGTCGAGGACGGGTATCGCGTTCAGCAGGTCGTTGAGGCGCATGCGGACGTCGGCTGCTGCCGCGGTGAGCGACGAGGAGTCGGCGAGTTCCGCCAGGGTGAGGTGGAAGGCGGTGTCGAGGCGGCGGTAGTCCTCGGGGGCCGCGGTGTCGACGGCGGTGAGGCGGGCGAGGAGGAGTTCGCGCTGCGCCTCGGTGAGGCCGCGGGCGGCGAGGACCTGGACGGCGCCGACTTCCAGGACCTGGCGGAACGTGAGCGCGTCGTCGAGGGCCGGGCCCATGTCCTCGGCGCGGCGGCGGGCTTCGCCGGGTTCCGGGGCGGGGAGCGGGCCGGTGACGAACGTGCCGCCGAAGCGGCCCCGGCGGACCTCGACGTGGCCGGCCTGCTGGAGCGCGCGCAGGGCTTCGCGGAGGGTGATGCGGCTGACGCCGAGGCGCGCGGCGAGGTCGCGTTCCGCGGGGAAGCGGCCGCCCGGCGGGACGACGCCCAGTTTGATCGCGGCCATCAGGCGTTCGACGGTCTCCTCGAACGCGTTGCCCGCCCGTACCGGACGCAGCACGGCATCGGCCGTCGGGTCGCTCCACCCCTCGAACGCGGATGCGGATTCGGACGCGCGTTCGCCGGCGTCGGTCGGCACTCTTCCACCCCCTCGGTTCCGCTCCGGGCGTCGGTCGGGTCGGCACCGAATTTCTTTCGGCAGTTCAGACCAATCAATGGACTGATGTTAGACCAATGAGATTGGATAGCCCGGAACGTCCGTACGAGCATGACGGACGGCCGGAGAGCGGCGTGTCCCAGGGGAGGACGGCGATGGTCCACGAGCAGCCGTACGACATGGAGTGGCTCCGCACGCAGGTCGCGTCCGGCGTGATCGACACCGTCCTGGTGGCGTTCACCGACATGCAGGGCCGGCTTCAGGGCAAGCGGCTCTCCGCCCGGTTCTTCCTCGAAGAAGTCCTGCACCACCACACCGAGGGCTGCAACTACCTGCTCGCGGTGGACATCGACATGAACACCGTCGACGGCTACGCGATGAGTTCGTGGGAGAAGGGCTACGGCGACTTCGTCCTGGTCGCCGACCACGCGACGCTGCGCCCGGTGCCGTGGAACGAGGGCACGGCCATGCTGGTCGCCGACCTCCGGTGGACCGACGGGACGCCGGTCGTCGCCTCGCCGCGGCAGATCCTCAAGGCACAGACCGACCGGCTGGCCGCCCTCGGGCAGCAGGCGATGGTCGGCACGGAACTGGAGTTCGTCGTCTACCGCGATACGTACGAGGACGCCTGGCAGCGCGCGTACCGCGACCTGACGCCGGCGAACCAGTACAACGTGGACTACAGCGTCCTCGGCACCGCCCGCGTCGAGCCGCTGCTGCGGCGCATCCGCAACGATATGGCGGGCGCCGGGCTGTACGTCGAATCGGCGAAGGGCGAATGCAACCTCGGCCAGCACGAGATCGCGTTCCGCTACGACGAAGCCGTCCGCACCTGCGACCACCACAGCATCTACAAGAACGGCGCGAAGGAGATCGCCGCGCAGATGGGCATGAGCCTCACCTTCATGGCCAAGCCCAACCAGCGCGAAGGCAATTCCTGCCACATCCACCTCTCGTTGCGCGGCGGCGACGGGCCGGTGCTCGCGGGGGAGGGGCCGCACGGGTTGTCCAAGGCCGGCGAGCACTTCCTGGCCGGGCAGCTGGCCACACTGCGCGAGTTCACGCTGCTGTACGCGCCGAACATCAACTCGTACAAGCGCTTCCAGCCCGGCAGCTTCGCGCCGACCGCGGTGCAGTGGGGCGTCGACAACCGCACCTGCGCGCTGCGGCTCGTCGGCCACGGCCTGTCGCTGCGGGTGGAGAACCGGGTGCCGGGCGGCGACGTGAACCCGTACCTGGCGGTCGCCGGGATGATCGCCGCGGGGCAGTACGGCATCGACAACGAACTGCCGCTGATGCCCGCGCAGACCGGCAACGCGTACACCTCAGGCGCGGAGAACGTCCCCACCACGCTCCGCGGGGCACTCGACCTGTGGGAGAAGAGCGAACTCGCGCGCACCGTGTTCGGCGAGGACGTCCACGCGCACTACGCCAACGCCGCCCGCGTCGAACTGGCCGCGTTCGAGGCCGCCGTGACCGACTGGGAGATGTACCGCGGCTTCGAACGCATGTAGCGCGCCGAGCCCCGCCGCAGCACCCCGAGAACCACGTGAGAAAGGGCCGCCATGGCCGAGATGGCCGACGACGTCTTCGACGTGATCAACCCGGCGACCGAGGAACTCGTCGCCCGTGTCCCCATGGCCGACGCCGCCCAAGTCGACTCCGCCGTACGCCGCGCCCAGGCCGCCTACCCCGCGTGGCGGGCCGTGTCTCCCGGCGACCGGGCCCGCCTGCTGCGCCGGTTCGCGGAGCTCGTCGACGCGCACACCGACGAACTCGCCGCACTGGAGGTCGCCGAAGCCGGGCACCCGGTCGGCAACGCGCACTGGGAAGTGGGCAACCTGCGCGACGTCCTGCACTACTACGCGGGCGCCCCGGAACGGCTGACCGGCCGTCAGATCCCGGTGTCCGGCGGCATCGACGTCACCTTCCACGAGCCGTTGGGCGTCGTCGGGCTGATCGTGCCGTGGAACTTCCCGCTGCCGATCCTCGGCTGGGGGCTGGCCCCCGCGCTGGCCGCGGGCAACGTGGTGGTGGCGAAGCCCGCCGAACTCACGCCGCTCACCGCGATGCGCGTGGCCGAACTGGCGCTCGACGCGGGCATCCCCGAAGGCGTGTTCCAGGTGCTGCCGGGCCGCGGCGCGGTCGCCGGGCGGGCGCTTGTCGACCACCCGGACGTCCGCAAGATCGTGTTCACCGGGTCGACCGCGGTCGGCAAGGAGATCATGGCGCGCGCCGCCGGGACCCTGAAACGGGTGACGCTGGAACTCGGCGGCAAGAGCGCCAATGTCGTGTTCGCGGACGCGGATCTGGAGAAGGCCGCGGCCGCGGCGCCGATGTCGTTCTGCGACAACACCGGCCAGGACTGCTGCGCGCGCAGCCGGATCCTCGTGCAGCGCGACGCGTACGAGAAGTTCCTTGCGTTGCTCGAGCCGCACATCCTCGCGGTACGCGCCGGCGACCCGAACGACCCGGCGACCGCCATGGGGCCGCTGGTGTCCGCCGCCCAGCGCGACCGGGTGCGCGGCTACGTCCCGGACGACGCGCCGGTGGCGATCCGCGGCACGGTGCCCGAAGGCAAGGGCTTCTGGTACCCGGCGACCGTGCTGACGCCCGCGGATCCGCTGGACCGCACCGTCACCGAGGAGATCTTCGGGCCGGTCACCGCGGTCGTGCCGTTCGACGACGAGGCGGATGCGGTCCGCATCGCGAATGCCACGGCCTATGGTCTGGCCGGGTCGATCTGGACCCGCGACGTGGGGCGGGCACTGCGCGTCGCGCGTGGGGTCGAGGCGGGCAACCTGTCGGTCAACTCGCATTCCTCGGTGCGTTATTGGACGCCGTTCGGCGGCTTCAAGCAGTCCGGGCTCGGGCGTGAACTCGGACCGGACGCGGCCGATGCGTTCACCGAGACGAAGAACGTGTTCATCGCCGACGAGTGAGCCGGTCCCCGAAGCACCCCGACCCCGCAGGACCCAGCACAACGGAGGACTCACCCAGTGAAGCGTTTTGAAGGCCGAACGGCCGTCATCACCGGCGCGGGCAGCGGCATCGGCCTGGCCACCGCAAAGCGCCTCGCGTCCGAAGGCGCGAACATCGTGTGCGTCGACATCGACGAGACCGCGGGCAAGGCGGCCGCGGACGCGGTCGGCGGAATCCACGTGAAGGCCGACGTCACCAGCGAGGCCGATGTCGAGCGGATGTACCAGGCCGCGTTCGACCGGTACGGCAGCATCGACGTCGCCTTCAACAACGCCGGCATTTCGCCGCCCGACGACGACTCGATCCTCACCACCGGCATCGATGCCTGGCGGCGCGTGCAGGAAGTCAACCTGACGTCGGTGTACCTGTGCTGCAAGTACGTGCTGCCGTACATGCAGCGGCAGGGGAAGGGTGCGATCGTCAACACCGCGTCGTTCGTCGCACGCATGGGCGCGGCGACGTCGCAGATCTCGTACACCGCGTCCAAGGGCGGCGTGCTCGCCATGTCGCGCGAACTCGGCGTGCAGTTCGCCCGGGAGGGCATCCGCGTCAACGCGCTGTGCCCGGGGCCGGTGAACACGCCGCTGCTGCGCGAGCTGTTCGCGAAGGACCCGGAGCGGGCCGCGCGGCGCCTGGTGCACATTCCGACGGGGCGGTTCGCGGAGGCCGAGGAGATCGCCGCGGCGGTCGCGTTCCTCGCGTCGGACGACGCGTCGTTCATCACGGCCGCGGAATTCCTGGTCGACGGGGGCATCTCGGGGGCGTACGTTACGCCGCTGTAGGCCGCACCAGCCCTGGCCGGACGGTCCGGCCGGGGCTGCACCTCAAGCCGCGAGCAGACAGGTGGTACCCGCTATGTCCCGTCGTCCCGTCATCGGCGTGACCGTCTACAGCGAACAAGCGAAGTGGGCGGCGTGGGACACCCAGGCCACGCTGCTGCCGCAGGCCTACGTGGACCGGGTCGCGGCGGCGGGGGGCCTGCCGGTGCTGCTGCCGTCCGTGCCGGACATCGGCGACGCCCTCGACCGGGTGGACGGGCTCGTCCTGGCCGGCGGCGGAGACGTCGACCCGTCGCGCTACGCGGCCGAACCGCACGCCGAAAGCGGCTGGGTGCGCCCCGCCCGCGACACCGCCGAATTCGCCCTCGCCCGGCGGGCGCTGGAGACAGGCCTGCCGGTGCTGGGCATCTGCCGGGGACTGCAAGTCTTCAACGTGCTGCGCGGAGGCACCCTCCTCCAGCACCTGCCGGACCGGCTGGGCACCCGCGACCACGCACCCGCACCCGGCCGGTACGGCCGCCACCCGGTGGCGCTGGAGCCGGGCAGCCGCACCGCGGAGCTGTACGGGCGCACCGACATCGATGTCGCGTCCTACCACCACCAGGCGGTCGACCGGCTCGGCGCGGGATTGGTGGTGGCCGGGCGCGCGCCGGACGGCACCGTCGAAGCGGTGGAGCTGCCCGACCACCCCTTCGCCGTCGCGGTCCAGTGGCATCCCGAGGTCGACGACGACCTGGCGCCGTTCCGTGGCCTGGTCGCGGCGATCGGGAGCCGGAACACGGCCGCGGCGTTGTGAGCCGGGCGGTGGCCGAAGCCCGCGCACGACGCGGCTCGGACTCGGCCTCATCACGGTTGCGTGACGTAGTGCCGACTTAGGCGATTTCCCCGGTTACCCCTCAGTATGGTCGCCGGTCATGACCCCCCTCGCGCTGGCGCTGCTCCTCGCGGCCGCCGTGCTCGCGGTCGTGGACTGGGGAGCCGTCGGCCGCGACGACCTCCGGACCGAGAAACGCGCCCGGCCCGCGGTCGGTGTCGCGTTGATCGCGTCGGCGGCGGTCCTCGATCCGCAGAGCCAGGCGCAGCGTGCCGCGTTCCTGGTCGCCTTGCTGCTGTCGCTGGCCCGCGACCTGCTGGTGCCCGGCGGCGAGCGCCGGTTCCGGCTCGCGGTCGCCGCGTCGCTGGCCGCGCACGTCGCGTACGTCGTGGGGTTCCAGCAGGTCGGCTGGTCGTGGCTGTGGGCGGCGGCGGGCATCGTCGTCGTGCTGGTGGCGACGCTGGGCTTCGCGGTCCGGCTCGTGCTGGGCGTGCGCGCGTCCGCGCCCGGACTGACACTGCCGGTCGTCCTGTACATAGTCGTGCTGTCGGTGATGGTCGTCGCAGCGTCCGCGACCGGGCAGCCGACCGCGGTCGCGGGGGCGTTCCTGTTCTACTGCGCGGACGCGCTCGCGGGCTGGAACCGGTACCGGGAGCCGACGCCGTACGCGCCGGTCGCGATCGCCGCCGCCTACCACCTCGCCCAGATCCTCCTCGTCGTCTCCCTCACCTGACGACCGGGCACCGGACGACCGAGGGGATATCCGCCGGTCGGGCCAGGGCCCTGCGGTACCCTGTCCCCATGCGTGCCGTCCTGCTGCTTACCGGGCCGCGCTGAGCAGGTCGGGCGGCCGGTCGTCGGACCGCCGCCCTCCTCGGCGCGGCGACCCCTCCTGTGCGAGGGGTTTTTCCATTTCCGGACCCCGGAGTCTCCGGATCCCCGGACCGTTCGAGTTGCCCGGTAACCGGCTGACACGGCCGCGCTGCGCAAGCATCCAGGAGCCCTGAGGACGATGACCGAGACCACGCAGGCCACCGAGCCGACCGAGCCTTTCCGCTACACGGCCGCCATGGCCGGCGACATCGAGCTGCGCTGGCAGGACCGGTGGGAAGCGGACGGCACTTTCGAGGCGCCCAACCCCGCCGGGCCGATGGCGGAGCCGGCCAAGGTCGCGGGCCGCGAGAAGATGTTCGTGATGGACATGTTCCCGTACCCGTCGGGTGTGGGCCTGCATGTCGGCCACCCGCTGGGCTACATCGCCACCGACGTGTACTCCCGGTTCAAGCGCATGACCGGCTTCAACGTCCTGCACACCCTGGGCTACGACGCGTTCGGCCTGCCCGCCGAGCAGTACGCCGTGCAGACCGGCACGCACCCGCGGATCACCACCGAGGCGAACATCGCCACGATGCGCCGCCAGCTGCGCCGCCTGGGCCTGGGCCACGACCCGCGCCGGTCGATCTCCACCATCGACCCGCAGTACTACCGCTGGACGCAGTGGATCTTCCTGCAGCTGCGGAACTCCTGGTACGACACCGAGGCGGAAGGCGGCAAGGGCCGCGCCCGGCCGATCGCCGACCTGGTCGAGCAGTTCGAGAAGGGCACCCGCGGGGTCCCCGGCGGCGGCGTATGGGCGGACCTGCCGCGTGCCGAACAGGCCAAGGTGATCGACGGGTTCCGGCTGGCCTACCTGTCCGAGGCGCCGGTCAACTGGTGTCCGGGCCTGGGCACCGTGCTGGCCAACGAAGAGGTCACCGCCGAAGGCCGCAGCGAGCGCGGCAACTTCCCGGTGTTCAAGCGGAACCTGAAGCAGTGGATGATGCGGATCACCGCATACTCCGACCGCCTGATCGACGACCTGGACAAGCTGGACTGGCCCGAGCCGGTCAAGCTGATGCAGCGCAACTGGATCGGCCGGTCCGAGGGCGCGCACATCGACTTCACGTTCGCCGGGCACGCCGACGACCTGAAGGTCCGCGTGTTCACGACGCGTCAGGACACCCTGTTCGGCGCCACCTACATGGTGCTGGCGCCCGAGCACGAGTCCGTCGACGCGATCGTGCCCGACGCGTGGCCGGCCGGGACCCGCGACGAGTGGACCGGCGGGTACGCCACGCCGGCCGAGGCCGTCGCCGCGTACCGCGCCGAAGCCGCCGCCAAGACCGAGGTCGAGCGGCAGACCGAAGGCAAGGACAAGACCGGCGTGTTCACCGGCGCCTTCGCGGTGAACCCGGCGGGCGGCGCGCACATCCCGGTGTTCATCGCCGACTACGTGCTGGCCGGCTACGGCACCGGCGCCATCATGGCGGTGCCCGCGCACGACCACCGCGACTTCGAGTTCGCCCGCAAGTTCGGGCTGCCGATCCGCTGCGTCGTCAAGCCCGACGACGGCCGCGCCGACGACCCGGCCACGTGGGACGACGCGTTCGTGTCGAAGACCGCGATGCTGGTCAACTCGACGGCGGGCGACTTCACGCTGGACGGCCTGGACGTCGCCGACGCCAAGCGGGCGATGGACGCGCACCTGGCCGAGCACGGCGTGGGCGCGCCGACCGTCACGTACAAGCTGCGCGACTGGCTGTTCAGCCGCCAGCGGTACTGGGGCGAGCCGTTCCCGATCGTCTACGACGAGGACGGTGTCGCGCACGAGCTGCCCGAGTCGATGCTGCCCGTCGAGCTGCCCGAGATCGACGACTACCGGCCGCGCACGTTCGACCCGGAGGACGGCGACACCGAGCCGGAGACGCCGCTGTCCCGCCGCGCCGACTGGGTGAACGTCGAGCTGGACCTGGGCGACGGGCCGCGCATGTACCGCCGCGAGACCAACACCATGCCCAACTGGGCGGGTTCGTGCTGGTACGAGCTGCGTTACCTGGACCCGACCAACGACGACGTGCTGGTCGACCCGGAGAACGAGCGCTACTGGATGGGCCCGCGCACCGAAGGCGCGTCGGGCGGCGTCGACCTGTACGTCGGCGGCGTCGAGCACGCGGTGCTGCATCTGCTGTACTCGCGCTTCTGGCACAAGGTGCTGTTCGACCTGGGCCACGTCTCGTCGTTCGAGCCGTTCCACAAGCTGTTCAACCAGGGCTACATCCAGGCGTACGCCTACACCGACGCGCGCGGCGTGTACGTCCAGGCCGACGAGGTCACCGAGGAGGACGGCAAGTTCTTCCACGGCGTCGAAGAGGTCAACCGCGAGTACGGCAAGATGGGCAAGTCGCTGAAGAACTCGGTGACGCCCGACCAGATGTGCGAGGAGTACGGCGCGGACACACTGCGCCTGTACGAGATGTCGATGGGGCCGCTGGAGGTCTCGCGGCCGTGGGACACCCGCGCGATCGTCGGCTCGTACCGCTTCCTGCAGCGCCTGTGGCGCAACATCGTCGACGAGGAGACCGGGCAGGTCCGGGTCGCCGACGTCGAGCCGGACGAGGCCACGCTGCGTGCCCTGCACAAGGCGATCGACGGCATGCGCCGCGACCTGGACGGGCTGCGCTTCAACACGGCCATCGCGAAGGCGATCGAGCTGAACAACCACCTGACGAAGCTGGACGCGGTGCCGCGTTCGATCGCCGACCGGGTGGTGCTGATGGTGGCGCCGCTGGTGCCGCACGTCGCCGAGGAGCTGTGGGCGCGGCTGGGCCACGAAGGCTCGCTGGCGCACCACGACTTCCCGGAGGCAGACCCGGCGTACGTCGTCGACGAGACGGTCACCTGCGTCGTGCAGATCAAGGGCAAGGTCAAGGCCCGCCTGGAGGTCCCGCCGACGATCGGCGAGGACGACCTGCGCGAGCTGGCGCTGGCCGACGAGGCCGTGCAGACGGCGCTGGGCGGCGCCGCGGTGCGGATGGTCGTGGTGCGGCCGCCGAAGCTGGTGAACATCGTCCCTGCGTGACAGCAGTGACGGACGTGCCCGAAGTGCCGACAGTGCCGGTGGTGACGGTGGTGACGGCAGCGGCCAAGGCGGTGGAGTAAGGGCGGAGGGCGGTGCGGCCGGGAGGCGGCGCCGCCCTCCGCGCCTCCCGGGCCGGTTCCGGCAGGCCGCGGCGGTGGTTTCCGGCAGCCGTTTCCGGTCCGTGTCGGGGTGATTTCCGCAGTGTGACGATCGCCCGGGAACGGGCGGATTTCGTCCGGCACGGACGTCCGGCCCCCCGGCGGCGCTAATGTTGAGTCATCGCGGGCGGCGACCACTGGGAGGAGACCAGCCGTGTCACTCGCCTCCGACGGCGCGCAGGCCGTCGCACTCGTGCTGGGGGCGGGCGTTGCCGCCCTTTTCGTGCTGATCGGTGTGGTGGTGATCTTCGCGGTGATAGTGCGGCGTGCAGTCCGACGGCGGATCGACCGGCACGCTCCGCGGATCCGCGGGCTCGTCGACGACGCCGCGTCCAAGGCCCGGGCATACACCCGTCCGGGCGGAGTCGGCGAAGCGGCCCGGCTGCGCGGTGCGGTGCGCAAATCGCTGGACCACACCCGCCGTGTCCTCGACGCCGGTTACGCACGCGACGCCCAACTCGGCGAGGCACGGCAACTCCTCGACCGCCTCGAACGCTTCGCCGCCGGTCTCGACACCGACCTGCGCATGCTCGAACGCGAACCCGATCCGGTCCGCGTCGACCGCGAACTCCCGCAGCTCCGCGAACGCGCCGAGCGCGTGCAGCACGCCGCGGGATCGCTGCGCTGGGCCGCGCAGGACCGGGAACGCGACCTGGCGCACGACGAACTCGACCGGCTCGGCCGGGACGTCGACCAGGAAGTCGTCGCCCTGCGGGAGACCTCGCAGGCGGCGAAGGAGGCCCTCGGGCCCTGAGGCGGCGCGCCCGGCCGCGGCCGGGGCGGACCGGGCGGACCGTTCCGTCGTCCGGCTGGTTTCCTTGTCCTCGGGTTCGTCCGGCCTTGTGTTCGGCTTGTGTGCTCGTCTCGTGTCCTCGTCCTTGTCCCTTCGGCGACGGGTAGCTTCACCTCCATGACGACCGATGTCGCGATCGTTACCGATTCCACGGCGTACCTGCCCGACGAGGTGGTCGAGCGGCACGGCATCGTCGTGGTGCCGCTCAAGGTCGTCCTGCGCGGGCGGCCGCTCGACGAGGGCACCGAGGCCACCCCGGCGGGGCTCGCCGAGGCGCTGCGGCAGAAGCGGGTGGTGACGACGTCGCGTCCGGCACCGGAGACGTTCGCCGAGACGTACCGGAAGATGGCCGCAGAGGGCGCGCGCGAAATCGTGTCGATCCACTTGTCGTCGGAGCTGTCCGGAACGTACGAGGCGGCGCTGCTGGCGGCCCGCGAGGCGCCGGTGCCGGTGCGCGTGGTCGACTCGCGCACGGTGGCGATGGCGATGGGCTTCCCGGTGCTGACCGCGGCGGAAGCGGTCGCCGACGGGGCCTCGGCCGAGGAGGCCGCCGCGGCGGCGGAGAAGCGGGCGGGGGCCACGCAGGGCTTCTTCTACGTCGACACGCTCGAATACCTGCGGCGCGGCGGCCGCATCGGCGCCGCCGCGGCGCTGATGGGCGCGGCGCTCGCGGTGAAGCCGCTGCTGCACGTCACCGAGGGCCGGATCGCGCCGCTGGAGAAGGTCCGCACGGCCGCCCGCGCGATCAGCCGCCTGGAGGAGATCGCCATCGAGGCGGCGGGGGAGGCGCCGGTGGACATCGCCGTCCACCACCTCGCCAGTCCGGAACGTGCCGAGGCCCTGACCGGACGCCTGCGGGAACGGCTCCCGAGGCTGGGGGAGTTGCACGCCAGCGAGGCCGGGGCGGTCATCGGCGCGCACACCGGGCCGGGACTGCTGGCCGTGGTGGTGTCGCCGCGCTAGCGGGGCCGACCGGCTTGCCGCGGCGCCGGTCCCGCGCGGGGAC
>NZ_JBMULZ010000039.1:0-11022 GCF_049534875.1 Uniformispora flossi
GTGCCGGGCGGCGCCGCCCCCGCCGGGGCCCCCCCCCCCCCCCGCCGGGGTTTTCGGAGGCGCGGCACTCTGCGCGGCTGCCGCGCAGAGTGCCGGGCGATGATCCCGGCGAGGAACTGGCGCATTGACACGCGCCGGGTCGGCGCCGGGGGTCGGCGGTCCGCCTGCGGTTGGCGCCGCATCGTCGGATGCCTTCCGGCGGCAAGGCAAGCCCGGCTCGGCGCACGGCCCGGCATGGATGCCCGTCACGCCGCGGACCAGCCCTCACCGAGCGGCGGCGCCCGCCCCGAAGACCCGGGCCACCCACTGATCCATGCGGTTCGCGAAGTCCGACGTGGAGGCGATGCCCGAGGCTATGAGGGAGCCGGCGTCGTCGAGGGTCGCGATGAAGTCCACGTCGGCCCAGCCGCCGCGGAACAGCACCACCGACAACTCGGCGCCTCCCGGCCCGGAGACGACCACGCCAACGGAATCCGGGTCACGCACCCGAGCCCGGTCGGTCTCGAGCGGCTCGGGCCACGAGGCCTCGATATCCCTCCAGGTCAGCGGGCCCACGTCGAGACCGGCCGACCGCCAGCCGGCCGTTCGCGCGGCCAGAGCCACGGCAGCCTCGTCAAGATCGACGACTCTGTCCATGCGGAGATCCTCCCTTCCGGGCGCACTCGGCCGCGGATGTCCGTCCGTCGGTCGCGGTGCTCATCTCCCGCCCGCTCCCTCGCCGTCCGCCAATACCGCGGCCAGCAGCCCCGGGAACCGCGCGTCGAGTGCCGCGCGGCGCAACGTCATGATGCGCGCCTTGCCCGCCCGGCGGGTCTCGGTGATTCCCGCTTCGCGCAGAATCCGCCAGTGGTTCGTCAGCGTCGACCTGGGCACGTCCAAGCCGTCCGGACTGCACGCGCACTCTCCGCCGTCGGACATCCGGCGGACCAGCCCCAAGCGGACCGGGTCCCCCAGCGCATGAAGCACCCCGGCCAAGTCCATGTCCACAGCGTCGGGCCGGTCCACCGTTCCTCCTCGTCGTCATGCGTCGGCACCGGCTAGTATGCCGATCACTTCGATGTTTCGGGAATATCGAAATGATCTTGGAGATGCCCGTGTCACTGCTCGCCACCCTCGCCCGCGTCTATGTCGACGACCTGGACGCAGCGCTGCCCACCTTCGTCCAGCTCACCGGAGAGCAGCCGCGACTCCGTTTCACCTACGAGGGCTTGGAACTCGCCAGCATCGGCGGCTACCTCTTGCTCGCGGGCTCGGCCGAAGCCCTCGCGCCCTACCGCGGCACCCACGCCACCGCGCTCGTCGACTCCCTCGACGACGTTCTCCACCTCGTCGAACAGCACGGCGGCACGGTCGTCGACGGCCCCAACGACGTCCCTACCGGCCGCAACATGACCGTGCGCCACCCCGGCGGTGCCACCGTCGAGTACGTCCAGTTCCACGAAGCCGCCCGAGCAACGCTCGCCTGACGCGGCGGGGCCTTGGCCGGGGAAACCGCCTGGACGCCCCCCAAATCCCCGGCCAGGATGCGGCCACGGACTTCCCGCCGTCGGCACCCGAGACCGACTCCGTTCGCCGCTAGGTGGTCGGCAGTGCCGAGTTCGGCCGCTACATGGAGCTGCTCGGCGTCGGCTCGCCCGTTTGCCGACCGTCGAGCGCGCCACGTTCCTCAGGGAACTCGGCTGTGACGCAGGGCAGATCACCGACCTTGAGCTGGAGCTGCTCCTCCGACCGAACTGGCGCTATCGCACCGTCGCGGGCTGGGTGATCGGCTTGGACCGCCGCGAGCGGTTCCGCCGACGGATCGGCGAACTCCTCATGGCCAGCGAACTGACCTACGCCTACGAGGGCTACTGCATCGCGCTCGGCATGCTCGGCACCCACGACGACGCTGCCCTGCTGTCCGCCTGGCTGAACCGCCACCTGCGCCTGCCCGAGTGCCGGTACGACCAGCCGCGGGCGCCCGGAATACTCCGGCATCTCGACGACGCCCTGGGCCGCAACCACGCTGGGGCTTTCCTGGAGCCCGGCGCCGCGGGAGTCCGCCTCTGAACCACGGCGCAACGAAACGGGGCAAGGAGCGTGGCGCTTACCCCGGCCACGCCGCGAGGGCCAGGGCTGCTGTCGTTCGCAGTTCGGCTGCCGTGGCGCCGTCGCGGGCGCGCTGCGACATGCCCTGGATCACGGTCGCGAAGTAGGCCGCCAGTGCTGCGGGTTCGGCGTCTTTCGGAAGTTCGCCGGCGTGTTGGGCTTCCGTGAAGCGGGCGGTGAAGTAGCCGAGGTTGGCATTGCGGAGCTCGCGCAGGTAGCCGGCGATCTCGTCGTCGGCCTCTGTGACGTTGGTGGCCGCGCTGATGGTGAGGCAGCCGGCCGGGTGGGCCGGGTCGGGGTAGGTGGCCGCGGCTTCGCGAAGGATTCGGGCCATGGCGCCGCGGGCGGTGGGTTCCTCGTCGAGGGCGGCTGCCATGAACGCACCGACGGGCGAGGCGCCGTAGGCCTGCACGGCTTCCTTGAAGAGGGCCTTCTTGTCGCCGAAGGCGGCGTAGAGGCTGCCGGGTTTGATGCCCATGGCGCGCGTGAGGTCGCCGATCGACGTGGCCTCGTAGCCGCGCTCCCAGAACAGCCTCGTTGCGGCGTCGAGTACTGCCGCGCGGTCGAACGCCGGGGGGCGGCCGCGCTTCGCTCCCGTTCCGGTCATGTGTGCGTCTCCCTGCCTGCTGCCTATCCTCGCCACCATTCTAGAGCGATCACTCAAGAACCCGTGCTACGGTTTTCTTGAATCATCACTCAAGAAATGACGAACGGGAGATTCCCCATGCCCGCAACCGCACTTCAGGCACTGCACGGCAAGCTCGCCCTGGTCACCGGCGGCAGCCGCGGCATCGGCAAGGCGATATCCGAGCGCCTCGCCCGCGACGGCGCGACGGTCGCCGTCGCCTACGGGCGCGACGAAGCCGCGGCCGCTGACACCGTCGAACGGATCAGGAAAGACGGGGGCGAGGCGTTCGCGATCCACGCGGAGTTGGGGCGGCACGGCGACGCGGTGCGACTGTGGGAGGCGTACGACGAGGCGAGTCGCGCGTACACGGATGACGGCGCAGTCGACATCATCGTCAACAACGCCGGCATCGGGCGGAGCGCTCCTCTGGCGGCGCTGACCGAGGACGGGTTCGACGAGGTGTTCGCGGTGAACGTCCGCGCACCGTTCTTCATCGTGCAGCAGGGGCTCTCGCGGCTGCGCGACGGCGGCCGCATCGTCAACATCTCCAGCGGCGCCGCACGGTTGGCGATGCCGGAGATCATCGCGTACGGCGCCACCAAGGGCGCGTTGGACACTTTCACCCTCAATCTCGCCCAGGAACTCGGCCCGCGCGGCATCACCGTCAATGCGGTCGCCCCCGGAATCGTCGACACCGACGTCAACGCCGCCTGGCTGCGCGGCAACCCGGAAGCGCAGGCCCACGCGGCGTCCATGGCCGCCCTCGGTCGCGTCGCCCAGCCGGAGGACATCGCGGACATCGTGGCGTTCCTGGCGTCGGACGACGCGCGGTGGGTGACAGGGCGGGTCGTCGACGCCACGGGAGGGGCGCGGTTGTAGGCCGGACCCGCCGGGCTCGTCGCCGGGCCGATATCCGCATGCGCTCCGGGTTGGGGCGTGCGAGAGTCCCGGCGATGAGTTCGACGACAACGGGGCGAGGCATCGGTCCCGCCGATGATGCGTATCTGCGGGAGATCGAGCGCCTGGCACGCCGCGTGGTCGCGGTGGGCTGGGGCGCGGAGGGCGCGGAGGGCGCGGCAACGCCACTGGCGCGTGCGGTGGCTGCGTTGGGGCGGGCATTGCGGCATGAGCATTTCGAGGGCGACGGGTGCGGGGAAACGCTCGATGGCGACGGCGGCACGGGGGTGTTTGTGCGGCTCGCAGCCGTGGCATTGCTGACTCCGTCGAACGTGCATCCGGAGCTGGGTGTGTCCTACGAAGACGCTTGCGATCAGCTCGGCGTGTCGGCCACGCCGCAGGGGTGGGCGCTGTGGCACACCTGGTCGGTCACGCCGCCGCGGTTGCCCGTCACCATGGTGGTCAGGTCGGTCGCGAGCACCGTGGGACTGGTGCGGAACTGGGCGGAAGGACGCGAGGTCCTGCCTGTGAGACCAGTGCCGTCGGCGATCGCGCTGGTGCGGATGGGATGGTGGCGGATGCAGGCGGCCGTTCTGTCACCGGCGGGTGTGCGACGGTTGGGGCTGGTTGATGGCGGGGCGGACGACTGAGGGAGCAGATCGCGTGACATCGCAAGGGCCGACGCGTTTCACGGCGGAAGCCATCCGGACGCAGCGCCTTGATCTGACGCCGTTGTCGGCGGAGGACGCCGACGCCATGGCCGTGGTGTTGGCGGATCCCGGGTTGCATGCCTACATCGGCGGGACGCCGGAGAGCCCGGAGGAACTGCGTGTCCGGTACCGGCGGCTCGTTGCCGGATCGCCCGAGCCCCGGATCAGCTGGTTGAACTGGATCGTCCGGTTGCGGGACGAGGGCTGCGCGGCCGGGTTTGTGCAGGCGACGGTTGAGGGTCCGTCACTCACCGCCGAAGTGGCCTGGGTCGTCGGCACACCGTGGCAGGGGCGCGGGATTGCCCGCGAAGCGGCTGTGGGGCTGGTCGGCCGGCTCGGCGAGCTGGGGGTTCGGACGGTGGTCGCGCACATTCATCCGGAGCACCGGGCGTCGGCGGCCGTCGCGGAAGCGGCGGGGCTGTCGGCGACCGAGGTGGTGGAGGACGGCGAGGTGCGGTGGGTGGGGAGGTTGGAGCCGTCTGCGCAGTGACACGCCGTCGCGGCTGACACGCCGTCGTGACGGCTGCTCCCCTACCTCACCTCGATGATCGTCACTCCGTACTTCTCACGCCCCGACACCGTCCGCATGGCCTCCGCCGCTGATTCCAGCGTGTAGCGCCCCGTGATCGGCGGCTTGAGGCGGCCGTCCGTGAGCATGGCTTCCAGGGCCTCGCGGTTGGTTTCGGCTTCGGCGGGGTGGTGGCGTTGGAACGCGCCGATCTCGTAGCCGAGGATCGTCGAGCCTTTGAGGAGGACGAGGTTGAGGGGCACCCGCGGCACCTCCCCCGCGGCGAAGCCGATGACGACGTAGCGGCCGCCGTAGCCGGTGGCGCGCAGAGCGGGTTCCGCGTAGTCGCCGCCGACGGTGTCGAGGACGACGTCGGCACCGCGTTCGCCGCAGGCCGCTTTGAGGCGGTCCTTGAAGTCCGGTTCGGTGTACGGCACGACCTCGTCGGCCCCCGCCGTCCGGCAGAACTCCAGCTTCTCCGGACTCGACGCGCACGCGATCACCCGCGCACCGAACGCCTTGCCGAGGGCGATGGCGGAACTGCCCACCGCGCCCGACGCCCCGAGGATCACGACGTTCTCGCCGGGGCGGACGCGGGCGGTGGAGACAAGCGTGTCGTATGCCGTCCGGTAGTTGCTGCCCGCGAGGCAGGCGAGGTCGTGGCCGAGTCCGTCCGGGGTGGCGCGCAGTTGCGCCTCGGGCACGCGCACGCGTTCGGCGAACGCGCCGACGAACGCCATGCCGTGTACCCGGTCGCCTACCGCGAACCGGGTGCAGTCCGGCCCCACCGCCGTGACCACGCCCGCGACGTTGTTGCCGGGCGTGAACGGCACGGGGACGCGGAGCTGGTAGCGCCCGTCCGCGATCAGCGTGTCGACGAAGTCGACGGAGGCCGCGCGCACGTCGAGGAGGACTTGACCGGGGCCGGGCTCCGGATCGGGGACGTCGCGGACGGCCAAGTCCGCCAGTCCACCCGGGCCCTCGCAGCGCAGGGCGCGCATCGGTGTCTCCCCTCGTCGCAAGCCGGCCGCAGGCACGTCCACGCTGCTCGCAAGCAGGTCGTCGGCGGGTCGCGCCAAGGTAGCAGCGGATGGGACGAGATGCTTGACCAGGTTGGGTTTCTGGGCAGTGCGGAGTTGGGCGGGCGGCGTCGACAGGCGTCGAGGCCGGACCCGGTGTCGTGCCGCAGCGGCCGCCACCGCACTGTGCCGTTTCCGCCGACGCGGACGTGGCCGAATTCGCGGGCAGGGCTGCCGCGCTCGAGGATCTACACGCCACCAAGGAAGCCGAACTGCGCCTCGTCGCGGGACCGCTGGCCGCGCTCGTCACGCAGGTGGATGCGTGGGAGGCGCACGTTCGCGGGCCTTTGCTCGGCGAGTACGCGCTGTCCGTTCGTCAGGGTCGTGCAGGCCGCTCCCCTGGGCCGGCCGCGCACTGCCGACGCACGTCTACTCCCGCGCGGTGAACTCCAGCGGCAGCGTGTCCAGCCCGCGTACGAACAACCCCTCCTCCGTCGGCTCCGCTCCCGGGGCGAGCCGCATGTCCGGCATGGCGTCCAGGAGCATCGGTACCGCTGTCGAGACCTCGGCCAGCGACAGCGCGGCGCCGAGGCAGAAGTGGCGGCCCAGGGAGAACGCCAGGTGGTCGGAGGCGGCGGTGAAGGCCTTCTTCACCGCGAGGTCCGCGCGGAAGATGTCGAACCGTTCCGGGTCGGCGAACTTGCGCGGGTCGCGGTTGGCCGAGGCGATCAGGCAGGTGACGAGGCTGCCTGCGGGTACGGTGCCGCCGCTGAGCTTGGCCTCGGCGGAGGCGAGGCGCTGGATGACCTGGACCGGCGGGGTGAGTCGCAAGGTTTCGGCAAGTGCCGCGCCGACGAGTCCGGGGTTGCGGCGGACCGCGTCGAGTTGGTCGGGGTGGGCGAGCAGGTTGCGGAAGACCAGTCCGAGGGCTTTGTCGGTGGTCTCGCCGCCAGCGACCAGCAGGAGTGCGGTGAAGGCGCGGATGTCCTCGGTGTCCATGGCCTCGCCGTCGGCGGTCGCCACGCACAGGTCGGACAGCAGGTCTTCGCGCGGGTTGCGGCGCCGGTCCTCGATGATCGGGACCATGTAGTCGGTCATTTCGGCGCGGGTCCGCACGCCCAGGGCGGCGATCTCGGGGTCGCCGGTGAGGTTGCCGAAGCAGGTGACGATGGCGCGGTACCAGGTGCGGAACTTGGGGGCGTCGGCGTGGTCGAAGCCGAGCATGCGGCAGATGACGTCGACCGGGAACACGCGGGCGAACTCGGTGACCACGTCGACGGATCCGCGGTGCCGGAAGCCGTCGATGAGGGTGCGGGCGGTGCGCTCGATGACCGTGGCGTAGCGCTCCTGGAACAGCGAGCCCTTGAAAGCGGGGGTGACGAGCGCGCGGCGGACGGCGTGCTCGTGGCCGTTCATCTGGATGATCGTGCGGCCGTAGACCGGTTCCATCGACTGCGCGTAGTGGTCGGTGGTGAAGGCGGGGTCGCGTAAGACGCGCACCAGGTCGTCGTGGCGGGACACCAGGTACGTGCCGCTCGCTTCGTGCCACAGCAGCGGGGCTTGCTCGCGCAGGTTGCGGTAATACGCGTACGGGTCCGCGGCGACCTCCGCGGACAGGAAGTCGGGCAGCGGCGGGACGGACAGGGTGCCGGTCGACTGGACGGTGTCTTCCACGGGAACTCCGTTCGGACGCGGTACGGACGGCAGCTCACGACCCGGCCGGCGACCCGCCGGGCCCAGGCCACGGGTCCAGACTGCCGCCCGCCCGCCCGCCGGACCAGAAGTTCGCACCGACTGGGCGATATACGCGGGCTTCGCCCACCTGTGCGCCTTCCCCGAGGGGCCAGGGGTGTCCGCGGGGCCGGGCGTCGCGTACGCTGGCGCGAAAACCGATCGATGAACGCTTTTTGTGTCGCGCCGGTCCGTCCCACCGCGAGGAGCCCCGCCATGGCCACGCCCACCGACCGCCTCGACGCGCTGCCGGAGGAATTCCGGGCGCGGCCGGGCTTCCTGTTCGGCGCCTCGACATCCGCGCACCAGATCGAGGGCAACAACGTGTCGAGCGACTGGTGGGTGCTGGAGCGCACCGCCGTCGGCGGCTTCCTCGAGGCGCCCAGCGGCGATGCGGCGGACAGCTTCCACCGCTGGCCGGAAGACATGGACCTGCTCGCCGGACTCGGCTTCAACGCTTACCGGTTCGGTATCGAATGGGCGCGCATCGAGCCGGAGGAGGGCCGGGTCTCACGCGCGGCGATCGCGCACTACCGGGCGATGGTCGTCGGCGCCCGCGCACGCGGCCTGACGCCGGTCGTCACGCTGCACCACTTCTCGTCGCCTTACTGGTTCGCGGCGCGCGGCGGGTGGACGGCGCCTGACGCGGCCGACCTGTTCGCCCGCTATGCCGAGACTGCACTGGAGGTCCTCGGCGACGACGTGGACTATGTGGCCACCATCAACGAGCCCAACATGGTGGCGCTGATCGCCGGGTTGTCGAAGGCGTTCGCGGAGGGGCGGTTCGAGGAGATCGGGGGCGCGGAGCATCCGTCCGACGACGAAGAGCCCGTCGCGGGTGCGCTGCCCGAGCCCGACGCCGCGACGACGGAGGCGCTGATCCGTGCGCACCGCGCCGCGGCGGCGGTGCTCAAGGCGGCGCGGCCGGAGATCCGGGTCGGGTGGACGGTCGCGAACCAGGTGTTCCAGGCGGAGCCGGGCGCGGAAGCCGCCGCGGCGGCTTACGCGTGGCCGCGCGAGGACGTGTTCCTGGACGCCGCGCGCGGCGACGACTGGGTCGGCGTCCAGGCCTACACCCGTACCCGGATCGGCCCGGACGGCCTGCTCCCCGCCCCCGAGGATGCGGAACGCACACTCAAGGGCTGGGAGTTCTACCCCGACGCGGTCGGGCACGCGGTGCGGCACACCGCGGAGATCGTCGGCCCCGACGTGCCGATCCTGGTCACCGAGAACGGCATCGCGACCGGGGACGACGAGCGGCGCGTCGCATACACGGCGCAGGCGCTGACCTCCCTGGCCGCGGCGATGCGCGACGGTGTCGACGTGCGCGGCTACTTGCATTGGAGTGCGCTGGACAACTACGAGTGGGGGTCGTTCCGTCCGACGTTCGGTCTGATCGCCGTCGACCCGGGCACGTTCGCCCGGACTCCGAAGCCCTCCGCACACTGGCTCGGCGGCCTGGCCCGAGGGCTCGACCGGACCGACCCTGACGCTGCGGCAAGCGTTCACTGAGGAGTGCTGGTCAGTCCGTCAAGGATGCGATGACTTCGACCGCCGATCGGAGCACGTCGTCGTCCGACTCGTTCGGGGACCAAGCGCGCAACTCGGCCGCGATGCCGCGGCCGAGTTCCGATGCGCCGGACCCCGGGAAGTCCTGGGGCAGAATCCACGAGTCGACGCCCTGAACCTGACCGCCGACCGAATGCGCGCGTTGACAGGTTGCCGTTACGCAGACCGTAGTCCGCGCGCCAGCCGCCGCGCGTCGAGGATCGGTTCACCGAAGTGCCGTTGCGCGCACGCGGCGTACGTCCGGTCGACGAAGTTCGCGCCCAGTCCCCAGCCATGGCCGATGCATAACAGCTACGACGCCGATGACGGCGCGCGCCCGTCCACGCCGGCCGACGAATAGCCCAGCGGCAGGCTCAGCCGCGGGCCGCCCAGCCCCGCGGGCAGTTCCATAGCGTACGACCCGCTGCGCGGTCGCGGACAGGTCAACTTGCGCCGTCAGCGTCGAAGCCGTGCGGTTGTTGCGCGAGGCGACCGGTCGCGTGATCCGGCAGGTCGGCCGTGGACAGCGCGCATGCCGGAAGGGCGACGAGCCGCGGCTGGGCAGCCTGGTAGGCCCGGACAGCAGCATGGCGGCCACAGTGGCCGCAGTCGGCCCACACGAAACCAGGCGGACGGTCGAACGGAACCGGCATGCGGTCAGACCGTGCCTGCGCACGCCCCACCCGAAAGCGTTCACGACACCCCCAAGATCACGAACAGCCGCCGCAATTTAGCAAATCGATGGCGCTTTCGCCAGCCCTTGACGAGTCATTTCACGCCGCAGGGAAACCCTCCCGTAAAAGAAGCCATCAGGCAATGCAAACGTAAAATAATCGGTATCGCCCCGTTCCGTCCAACTTTCTGCTTGGTCGTATGCCAGGGGCTCGACCTGGTAAAAGTCCTCCTGACTCATGGGTGAGGCGACCGCGGATTCCCGGTCGTCATGTCTACGGAACGTAAACACCAATGAGCGCTCCGGTGATCATCCGAATAACTTCCAGCAAAGGAAATCGTGTTGGGAATTCCCCGGAGGGCCGTCCGCAGGGCGGGCCCTTATAAACCCCGGGCGATGCTTTTCGGCCTCTCGGCCGTACTCGCCGCGGGGACGTTGTCCCACACCGCACCGGCCGCACAAGCGGCGGATCAAGCCATCCCCTCGGACGGCAGCACACTCACCACCGCCGCGGTCCAGGAAGGTGCGACCGCGAAGGCCTCCAGCGAGGCCGCCAAGACCGGGAAGCCGGTCGAGATCGCGGCCAAACGCACCGAGGACACGAAGACATTCGCCAATCCGGACGGGACTTACACCCAGGACCGCTACCTGCGTCCGGTCCACGTGCGGAAGAACGGCGCGTACGTCGAGGCCGATGCATCGCTCGTCGCGGCGAAGGACGGCACGGTGCGCCCGAAGGCCGCCCGGGCCGGATTCGCGTTCTCCAACGGTGGCGGGAAACTGCCGCTGGCCACGATGGTCCGGGACGGCCGGGAGATCGCGCTGACCTGGCCGGGCAAACTCCCGAAGCCAACCCTGTCCGGCAACACGGCGACCTACCCGGAAGTGCTGCCCGGGGTCGATCTGAAGGTCGTCGCAGATGTCGACTCGTTCTCCCATGTCCTGGTCGTCAAGAGCGCCGAGGCCGCCCGCAACCCCAAGCTGGCCAAGCTCGACTTCGGGCTCAAGGCCAAGGGCTTGACGGTGAAAGCGGGGCCCGACGGTGCGCTCACCGCGGTCAACCCCGCGGGGCAGACCGTGTTCAGCGCTCCGCCCCCGAGAATGTGGGACGGCAGAGCCGGCCTTAGACGTCATCTCATTTGGTGAGTCTGCGATAGCAAATGAGGGTGCAGGCGATGGCGGTGAAGGCGAGGAAGTGTTCGGGCTTGCGTTCGTAGCGG
>NZ_JBMULZ010000040.1:0-9940 GCF_049534875.1 Uniformispora flossi
CTACTCTCCGGTACTCGTCCCCCCGTTTTCTTCTGTTATGTAGACCGGCGGCGCGGCCGCGGACGCCCCGTGGGGGGCTGGCCGGCGGCCGGCGCACCGGGGCGCCCCGCCCCGCCTGTCCCGCCCCGGCGCCGGGGGCCTGGCAGCGCCGGAGCGGGCGATCCTGGCCCGGCCACCGCGGTGCGGCGTCCCGGGCGGTCGGGGGGCGCCGGCCGGCGACCGGGTGTCCGGGCGCGGCGGCGGTCCGGGGACGTGGCCACCGCCCAGGACGGCGGGGGATGGTACGGGCTGTGCCGGGCGGAACATTCGACTCCTCGACGCCGAACGCGTGCGGATGCGGACATGTCGAGTCTCGCTGGAGGAGAACGGTACACACACCCGCCACCAAAGGGTTGCATCAGCGCAGCAATCCCCCGACATCACCGCACCAAGGGTGTTGGCGGTGCCGGTGCACCAAGTCTCATCCGCAATTCACCCCCGTAGCCACACAAGGACGAAATAACGCCGCCGGAAGACACGTTGCGAAGATCATCCGCCGACTGTTGGACACGTGTCGACAAGCGGAGGCAGGATCCCCCACGTGGGCAGAGGCAACGCGGATGCGGCACAGGACTGGTTCGTCGGCGGTGGAAGCGAACGCGGCAACGGCGTCGCCGCGCCGATGCACGCGTCGTGGGTGCGATGCCCCGCCAAGGGCATCCGGCCCGACCGCGCGCCGCTACCCGTGCCGTTGGTCGACGACGCGGTGCTGCGCCGCCGGCGCAGGCATCCGCTCGCGCCCGTGTGGCCCATTCTCCGCGCATCGCTGCGCTGGGCGACGCGCCACACGGGGCAGTTGCTGACCGTCAGCGACGCGGAGGGGCATCTTCTGTGGTGCCAGGGCGGCCCGGGTCCGCGGCGGCAGGCCGAGCACGTCCCCACGCTGCCGGGCGCGCTGTGGAGCGAGGACACCGTCGGACCCACCGCCGTGAGCACCGCGATCGCATTCCGGCGCCCGTTCCAGGTGTTCGGCCCGGAGCACTACGCGTCGTCCGCGCGCCCGTACGCGTGTTCCGCCGCACCGATCCACGACCCGGTGACCGGACGGCTGCTGGGCACCGTCGACCTCACCAGCGCCACCGACGCCGACCGCGCGCTCAAACTGTCCTTGGTCACCACCGCCGCGCGCCTCGCCGAGGCGCAGCTGCTCGCCGAACGGCTGCGCCACCAGGCCCGGCTGCGCGAGAAGTACGCGGACCGTCTGGCCCTGCGCCTGGGCGGCTGCGGCGCTCTCCTCGACACGGACGGCGTGGTCGCGCACGCGTCCCCGCCCGGGTCGCTGCCCGCGCACCTGCCCGGCATCCGCGGGGAAGGCCCGGTCGTGCTGCCGGACGGCCGGCACGCGGTCGTCGAACGCCTGGACGCGGAGACGTTCTTCCTCGTCGTGGCCCCCACGGACGACGGCGCCGAGCCCACCGTGCGCTACGAAGGCCTCGGCCGGGCCCGCGGCCGCCTCGCCACCGGCGGCCCGTGGCACGAACTCACCGGCCGGCACAGCGAACTCGTCGCGCTCCTGCTGGCCCACGACGAGGGCCTGACCGCCGAGGAGTTGGCGTTCGAGCTGTATGGCGACAGCGGCCGCGCGGGTACGGTGCGCGCCGAACTCAGCCGTCTGCGGCCGATTCTCGGCCACCGGCTGGGCTCCGAGCCGTACCGGATCCTCGGCCCGCGCGACGCCGACTTCCTGGCCCCGGAAGCCGACCGCGCACGCCTGCTGCCCAGGTCGAAGGCACCGGGGATCGCCGCGCTGCGCGAGGCCGCGCCGGGCGGATAGCGCCCCCGGACACCGTCCGGGTAAACCCAGATGTGGCGAAAAGCAAGCACCTCACCGGATACGCCTGGCGGGAGAGCCCGGAGCGTCTGGTCTGGGAGACCAAGGTCATGGCGCGGCGTTACCACCGTTACCGGGCCACCCTCGCGGTCGCGCGGACGGTCAACCGGCTCACGCCCCGGAAGAACCGGCCCTCGTTCGAGGTCACCTACTGGGAGCGGGTGCGACCGGGCCGGACGACGTACCTGATGCCCAAGTCCGAGACGATGACCGCCGACGGGCAGACCAACTGGCTGACCCGGGCCGCCCGGACCCTGTCGGTGGACGAGTACCTCCAGACGATCGAGGAGCACGAGCGCCGCAAAGCCTCCAAGGCGATGGCGGCCGCCGGTACCGCGAGCGACCGCGAGCGGCTCCTCGAAGCTTACGAGCGGCGCAGGCACCGGCGGGTCCTGAAGAGCGCCGCGCCCGGTGCGCGACGCCGGGAGCTGGCCCGGGCCTACCTTGCCGGCGAGGCTCCCTACCGGATGGGGCCCGATGAACGCCGCAGGGTCCTCGACGACTTCGCCCGCGGCAAGGACGGCCTGCCGCCGCAGTTCCACCTCACCGGCGTCCGCGACAACGACGTCCGCTCGTACCTGATGATGGACCTCGCCTGGGTGAAGGGCGAGGTTTCGACCGCGATGCACCGCCGGTTCGGCGCGGCCCGCAGCCAGGGCCCCGGCGCCTTCTTCGGTCCGCACTACACGGTCTTCAAGTCCCGCGACTTCCCCGGCGGCGAGCTGAATCCCGGCTTCCGGCGCGGCCGGGTCCAAGGCGACCTCCACTGGCAGGAGCACGCCTCCAAGAAGCTGGAGAAGAAGGTCATCCGCGGCTCGCGGATCCTGCGTCTCCGGCATTTCGGCCGCTATCTCAAAGCGGAGGCCAACGGCGCCGCGAAGAGCCCGCCCGATACCGGCTATTCGGCGTTCACCGACCCGACGGTGCTGGCGGTCGCCGGGGCGTTCGGCAACACGCTTCGACACGGCCGGGCGCTGCAGGTGCCGGCCCCCCTCGACGAGCCGGCGCCGCCGCGGACCCTGCCGCCACGCGTCGACATCGTCGCGGCAGTCGTCGGCTTCACGCCCCTGGTCCCCACCGCTGTCTTTCCGCCGCCGAGCCGGTTGGCCACCGTGCCGCTCCCCGGCGGTGCCGTGCAGCGCGGCCGATCCGCGGCCGCCCCGGCACCGTCGTGCCGCGGCTGCGCTGCCCCGCGCACCCCGTACGGTCCGTTCGGGCCGGCCCGCGATCCCGGCCTGGTCCTGAACCGGGATGCGTGAACGGGCCCGCTCGGGTCCCGCAAGGCGCGCCTTCCGGCCTAGCGCCGGGCCGGTACGGGTTCCTAGGCTGCGATCATGCGTTCTCGGGTGGCGGTCGGGCCGGTGGTGGCGGGGTGTGTGCTGCTCGCGTGGGCGGGGACCGCGCCCGCCGGGGCGGCGCCCGAGCATCGCGCGGTCCAGCCGTACGCGGCCTCCGGCGCCCCCGTCCAAGGCTCCACGACGGGCTGCGACAACGCCCCGGTGCTCACACCGGGCCGCTATCTCGACGGGCTCCTCCAGGGCAAGGACCTGTGGTACCGCGTCGAGAAGCGCCCCGAGCAGGTGCTGGACGTGTCCGCGACGGCCGCGCCGCCGGACCTGATGTACGGCACCTCGAACATGAAGATCGGCGTGGGCTGGGCCGAAGGCGACGACCCGAACGCGTGGCTGTCCGACCTCGGGACGGTGCACGGCGGCCGGGTCAGCGTCGGCGGCCGGTCCAACCAGAAGGCCGACGGCCAGCGCTCGGGCTGCATCCACATCACGAACACGCTGTCGCCGATGGGCTCGCAGGCCAAGAGCATCCCGATCGAGATCGCCCTCCGGTTCACCGACTCGCCGCAGCCGAGTACGACCACGGACGGCTTCTCGTTCGCGGGCGCCCGGGAGGTCCCCGCGGACGGCGTCGTCAAGGGCGACCTGGCCCTCGGCGAGTTCCCGTTCTGGCGGGTGCAGCTCAAGGACGGCCAGACCCTCACGGTCCGCACCGTCATGCAGCACCCGGCGAGCCTGTCCGCGGGCCGGCTCGCGCGGTGGACGGTGGACATCTACAACCCGCTGCGCTCCGCCGCCCGCTGTCCGGCCAAGGCCGGCGACCGCAGCGAGGTCTTCGTCGAGCAGGGCAGCGGGACCACCCAGCTGACGTGCGGCCCGTGGAAGGTCGACACCGACCTCAAGGACTACGAGTCCGAGTTCACGATTCCCGGCACGTACTACATCGTTCCCGGGGTGCTCGGCGAGATCGACGCGGGGCACGGGCAGGTCGTGCCGTACGAGATGACGGTCACGGTAGAAGGCGCGGGCACCGACCACGACCCGTCGGCCGCGTTCACCGGCAGCTCCGTTCGCCCCGGCGCCGGCAAGGAATCCGCCATGACGGCCGGCAGGAACGGCGGCGCCGGCGCGGCCACGGGCACGGGGGGCGGCACCGGCGGCAAGTCCGACGCGCAACCCGGCGGCGACCCGGCGATGGCCGGGGCGGCGGACGCCGAGGACGACGGCGGCAGCGGCACCATCGCGTTGACCGCGGCGGCCGCGGCCGCGGCGCTGGTGTCGGTCGGGGCATTCTTGATGCACATGCGGAGGCGGCGGGCGGGTGCGGCATCGGGCTCGGCGACCGTGGTGCCGTCCGGAGAGCCGTTCTCGGGGTCCTTCGCGGCTCCGGCCGCGCCGCCTGCATTCCCGGCTCCCCCGGCTCCGGTGACTCCCCCGGCCCCGTCGATTCCGCCGCCGGCCGCCGCGTTCGAGGAGGTGCCCGGGCCCTCCGCGGAGCCGGACCACAACGCGATGGACTCGGACTGGTCGATGAGCGCCATCCCGGCGGGGAGCGGCGAGGCCGACGCGGACGACCCGGACACCCTGGACGGGCATGACGAGCCGGAGGAGCCCGCCGCGGCGGAAGCCGCTCCAGTACCGCCGACGTTCGCGGACGGGATCGTGTTCACGCCGCCGCCGGGCCTGCTGGATGTCGGCACGGACGACGGGGGCGACTCGTCCGACTCGACCGGCTCTTCCCCCGCGCCGTCCTGGCGGCCGCCCGCCGGACCCGGAGAACCGCCGGCCCGTCCCTGAGCCGCCCGGACGGAATTCCGCGTCCGCCCCGGCCGCGCAGCGCCCGCCGCGGCTCAGCCCTGGCGCAGTTCCACGATCCGCCACGGCTGGTCCGCGGCGTCCCGGCGCAGGAACACGAAGACCACCACGGTCTGCGGCTCGCCGCGCCAGCCGTCCCGGCCCTGCGTGGTGACGTCGACGATCCAGCCGCGGTAGGCCTCGAGGGCGTTGTCCGGCGGCTGCCCCATCTCCGGGCTCAGGTGCGCGGTGGCCGTCGTGTAGGCGTGGTGCCCGGCCAGCTCCGCCCAGTCCCCGCCTTGGACCGGGCGCGGCTGTTCCGCGCGGAGCTTGGCCAGGTAGTCGCGGTCCAGCAGCGGTGCGGTGCGCAGCATCGCGTCGTAGTCGGAGATGTCGGTGTCGGTGTCGACGAGGCACATGGTCAACGCGGCGGCCTCGGATACCGCGTCGGCGTTCTTGCCGTCGACCTGGGCGGCGGCCGGGTTTCCGCCGGCCGGGGGACCCGACTTGCGGGTCGGGGCGGCCGAACCGGCCGGGGTTTGGCCGGCGGTCGACGGCACGGCACTCCCGGCAGGACGTGAACTCGCGGCTGCCGGTGCGGCGTCACCATCCGAGGAACCGCCGCTGCACGCGCCCGCGAGGAGCATCAGGCCGACGGCGATCGCGGCCGCGCGACCGGGCGTAACGGCCCTGTTCACGAGTACCTCACGATCTTGAACTGCTCTTTCCCGTACTGGCTGAGGAGCGTCTGGTCGCGCACGGGCCGGCCGGGACGCGGTGCTTCGACGATGCCGTAGTCCTTCCCGACCTTGCCGGTGAAAATGGCGACGTGGTGCCAGTACTGGTCGCCTCCCGGGGCCCCGGGAACGTGCATGTAGATCGCGTCGCCGGGCACCATGGCGTCCAGGCTCGGGACGATGTGCGCCTGGGGAGGCTTCACCGCGTTGAGCTGCTGGCCGGTGTTGTGCGGCAAGCCGACGTTCGGTTTGATCTTGAACGTCTTCCGTGCCTGGTAGACGGCGTAGAGCACCAGGCCCGAGCAGTCGAATCCACTGCCCCCGGCCGTGGTTCCTCCGCCCCAGACATACGGCTTGCCGAGCTGGGTGCGGGCTTGGCGCACGATTTCCAGGCCGAACGACGCCGCGCGGGCGTCGACCTCGGGGCCCGACACGTCGAGCGCCCAGTCGTCCCGCTTCGCCAGCACGTTGTCGACGTACTTCTTCACACCGGAGATGTTGTCGACGCCTCCGGCCCTCTTCACGTTGGGGACCCCGGTGTTGTAGGCACCGACCGTGTTCCGCAGCAGGTCGCCGGGGATGTTGGCCCTCTTCACCTCGTCGCGAAGCGTGCACAGGTACTTGGCGGTCGCGGCGATGGCGTCGAACGGGTCCTTGATGTCCATGTCGCCGTCGCCGTCGCCGTCGACTTTCGCGGCCTGCTGTCCGACGCCGTTCCACGTGTTGGGCATGAACTGCGCCACGCCCTTCGCGCCCACCGGACTGTCCGGGGTGTTCACGTTGCCGCCGGACTCGATCCAGACGATGCCCGCGAGCAGGGGTTCGCTGACGATGCCCTCACAGGGGAAGCGCCGGGCGGCGTTGCTGATCGCCGCCAGCACGTCGGGGTTGGTCAGCTGCTTCTTCGCCTTGTCGTTCAGCCCGAGGTAGTCCAGCGCCAAGTCGAGGCCCAGCGAGGCGAGGTCGCGTGCCTGCCACGCCGAACACCCCGAGACGACCGTCATGCTCAGTGCCATCGTCAGGCACGCCACGACGATGCGTGCTCTTCCCCGTATTCGCCGGGTGCGCCGCGGCCCACGTGCGACGGCGGTCACGACCCCTTCCCCGCATCGAGCCACTTCTGCCGCGCCGCTTCCCGCCGCGGGCTCATCGGCTGCCCGACGACCGGCGTATGACGGGGCGACGGCGGCGGCTCCGACGCCGCGGCGGGTGTCGCCTGCTGTTGCTGCTGGGTGGTCCGGGCCGGCGACTTGCTCAGCTGCGGCGTGTTCGCGGCCGGAGCCGCGGGACCCGTGGCGGCCGGGGCGGTCCTGACTTGCATGGACAGCTGCCGAACGGTGCCGACGCCTTGCGCTGCCGTCTTGAGGTGCTTGACGACACCCGCGAAGACCGATTTCCGCAACCCGGCCGAGGCGCCGTGGAACGCCCCGATGGCGTCACCCAGCAACCCGTTGTGGATCTCTTCGGACATTCCTCTTCCGTCCTTCCGCGGCCTTGCTCACGTCAGCCTCGGGGCAAAGGCCGACGTCACAACACGAACCACCCGGCGATCGACGTCGCCGAACCGGCCAGCACGGCTGCGAAGACCACCCATCCCAGACGGTTGAACTGCAGGAGCCCCGGCTCGCCCGTGTACCAGGACCACGCCATGCCGACGCCGACACCGACCACCCCGACCCACAGCGCGCACGAGGCGGCGAGCAGCGCCCAGCCCAGGAAGTCGCTCAGCTGGGCGCGCACCGTGTCGGAGGTCGGCGCGCCCTTGGCGTTCTCCTTGACCATGACGTCGCAGTCCTTCTTGGCGTCACCGCTGAGGAACTGGCATCCCCCGTCGCCGGCCAAGGTGGAGCCGGGCACCTGCTGTTTGAAGTCCTTGTGGTCCGACAGGCACGACTTCTGCATGGCCTTGGCCTGCGAGCCCTGGAACTGGCCGGTGCCGATCAGCAGGCACGGATTCTGGCCGACCGGGCTCCGGCACACGTTGAGGTTCTTGTCCGAACGCTGGTCGGAGTCGTAGATCGAGTTGCAGGGGTTCTCTTTGACGTCCGCCTTGATCGACTGCCCCAGGTTGTTGCTCTTCTGGTGGTCCTGCAGGAACTTGTACATGCGCTTCTTCATGCACTCGCCGATCGTGCCGTTCTCCTCCACGAACAGGCCGCCGAAGACGGTGTGGTTCGCGTCGGTGAGGAACGTGCCGAGACCGCCGTCTTCGAGGCCGTCGCACGAGTCCAGGCCGCCGTTTTTGTAGTCCTTCCGGTGGCCCGTACCGACCGACTTCCCATGGAGGTTCTTGGTGACGCCCTTCTCGTCCTTGTCGGCGCAGTAGTAGGTGAACCAGAATCCCCAGACGTCCTCGGGGATGTAGAGGCACGCCTTCCGCTCCGGCCCCTTCATGATGTCCTGGTTCGCGGACGCCACCGGCGCGGTGCCCACCTGTGCGACGAAGCCCAGGAGGCAGGCCGCCAGCACGGTCATCACGGCACGGGTGAGCCGGGTCATCGGGCCCACCTCCGGTTGGTGTCGTTGATGTCGCGCTCGGCTTCGGTGAGTTCGACGCGGACGGGGATGCCGGGGCGGCCGCCGACCTTGACCATGAACTTGCCGAGTCCGGGGGGCGGCGACTTGCGTCCGCTGCCGGTGTCCCAGGCGGGCGGGGTGGACCAGTCGGTGATCATGCGTTGTTCGGCGCCGGTCATGCTGACGACCTGGGTCAGTTCCGGCATCTCCGCGGCGGGCAGTCCGCCGCAGATGACCATGCCGGCGCGTTCGACGAACCCCTTGGCCTTCATGCGGTCTTCTTCGTAGGCGAGGGCCATCAGGTCGGACATGGTGTGGGTGATCATCGCCATGCCGACGCCGCGCTGGCGGTTGAGGCGGGTCAGCGCGTCGACGCGGTCGACGAGGCCGCGTCCGGCGCGCAGCACGCGCCACAGCTCGTCGAGGATCACGAAGTAGTGGCGCTGCGGCTCGAGTCCGGCGTCCGCGAGGGCCTGGGCGACGGAGACCGCGCCGAACCCGTAGCTCCAGCACGCCAGCAGCGCCGCGGCCTGGAGGTTCATCTCGGAGTCGTCGATGCTGGAGACGTCGAAGCAGACGGGCCGGTCCCGGCGCATGGGTTCGGAGGTGGGGCGGGCGAACATGTCGCCGAGGCGGCCTTCGCCGAGGAGGCCGACGAGGGAGGCTTCGAGGTCCTCGACGGTGTCGCGGTACTTGGCCATGTCGCCGCGGTCCAGGACGGCGGCCCGCACCGGGTCCGGCGCGTCGCGGATCACCGCGAGCAGGTCGGCCATCACCGGGACACCGGGGTGGCGTTCGTCGAGGACTTTGAGGGCGACGTTGAGGACGGTTTCCTCGCGGTCGGTGATCGGCGCGCCGCGGACGATGGTGAGCAGCGACCCGACGGCGTTGATGCGTCGTCCGTGCGCGTCGGCGATCAGTGCGCGGCGGGCGTCGCCGGTGAGCCGTTTGGCGGCTTCGGTGACTTCGCCGGGGTCGAGGACGTTGAGGAAGCCGCGGCCGCGGCCGAGGGTGATGACCTGGCCGCCGAGGGCGCGCACGAGGTCGACGTAGTCGGGTTTGAGGTCGCCGAACACGAGCGGGTTCACGCCGTATCCGGCCAGGCCGAGGGCTTGGCGGCGCACCACGGTCGACTTGCCGAGGCCGGGCTTGCCGAGCACGAACTCGCTCGGGTTGAGGATGAGGTTGGCGCGTTGGAACCAGCTGATGGGGTCGCAGCACAGCGCGGCGCCACTGGTCATCGACCGGCCCAGCGGCACACCGACCACCGGCGTGCCCGAGCCCGCCCCGAACGGCCACAGGCCGCACACCTGGACGGTGGTGCCGCGCCATTCGGTGGGCGTCTCGATGTGCGAGGCACGGCCCCGCCCCCAACCCGTCAGGCCGCGCGGGCCGGGACGGTCGGCCGCCACCCGGCCGCGCCTGGGCCGGGACGGCGCTCCCGGCGCGCCGGCCGTGCGCCCGGCGACCGGCAGAACGCCTTCGGCGGCTTCGTGAGCCGCGGGCCTCTTCCCGAACATCGTGCTTCCTCTCTCCTGCTACATCGAGTTGCGGACGGTTTGCGGCACCCGCAGGTGGTCGCCGAGGTTCACGCCCAACGGCAGTGCCGCGGCGAAAGCCGCGGACTGGGAGCCATACATGCGCCGCAGCCGGACCCGCGCCGTGGCGGCGAGGTTGTCCACGGCGGCGCCGGCCAGCGGCACCGCCGCCTCGTCCAGCACCGTCGCCGT
>NZ_JBMULZ010000041.1:0-8078 GCF_049534875.1 Uniformispora flossi
GGCTTCTTCTTCCCCATGCTCTCCATGATGGACATCCTCCCGAAAGGGCCGCAGCCCCTCAGCCAGGGTGTCCGTCAAAGCGAATCAAGCCCAGTCTGTAGGCGCACCGCGTCCGAAGCCGCCGAGCGACCGCCGCTCTGAGCCGGTGGAACTCCGCGGCATTCTCGGCGCAAACGCTTCCGGGCTGCACCCGCGCGAAGAAGGAGGTTCCTGTGCTTCGGGCAATTGCTGATGTGTTCCGGGCGATCGGAGGCGCGATCGCCACCGTCGTCACACTGCCGTTCCGGGCGATCGCCCGACTGTTCGGCGGCGCTTCCGACACAGCTCACGGCCGGCGCTGAGGCGGCCTCGGGGTCCGGTGTTGCCCGCCTTCCCCGGCGGCCGTGACTGTGGCCAGTTCCGGGGCCGAGGCGCCAGGTGGCTGCGCACCGACCACGAGGAGCACCGGGATCGCCAGTCGGCGCCGGAGCCGCAGGTCATGCCTGGTGACAGCATCGGCGAAGCTGGGCACGGGCGTGCACGATCCCGTCGAGGCGCTGCTGCCGACCGATGTCCGGGCGTTCCACGAGTCCGCGGACGTCGAGCACCTGCTACCGACTGAGCGACCTTCCGGCGCGGATACGCGCATGGTGGGTGCCGGGCACGTACCGTCGCGGCATGGCGGAGTCGGGCGGATTCGGGGACGAGCACGGTCCCGGGCGGCTGGTGGCGCTCTCCGACGGCGTGTTCGCCATCGCGATGACGTTGCTGGTCCTGGACATTTCCGTGCCTCCGGGTCTGGACGGCCCACGCTTCCGGGAGGCGCTGGACGACCTTCCGCCCAAGATCGCAGCGTACGCGCTCAGCTTTCTCATCATCGGCGCCTTCTGGCTGGACCACCGGCGCGCCTTCCTCGGGCTTCGCCGCGTGGACCGGGTGTTCACCGCTGTGGCGCTGACCGGGCTCGGCCTGACCGCGTTCTTGCCGTTCCCCACCTCGCTGCTGTCGGAGTACGGCGGCATGTCCGCGTCCGTGGCGATCTACGCCGCCACCATCGCGGCGATGGATGTCACCCAGATCGTGCTCGTCCGGCTCCGGATGCTGCGCCCCCAACTCGACTCCGTGCCTCTTCCCCCGCCCGTGGCACGCGCGTGGATCCTCGACCTGGCGGTTACGGTCGTGGTCTTTGCGGTGTCCATCCCGCTGGCCTGGCCGTGGGGCGGCCAGGCCATGTGGCTGTGGCTGTTGCTGCTCCCGCTCAAGACCGCCACCGGCCGGGCGCGAAGTGCGGCGGCCCGCAAGGCTGCGGCAGGCGCAGTCGCCGCGGACCGACCGCATACCGCCGCGCCGGAGGAGAGCTGAGCGGACGCGGCCGACCGTGGGCGGCGACAGCTGCTCGGAGAGCGGCCTCGCCGGGTGGCGGGCCCTCGGCGCGATGGGCAGCAACAGTCGGCGCACGTTCGCCTCGGCGACCTGCCGCCGAGATCACCGGACCGATCCAGCGAATCCTGGCCCACACCTCGTCATCCGAACACCACCGGCATGCCGGCTTCGGGGCGGTACAAGGGCAGCCATGAGGCTGCGGCTCGGCGTTCTCGGTGAGGGAACGGAAGACGGATGTGAGAACGGCTTCTGCCGCCCCGGTTCTGCCTAGCCGCGGTGGTCGGCGAAGTAGGCGGTGACCAGGGGGTTGAACAGGTCGGCGCGTTCCCATTGGAGGAAGTGCCCGGCGCCGGGGAGGACCACGGGGCCGGTCCGGTCGGTGAATGCCACCTCGCAGGTGTGCAGGAAGTCGGGGCCCACGACGCCGTCGTCCATGCCGTAGAGGATCATCGTGGGCACGGTCACCTTGCTCGACATCAGCGGTGGCTCGCTCGCCTTGCGGCCGTAAGCCAGCTGGTAGACCGCCCAACTCGCACGCAGGCGTTCTTCGGTTGCGAACGGCTCGGTCATGAAGGCGATGTCGTCGGGGCCGAAGGTGCCTGGGGACGCCCACAGGCGGTGGCCGTACATCTCCCCGATGTAGCGCCGCCGACGGTCGGGTGTGTCGAGTTCGGCTGCGAGTTCGTCGGGGTTTGCGCCCTGGCGGTACCGGTAGTCCGCGGTGGGGCCGTCGGAGATGCTGCGAATGGTCGACGGGTCGATGCCGGCGGCGATGTAGTCGTCGATGATCATCGGCGGTGAGGTGTCGAAGTACACGAGTTTGTCGACGAAGCCCGGGAAGCGGTGCAGCAGGTCCACCGCGACCGCGGCGCCGACGTCGCCGGCGACGACCCCGACGTGCTGGTGCCCGAGCACGTCGCGCACCAGCAGGTGCAGGTCGCGGCTGTACGCGGCCAGGTCGTAGACGTCGTCGGCGGACAGGTCCGAGTCGCCGTAGCCGCGCAGGTCGGGCACGATCACCTCGTACCCGGCCGCAACAAGCGGCTGGATGTTGCGCCACCAGATCCGCTTGGTCTCCGGGTATCCGTGGATGAGCAGCAGCGGGTAACCGCCCACCCCCTCACGGAGATACGCGATCTCCAGCCCGTCCCGACCGGGCGTCGGCGGCACCGCGGCCCGATGCACGGCGAACGCGTCCAGCGGAGGCGTCGGCGGCTGGGCGGGACGAAGGCGGACGTTGTAGTGGAATGACAAGTCGGTGCACCTTTCCACGGGGCGAGTCGGACACCCTGGTTGTTCACTGAATCGACGACCGGGCGGTTCGGCGATCGCGGTGATCAGCCGCGCGCCTGGGCGCAGTCGACCATTCCACCGTGGCATCCCCCTTGCAACGGTTCGAACTTCCTGCCGGTACCGCCTGCACCATCCCGTTTCGCGTCCCAGGGCCAGGCCGGGATCGACACGTGGAGTCGGCGGTGTCGTGGCACAAGCTGTCACTCCGTCGCCGCACTGGGCAAAACACTGAGTAGCAGGATCAGAATGATTCGATAGCCCCATGATTCTGGCGGCGGCGGAGGCACAGCAATGACGGATCATGACCATCACGAGCCGGCCGGCGAGCCGACGATAGCCGCAGACGCCGCGCGACTCTTGTGGTTGGAAGGCGTGCCCGACAGCGCGGACGTAGCCGAGGTGCTCGGATTTGCGCTGCCGCACGCGGTCGCGAGCGTCGGAGGACTGGGGGGCTTGGCTCATTTGGTCGGCCGGGAGGCCGGATCCCTGCGTCTGGCGGGGGCCTCCGGCATCCCCACCAGTATGGCCAAGGAATGGGAGCTGCTGCACGGGAGCATGACGGATCTGGCGCCGACACGTGCCATGGCGCTCCGGCAGGCCGTATGGTCCACGACCCTTCCGAGTGTCAGTAGTGGGCTCGGGAAGAGCGCGGGTGTGCTCTCCGTACCCATCGTCATTGGCGGCGACCCCGTCGGGACCCTCTCGGTTCTTGCTCAAGCGCCGCCCACCGAAGCCGGGCGCAGATTCTTGGGTGAGCTGACCGCGCTGGTCAGCGTACGTCTCCAGAAGGCCAGACGATGGCGCAGCGGCACGGCACCGTGGTGGCAGCTGCCGTTGGGCGGGCAGATGATGCGCAACGTCGAGGTGGGGACGTGGGCCTGGGATCTGAACAGCGGGGAACTCAACTTCGACACACCGACCGAAGATCTCGTGCGCTTGGCCGGCTTGGAGCCCGGCTCGTGGGACCAACGGATCGAGACGTGGATGGGCCGAATCCACCCGGACGACAGGCGCGGGGTCGAGGAAGCCATCGCCCAGGCCATGAGCGATGGGACCGCATATGCCGTGGAGTATCGCGTCGTTGATCGTGGCGGGCGGGCCTCCTGGCTCGAGCTCCGTGCCGTCTTCGAATATGACGCCGACAAGCGACCGCTGCGCATGGTCGGCACAGCGTGGAACGTCACCGCCCGCCGGAGTCGGGAAGCCTGGCTGGCGGGAATTCTGGATTCCTACCCGCAGCCGATCTATGTCCTGGCGCCGGACGACCGGACGGAGTGGGCCAATCTGGCGGCACGTTCGTTGGCCGCGGAGAAGGGCAGGGAGATTCTCGGACGCACCCTCTGGGACTCCGCCCCGCAGTGGCGAGAGCAAGGTCTCCCGGAGGCGGTGGCCCGGGCGCGGACGGCTCCTGGGTCCGCCGCCGGCCTGACCGTCGAATCGTGGGAGAACGACCGGGGTCCCCACGGCGGGACTGCTTCCTACCAATTGCAGGTTGTCGGCATTGGCGACTATGTGTCCGTTGTGATGACGGACATCACCGAGAGCGTCCGGGCCGCGAAGAAGACCGCCGAACGCGGCCGGCGGGTGGCGCAATTGAATGCCGCGTTGATTCGGGCTTTGGAAACGTCGGACGTCGTGGCGGCGATCACCGAACATTTCTTGCCGCTCGTCGGTGCGGATGGGCTGTTGATCTACGATCTGACCGGCCCTGCTGCCAGGCTCGTCGGTGCCACCGGCTACAGCTCGGAGTTCGTCCGGAGACTGCGGGCGATCGACTGGCCGCAGAGTGGTTTCAGCGCCGCCGAGCAGATCGAGTTCGTCACGTCTCGTGAGGAACTCCGGCAACGCTGGCCGCAGCTGGCCCATCTGGGAAGCCCTCACGGGAATCACGTTTGGGCAGTGATGCCCCTCGTCTCCGGTGCACGCCGAGTGGGCTCGTGTGTCATCTCTTGGAATCATCCTCGCGACTTCAGCGCCGAGGACAAATCCCTGATCGGAACCGTCGCGGCGTTCACCGCTCAGTCGCTGGGCAACGCCCGCTTGTACGAGGAAGCCCGCGCGCGTGCCGAACGATTGCAGCAGGAGTTGCTCCCCAGTTCGTTGCCGAATCTGGTCGCCGTCCAGGCGGCGGCACGGTGGCGAGCCGCGGCCGGGCAAGACGTCGGCGGCGACTGGTACGACACAATCCCGTTGCCGGGCGGCAGGACACTGGCCGTCGTCGGAGACGTCATGGGCCACGGGCTCGAACAGTCGATCACCATGGGCATCATCCGGCACACCATCATCACTATGGCCGCGCTCGACCTCCCCTTGGACGAACTGATGGCGCGCGTCGGAGACGTTGTCGCGCGTCTGGGTGCCCCAGCGCCGGCGACGGGCGCCTACGCTACGTGCCTCATGGTCCTGTACGACCCGACGACTGGTACCTGCAGTGTCGCCAGTGCGGGACATGCTCCGCCCATCGTCCTGCAGCCGGATGATGAGCCCCGCAGTCTCGCCCTGATCACCGGTCCTCCCCTGGGCGTGGCGCACACGGTCGACCCGATTCCGGTTCAGGTCACCGAAACGACGTTGGCTCCCGGCAGCATCATGATCCTTTTCACCAACGGCGTGCTCGGCAGCGCCGAAACGGTGCAACTGACCACAGCTGTATCCGACTACGTCAACCGCACCCCCGTATCCGGCACGGAGAACCAGTCGGGATGGTTGTCCGGCCTATGCGCGGCCATCATCGAGGATCTGCCGCCCGATCCTCGGCACCAAGACGATGCCGCACTCCTTGCCCTGCGCACAGGGCGTGTCCCCGCCGGCGACGTTGCCGTCCTTGAGATGCCATGTGCCCCGCAGTCCGCAGGGCGGGCCCGCAGCTTCACCGCCGCGCAACTCCTCGACTGGAATCTCGAGGAACTCATCGACAGCGCCACCCTGATCGTCAGCGAACTGGTGGGAAACACGACCCGCCACGCGGTTGGCATCGACGCAGACGTCGCCGGCAGCGACTCCGGTGAGATCCGCCTTCGATGGCTTCGCTTGGACGACGGCCTCCTCTGCGAGGTGTACGACGGTAGTGAAGCCACGCCTCGAGTCCGCCACCCGACACTCGACGACGAGTTCGGGCGAGGCCTCCAACTTGTGGCCCTCACCGCCACCAACTGGGGTGCAAGGTATATCGAGCACGGGAAGTGCATCTGGGCCTACCTCGCCCACCCAAAGACCTCCGCAGGCATCGGCAGCAGTCCTTGGTGAGTCGATCGGACGATCCTCCGAGACGGCTTCGCTCCGGCGTCGTGGACGTGCCTCCACCCCAAGAGCCGGAGAAGGAGCACTCCGACACACGAACGGCGCGGTGTGCCATGCCGTCGGGCACCCCGCGCCGGTTGCGTACGACCGGCGGCCGGCCGAGTCGGTTTCCGTTCGGCCGGCACTCGCGGCCGCGACCGCGCGCGACCCTCAGTACTCGCCCTTGATCACGAAGAAGGAGCCGCGGATCTCTCCGGCCAGCTTCGATTTCTGGCGCGCGAACTTGAACTTCGACGCCAGTTCGTCGGGAACGTCCATGCCTTGGGAGAGCTTGAACCCCACGGCACGCTTTGCTCCGTCTTCGATGCCGTACATCACGTTGATTGCCAGGCCGGACTCGTAGAAGACGTAAGCCATGCGGAATCCGCCGGCTTCGAAGGACGTCACCTCGAGAGGGCGGGCGGAGATGGTGATGCCGCGCTCCTCGGAGAGGATGCGGGTGACCCATTCGAGGACTTCCGGCGCCTCGTTCGCCGGCTGGACGGCGAATTCGTGGTCGTACTTGTTCTTGTAGTAACGCGCCTCGTTGGCGCGCAACCCGGCAAGCGCCTCCGCCACCGGGGACGATTCCACGCCGATGGTGGACACGTCCTTGAAATCGACGGCATACGGCATGAATTCTCCTGATGGTGTAGTTCGGCTGATGGTGTAGTTCGGCTGTGGGCCATCGCTGTCGGGCCTCCCGGCGACGTGTTCACGCTACGTCACCCTTCGCCGAAGCCCCCCGATTCCGGTCGTCACCACGCCGTCACGGCGCCGAGCCGGTTGCTCGGGCGACGGTCGTCGCCCCCGGTCGGCCGTGCTCGGTCCCTCGTCGTGGAGTGCTGCCGTCCAAGCGAGCATGCGACGAGAACCTTGCGGGGTCACCGTGTCGGCCCAGGAGGTGCGTTCGCGGCCAGGCACGAGGCCTGGTCGGAACTATCCGGGGGCGGCAGCGGGAAATGGCCGTACTCGGGAAAACGCCTCCGGGAAATTCCCGGCCAACCAGGGGGCGCGGAATATATCCGCCCCGGACATTCGATTGAGCTCTTCGAAACCAGAATGCGAAGCGCCTGTGCGCCGGGAAACCGGAACCCGCGCACGCCAGGGGATAGGCAACCCCCCAGAGGTCTACTAACATGCAGATGTCCCAAGCCAGTTGGGCCCCTGCATACGCCCGCGGGACGAAACGGGGCCGGGTGTTGCAATTCTCATGGCAAAGGATTTCGGCATGCCCAAATTCATGAAATCACGATTCGGTCGAGGAATAGTGCGCGGCGTCGTGGCGGGCGCCTTGGCGACAGGCGCGCTCGCCGCCGCACCGGGTAGCGCGAACGCCATCATCGGCGGCGAACCGGCCAGCGAGAGCTATTCGTTCGTGACCGCCATCGACATGCTGCGCGACGACGGCGCGTACCGTTTCCGCTGCGGTGGCGCACTGATCGACGACCAGTGGCTGCTGACCGCCGCGCACTGCGTCTACGACACGGAGACCGGCGAGACCAAGGACCCGTCGCTGTTCACGGTGCGCGTGGGCTCGAACGACCGCACCACCGGAGGTGAGACGGCCGGCGTCAGCGAGATCCGCGTCAACCCCGACTACGTGGCCACCGGCCGCGCGGGCGACCTCGCGCTGTTCAAGCTCGACCACCCGGTGAAGGCGAAGCCGGTGCGGCTGGCCTCGTCGGTCGGGGCAGCCGGAACCAAGTTCCGTGTCATCGGCTGGGGTTACACCGTCGACGGCGGCCCGACGTTGCCCAACACGCTGAACCAGATCGACACCCGAGTACTCCCGGACGGCCCGTGCGTCGGCGGCGAATACGGCATCGACCAGGGCGACTTCTGTGCCGACAACCCCGGCGGCGTCTCCGGCCCGTGCAACGGCGACTCCGGCACCCCGGCGGTCAAGAAGGTGTACGGACGCTGGGAGTTGATCGGCGCGGACAGCCGCAGCCTGGGCGACTGCGGGGTCACCAAGGAGGTTCTGCCGAGCGTGCCGTACCACCGCACCTGGATCAAGGACGCGATCGTCGGCTAGTTTCCGGGCCGGCCGGGCCGCCGGCTGACCGGTCGACCGGTCAACCGCCGCCCAGGTGACCAAGGGGTGGCGGGGGGGGGGGGGGGGGCAACCCCCCCCCCCCCGC
>NZ_JBMULZ010000042.1:0-7396 GCF_049534875.1 Uniformispora flossi
CGCCCCCAACTTGTTGGCGGGGGTCCCCCGCCGGGTGGGGGGGCGGCCCCCGGGGCTCGTGAGCCCGGTGCGCCGGGTGGTGCGTGGGGTGGTGCGCCAGCCGTGCTGCCGGGTCCCGCGTCAGGTGATGTCGTCGGCGTGGACGGAGTCCGCTTCACCGTTCCGCTGGACCGGGGTGGTGCCTTCGAGGTGCGTGGTGCCCTCGACCCGCGCGGGCGTGAGGTCGAGCGAAGAGGCCTCGTCGTCGTCCAGCTCCCCGCCGAGCACTTCGGCGCGGCGCCGGCCGCGGCGCTTGTCGTTTATCGCCGCGACGAGGATCGCGAGCCCGTACAGCACACTGATCGGCACCGACAGCAGGCACATCGTGAGCGGGTCGGTGGTCGGCGTGGCCACCGCACCGAACACGAAGATGCCCATGACGACCCAGCGCCACCACGCGATCATGTTCTTCGCGGTGATGACGCCGCCGAAGTTGAGCAGGATCAGCACCAGCGGCAGCTCGCACGCCAGACCGAAGACGGCGACCATGCGGACCAGGAAGTCCAGGTACTCGTCCAGGTCGATCTGGTTGTTGGCCTCGCCGATGGTGAAGCCGAGCAGCGCGTCGAGGGCGTGCGGGAGGATCGCGTAGGAGAACCACGCCCCCGCCACGAACAGCGGCACACCCACGCCGACGAACGCCAGCGAGTACTTCTTCTCGTGCTTGTGCAGACCCGGGGCGAGGAACGCCCACAGCTGGTAGAGCCAGATCGGGGCAGCGGCGATCACCCCGACCGCGAAGGAGACCTTCAGCATCGTGGAGAAGGGCGACAAAACGCCCTTCTGCACCAATGCCGGGCACTGGCTCGCCCCGACACCCTTGACGTCGAGGTCGCAGACGGGGCGGACCAGGAACTCCGCGATCTGGTCGTAGAAGAACAACGCGACCACGGTGACGGCCAAAATCGCCAGCATCGATTTGACCAGCCGGTTGCGCAGTTCGCGCAGGTGGTCCATGAGGGGCATGCGCCCCTCGTCGTTCTTGGGCGGACGGGCAGGCTGGTTGCGCCTAAGCCCTCTGACTGCACTCACCTGAGGGCCGACTCCGGGGGGCTCGGCGCGTCAGCGGCGGTTGGCGTCGGGCTCGCCCACCGGGCGGGCCTGCGACACCTCGCCGGGCGCGGACTGGATGGTCCGCGGCGCCTCGGGGGCGCTCGGCTTGGCGGCGTCGCCCGCGGCGGCATCGTCGGTCTTCATCGCCTTGGCCTCGCTCTTGAGGATCCGCATGGAGCGGCCGAGCGCGCGAGCGGTGTCCGGCAGCTTCTTGGCACCGAACAGGAGCACGACGATAACCAGGATCAGGATGATCTCGGTGGGTCCAAGCCTGCCGAACATAGTTGCTACCTCATAACCGGGGGGTTGATGGGTCCGATCGTACGCCGATCAGTGTTACGCCCGTGCAACGCAATCGTGGCGAACACCGGGCGCTTTCGGAACCCACGAGATGTGCCGTGTTCACGTCCGCGCCCCGTCGGAGTGTCGGGGCGGCCCGGCACCAGGGCGGCGGCGCAGGGCCGGGGGGCCCTAACGGCGGGCGCCGCGCGGCGTGTCGGAGTGCGGCATTCGCCCGTATTGGGGATACGGAGATGGCCCGTAATCATACGGGTCGACCGCATCTCGCAAGTCTTCCGCGGCGCGCCCGATCCGGTCGTGCGCGTCCCCGGCGGCCCGGCCGAAGTGACGTACCTCACCCGCAAGGCGGAACGCCAGTCGTCCGATCACCGCCAGGCCCGCGACCACCAGCACCAGCGACAACGCGAGCAGCACCCACAAAAGCATGCGCCGACCCTACCTGCGGAACGGGTCCGCCCCGGCACCGCGCGGGTGCCGGGGCGGAGTTCCGGTCAGCGCGCCACCTGCATGGACGAGACGCCGCCGCCGGACAGCAGTTCGACGATCTTCTCGCCCGCGGGCCGGCGTACCGATTCGTCGCACGCCGGGCAGCTGAACGTATAGAACGACTTACTCGGCAGGACCACCAACCGCAGCTGGTCGGCGGTCAGCTCGACCAGCCCGCAATCGGGACAGCGTGCCGTGAACGTCGCCACCTGGGAGCCTCCTTGCCCGAGGGAATGCCCGAGGAATTGCCGAAGGGTCGTGCAAAAGGTGACCGAGCGAAGCGGGAGGAACGAAATCCGGCCGTACGGACGACGAAGCTACGCGAGGAGCCGGTGCGGAAGGTAGGCCGTCCGGCGCCGGATCACGCGCCGGCGTACGCCTCGAGCGCCGCCAGGGCGGTACCACGGACCTCGTCGGCGAGTTCGGCCGGCGCGACCACGCGGCCGTGCTCGCCGAGCCGCAGCGCGAGCCGGCGCACCACCGACGGATCCGGGGTACGCAGCGTCACCCGCAGGCCCCCGTCGGGGAGTTCCTCAAGGCTGTCGCACGGGTAGTACTCGCGCACCCAGCGGCCGCCGGGCCCGAGTTCCAGCACCACCTCGATGTCGTCCGGCGAGGCCTGCACAAGGCCGTCCTCCGGGTCGAACGGCGCGACCGTGGGCGGCTCGGACGCCTCGTCGAGGATCTGCGCGGACACCACGCGGTCCAGGCGGAACAGCCGCCGGTCCTCCGCGGTGCGGCACCAGGCCAGCAGGTACGGACGGCCTTCGACGAGGAGCAGCCGCACCGGGTCGACGATCCGCTCGGTGACCTGGTCGCGGCGCGGCACGTAGTAGCTGAGCTTCAGCACGCGCTTCTCGGCGATGGCGCGGTCCATCGTCGCGAACGACGACTCCTCGGCCTCGAACTCGATGCTCACGTGCGCGGCGACCTCGGCGGCCTCGCCCGCGGCGTCCTCCAGCTTGGCGGTGACCCGGCCGAGCGCCTCGCGGTCACGGTCGCGCAGCCCGGACAGCCCGGCCAGCGCACGCAGCGCGACGAGCAGCGACAGGGCCTCGTGAGGGGCCAGCCGCACCGGCCGCACCGGCGCGTCGGCGTTGTCGAGCCAGATACGGCCCTCGGAGTCGACGTGCGGCTCGAGCAGGTCGTCGGCCATGAAGCTGGTGCCGCACATGTGCAGCGTGCCCAAGTCGGCCTCGATCGCGTCGATGCCCAGCCCGAACGCACGCGCCACGTCGTCCAACCGCGCGCCCGGACGCTCGCGCAGGTAAGCCACCAGCGACAAAAGCCGCCGAGTGTCGTCCAGTGCGTTGCTCATGCGCCTACCTCGCTCGCGTGTGCGTTGTCCTCCGCCGGCAGGCCCGCCGCGGCGCGGAGTTGACCGACGACCGCGGCCCGCAGCTCCGGCGGGTCCAGCACGACGACGTCGGCGCCGAACTCGGCCAGCCAGCTGTGCAGCCCGTGGCCGTACGCCAACTCCAGCTCGTCCCACGCCTCGTCGACCGGCTTGACGGCAGTCGCCCGAGCCCGCAGCGGGAACCCGGCGCCCGCGCGCACGCGCAGCCGCGCGGTGCCTTCGCCGCCCTCCCCCGCGAACCGCGCGACCTGCTCGCGGATGTCGACGTTCGCCGGGACCGGGGCCCGGAGCTGCTCGCGCAGGATGCGCGGCTTCGGCTTGTCGAGCACGCGTTCCAGCCGGAACACCCGCTGCTCCTCGCGGTCGCGTGCCCAGCCGACCAGGTACCAGCGGCCGCGCCAGCAGCTCATGCCCCACGGCTCGACGACGCGCTGACGCGCCTCCGCGGCGCCCGAACTGCGGTAGCTGAACTGCACGGGGCGCTTGGTGCGCAGCGCCTCGAGCAGCGGCCCGAATGCGGACTCCCGTGCGGTGACCCGCGGTTCGACCGAGGTCAGCGGCGCGGTGTCGATCTCCACGCCCGCGGCCTTGAGCTTGTACAGCGCACCGGTCGCGGCGCCGGAAAGCGACGACTGCTGCCACGCACCCGCGGCCAGCGCCAGCGCGGCGGCTTCCTCGGGGTCGAGGTCGACCGGCGGCAGCGTGTTGTGCTCGGCGCGGATCCGGTAGCCGTCGGCCGATTCGACGAGCGGGTCGTTGGCGCCGGTCTCGATGGCGAAACCCAACTCGCGCACGTCGTCTTTGTCGCGTTCAAACATGCGGTCGAACGCCTCGTCCGAGGTGCACAGCCGGTACGACTCGATCGACGTCCGCAGCTCCTCCTTCGTGACGTACCGGCGCGCGGCGAGCAGGCACATGACCAGACTCACCAACCGCTCCTGCTTGGGGATCGCCATCCGTTCCCGCCCCTTGGGTCCTGTCCCGTCCGTCGCCGGAACCACCGGTCGGGCTACACGGCTTGGTTCCGCCTTGACCGTACCGCGTCCGCGCACCCGGCGTCCGCCCGGTCACCGCAGGCTGTGGACGAACCACCCGTCACCGCACGGGAAGCGCACAGATAGAGCGCGGAGGGAGAGGGAATGGCATACCGCCCCACGGTTCCACTAGTGTCACCGCCCGTGATCACGTGGCGGCGCGGTGAGGTCCTCGAAGTCCGGCGGGCATGGCGCGGCGCGGTCGAATTGACCGTGCGCCAGGAAGGCACCGGTGACCCGGTGCGCGCGCTCGCCTACCCGGCGCTGGTCGGCGACCCGGCCGTCGGCGACACCGTCCTGCTCAACACCACCGCGCAGACGATGGGCCTGGGCACCGGCGGATACGCACTGGTCGTGGCGCTTCCCGAGCGGCTCCCCGCGGACCCGCCGCGCGGCCCCGGCCACCTGGTGAAGACCCGCTACACGCCGCTGCAAGCCGTCGTGCTCGGCGTCGACGAGCAGGGCTCGCCGCACCACGAGGTGCTCCGCGCCGCCGACGACCTGGGCGCCATGCCGGTCGTCGTCGCCGACCTCCACTCGGCCGTCCCGGCGATCTGCGCCGGAGTGCGCGCCGTGCGCCCCGGAACCCGCATCGCGTACGTCATGACCGACGGCGGCGCGCTCCCCCTCTGGTTCTCCATGACGGCCGCCGCGCTCCGCGAGGCCGACTGGCTCGCCGGCACCATCACCGCGGGCCAGGCCGTCGGAGGCGACCTGGAAGCGGTCACCGTGCACAGCGCCCTCCTGGCCGCCCGCCACGTCCTCCGCGCGGACCTCGCGATCGTCACGCAGGGCCCCGGCAACCTCGGCACCGACACCCGCTGGGGCTTCTCCGGCGTCGCCGCGGGCGAAGCCGTCAACGCCGTCGCCACCCTCGGCGGCCACGCCGTCGCCGCCCTGCGCATCTCGGATGCCGACCCGCGCGAACGACACCAAGGCGTCTCGCACCACAGCCTGACCGCCTACGGCCGCGTCGCCCTCGCCGCCGCGGACGTCGTCGTCCCGGAACTCGACGAGCCGCTCGCCTCCCGCGTCGCCGCCGACGTCGCCCCACTGCGGGCCCGCCACCGGATCGTCGGCGTCCCCGTCGACGGCCTCGACCAGGCGCTGCGCGACGTGCCGGTGAAGCTGTCCACGATGGGCCGCGGCCTCGACGAAGACCACGCCCACTTCCTCGCCTCGGCAGCCGCCGGCCGGTACGCGGCATCGCTGCTCCCCGCCGCGGACTGAACCCGCGCCACCCCGCAAAACCCTGCAAGGCCCCGCGAAACCCGCGAACCCCGCACATCCCTGCAACGCGGAGAACGCGAAACCGCCCGGCGGTGCCGAAGCACCACCGGGCGGCCGCGTGTCCGTCCCCTCCGGATATCCGGAGGGACCGGACTTACTTGCCCTGGATCGCGCGCAGGTCGCACACGAAGATCAGCGTCTCGCCGGCCTTGATCAGCGGGCTCGGGCTACGGTCCCCGTAGGCCTGGTGCGCCGGAATGACCAGCTTGCGGCGGCCGCCCACCTTCATGCCCAGCAGGCCCTTGTCCCAGCCCTCGATGACCTGGCCCTTGCCCGCCGTGAACTGCAACGCCTGACCGCGGTTCCAGCTCGCGTCGAACTCGTCGCCGGTGGAGAACGAGACGCCGACGTAGTCGACGGCGATGACGTCCCCGGGCTCGACGACCGGGCCGGTGCCCTCGACGATGTCGGTGATCTCCAGCTCCGCCGGCGGGTTGCCGTCGGGGAAGTCGATCTCGGGACGCGTGCTGGTGTCGATGTTGCTCATCGGTAGTACCGCTCCTCGCTACACGAAAACTGCCGACGCACACTCTGTCAGCCGAGCGGCTCCGCAACGAAACGCGCCCCGCCGCACGGCGCGGCGTTTTCCGCCGCACCACGCCGCGGGGCGCGTCCAGGAGTCCCGGGTGGGATCAGCCGTTCGACACCGCCGCGGTGCGCAGGACGTCGAGCACCAGCACGAGCGTCGCGTTCGCCGGCACCCCGGCCTGCTGGTTGCCTTCCGCACCGAACGCCTTGTCCGGCGGGATCACCAGCATGACGCGGCTGCCGACCTTCACCCCGGCCAGGCTGTCCGCCAGCGTCTTCATCAGCGTCGTGTTGCCGGTCGCGAGCGACACCTGCGACGGGCCGCTGCCGCCCCAGCTCGACCCGAGGGCCTTGTCCGCGCCCCACACGTACTGCACGGTCTGCATCGTCACCGTGTCGGTGGCCGTCACCGCCGCGCCGGTGCCCTCGATCAGCGGCTGCTTCACCAGCGCCGTCGGCGCGGGCTTGTCCTTCGGGAAGGTCAGACCCGTGATCTTGACGCCGTCGGTCTGCACCTTCGGCAGGTCCGCGTTGGTCACGTTGACCGCCGTGCCCTGCGCGCCGTCCGTCTTGCCGACGGTGTCCACGAGGTCGACGACGAAGACCAGCGTCTCGTTCTTCGCGATCTTCGGCGGGTTGCCGTCCGGGCCGTAGCCCTTGTCCGGCGGAATCGTCATGAGGAGGCGCGTCCCGACCTTCTTGCCGGGCATCGCCTCCAGCCAGCCCTGGATCAGGCCGCTGGTGAGGTCCGGCACCGTGAACGGCGTCCGGCCCGCCTCGAAGGAGCTGTCGAACACCCGGCGCGAACTCCACGAGACACCCTCGTAGTTGAACGTCGCCATGTTGTTCTTGTCGACCACCGGCCCGGAGCCCTCGGTGAGGACCTGCACCTGCATGTCCTTCGGCGGCTTGACCTTCTCCGGAATCGCGATGTTCGGCTGCTGCCCGAACGCGGAGTTCGCCGTCACCGCCCCGGTCGTGCTCACGGGCACCTGGCGGGAGGTCGTGTCTCCCTTGTCGTCCTTCGAGTCGCTGCCGCACGCGGCAGCGCCGAGCAGCAGGGCGGGGACGAGAAGCAGCGTGGCTAGGCGGCGCACGGTCTTCCTCTGCAGATGGCGGTCAAGGACCCGCACACTCTACGGGCAAGCGCCGTGTGAATCGCGTGAAGACCGAACCCGTTGCCGATCCGTACCCGACCGTAATCTTGCGCTCCGTGACCACCCCTGCACATACCGGGCGGGACGGCGGAAGCCACCCTGCCCGGCAAGCGTCGGGGGCGGGTGCGTACCGTTGCGCAACGGTACGCACC
>NZ_JBMULZ010000043.1:0-7044 GCF_049534875.1 Uniformispora flossi
CGCGCGGCGAAAGATCCTCCCGCGCGGGCAGGCGCAGCCCCACCCGTGAAGAAGAACGGCTGCCACCGGCGACCGTCCCGGCCGGCCGTGGACACAGCTGGGCCCTCAGCCGATTTCCCGATGTACGACGAGCCCGACGACCTGCCACACGGCCTCGCATCGTGCGCCTCGGCGAGCAACCGAGCCCGCACGGAGCGGTACTGCCCGACTCGGTACGAGTGTTGGAGTGCAAGGGCGGTAACTGCGGTGAAGGCGACGACCCGGGGCGACGGTCCCGGGTCGTCTTCGGACCGCCGCCCAAAGGTCAGCCCGTGCCCATTTTCCGGCCCGCTACCGATGCCATTCCGCGCCAGCCGTCCGCGACCCGCAGCGCGAGCGCGCGTCCCCCGGCGGCGTAGGGCTGGATCAGCCGGAACCCGCCCGCACCGGTGATCCGACGGCCCAGGCCGCTTCCGGCGCGCACTTTGACCGCCGCGACATCGCCGTCCGGGCCGGAGACGACCGCCCAGACATCCCATGTGTTCTCCACCGCGGACTCCGCGCGCGGAATGCCGCGCACCGAGACATGGGCATGCCATGCCTCCGCCGCGGACAGGTGCAGCGGAACCGGCTCTTCGACGGCCGTCCGCGCCCCGAGCCGATGCCGGAATTCCAGGCGCACGGTCTGCGGACCGGCTGCGGCAAGCCGTCCTCCGATGTCGTGGACGGTCAGCGACACGTCGATCCGGCGGACACCCACCTCGACGCGTCCATCGACGCAGAGCGGCAGTTCGCCAGGGGGCAGGGCATCGAGACCGTCGAGGTCGATGTGCCCGCCGCCGTATGGCCACCGCCACCCGCCGTCGGCCGCGGCCGCATAAGGCGGCACCAACCGGGCTGGTGCGGCCGCCAGTTCGGCGAGTCGCGGCAGCCCCTCCGGGACAGGGGAGGCCAATACTGCCGCGGCGGCCCACCGTCGCGCGGCCTCGGCGGATGCCAACGCCTCGGGATCGAACTCGGCAAGGTACGCGCGGGTGGCGGCCCACCACTGCGCCCGGTACTCCGCATCGCGGCCGGGAAGATCGCGCAGATACAGCGGCAGATCGTGGTCGACGAACTTGGCCTGGGCCGCGGTCGCGAGGTCGTCGCGGCCCGCGGCGCGCAGGATCCGGGTGACCTGGCGGTGCGCGTCCAGACGGTCCGTCCAGTTGGCGATCCGGTGCCGGCGCAGCGAAATCGACAACCCGGCCGCCGCGCGGCGCACGTGCCAGATGTACACCGGCTCCGGGGTGACCGCGAGCACCGGCTCGGCGGCATAGAACCGGGCGGTGAACACGAAGTCCTCGTAGTGCGCGGCGCCCTCGGGGAATCGGACCTTGTGGGTGTCGAGGAAATCCCGCCGGTACAGCTTGTTGACACACAGTGTGTCGCGCAGGAAACGCGGTTCGCCGGACAGGCCGGTCAGCACTCTCGGCACGTCGAACAGTTCCGGCTGCCAGGGCACTTCACGCCCGGAAGGAAGCTCCCTGCGGACGCACAGGCCCACCGCCGCGTCGGCATTGGCTTCTGTCGCGGCGGACAGCATGCGGGTGGCGGCCCCGTGCGGGAGCACGTCGTCGCTGTCGAGGAACATGACCCACGGTGCGGTGACGACCGCCAAGCCGTCGTTGCGCGGCGTGCCGCATCCGCCGCTGTTCTCGGTTCTGCGGACGACGCGTACCCGCGGATCGCCTGCCGCATACGCTTCCGCGGCTTCCGCGGTGCCATCGCCGGAAGCGTCGTCGACCACCACTACTTCGGCGACCGCAGGCCCTTGCCCGAGTGCCGATTCGATCGCATCGCCGATGTTGCCCCGGTCGCGGAACGCGATCACCACGACCGCGACCTTCGCCTCGTCCTTCACCCCGCCAGCATCTTCCCGAAGAGGTTCTGCGTCGCCGCCTGTATGTGCTTGGCCGCGGCGGTGTCCCAGCCCAGGAAGATGCCCCAGCCGAACGTGCCGGCGTTGAAGACCCAGTTGCCCGCCGGGGCCCGGTAGACCACGGCCTCCTGCCGGTCGTGGAGCCCGCCGGTGTTCGTGAAGGTGCTCTGCGACAAGACGGTCATCTCGGTGCTCTGCGGCAGCGCCAGACCGGCCACTTGATGGTCCGCTTCGCCGCGGACCGCGCCGTCGAGTTCCTGGCCTTCCTTGACCCCGGTACCCGCCCACAGCCAGTGGTCGGCGTTCTTCACGACCAGCGGAAACCCCTCCGCGGGAACCCCGTAGCCCATCTGCCCGTACGAGGAACCCCACAGCATCTGCTCGGGATTGCCCACGTCCCGCCACAGCTTTGCGGGACCGCCGGGAGCCTTCGCCCGCGGGTCCGGCTTTTCCTTGTAGACGGTGAGGCGCATGTCGCCGACACCGGGCTCGGGCTCCAGCCGGACACGCCAGTAGCACTGGTTGGCACCGAAGGACGCGATGTGCACGCCCTTGGCCTTCGCGTCGTCCAGCACGTCGCGCATCTTCTGGGACCAGTACTCGTCGTGGCCGGGGACGACGATGACCTTGTACTTGGTGGGATCCACCTTGCCGTTGTGCAGGTCGAAACTGCACGCGTACGTCACGTCGTACCCGAGCCGCTCGGCAAACTTGATGAACTGGTGCTCGTAGTCGATGAGTTTGGTCGTTCCCCCGCCGGAGAACGGGCGCGCGAACGAGACCTGGGTGCGCTTGAGCGCGCCGTCGAGCTTCTTCTCGGCGTTGTAGCCGAAGTAGACGCTCTGCCCGGCGACACCGTCCATCGGGTAGAGGTTGTATGCCTGGTACGTGGCGAACGGCAGGATGCACAGGAAGTCGGCGGGCCGGTGGTCTGCCACGACGAAGGACACGTAGTTCTGGAAGCCGCGCTCATTGCGCACCACGGCGAGGTACGCGCCGGACATCCAGTCCTTGGGGATCTTCAACTCCCAGGACTTCTGCCACTGGAAGTAGACGGCCTTCGAGTCCGGGTCGTCGGCGATCTTCAGATCGGACTGCGTGATCCCCTGGATCGGGTCGCTCCGGAACATGAAGCGCGCACCGTCACCGCCGTAGTGCCCCAAGCGGTACACGGAAACAGTGAACTTCTGCGCCGGATTCACCGTGACGTACAGGTCCAGCGACCCGCCGGGCGCGACCGTCGTCGCGGACGCGTAGCCCTGGCACTGCCGTTCCGTGTCGTTCGACGCCTTGCCGAGCTTGCCGTGCTTCCATTCCTGGGTGCCCGGGCGCGCGTTCTCGTCAACGATCGCCTTGGCGGGCCTCGGGTTCGGGGCCGGACCCTTGCCCGACGCGTTCTTCGGCCGCGCCTTTTTCTGCTTGTCGTTGATCGCGTGTTCCCGGTAGGCCGCGGCGCCGCCGGCGGCACCGGCCGCGCCGGCGGCTATACCGCCTCCGATCATGCCGAACAACATCCGGCGACTGACCCCTTGGCGGTCGGTCATACTGGCATCTCTCCCCGGGTGAGGCGATCGCTTCTTCTCGCCGCCCAGAATACGTTGCCGCTGGTCACTCAGAGGCACGCGCATGTGGCCGGAAGCTTGCGTACGGACACTTGCCGTCACCTTGCGCATGTTCCGTGACATATGAGCGAGCCGACACCGGGAGTTCTCGTCCGGCGGCACCCAACCCCGGCATCGCGGATCGCGAAGTCGACACGGCAGCTTCTTCGCGTGCGTGACCGCCAAGTGCACTGACACTGCGAGGTGCGCGGCCACAACTGCACCGGGCCCGCGACCGGCACCTGTGATGCAAGCCACACAGGCGCAATCCGGCCTTGACGGAGCAGTCGGCGGTCCTGACGGCCAAGGCGTCGCGCCGACCAACCCAGATCGCCGCGCCCAGTCCGTACCGGTGCGCCGACAGCTGTGACCCGCTGCCTTCCGCAGCCGGCGGGACAGCACCGCCGGGACCCGGATCAGCGCGAGCAGCGGTCCGCGCACAGGACTTCTACGGCTCCGTCAACCCGAGTGCCGGCAGCGCCCCCACGATGCGCGCGTCGTCTGCCGGAGACGCCGTGCCGCCCTCCGATCCACCGAGTGTCCGGCCCTCGTCTCAACGTGGGCGCGTTCCGCAGCACATAGGATCACCACATGAAGTGGCTTGTCACCGGCGGAGCCGGATACATCGGTGCACATGTCGTCCGGTCCCTGCTGGCGGTCGGCGAGTCGGCCGTGGTGGTGGACGACCTCTCGACCGGCAACCGGTCGCGGCTGCCGGAATCCGTGCCGTTCGTGACCGGTTCGGTGCTCGACCGCGCCCTTCTCGACGAAGTGTTCGCGGAGCACCACCCGGACGGGATCGTGCACATCGCCGGGAAGAAGCAGGTCGCGGAATCCGTGGCACGGCCGCTGTTCTACTACCGGGAAAACGTCGAAGGCATGCGCACGCTCCTCGCGGCGGCCGCGGACGCCGGGGTGCAGCGGTTCCTGTTCTCGTCGAGCGCCGCCGTCTACGGCATGCCGGATGCCGATCTGGTCGACGAGGACTATCCGTGCCGGCCGCTCAGCCCCTACGGCGAAACCAAACTGGCCGGCGAATGGCTGCTCCGCGCGGCCGCCGCCGCGCACGGCATCGGCTATGTGTCCCTGCGCTACTTCAACGTGGCAGGAGCCGCCGAGCCCGCGTTGGCCGACGAGGGGGTCTTCAACCTCGTTCCCATGGTCTTCGAGAAGCTCTCCGCGGAGCAGCCGCCTACGATCTTCGGCGACGATTATCCGACCGCGGACGGCACCTGCATCCGCGACTTCATCCATGTCGACGACCTCGCCGAGGCACACGTCGCGGCCGTACGGCGGCTCGCCACCGATCCTGACACCGCTCTCACCCTGAACGTGGGTCGGGGCAAGGGGACTTCGGTTCGGGACGTGGTCGAGCTGATCGGCAAGGTGACCGGCCGCGGCGACCTGCCCCCCGTGGTGGTCGAACGGCGCCCCGGCGATCCCGCGCAGGTCGTGGCACAAGCCGACCGCATCACCCGCGAGCTGGGCTGGACTGCCCGGCTCGGCATCGAGGACATGGTGGAATCCGCCTGGGCCGGCTGGCGCCTCCGCAGCTGACCGGAACAGTCCGGTGGCGGCCCCATTGCCTGTCGGCTCGTGGCCGGTCCGCCGAGCCGTGGATCCGGCTTCTTCGTGGTGAAGTCGAGCAGCCTCCGGGGAGAGGTGCGGGGTACAGGGTGAAGTCGATCCCACACCCGGCTTCGTGCCGGACGGCCGGGCGCCCCCGGCGGCCATGCCCAAATCGAGCTCTTGGCGCAGTTACTCCCATCGAATCCCGGTGTGAAGGACGAACAGGATCCGGCACCCCGCCTGCCGGTCCGGGCACCCGCGGTCGGCTCGGCACCTGCTTCCGCATCGGAACCGGCAGCAGCGGCCTGGTCGCACGGCGGTGGGTTTGCCGCGCTCGCAGGACGCGTCAGAGCGCGCTGCCGTCCTGGCGGCCCGCTCGGATATCCGACGGAGCCGCGGCCCAGCGGCCGGAACCAACGGCCGCACGGCGCAGCAGGACAAAGTCCTACTTTTCTTACCAAATGGGATGCGGGGCTCACGCACTCGCTGGTTCGCAGCCGAGCGACATCCCTATAGCTAGAGCCTCAAATCAGGACATCACGGACCCTCCTTCGGAAATGTAGATCAGGTCACATCGCCGCCACTCTCCGAATGCACCCATGTACTGTCCGCGACCATACGGCACGCCGGGTCAGCTTTCCCGTACGGAAGGTAGGAATTCGGACACCGAATGACAGATGGGCATGACAAGGAGTCATCGCCTTCCCACCGTCAAGCGGTCTCAAACCCCCTCCTTCGCCAAGTCGCTTGTGATCTCGGGACGCGTCTGCCTAACGTGCTCCGCGTCGGTCCCCACACCGACCCCTCCCACCGGAACGCCTAGTTCTGCCGCCGGCCGGGACGGGACCGCTGAGTAAGCGACCACGGCAGAAGCGGGGGAACCAGGTGTAACGCCGGCCCGGCGACAGCCGGGACGGCTTGGGGTGAAGCCATGCCTCGAACGCCCTGAACAGGGCCATCGAAGGCTGGCCGGGCAACTCCAGCCCGAATCCGACAGCTCACCTCGCAGGCGTAGGAGAGGAAACGCTTCATGCTGTCCGGAATCGGGCGTCATCGCCGTACCCGCATGTCCACGACCTCGCGTTTCGCGCTTGCCGCCGGTGTCACCGGCGCCGCGATAGCCGCCCCGATCATCGGCGCCACCAGCGCGTCGGCCGCTTCGGTGAGCACCTGGGACAAGGTCGCGGCGTGCGAGTCGACCAACAACTGGTCGATCAACACCGGCAACGGTTTCTACGGTGGGCTCCAGTTCACCAACTCCACGTGGCAGGAGTTCGGCGGCACGCAGTACGCGCCGCGCGCCGACCTGGCCACCAAGGACCAGCAGATCGCGATCGCCGAGAAGGTGCTCGCCGTCCAGGGCCCCGGCGCCTGGCCGGTCTGCTCCGTCAAGGCGGGCCTGACCAAGAACAGCGGCACCCCGTCGCTCGACACCGGCTCCTCGGCGAAGTCCTCCGCCGCCAAGCCGGCCGCGCAGCCGAAGACCGCCTCGCAGGCCCCGGCCGCGAAGCTCACCCAGGACGCGCCGCAGACGCAGGCCGCGGCCCCGAAGGCCGAGACCAAGACGACGGCGCCCGCCCCGGCGGCCTCCACCGCCAAGTCGGCGTACACCGTCGTGGTCGGTGACACCCTCTACAAGATCGCCACCTCGCACGGCGTGTCCGGCGGCTGGCAGAAGGTCTACGACCTCAACCGCGGCGTCATCGGCGGCAACCCGAACCTGATCTTCCCGGGCCAGAAGCTCGCGCTCTCCGCGCAGGCCTCCGCCCCGGCCGCGAAGCTCACCGAGGACAAGGCCCCGGCCGCGACCACCTCGTCGTCCTCGTCCTCCTCGTCTTCTTCCTCCGCGAAGCTGACCGAGGACAAGGCGCCGAGCAAGTCGACCGCCAAGTCGCAGAGCAGCAGCACCGCGAAGTCCTCGGACAGCAGCAGCTCCTCCTCGACCGCGTCGTCGACCGGCTACGTCCGCCCGGT
>NZ_JBMULZ010000044.1:0-6843 GCF_049534875.1 Uniformispora flossi
GGCCGGCGGCGGCCCCGCGGCCCGCGCCGCCGTCGCGTCCCCCGGACCCGCCGCGCGCACCGCGCGGGGCGCCCGAGCGCTCGTCGCGGTCGTTGCCCGCGCCGCGGTAGTTTCCGCGGCCGGAGCCCTGCCTGCCTGTGCCAGCCATCAATCGTCCGTAGTCGTCTGACCGGTCTCCTCGTCCGGGGCCGGAACTGCCTCGGGCACGGACGCGCTACCGGTGTCGGTGGGGTCGGGTGCCGCGGGGGCGGGATCGGCCGGAGCACCGTCCATGGGCTCCTCGGCATCCGCCGCCGCGGGGTCTTCCCCACCAGTATCCCCGGTTCCGCCGCCCCCGGCTGCCACCGGGCCGGACGAGCGCACCGGGAAGCCGTCCAGGCCGCCCTCGGTCTCCGCTTCCAGCGCCTCGACCTCGGGCAGGAACGGGGCCAGCTCGGGCAGCTCGTCGAGACTCACCAGCCCCATGCGCTCCAGGAAGAAGTCCGTCGTGCGGTACAGGAACGCGCCGGTGTCCGGCTCGACCCCGTACTCCTCGACGAGACCGCGCGCCAGCAGGGTGCGCATGACGCCGTCGCAGTTCACGCCGCGCACCGCGGAGATCCGGCTGCGGCTGACCGGCTGCCGGTAAGCGACCACGGCGAGGGTCTCCAGCGCGGCCTGGGTCAGCTTCGACTGCTGCCCGTCGAGAACGAACTTCTCCACCGCCTCGGCGTGCTCCGGCCGCGTGTAGAAGCGCCAGCCGCCCGCCACCTGCCGCAGATCGAAGCCCCGGCCCTGGTCGGTGTACTCCTGCGCCAACTCGCGCAGCGCGGCCAGCACCGCCTCGGTCGGCTGCTCGAGCACCTGCGCCAGCACGATGTCCGGGACGGGGCTCTCGACCACCATGAGCACGGCTTCGAGCTGGGGCTTGAGGTGGTCGGGATCACCGAGGGGATAGGGGGTCGCGTCGGTGGCGGAGGCAGGGTCGGCTGGGGCCGGTTCCGGCATCGGGCTCGGCTCGGTGGCGGGAGCCGGGACCGTCGGGGCGGGGGCCGTGGCGCTCTCCGCGGCGGGGTGGGACGGCTCGGGCCGGGCGTTCCCCGTCGGGTCGGCGGCGACCGGTTCGGTCCCCGGGCTCGGCTCCGCGGCCGGGGCGGGGACGGTCAAGGTGGGAGCGGCGCCCGACGCGGGGCCCGGCACGGTCGGGGCGACGGCTGCGGCGCCCGGCGCCCCCGGGTGCGGCAGCCGGGACTGCGCGCGTCGGTCCGGGGCTTTGCCCTCGGGGACCGGCCGTTCGGTTGCGGCCGCGTCCGCTGCCTCGGGGCCCGACATCGCGGTGTCCGGCGCGTGCGGGTGGGCGGGGGCGTGCGGGTCCGCCCCGGCGGTGGTGCCCGGCTCGGCGGCGGTGTCGGGAACGGCGGCGGTGTCGGCAACGGTGGGCGGCGAGGCCGCTGCGGTCGGAGCGCCCGGGTCGTCCAGGTGAGGCCCTGCGTGCCGGTCCGGGCCGACCGCGGAGCCCGGCACCACGCCCTCGGGCACCGGCCGGCCGGTTGCGCTCGCGTCCGCCGCCCAGGGGCCCGACATCGCGTTGTGCGGCCCGTGGGGGCGGGCGTGGGCATGCGTGTCCGCCCCGGCGGTAGTGCCCTGCTCGCCGGAGGGGTTCGGGACCACCGGCGGGACGGCAGCCGTTTCGTGCGCCCGGAGCCGGGCGTGCCCGTCCTGACCCGTGCCGGAGCCCACACCGGCAGCGGACCCCGACTCGACGGCGGAATCGGGCACGCCGACCGGCAGTTCCGCGGCGCTCGGCTCGTGCGATCCATGTTCCGGTCGGGCACGCTCTTCACCTTCGGCGCCGGTCGGGTCGGACCCGTCCGCGTCCGCACCCGGCTCCACGGCGTCACGCTCGTCGTCCCCCAGCGCGGTTCCCGGGGCTGCCTCGCGCTGGGGCGGAAGACCGGCCGCGGTGTCGGGGGCGGCCGTTGCGCCGGTCCCGGCACCCGGCTCAGCGCCCGGCTCGGCGGTCGGGGTCTCCGGCGCGGCGGGCGGCTCGTCCGGCGGCTCGATCCAGAATCCGTCGTCGGTCATACCTGCGCCTCCACGTCCTGCCCGTCCGCCACGTCGTCCGCGGCCTCCTCGTCGTGCCCGTCCCGCTCGTCGTCCCGCTCGTCCGCGGCGCCGTCGGCCATCGCGAGGATGTCCGCAGCGGTGACCACGTCGCCCGGGGCCGGGCCGGCCGGCTCGTCGTCGGCGTCCGCGCCGTCCGCTTCGTCGAATTCGGCGCCGACCTGCGGGGCGTCCGTGTCGCCGCCGGTCCAGCGCACGTGCAGTTCGCCGAGCGCCTCGACCTGGTCGAATCCGACCGCCGCTTCGCGGAACAGCTCCAGCAGGCACAGGAACCGCGCGATGACGTGCAGCTTGTCCGGGCAGTCCGCGGTGAGCGCGCGGAACGTCAGCGCGCCGTGCCGCCGCAGGCGCTCGACGACGATCGCCGACTGCTCGCGCACGCTGACCCGCTGCACGTGGATGTGCTCGATCGAGACCAGCTTCGGGGACTTCGGCGCCATCGCCCGCGCCGCGAGCCGCGCGAACTTGTCGAGGTCCATCTTGATGACGATCTCGGGGAGCAGACCCGTGTAGCGGTCTTCGAGGGGCACGTCGCGCGGGTAACGGCGCCCCTCGTTCGCCCAGCGCTCGTCGAAGATCGCCGCGATCTGCTTGTACGCCCGGTATTGCAGGAGCCGCGCGAACAGCAGGTCGCGGGCCTCGAGCAGCGCGAGGTCTTCCTCGTCCTCGACTTCGGCGGCGGGCAGCAGCCGCGCGGCCTTGAGGTCGAGCAGCGTGGCGGCGACGACGAGGAACTCGGTGGCGACGCCGAGGTCCCAGTCGGGGCCTTGCGCGCGGATATACGCGATGAACTCGTCGGTGACCTTGGAGAGCGAGACCTCGGTGACGTCGAGCTTGTGTTTGGCGATCAGCCCGAGGAGCAGGTCGAAGGGGCCCTCGAAGTTGTCGAGGCGGACGGCGAAGCCCTTGTGGTCGGCGGCGGTGCCGTCGGCCGCGGCCTCGTCGGGTGCCGCCTCGCCGTCCGTAGCCCCGTCACCGTCCGGTGCCTCGTCGTCGCCGGGCGCTCCGTCGTTCTCCGGTACCGCCTCGCCGTCCGAAGCCCCGTCACCGTCCGGTGCCGCAACCCCGTCGCCAGCCTCGCCGCCGGCCTCGGCTTCCGTCGGGACCGCTTCGTCCGTCGTGTCCGGAACCGGCCCGTTTACCGGCCCGTCGTCCGCGGTAGCCGGGTCGACCGCGCCCGTGCTCTCCGCGGCCGGCTCCCAGGCCTCCGCGCCCGCGGCGCCCTGCGTCGGGACGGCAGCGGGCCCGCGGCCGAGCGAGCGGCGGGCCGGGGGGACGGAGTTCGCAGTGGACATCGGGTTCCATGGTGCCGGGAATCGGGCATACCGGCAGGTTGCCCCGCCGCGGGACTCTGGATTTTCCAGCCAGGGACGACGGTGAGCAAGCCGCCCCCCGCGAAATCCGGCCCGCCCGGCCCACGGCTTTCCCTGCGCGGAAATGCCTCCGGCCGGCCGGCAAGCCCCGGTAGACACAACAAACGCGGACCCCGACCGGCAAGGCCTACGCCCTGCCGCCCGAGATCCGCGTCCGCAAAAACCCCGACCGGGCCGTCAGTGACCCGGTCCACCGCCCCGCAGCCGTCGCACCAGAATGCTCGCCTCGCCGCGGGCCTCCAGATCGGCCAGCACCACGGCAATCGCCTCGCGCACTATCCGGCCACGGTCCACCGCGAGCCCGAAGTCCCCGCGCAGTGTGAGCCGGGCGTGTTCGAGGTCCATCAGTTCCTCGGCCGACACGTACACGGTGATCTTCTCGTCGTGCCGCTCCCGGCCGCTCGGCCGCCGCTGCACGCGGCCGCGCCGCGGTGCGGGGCGGGCCGCCGCCGCGTCGCGGGCCTGGGCCGGCGGCGGGACGGTGCGCTCGGTGGTGCGGGCTTCCTGCGCCTGGGCGCTCATCGCGTCGGCGGCCGCGGCCGCCGCGGCGGACGCCGAAACGGTGCCGTCCCCGCCGGAGTTCCCCGCACCGGCCGCCTCGGCTTCCGCGTCGGGTCCGGCCGACGGCGCGGGGACCGCGCGGACGTGCCCGTTTCCGGGCCCCCCCGGCACCCCGGACGCCCCGGGCGTTCCGACCGCGTCGGGCGCGGCGGTTCCGACCGCCGGCGCCGGGCCGGAGCCGTCCCCGTTCGGACCGGGCTGACGCGGGGTCAGTCCGGCGCCGCCGGTGGTGCGGAACAGCTCGTCGGCGCCCGGCAGACTCACTCGGCGCGGCACCGGGCGAGCACCTCCCTCGCAAGCTGGCGATACGCGGCGGCTCCCACGGAGTTCGACGCGTACGTCGTGATCGGTTCCCCGGCGACGGTGGTCTCCGGGAACCGGACCGTGCGTCCGATGACCGTGTGGAACACCTGTTCGCCGAACGCCTCGACGACGCGGGCGAGCACCTCGCGGCCGTGCACGGTGCGCACGTCGTACATGGTCGCCAGGATGCCGTCGAGCACGAGGTTCGGGTTGAGCCGCTCGTGCACCTTCTCGATCGTCTCGGTCAGGAGCGCGACACCGCGGAGCGCGAAGAACTCGCATTCCAGCGGCACGATCACGCTGTCCGCGGCGGTGAGGGCGTTGACCGTGAGCAGGCCGAGGGACGGCTGGCAGTCGATGATGATGTAGTCGTAGTCCTGCACCAGCGGCCGGATGGCACGTGCCAGCGTCGTCTCGCGTGCGACCTCGGTGACGAGCTGGACTTCGGCCGCCGAGAGGTCGATGTTGCTCGGCAGCAGGTCCATGCCCGGGATGATGGTCTTCAGCAGGACGTCGTCGGCACTGAGGTGCGACTCCATCAGCAGGTTGTAGACGGTGAGTTCCAGCTCCATGGGGTTGACGCCGAGGCCGACCGAGAGGGCGCCCTGCGGGTCGAAGTCCACGAGCAGCACGCGCCGTCCGTACTCCGCGAGTGCGGCACCCAGGTTGATGGTCGACGTGGTCTTGCCGACGCCGCCCTTCTGGTTGCACATCGCGATGATCTTGGCGGGGCCGTGTTCGCTCACCGGTCCGGGGACCGGGAAGTACGGCAACGGACGGCCGGTCGGCCCGACGCGCTCGCGGCGCTGGGTCGCGGCGTCGGGGGCGAGGGTCGCGGCGTACTCGGGGTCGGGCTCGTAGTCGGCGTCCGGGTCGAACGGACCGCCGCGCAGCTCTTCGGCGTACCGGAGTTCGTCGTCGTAGTAGTACATGTCGTACGCGTATTCGTCCGACTCGACCCCGCGCGGGCCCGAGTCGACCGCAGAACCTTCCGCACCCGCATGGTCGGCCGTCGACGGGAGCGCGCCGTCGCGCATCCCCTGCTGCTCCGCGGCAGAGCCCGGCGCGGGGATCCCCGCTCCGCTGCCCTGAACCGACCCACGGGGGGCCTGGGCCGACGCTGGCTGGGCACCCCCGGGAGCAAATGTCGACTCATTCACAAGTCGTCTTACCTCCTTGCCGACCAGGCCATTTCTTGCTTCGTCAGCGTGACGATCCGGTGCTGACGGTTCGCGACTCTATGGCGTGTCGCATGGTCGCAGCAAGGCGAACCGCCCGACCCATGCAACATCGCACCGGTTCAGTCAAGAGCCCGCGGGTGGGAAGCTGCGTACACCTCGCGAAGTCGATCAATCGTGACCAGCGTGTAGACCTGAGTGGTCGTCACCGATGCATGTCCCAGCAGTTCTTGGACAACTCGGACATCCGCTCCGCCGTCCAGCAGGTGTGTCGCGAACGAGTGCCGCAACGTGTGCGGCGACATCGGCTCGGTCAACTGCGCGCGCTTGGCGGCCGATCCGAGCACCGTCCAACCGCTCTGCCGGGACAGCCGGCCGCCGCGGGCGTTGAGGAACAACGCGGGGCCACCGCGACCGTTTCCGACCAGATCCGATCGGCCGCGTCCGAGGTACGCGCCCACCGCTTCCGCGGCATACGAACCGACGGGCACCACACGCTGCTTGCCGCCCTTGCCGGAGAGGACCACGGTACGGGCCGTCAGATCGACATCGTCGATATCGAGACCGACCGCTTCGGAGATCCGCGCCCCGGTGCCGTACAGCAGTTCCAGCAGGGCCCGGTCGCGCAATCCGAACGGCGGATCCGCCGCGCCGGCGGCCGCCAGCAGCGCCTCGATACGGTCCAGCGGCACGGCTTTCGGCAGCCGCAACGGCGGTGCCGGCGGGGCGATTTCGGCGGCGACATCCCGTTCGACCCGGCTTTCGCGCAGCCAGAACTTGTGCAGTCCGCGGACCGCCACCACCGCGCGCGCCGCGGACGATTCGGCGAGCGCGGGGCCGTGATCGTCGCCGGTACGCAACGCGCCCGCGTAGGCGGCGACATCGGCCGCGGTGATCTCGGCCGCCGAAGCGCGGCCAAGGGCGTCGAGAAAGGCCAGATATCGACCCAGGTCGCGGCGGTAGGCCGCGAGGGTGTTGGGGGCCAGGCCGCGTTCTACGGCGAGGTGGTCGAGGTAGGCCCGTGTCGCGTGGGTCAAAGTTTCGGACACGTGGCTCCTTCGACGGTGCTCACCTTCACTGGGCCCTCCCTCTCCCGCCGCGAGTGCCCTCCCCCACCCCCGCCGCCACCGCGAGTCTCGTCCGGCCCGTCCGCTGTCGTGCAACGCGAAAGAGCCGGCCTGTGGATGGCCACCCCAACGGGTGGTTCCCGCGCAGGTTATCCACCGCAAAACGCGCGATGCCGGTCCCACGCCATTGTGGGACCGGCAACCCCCGTCCGACCGCGCCAGCGGCCCTCGGGGGCCGGTCTCATATAAACAAAAGAA
>NZ_JBMULZ010000045.1:0-4462 GCF_049534875.1 Uniformispora flossi
GTACGATTCTTGCCGCTAAATTCACTGATTTTCCTTGACAATCCCACATTTCTGTGCTAATTAACATGTCACCCGGGAACTGTCAATAATAAAAAATCCCGCCGGATATTTTTCCAGCGGGTTGTGTCTCGGGCGTGACTCTATTGTTACAGATAGAATAGAAGTCTTCCGCGGCTCCTATTCTACTTAATTTTAACAAATGTTAGTATATATTGTAAATTATTTCACCCTTAACCGTTGACCGACATAAATCTTATTCGCATCCGGGATACGATTAACTGTGGTCAATGTCTTAACGGACACACCGAATTTCTTACCAATTTTCGTCAGGTTGTCGCCCGCCTTTACGGTGTAGAATGTACCGCCGGATGGTGCGGCTCCTGATACCTTCAGGACTTGACCAACACGAATCATATTAACATCTTTAATACCGTTCACTTTCGCCAACTCCTTCACTGACGTATTATATTTCTTTGCAATTGCTGTCAATGTGTCACCCGCCTTAACGGTATATGTCGAGCCGGACGACTTGGCAGGTTTCGCCTTCACTGCGGCTTTGTTCCCGACCTTATCGTATTTCGTCAGCCCGTGGGCTTCGATTGTGGCGATAAGCTTCTTCGCATAGTTCGGGTCTGTCGCATATCCACCCTTTTGGATGGCGGCACAAGCTTGTACATAGTTCGTTTCCCCGACAACAGCCTTATAACGGTCAAGACGGTTATAGAGGTTCACAAGGTCTATGATAGAATCGCGAACAGACTTATACGCCCGGAACCCTGCTTTGATTGTTTTATCGACCCCGTTTAAAACCTCCCACGTGCCCATATGAACGGTTCCAGCGTTCCCGATACCTTTTATACCAAACAGGTTATTTGCACGCGTAGCAAGCCCGGATTTGCCCCAATTTGACTCATGTATGGCTTGTGCTGTGATAACTGAAGGTAAAACTCGACTTACACCGTATAATTTTTGTGCTTCACTTGCAACATTCTCCATGAAACTCATTCTTTTACACTCTCCCTCATTTGTTGTCTCATTTCATTTATTTGTTCGTCTGAAGCGGATTCAATCCATAGTTTTCTATCCTTCTGAAATTGCGCCCGCCAATATCCCGGCGGCTGTACGGTTGTCGCATTATCCGGTACGGAATCAGCCGGAACAATTTCAGGATAGTCGAAGATGAAATCCGAATCATATACGAATACTTGTATCATTTCCATTGCTCCAACCCTCCTAGTAAGGCACTGCCGCGTCTAATGACCAACTGGACACGGCGGACTGATTGTTTCCTGAAAAGCCGACAAACGCCAGTTTACCGTCAGTGTTGATATAAAATTTTGTGAAGCCTGTCGTTCCGTATGCTGTTGCCATGACCGCCTTTTTGTCTGACGGTGAATATGACGCGGGCAATTGTGCAAAGTCAACGCCGAGGTCACACGCCACGTCACCTTTTAGCATGAGGATGTTTCCCCAGCGGGTATACTGCGGTGTTCTTCCTGACGCCTTTGCTCCATTCAATAACGGAAGGTTATACCATGTGAGCGCCATAAAATCATTTTGTGTAAACAGCTGTCGCCAACCCCTGAATACATTGTCAGTGTGTATAACACCAATCCATGACGTATTATCATAGGAACGTGTCAGAACCAATTTCCGCAGACCGTTTGGCGCTGGTAGAATGTCGAGATAGTACCAAGAAGCGTCACCCGGTAACGGTAGTTGATTCCATCCTGTCCCATAATAAAAACCGGGTGGTGCGGTGAATATGCTGTCAGCTGAAGCCAACCGTTTCCGCATTCCTTCAGCATCCGTTAATGCATATTTCTGTGAGAAGTTTTGAACCCCGATAACATCCTGAAGCGATAGATTCGTTGTCTGTAAATCCTTTTGCAGCTGTGTCGCATCCGTAGCAGCTTGATTCCATTTCAAACGTTCAGAATCCGAGACGTGAGGTTTAGCATTTGCGATATGGTTCTTCAGGTTTGTTTCTGATGTCGTCACCCTGTCACTCATACCGTCCCACTTGGTACGGTCTTCAGACGATACGTGTTTGGTCGTGTCCTTTACATGAGCGTCCAAGACTCGGCCGAATGAATCAACGTCAGCCTTCATACTTTGAATTTGTTGGTCAGTTGCACCAGTTGACCCACCGTCCGCGGTATCCTCTAACGCTTGGACTTTTTGCTGAAGCGTCAGAATATCGTTCTTTATCTCATCTGACACGTCCATATGGTCAACGGTGTCCTGAAGCTTTGCCATCTTGTCTTTTAAATCTGAAATACTTGTTTTGACGCCTGTATCATCATAGGGCGGCGTCCGCCTTGACCCGAGTTCAATCAATTAGGACACCTCCACGATTGTGACGACTGTCTCAGTATCAGCGACTAGGTACACGTCAGGGCTTTGGCTATGAACCTTAAATGTTAGCGGGCTGTCGTTAGACGTGAGCGGCGCACCTGTAGTCGTCTCGACACCCTGCTTACCCCAATAAATGACACCCGAGTTAGGCGGGTAGATCGTCAACTCTCGGCGGTTTGTCAGTTTGCTAGAACCTGACTTTGCCATTACAGGCGTGACGCCTACACTCACCCCACCAACCCTAAAGTCATTCATTCCGGCTTCCCGAGTTGGTACAGGTTGTGTCGCCGGGATAGAAGACCCGCCGAGTGTGACAGGCTTATCTATCTCAACACTCCCAATATGCTTGTCGCCTGCCGCAAGCGGCGGTAACGCTGATATATCTACGGTTCCTGTCATCTGCCCAAGCTGAACGGTGTCAATGGACTGTGGTATAGATGACGCTGTAAATTTCTCAATCCAAGATTCGACCCGGACTTTTTCGGGCTGCACGATCGCGGCGTCAAGGTAGATTGTGTGATAGCCGAGCGGTCGCGCCAAAAGCTTTGTTGACCCCGGCGCTACGGCTAAAAGATAATTGTTAGGCGACACGCTCGGGCGCTCGTGTACGTACACGATCTGACTTGTGTTATTTGTTATGGCTGAATGGTTCGGCTTTGTGTCGTCAAAATAAACCGTTGTAATGTCGCCCGGTAGCATGGTGACGGTCTGTTCACGCCATGTACTCTTTTTATGGTCATCCCCCGGCTGTTTGACTAGTTCCGGCATTCTTGTTCACTCCTTTTGCTATTGTAGCGGCTTTCTTGATGTGGTTTGACGCGCTGCGTCCTTTCTTAATGGCTTTGGCTCCCTTAGAAACAGATTTGACAGCACGACCACCCGGAACAAAATCCATTGCGGTGGATGCTGTACCTTTCGCAACGTCTCCGACTGCTGGGAAGGCTTTCATAAAGAACACGATTGCAATGATAGCAAGCCCGAGAATAAGAGACCATCTGAACACGCCGAACATGATATTTGATAAATATGATTTGTCGTCAGTGCCTGAAGATGAAGAATCCCCACCTGTCGCCCCGGCTCCTGACGTTCCTTTGAATGTAATGTCCTTATCATCGTACTGGTGAAGGTTGTTACTGCTGATAATGCCGAGAAGCTTATTTACATAGTTAGGGTCTGTTGCATACCCTCCAGCTTTGATTCCCTTCGCATAGTCCTCAACGCTTTTTGCGTTCTTCAGCTTTGACGCATAACGCGGCTTGGATAATAGTTCCGCGTGGGCGCGTATGGAATCTTGATAGCTGTTGTACTTTGCAAAGCCATCCTTCACGTGATAGGTCTTACCGTTATATACTTCGGTCGTACCCATCGTGGCACTTCCTGCTGTACCTCTTCCCTTTATTCCAAATAGGTTCTTAGAGTAGTAGGCAAGCCCGGACAATCCGCCCGGGTTTGAACCGCCTGATTCTAACATGATTTGACCCAGTATGATGGATGCAGGGATGCCAGTTTCTTTCTGTATGGCTTGCGCGTCTTTGATAAACGGCTTTATATTTACGCCCATACTTCCACCTACTTTGTCAGGATTTTGATTTTCTGACCCGGTTTAATTTTGTTCGGGTCTTTGAGTTTGTTAAACTTGGCTGTTTCCATATACGCGGCTTTTGTACCACCCTTACCATATTTCTGCGTCAATTCTGACAACGTGTCACCTTTTTTCACCGTCACCGTTTTGTATTTTGGTGTAGACGGTTTTTTCGCTGGCGATGGCTTTTTAGCCGGGGTTGACGGTTTTTTAGCAGGTGTTGTCGTTTTGGCAGGTGTTGACGGTTTCGCGTTCTTCAGCTTTTCCAGTTCTTTATGAAGCTGGTCATTTTCTGTTTCCAAGTTGCTGTATTTCTTCGCTTGATCGGCAAGCTGTTTTGAAATGCTGTCCTTTACTTGGTCAACATACGTTTTGTTTTCCTTGCCAATATCGGTAATGGTGTCGATTACATCTGACTTAAATGATTCTTGGTTCTGCCCCAATTCATTTGCAAAGTTGTTTAAGGCTGTATCAACGCTACCTTCAATGAGAGATTGATTGTTTTGTAGCTGTGCCTGAACC
>NZ_JBMULZ010000046.1:2004-4435 GCF_049534875.1 Uniformispora flossi
CAGTCGCGCGCCCAAGACCCGAAGCGGAGTGATCTAGCCATGGGCAGGGTGAAGCGGAGGTAAGACTTCGTGGAGGCCCGAACCCACCAGGGTTGAAAACCTGGGGGATGACCTGTGGTTAGGGGTGAAAGGCCAATCAAACTCCGTGATAGCTGGTTCTCCCCGAAATGCATTTAGGTGCAGCGTCGTGTGTTTCTTGCCGGAGGTAGAGCACTGGATGGTTGATGGGCCTCACCGGGTTACTGAGATCAGCCAAACTCCGAATGCCGGTAAGTGAGAGCGCGGCAGTGAGACTGCGGGGGATAAGCTCCGTGGTCGAGAGGGAAACAGCCCAGAGCACCGACTAAGGCCCCCAAGCGTGCGCTAAGTGGGAAAGGATGTGGAGTCGCAGAGACAACCAGGAGGTTGGCTTAGAAGCAGCCACCCTTGAAAGAGTGCGTAATAGCTCACTGGTCAAGTGATTCCGCGCCGATAATGTAGCGGGGCTCAAGCGCACCGCCGAAGTCGTGTCATTCGTGCATAAGCCAAGCCTTTGTGGTTCAGGCGCACGGATGGGTAGGGGAGCGTCGTGCAGCGAGTGAAGTCGCGGTGGAAGCCAGCGGTGGACGCTGCACGAGTGAGAATGCAGGCATGAGTAGCGAATCACACGTGAGAAACGTGTGCGCCGGATGACCAAGGGTTCCTGGGGCAGGCTAATCCGCCCAGGGTAAGTCGGGACCTAAGGCGAGGCCGACAGGCGTAGTCGATGGACAACGGGTTGATATTCCCGTACCCGCTACGATGCGCCAGCGCTGAACCCATCAATGCTAAGGCCGTGAAGCGGCCGGCGGAGTCTTCGGACCGAGCTGGTGCAGTGGAGCCGCTGACCCGAAGTGGTAGTAGGTGAGCGATGGGGTGACGCAGGAAGGTAGTCCAGCCCGGGCGGTGGTTGTCCCGGGGTAAGGGTGTAGGGCGTGGTGTAGGCAAATCCGCACCATATTGAGCCTGAGACCTGATGCCGACCCGATTGAGGGGAAGTGGATGATCCTATGCTGCCGAGAAAAGCCTCTAGCGAGTGTCGTGGCGGCCCGTACCCCAAACCGACTCAGGTGGTCAGGTAGAGAATACCAAGGCGTTCGGGTGAACTGTGGTTAAGGAACTCGGCAAAATGCCCCCGTAACTTCGGGAGAAGGGGGGCCAGCTCTGGTGCGAAGACTTGCTCTTCAAGCTGGGGGTGGCCGCAGAGACCAGCGAGAAGCGACTGTTTACTAAAAACACAGGTCCGTGCGAAGTCGTAAGACGATGTATACGGACTGACGCCTGCCCGGTGCTGGAACGTTAAGGGGACCGGTTAGCTCTTCGGGGCGAAGCTGAGAACTTAAGCGCCAGTAAACGGCGGTGGTAACTATAACCATCCTAAGGTAGCGAAATTCCTTGTCGGGTAAGTTCCGACCTGCACGAATGGCGTAACGACTTCTCGACTGTCTCAACCACAGGCCCGGTGAAATTGCACTACGAGTAAAGATGCTCGTTTCGCGCAGCAGGACGGAAAGACCCCGGGACCTTTACTATAGCTTGATATTGGTGTTCGGTTCGGCTTGTGTAGGATAGGTGGGAGCCGGTGAACCAGCCACGCCAGTGGTTGGGGAGGCGTCGTTGAAATACCACTCTGGTCGTGCTGGATGTCTAACCTGGGTCCGTGATCCGGATCAGGGACAGTGTCTGGTGGGTAGTTTAACTGGGGCGGTTGCCTCCTAAAGGGTAACGGAGGCGCCCAAAGGTTCCCTCAGCCTGGTTGGCAATCAGGTGTTGAGTGTAAGTGCACAAGGGAGCTTGACTGTGAGACCGACGGGTCGAGCAGGTGCGAAAGCAGGGACTAGTGATCCGGCGGTGGCTTGTGGAAGCGCCGTCGCTCAACGGATAAAAGGTACCCCGGGGATAACAGGCTGATCTTCCCCAAGAGTCCATATCGACGGGATGGTTTGGCACCTCGATGTCGGCTCGTCGCATCCTGGGGCTGGAGTAGGTCCCAAGGGTTGGGCTGTTCGCCCATTAAAGCGGTACGCGAGCTGGGTTTAGAACGTCGTGAGACAGTTCGGTCCCTATCCGCTGTGCGCGTAGGAGTCTTGAGAAGGGCTGTCCCTAGTACGAGAGGACCGGGATGGACGAACCTCTGGTGTGCCAGTTGTTCTGCCAAGGGCATGGCTGGTTGGCTACGTTCGGGAGGGATAACCGCTGAAAGCATCTAAGCGGGAAGCCTGCTTCGAGATGAGGGCTCCCACAGGGTTGACCTGGTAAGGCCCCCGGTAGACGACCGGGTTGATAGGCCGGATGTGGAAGCACAGTAATGTGTGGAGCTGACCGGTACTAATAGGCCGAGGACTTGTCCTCAGATGCTCGCGTCCACTGTGTGGTTCCCGGACCGCAATCGGTTTCGGTGTGAACCACAGTT
>NZ_JBMULZ010000047.1:0-2601 GCF_049534875.1 Uniformispora flossi
CCCTACACCCTTGCCGAGAATAGGAATACGACAAGGAACACAATGCCGAACCCCAGCAAGATTTGTTTTGATGTAATAGGGTCTTGCTTTACGTCATGCTCTTTTGCTGTGTCCTCATCATCGACAAGAGACATTTGATCTTCAGCTTCGGGAACTGTAGACGTTCGGGTACTCATAAACCCCATGTTTGGATATAAGTCTGCGGCATGGTAGAACATTTCACCTAGACCCATTTGTGATGGTGCGTTCATATAAATCCTCCTTCGTAGTAGTCAAATAAGAAAAGGAGGGAAAAGCCCTCCCGCGTGTATTAATGCAAGCGTGAAAGCTTTTCAGCAACGATTTTCACGCGCCCGCCTTTTTGAGTATTGAAGCGAATCCAAAACTCTGTAAGACGTTCGGTGTCAATATAGTCACGAGAGCCGCCGAGGTTTGGCAAGCCTTGGTTAGAGAAGTCAAACACATAAACCCCATCCGGTAAGACATAACCCAAGTCCGAATGATTTCGGGCTGCAAGTGCTGACGGCTTAATGCTGTAAGGGATGTCGGCTTGGTTAAATACCAATTCCAAGTTGCCCGCAAAGTCGCTGTCCTTCAGCGGGTTGCCTGACTCATCCGTAAAGTAAAACATGAGTTTACGGTAGATCGTCCCTGTCTGAAGCTTCACGATATTTTGACCGTTCCCGGTGAACTGTTCGCCTTTTTCGTTTACAAGCTTCAGGACAGAAATATCCGGCATAGCTTGTGGTACAGAAGGGACGGAGAACGTTTCAATTGTCGGCGTGATTTTCAATTGCTTCAGTGTAACGGTGTCTCCAGTAGCCAACTGATACGCGTCTTGCGCGCGTGCTGTATCAATCTGAAGGGAAACGGTTGTCTCCTCGTTTTGTAGCAAGATAAGACCGACCGGGTCACGTTGGTTTAAAGTTAATGGCAGCGCGACTTGGAATTTAATACGCGCGTCTTTACCTGACGTGCTCGCGGCTGTTTCAATGTAAGATAACGCCCGCGGACTTGATGCAGGTAATAGAACGTCTGGATTCAATCGGTTTAAGCTGTATAGGTGAAGGGCTTCGCCTGACACAACAAAAGGACGGAATCCACTGTTTAATTCCAGTGCAATATTTCTGATAATCTGGTATGGTGAAAATGGTTTAGTTGGAATTGCCGCGTTCTGCGATTTGAGAGAGACAGTCGCGTCAAATTCAACTAAAATTTGTGATAGCAGGCGTACTTTCGGTAGGTTGAATGATACCGTTTGTGCGTCCTCTGTCACTGTCTGTGTACCCATCATCTGCCATGTTTGGCGGGTAGCCTGCGAGAATAGTTGAGCCTTTGCCTGTGCTGATAGTTGCTGTTGAGTTGCCATAAATTAAAATTCCTCCTTAGACTTCTGCCGCGATTGTAGATACAACCGGGATATGATATTTTGCTGAAGCTTTCTTAATAATCCACATGAAAACCATCGTGATAAATACAGTAATGAACGTATGAACTAACCATTTAACCTTCATGCTTTTTTCCTCCTTATACTGCGTTTACTAATTGCGTCACACCGTTAACCGGATGCTTCGTGACAATAACCTTTGTTACGACAATGACCATCATTGTGAATAGCGCAATGACAATCATGTTCTTCAGCCCGACACCTGCAAATTTTCGTGTCTCCAAGTCATCACCTCCTTTAAAGCTTCAATTTTGCTAGTACCGGGTTTTGCATACCCACTTTCCAATACCAAAAATTGTGCCCGCCGGGTTGCTCCATAAATTGCGGCATCCCTGTTGCTTTCACAATCTTTTTACGGTCATCCGGGTTTTGCATGGTGAAAATGAAATAGTGTGAACTGTTGGCCATAGCAATGACCGGAATGTCTGTTGGGCGCTGGGTACAAGCCCAAACGACTGCTTCTTTCGAACGCCCGCGCGTGTATAAGGCTTTCAATTCTTTCGGGTAGTTATGGGCGCTTGGCGCGACTTCCATTAATTCGTCTATCCATAGAATCGTATTTTCACGCTTGTACACCCAGCTCATGAGCGCGTTGTAATATTCCGGCTCTAATTCTTCAGCGACCGGGCAATAGATAATTTTCGGCGTCTCGACCTCGGACACGTCTTCCAATCGGTGAACCACAGTAAAGTCCTTACCTTCCTGCAAGCCATGCCACAATTCCTGCCGTTTCTTGCGGCGCTCGTGTACTTCGCCTTTCGTATCAAGCTTTACCACATGGTCTTTCCCAGCGAGATATACCTCAGCGACAACCGATTTACCTGTACCGGTTTGACCACAGATAAAAACGTGTTCGTCATCGCCAATTGTCATTCGCATGTTTTCCACTTCCTTTCGTGCTGTAAGCTTTCACAACACGCTTCACGCCTTTACCTCTTTTCATAGCAGCCATGATGGACGGTTTCGGGATTTTGTCGTAAGGGATTTTCTCCACAACTAAAAATTCCTCGCCCTGTTCGATAATGTCCAAGTGTTCAAACCAATAACGGCTGTATTCATGCATGGGGATGTTGTAATAGAAGTCACCTTGCTTCAGCGTCACCATACCGGACATAGTCGATCATCCCCTCTAAATGGTTGAGGAATTTTAAGAC
>NZ_JBMULZ010000048.1:0-1952 GCF_049534875.1 Uniformispora flossi
CACTCCCAATAAAAAGACTACGACATATAAAACAGGTTTAGCTTCAGAGAAAAAGAGCATAAGGAAACTCGGTGCCACCCTAAAAAAAAGGGTGTCAAACAGGCTGTGCCTGTTGAGTTTCTATGCTCTTAGAACAGGTGCCGTTTTTGAAGCCAAAGATATAGCATAGATACCCCATAGATATAGCAGGGATATACCAAAATATCTCTAGAGATACGGGTATCTATGCTATATCTCTCTACAAGATTCCTCCACACGCTTGACGGAAATGCTTCAGCATTTTAGCACTCACTCGACAGAGTGTATAAGTGCGCCATTCGGAATTTCAAAGCTTCAAATTTCACAGAGAGTGCCCATTTATACACACCCCCTAAATCGTGGTGTGACAATGGGTTCTCGCCGGCTCGAAATCGGTTTGTCATTCTGACAAATAACCCTTCGGGAAATAAAAAAAACGGCTCCATAAAGAGGAACCGTTTTGCTTCAAAAATCACGTTTTGTGTTATACTGGAGAAACGAAATTGTGTTTTCAAAATTGTCATTTTCGACATGATAACTTTTCTCGTAGTGTGGTTTTGCCGAACCCACTACTTTTTTTATGTCTCCGAACTTCATTTCTTCCCGTTCCGGCTTAACAATCCCTTTTGATTTTCGATACATATTCATTCCGGAAGGATACATGTGCAGCCGTCCGCCTTTTAAAAATTTCTTTTCCCGACCTTCTACGATCTTTGTTTGCACCTCACAGCCCTCTGAAGCCACTTTTAAGGCTGTTTCCCTGTCTTGGACATCTTCTAGGTCTATATCAGTCAAATAAGCGCTCAAATAGGCTCCTATGTTGTCTATATCCTTTAATGACTTGATTGTTACAAATCCTAAACCCCATAGACTCCTTAATTCAGCATTTTTAATATAAATCTTATCCAAATCATTAAAGCGCATTAAAACATGACAATGCCAGGCTCCACGTCCTTGTGGCTCTACCACCGATAAATAATCTATCGAACTTTCTTTCTTGTATTTATAACGCAACCTGTCGATAAAATTTTGAAAATCACTATAAAGTTTTTTCGTGTCCGTCATATTTTTCTTGTATGTCAAAGTTATATGTAATTCATTTGGCCGTCCTATAAAATTGTTATTTATCAAATAACGCAGCTTCTTAAAGGTTTGTCTCAAAGAATTATAATTTTCCTGCCGATTTTCCGAATGCTCGAACTCCCGGATCTCCCCAGTAGAGAGGTCTACAAACCTATCCTTGTCCAATTTTTTGATATTATTTTTCCGGTTCATCTTCTCCATATGCTGAACTTCAATGACGTGATTCATAGTGGTCACTTTTACAACATCATTTGGAGCTATGAAAACCGCGTCACCATTGCGTTTATCCATCCATTTCCCCTCAATTTTTCCTGTAATGTTTAATTAAAATCAAGTTAATAATAAAGAACCCCAAATCCGAAGTCAGTTTTTCAACAAAAATTAGCGTCCTTTTCCCAAATAGTCCCTATACAATTCCTTAATAGCAAACTCAATTACAGCATCTTTTGAAACTCTTCCAAATTCATTGTGTTTTGTAAAATGTTCGGCTAATAACTCTAGCTTTTTAAATGTTTCAACAGTAATTCGAGGTCCAATTTGTTTTTTCTCTTCCATCCAAACACACTCCTAACAAGTTGTTAACATAATTCTAACATTGGAAATAATAGAATTCAAGAACAGAAAAAAGAAGCACACTCGGAATGATATTTCGTTTCCTTTTGATTCCGAGCCTCCACCCCTTACAATCCCCAAAGGCAACCGACAAGGGAAAATTCGTCCCTTATCGGCACCTCCGGAAATTGTACAGCAAGGGGTCACTCCCAATAAAAAGACTACGACATATAAAACAGGTTTAGCTTCAGAGAAAAAGAGCATAAGGAAACTCGGTGCCACCCTAAAAAAAAGGGTGT
>NZ_JBMULZ010000049.1:0-1681 GCF_049534875.1 Uniformispora flossi
TCTAGCGCCCCCCGTAGATGGGCATAGCGATAGCAGCGTACGCCAGGGCCTTCGGCCAGGGCCTCCCTATAGCGCTTCTAGCCTCTAAAGCCTCCTGGTGGCGCCTGTGTCGGGGTGCAGGGTAAGGCCTACCCTGAACCTACCCTGTACCATCTGGGGGCGGCGGCAAGGGCAAAAGAAATACGTGGGCTGGCTGCTGGCAGGCCTGGGGGCGCGCTGGTGCCGAGAAACCCGGCGCCGAGAGGGGGGGGTGGTGCGTTGTTGGAAATGTATGTTCGTGAGTCGATTTTTTGGATTTGCCATACAAATGAATTTTGCGGGAAATCAAAAGTGGCCAACGAGTGCCGGGTGGCGGGGGCGCCCCACCAGAGAGCTCGGAGGGTATGTGAGAGCGGGTGGCCAGTCGAGCAATCGGCCGGCCACAACACAACCGCAATCAAACAACTGTACCATATCTTGAAGACTTTCATTGCGTGGTCCCTTGAACAGGCTTGCAGGCTCCGGTCTCGCTAGCGAGGGATTCATAGTGTTGGTCGGCCCCCACGAAACCGGTCGCTCAGGCTTCACGGCGTACTGGGGATGCCCTGAAGGCGACGAATGCCCCGGCAATCGCCGCTGTAGGGATGGGTTCTGTGGATTACTGGCCTCTGGCGAGTTCTACCATCGAGCAACGGAAGGCAACCACGCCCGCCGGACGCCGCAATGGCTGAAGTCGGGCGCTGAGTCCTTCTCCTGGCGTGCCCCAGGCCACACGCCGCCCGTTCGGGCTCAGTGTGGTCGACGGCTTCGCTGGGGAACACATGAGTGGGAAAGCGGATTGCCGGCTCGCACGGCGCCCACGGCTCCTGCCGCAGGTGCTTTGCCCGGCGCGTCTCCGGACGCCACCCAGTGAACTTGACATCTCTCCGGCGCTGCTCGCAGCACCGGTTGCCGTTTTTCCGCGGCGGACGATAGTTATCTGGTTGATTCTGCCAGTAGTCATATGCTTGTCTCAAAGATTAAGCCATGCATGTCTAAGTATAAGCAATTATACAGCGAAACTGCGAATGGCTCATTATATAAGTTATCGTTTATTTGATAGTACCTTACTACTTGGATAACCGTGGTAATTCTAGAGCTAATACATGCTAAAAATCCCGACTTCGGAAGGGATGTATTTATTAGATTAAAAACCAATGCCCTCTGGGCTCTTTGGTGATTCATGATAACTTCTCGAATCGCACGGCCTTGCGCCGGCGATGGTTCATTCAAATTTCTTCCCTATCAACTTTCGATGTTTGGGTATTGGCCAAACATGGTTGCAACGGGTAACGGAGGGTTAGGGCTCGACCCCGGAGAAGGAGCCTGAGAAACGGCTACTACATCCAAGGAAGGCAGCAGGCGCGCAAATTACCCAATCCCGACACGGGGAGGTAGTGACAATAAATACTGATACAGGGCTCTTTTGGGTCTTGTAATTGGAATGAGTACAATTTAAATCCCTTAACGAGGAACAATTGGAGGGCAAGTCTGGTGCCAGCAGCCGCGGTAATTCCAGCTCCAATAGCGTATATTAAAGTTGTTGTGGTTAAAAAGCTCGTAGTTGAACCTTGGGCCTGGCTGGCCGGTCCGCCTCACCGCGTGTACTGGTCCGGCCGGGCCTTTCCCTCTGTGGAACCTCATGCCCTTCACTGGGTGTGAC
>NZ_JBMULZ010000050.1:0-1628 GCF_049534875.1 Uniformispora flossi
TTTAACAATCACTAAATTCGCTACTAAATTTAGATATACATCACATATCAGCCTTATGGGAAACGGATTTGCCTATTTCCCAGCCTAACTGCTTGGACGCGGATATCCAATACCGCGCTTACCCTATCCTCCTGCGTCCCCCCATTGCTCAAATGGTGAGGAGGTGGTACAGGAATATCAACCTGTTGTCCATCGCCTACGCTCTTCAGCCTCGGCTTAGGTCCCGACTAACCCTGAGCGGACGAGCCTTCCTCAGGAAACCTTAGGCATTCGGTGGACGGGATTCTCACCCGTCTTTCGCTACTCATACCGGCATTCTCACTTCTAAGCGCTCCACCAGTCCTTCCGGTCTGACTTCACTGCCCTTAGAACGCTCTCCTACCACTGTTCGAAGAACAGTCCGCAGCTTCGGTGATACGTTTAGCCCCGGTACATTTTCGGCGCAGAGTCACTCGACCAGTGAGCTATTACGCACTCTTTAAATGGTGGCTGCTTCTAAGCCAACATCCTGGTTGTCTAAGCAACTCCACATCCTTTTCCAATTAACGTATACTTTGGGACCTTAGCTGGCGGTCTGGGCTGTTTCCCTTTCGACTACGGATCTTATCACTCGCAGTCTGACTCCCAAGGATAAGTCATTGGCATTCGGAGTTTGACTGAATTCGGTAACCCGGTAGGGGCCCCTAGTCCAATCAGTGCTCTACCTCCAAGACTCTTACCTTGAGGCTAGCCCTAAAGCTATTTCGGAGAGAACCAGCTATCTCCAGGTTCGATTGGCATTTCACCCCTACCCACACCTCATCCCCGCACTTTTCAACGTGCGTGGGTTCGGGCCTCCATTCAGTGTTACCTGAACTTCACCCTGGACATGGGTAGATCACCTGGTTTCGGGTCTACGACCACGTACTCATGCGCCCTATTCAGACTCGCTTTCGCTGCGGCTCCGCATCTTCTGCTTAACCTTGCACGGGATCGTAACTCGCCGGTTCATTCTACAAAAGGCACGCCATCACCCGTTAACGGGCTCTGACTACTTGTAGGCACACGGTTTCAGGATCTCTTTCACTCCCCTTCCGGGGTGCTTTTCACCTTTCCCTCACGGTACTGGTTCACTATCGGTCACTAGGGAGTATTTAGCCTTGGGAGATGGTCCTCCCGGATTCCGACGGAATTTCACGTGTTCCGCCGTACTCAGGATCCACTCAGGAGAGAACGAAGTTTTGACTACAGGGCTGTTACCTCCTATGGCGGGCCTTTCCAGACCTCTTCATCTACCTCGTTCCTTTGTAACTCCGTACAGAGTGTCCTACAACCCCAAGAGGCAAGCCTCTTGGTTTGGGCTAATCCCGTTTCGCTCGCCGCTACTCAGGGAATCGCATTTGCTTTCTCTTCCTCCGGGTACTTAGATGTTTCAGTTCCCCGGGTCTGCCTTCTCATATCCTATGAATTCAGATATGGATACCACTCCATTACGAGTGGTGGGTTTCCCCATTCGGAAATCTCCGGATCAAAGCTTGCTTACAGCTCCCCGAAGCATATCGGTGTTCGTCCCGTCCTTCATCGACTCCTAGTGTCAAGGCATCCACCGTGCGCCCTTTCTAACTTAACCGTTAAAAAGAATCACTATG
>NZ_JBMULZ010000051.1:0-1398 GCF_049534875.1 Uniformispora flossi
GAAATAAAACCAGAAGAAATAGAAAAAGAAATATCCTCTTTTTCTCGGAATGTATTTAATTATCCCGAAAAAAGCAAAGTAAAACAATATCGTTTGGTCAAAGGTTCGGAGACAATGAAATTTAAAGGCATTCCCGGCGCGTATATCAAGAAATTAAATAGCGGGGTATATTATGATATCCTAGAGAAATTAAAAAGCTTACAGGCGCGTCAGGAGCGCGGAGAAATGATAACGAAAAAAGAAGCCTATTATTCTATTTATAAAGGCGAATTAAAAAGACGAAAATTTGCTACTATGCTTAAAATGGGTTCTGACGATTTTGATTTAAAGCAGGAAGTAAACAAGGGAATTTTACTAACGAATAGACAGAAAAGAAATATGGACTATATTAAAAATACAAGTCGTCCGCATGTGTCGTGTGACTTTTAAAAGAGTCGGGAAATTCATTTTCCCGGCTTTTTATTTTGCCTAAAAATAATTAAATATGAAATTAATTCATTTATTTTTATTTTTTGTCTTGAAATCGAACACATGTTCCTATATTATTTAATTTATCGAACAGAAATAGGACAAAAGGAGGATTTATTTTCTATGCCAAAAGAACTAGAAGAAAAAGAAGAAAAATCGTCTGCTGAAGAAACACCGAAAAAAGAGGAACAGGAGGACGCGCCAAAATGGGCAAAGAATCTGCTACAGGACATCCAAAACCTGATGGGAACAAAGGAACAGCCGCAGGGACAAGCACAGGAAATTCCAGTACCGGAACCGCCAAAAGTGGAGGAACCGGAGGAAGAGGAACAGCCAGCACCAAGCAAAGCGAAAACGCTCCTCGGGTGGTTATGGTAGATGTGCCGGGAAGTGACCAGGAGGAACAGCCGAAAAAGAAACGCGGTCGCCCTCCTGGTACTGGCACGAAAAAGAAAAGCGCAGCCAAGAAAAAGACGGCGGGCAATGTTGATTCATCCCAGCTGAAAATGCTGTTACTGACGACAAGCGCGATCGTGGCAGCACGACCTGGGATGGAAGACTTTGCATTAACCGCCGATGAAGCCGAACAGATATGTACGCCACTCGCAAACATCATGGCGAAGTCTGAAGGCGTGGCGGGTGTCGCCAGTGAGTATGCAGACCATATAGCGTTACTCATTGCGTGCTTTACGATCTTTATACCTAAATTCATTATGTGGAAATCCAAACAACCTAAAAAGAAAGAGGTACAGAAAAATGTCTTGCCAAAACGAGAACTACCAAAACAACCAACAGAACAACGAGGAAATGAAAGCGCGCCTGAAAGAACTAATCAAAAGCCTGCTGAACGATCTGGGGAACCCACTAGTAAGCAATTTGGCGGCTCCTTACATCAACTCATCCCTTTCGGAGGATATTGATGTCTTAAAA
>NZ_JBMULZ010000052.1:0-1376 GCF_049534875.1 Uniformispora flossi
GACGTTCGTACGTACGGGAACTGGCGTAAGCCGACGTCTCCGGGCTTCGGCAAGCTGGGCATGGGCGGATCGCTCGTGGTGCTCGGCGGCCTGGTCGGCATCGTCGTGAGCATGATGGTGTCGCTCACGTTCGCGCTGATGGTGGCGATCGTGGTGGCGATCGTGGTGGCGCCGCTGCTGATCCGTGATCCGCACGGCCGCAACGGCTTTCAATGGGTGGGCTCCCGCACGGCGTGGTTCCGCGGTCTGACGCTGGGTCAGCACCTGTACCGGGCCGGCCCGATCGGGCAGGTGCCGGGGCGTACGTGCCGGCTTCCCGGTGTCCTGGCGGGTTTGACCGTGCGGGACTTCACCGATGCGTACGGCGTTCCCTTCGCGCTGATCAGCAACCCGACCACGGCTCAGCACTCCGTGGTGCTGTCGTGCTCGGCCGACGGGGCGTCCTTGGTGGACCCGGTCCAGGTGGACACCTGGGTCGCGTACTGGGGGCAGTGGCTGGCGGGTCTCGCTTACGAGCCCGGGCTGGTGTCGGCGTCGGTGACCATCGAGTCCGCACCGGACACCGGTGAGCGGCTGCGCAAGGAAGTCCTCGGCAACATCGACCCGTCCGCGCCCGACCTCGCTCGGGCCGTCCTCAACCAGGTGATGTACGACTACCCGCTGGGCTCCGCCGAGATCACCTCCCGCGTGGTGCTCACCTACGCCGAGCGGGAGTACGGCGCGCGCGGCGGAGTCGCCGACATGGCGGCCGAGATCGGCACCCGCCTCCCCGGGCTGGCCGGCGGGCTCGGCATGACCGGCGCCGGTCCCGCGGAGGCCATGACCGCCGGGGAACTCGCCGAGATGGTTCGGGTGGCGTACGACCCGGAGGTCGGCGTCCTCGTCGACCAGGCGCACGACGGTGCCGACTTCGCGCTGCGGTGGGACGAAGCCGGTCCGATTGCCGCGCAGGAGGGCTGGGACCACTACCGGCACGACGGTGCGTTCTCGATCACGTGGTCGATGACCGACGCTCCGCGCGGCGAGGTGTTCTCCACGGTGCTGTCGCGGATGGTCGCGCCGCACCCGGACATCGTGCGCAAGCGCGTGACGCTGCTGTACCGGCCGCACAGCCCGTCGGACTCCGCGCGGCTGGTCGAACGCGACCGCAAGGACGCGCTGTTCCGGGCGCAGCAGGCCCGTATCGCCCAGGCCCGCGACTCGGTGGACCTGCGGGCGGCGGACCAGTCGGCGCGTGAGGAGGCGACCGGTGCCGGGCTGGTGCGGTTCGGGCTGCTGCTGACGGCGACGGTGCTGGACGAGGCGGCGGTGCCGCTGGCCGGCGCCGCCGTGGACAACCTCGCCGCCACGGCGCGGGTCCGGCTGCGGCGCATGTA
>NZ_JBMULZ010000053.1:0-1282 GCF_049534875.1 Uniformispora flossi
TGGGCTTGATTCGCTTTGACGGACACCCTGGCTGAGGGGCTGCGGCCCTTTCGGGAGGATGTCCATCATGGAGAGCATGGGGAAGAAGAAGCCTCGGCCTCGCCGCTCGTTCACGCCGGAGTTCAAAGCCGAGATCGTCGCGTTGTGCCGGCAGGGCGACAGGTCGGTGGGCCAGGTCGCGAAGGACTTCGACCTGACCGAGACCGCGGTGCGGGACTGGGTGAAACAGGCCGAGGTCGACGCGGGCGAACGCGACGGCCTGACGTCGTCCGAGCGCGAGGAACTCGCGCGGCTTCGCCGGGAGAACACCCGGCTGCGCCAGGACGTGGACATCCTCAAGCGGGCCACGGCTTTCTTCGCGAACGAGACCCGGTGACGGTGCACCCGTTCATCGAGGCGGAGAAAACCGCAGGTCACAGCGTCAAACGCGCGTGTGAACTGCTGCAGGTCTCCCGTGCCGCCTACTACCACCGCCGGACCGCGGCCCCCTCGCCCCGCGCGGTCCGCGACGCGGAGCTCACCGAGCAGATCACGACCGTCCACAAGCAATCGCGCGGCAGCTACGGCGTCCCGCGCGTCCACGCCGTCCTGGTCCGCGGCGGCGCCCGGGTCGGGCGCCGCCGCATCGCCCGCCTGATGCGGCAGGCCGGACTGGCAGGCCGGCACCGCAGACGCGGCCGCCGCACCACCGTCCCGGACCCGCACGCCGCAGCCCGCCCGGACCTGGTCGGGCGTGACTTCACCCCCGGCCCGGCGCCGGCGACGCGGTGGTGCGGCGACATCACCTACCTGCCGACCGCGCAGGGCTGGCTGTTCCTGGCGACCGTCATCGACATCGCCACCCGCAAAGTCGTCGGCTGGGCCACCGCGGACCACCTGCGCACCGACCTGGTCGCCGACGCGCTGCGCGACGCCGTGCGCAAACAGCGCCCAACCCGCGGGACGATCTTCCACTCGGACCGCGGCTGCCAATACACCAGTCGCGAATTCGCCTTGCTGGCAGGCGGGTTCGGAATCCGCCTGTCCATCGGACGCACGGGCCAGTGCTGGGACAACGCACTCGCCGAGTCGTTCTTCGCCACCTTGAAGAGCGATCTCGGGGCCGTCCTGCCCTGGCCGACACGCGCTGCCGCCCGCAGCGATGTCTTCGAGTACATCGAAGGCTGGTACAACATCCGCAGGCTCCACAGCAGCCTCGGCTACCGCACACCCGTCGAATACGAAGCCGCACTCGCGGCCTGACCACCACAACGACGGTGTCCGTCAAATCGGATCAAGCTCA
>NZ_JBMULZ010000054.1:0-1190 GCF_049534875.1 Uniformispora flossi
GAACCAAGCTTGAATTCATAGGATTGCCATCCAAGTAATCACCCTCTAATGCTTCAGAAGTCACGTACTGTTCTTCCTCAGCAGGACGCCCACGCGTCACAAGGGAGACTAATAGAAAGACCCCAATTGCAACCGACCCGATAATGACAATATTCTTTTTGTTTAATTGGAATTTCTTTTTACCCGGGGAATGACCCCCGGATTCATGACCGACTTGTTCAAATTCCGCCATACCAATATAAGCCTCCTATCGGATCACCGAAATAATGATTCTTAGGGAAGTTTTCTTCATCTACCTGATTTCCGTTTAGATCGACTGTCGCTTTCTCAATACTCATGTTTGTTACTTTGTCGATCAATGCTTCTTTCGGAACCATCGGGTAAATGAAGTTGGCATGTGTTGGGCGTAATTCTTCAGCGTCTCCAATACCTAGCTGCGCGTCAGGTAGCTCCACTGGACGTGAAAGCTCCTGAAGCGCATGAACCCGGTTTTGAAGGTGATAGCCTTCCATCATGCCGCCTTACCTCCCTTGTAATACTTTGATGCCTGAAATTGAATTGCTCGCGATTGTGCTGATAATGGAAGTCGTAGACTTGGCATTTTTCAGGAACAGATAAATACCAATGAGAATCCCGATACCCGCAATCACGTCAAAAAACTTGTTAACCATCCACAAGACCTCCCATGATTTGTTTTACCTTGTCAACGTTCAGGACTGCCATACTTGCGAGAACAAGTACCAAGAACGTGTACGTTATTTTTTCATTTGTGAACATACCCAGCAGGATAACGAAAAAGAGAAAGGTGATAATAAACCGCATAGACTTTGTAAACTCTTGCATAGAATCACCCCTTTACTTCAAGCCAAAACCGCGTTTAAGACCGTTCCAAAACCCATCTATGAAACTGTCTTTAGCGGCTTTTTTGACTTTCTTTTTCTGCTCCGGCTTCATCTTTTGATACTTTTTATACGTGTCGTATCCTGTCGCTTTTTCAACTGCCTTTTTCGCTGTCTTTCCGGCTTCGTCGACGGTTTCTTTTGTAGATTCCCAACCATCTTTTACAACGTCCATCGGTGTAGAAATGTCAGGCGTCATTTTCTGTGCCATCTTTGACAGGTGTTTGCCGCCATAAAAGTCATCAAGAATAATCCATATGGCTGTGAGCGCCAGCGTGAAAAACAAAAGAC
>NZ_JBMULZ010000055.1:0-1146 GCF_049534875.1 Uniformispora flossi
CAAATAACCCCCTCACATTGACGGGGACTGACCCCATAAGATGAGACAAATAAAAACACCTTCAAGTTTGAATACGGATGATTGTTATCCGTAATTAGACTTGGAGGTGTTTTTTCTATGGGGACAAGAGTGAGTTATCCGGTTGAAGTGAAACAGAAGGCTGTAGAAATGAGATTGGCAGGCGTACCTATGAAAGAGATCATGCAGGAGTTGAATATCAAAAATAATACGCAGATTAAGACATGGGTCAGATGGTATAAGGCTGGTGATACACATCGATTTGAACAGCCTGTTGGTAAGCAATACACTTATGGAAAAGGTCCGGAGTATTCTTCCGAATTAGAGAAACTGCAGGCAGAGAATCGATATCTGAGACAACAGAATGAAGTGTTAAAAAAGTACAACGAATTGGAAAGGAAGTTGATAGCCAAACGTCAGTCGAACTTGTAGAAGAATTGCACAGCACAATGACCGTGCAGGATATCTGTATTCATTTAGGTATCTCTCGCTCGTCTTATTATCGTTGGAAGAAGAATCTGAAGAAAGATCATCCCAAGCGCCATTTAGAAAAACAAATCGGCACGTTGTGCCGAGAGCACCAGTATCGATATGGATATCGAAAAATCACAGCTATATTAAAAAAGAGAATGTGTATTAACCATAAAACGGTTCAGCGTATTATGCAGAAAAATCAGTGGCAGTGCCGGGTTAAGGTGAAAAAGCGCAAGAAGAATGGGCAGCCATATGCCGTGGTCGACAATATATTAGATCGGAACTTTCAGTCTGATCATCCTCTTGAAAAACTAGTAACAGACATCACGTATTTGCCTTATGGACAGAAACAATTGTACCTTTCCAGTATATTGGATGTATATAATGGAGAAGTGATTGCTTTTACGATTGGAGATAAGCAGGACACAGACTTTGTCTTACACACACTTGATCAACTGCCAACACTGCCTGAGAACTGCGTGTTACATAGTGACCAAGGATCTGTGTATACATCTTACGAGTATCAGAAAGCTGTTAAAACAAAAGGCATTACCATGAGCATGTCCCGCAAAGGGACACCCGCTGATAATGCCTCCATCGAATCGTTTCATTCCTCACTAAAGTCTGAAACGTTCTATCTTAACAGCATTGATC
>NZ_JBMULZ010000056.1:0-1059 GCF_049534875.1 Uniformispora flossi
CACCCGCTCGAACAGCTCGTACAACTCGTCCGGCACCAAACGCTCAACCATCGACACCAGCCCAGGCTACCGAGCCAAATGAGATGACGTCTAAGACCGTGTCCTATGTGGTGGTGGGGTCGTTGCTGAGTCATGGGGAGTTCGGGGTGGGACTGGATCGTTCCTGACGGGTTGTGGGAGGTCGTGGAGCCGTTGCTGCCGCCGGCGAAAGTCCGTCCGCAGGGCGGTGGCACGGCGAACATCGACGACGAGGCGGTGTTCGCCGCGGTCGTGTTCGTGTTGACGACCGGGTGTGCATGGCGGCATCTGCCGCCGTGCTTCGGCGCGTCGAAGTCGACGGTGCACCGTCGTTTCACGATCTGGTCGGATGCGGGGCTGTGGGGCCGACTGCACCGCAGGCTGCGCGAACTCCTCGCGGACAGCGGGCTGGTGGACCTGTCCCGGGTCCTGGTCGACACCGCGCACGTCCGCGCGAAAAAGGGGGCGGGCTCACCGGCCCAAGCCCCGTCGACCGCGGCAAGCCCGGCTCCAAGCTGCACGTCCTGTCCGACCGGGCCGGACTGCCGCTCGTCGTCGGGGTCTCAGCTGGCAACTGCCATGACAGCAACGGCTTGAGGCCGCTGGTCGAAGCGCTCTTGATCAAGCACGACCCGCACCGCGGCCGACCGTGGAAGCCCGGGAAGCTGCATGCGGACAAGGCCTATGACAACCCTCCGCTGCGGCGCTGGGTGCGCGGCAAGCGGATCGGCGTGCGGATTGCCCGCAAAGGCGTCGACACGTCGCAACGGCTCGGTCGGCACCGATGGGTCATCGAACGCACCATGTCCTGGCTGACCGGCTACCGCCGGCTGACCATCCGCTACGAACGCAGACACGACCTGTTCCTGGCCTTCACCACCCTCGCCGCAGCCCTCATCTGCTTCAAGCGACTACGACGTCACACCACGTAGGACACGCTCTAAGGCGTCATCTCATTTGGCTCGGTAGCCTGGGCTGGTGTCGATGGTTGAGCGTTTGGTGCCGGACGAGTTGTACGAGCTGTTCGAGCGGGTGGTTCCT
>NZ_JBMULZ010000057.1:0-1051 GCF_049534875.1 Uniformispora flossi
TAATAGGACTTTACATTCAGGAACATGTGTTCTATTATTGGTACAGAAATATTTTCTTCTCCTACCAATATGTCGCATAATGTCGAATCCTTCCTGAAAAAATTCTGAAGAAATTTGTAAAAAGGGGTAGACATGATATATCCCTTGATGGTAAGATAAGGTCATCAAAGGGAACATAAAGGAATCTGAAGCCCTTTAAAGGAAGTGATACATATGTAGAGGGAGGTACGCTTTTTGTCTAGTGAAGAGGTTTTAACAGTTAAACAGGTAGCCGAGATATTAAAAATATCTGAAAAAACGGCTCGCAAAATGCTGAACAACGGAGAAATTAAAGGTTTCAAAGTCGGTCGAGAATGGCGCGTGTCAGCTGAAAAATTCAATGAATACTTAAAACAAAATTAATTCTTTGGGGGAATTTTAAAATGACAAACACTATTAAAAACACTGAAAACACTACTGACGTATTGGCAACTGAGGACATTGCAACAGCATCACCAAGTATTTTTGAACAAGGTACACAACAAATGTTTTCAACTATCCAGGCAACGGACAGAAAGAGCAGCATCAAACTTTACAACGCGGTAAGCAACGCTGAACACTCTCTATCAGACCATATCGGAGAAGTAATTGAAATTACAGACATGGTCGCCCATGCGGTTGAATTAGAGGATGAAGTCACGAAAGAGACAATTCAGGCAATGCGCGTTGTTCTTTTAACAGCAGACGGACAAGGCTATCACAGTGTATCTCAGGGCGTAGCAAGCTCCCTACAACGTATCATTGGGATTGTAGGGCAAGGTCCTTGGACGGACGAGCCATTAAAAGTTGTTCCAAAAGAAGTTAAAACCCGCCGCGGCTTTAAAACATTGACACTTGCGCTTGTGGACTAATTAAATAGTCGCTCCGATCGGGGCGGCTTTTCTTATATTAAATTACTATATACGGAGGTTGCTAGACTTGGATAAAAACGTAATGATTTTCGACAACGGAGAACGCCGCACAGAGATTAAAGAGGATAGAGTGGAGAATATGTATTGTTTCGCTCAAAAGC